>NZ_JBITGJ010000004.1:101523-341976 GCF_044456925.1 Streptomyces sp. NPDC050743
GCCGCGCGGTGAGCCACGGCGCGGAGCGCCGGCGGGTGGGTGGGCCGGGCCGGCGGGGGGGGGGGGGGGGGCCCGCGCCCCGCCCCCCCCCCCCCCCCCGCGCCCCCCCCCCCCCCCCACGGCTCGGAGCCGTCCCGGTATCTACAGGTCGGTGCCGCTGGCTTCCTTCAGGATTTCGATGCTCTCAGGGTCCTTCGGCTCGGAGCGTCGGTACTGGGGGTGGCCAAGGTCCATCTGAAGCGCAGCGTGGAGCGGGGCCGGGTATCGCGTCCGGTCTGACCAGGAGAGCGCCTGGTGACAAAGCCGCGCCGCGGCAACCGCGAGAATCTCTCGGTCGTAGCCGTCCCGCGTGTGCATCGGGGTGATCTCCCTGGTGGTCATGCTGTACCAGGGGGCGTTCAGTTCGTTCTCCTTGCGCTCGTCGGCATTCTTCGATGCTTTCCCCGGGTCGGCGCGCCAGCGGGTCTTCCACTGCCCATGGCGCTTCTTGCCGTAGTTGCGGGGTTCGGTGAACAGGAACCAGGGGTGGCCTTCGGGCCGGGCTTCCGGGTAGTAGAGGTCGCTGGAGGTCTTGAGCGGGACGGTCTTGCCGTTCTTCTGCTTCTCGGTGACGGCGACCAGACGGGGCATTTCCGCCTGCGCGCAGTTCATGCGGATGATGCTGACCGGATTCCAGGACGGGGGCAGTCCGCTTGCGGGGAGCCAGAGGCGCGGGTCCCCGGGATCTTTTCCGAGGCCCTGCTTGTTGTTGTGGAGGCCGGGCCATACACGGCGGCTGGCGTGACCGTCGATCATCAAGGCGTAGGGCAGGCCGTCGAGTTCGTCGTGGAGCTCTTGGAGGGCGGTGCGGACGTCTTCACCGGCCTGTGCCCAGCGCTGGATTTCGCCGTCGCCGTTTTCAGTGTGAAGAGGGTAGTTGGCGGCGTGGAAGTTGCTCTGTGCGAGGGCGTAGTGCTCCCACTGCGGGTGGATGTTGCTCCAGCCGATCATGCGCCACGGGCCGCCGGGTTCAGGGGAGGGGATGATCACGCTGGCGGTGATGATCCTTTTGGGCTGGCCCTTGTACTTGCGGTCCGTGGCCTGCTTGCGGATGTGGATGCCGCAGAAGGCCATGCGGGGCAGCGGGTAGGGGTCGTCGCCGGGGTAGAGGGCACGCTCGAAGCGGTCGTCCACGACCCCGCACGAACGGTAGAGGTCCAGCAGACCCATGTAGACGCGGTGATCCTCGAAGGCTTTCGCGGGCCTCTTGATGATGGTGAAGGTCTTGGTGAACGGGTCGTACTCGCGGCCGACGAGGAATTGGGACGGCACTGCGGCCTTGGCGAGCTCCCGGACGACTTGGTGCTTGGCGTCGTTCTCCGCCAGGGCGGTCTTCACTTCGGCGGGCTTCATGCCCTCGTGTTCCTCGCCGCGCACCGGGATCTCTGTTTCACACCAGGCGGCGAGGAGGACGCCGGGGTCTGCGAAGGTGCCGGCGATCCTTTGGGCGTCAGTGGCGCGCTGAGTGCCGGGGCCGTGCTCCAGCAGGGCTTCGGCGTTGCAGAAGACAGCTTCGATGCCGTCCGCGAGCGGGAAGGACTTCTTTCCGCCAGGGTCCGGATCGATGCCCTCCGGGTCCAGCCCGTAGGGGTGGGCGAGACCGTGGATCATCCGCGTGAGGGTCGCGTCGCGGTACCACAGGCACAGGATGCGGAGTTTCTTGTATCCGGCCGCTTCGATGGAACGGCGAATACCCTCCGGGGAGGGCTTGCCGATGAGATCGACGTATTCGCCATCCTGCTTCTTCTGTTTCTTCTCTTTCTCCTGGGCAGCGGTGGCGGGCTCGTGGGAACGCTTACCGAAGACATTCCCCTTCGACTTCAGGTCGAGCAGGGAGACGGCGTCACCGAAGACTCGCTGGATGTGTTCCCGCAGCAGGGAGAGATGGTAGATGCCGGCGCCGGTACCGACAGCGAATGAGTCCGTCTTCGGCATGGTCGGCCTGATCGCTCCAGGAGGAGGAGTCAGGATGTCGATCCTCTTGCCATTTTCGTCCCTGGTGTTCAAGCGGCTGCGCTCATCGGCGACGCGTTCCTCGATGGCGTTGAGCGATGACCGGTCGGCGTCCATCTTCGCCAGGATTTCCAGCGCGTGCTTGTTCGTCTGCCGCAGACCGCGCCCATCCAGGGACACAGACATGATCGGCCGGTCTGTTCCCTGGTCCACGAGAACGGTGCTGGCGTGGATCACCGTGTTGTTGATGCGCCGGATGTGGGCGTCAAGATTCAGGACGGGGTTCGGCTCGGCCGTGTAGGTGGCCATCTTCACCGACAGGCGGGACAGTGCGTACTGGACTTGACTGCGGGTGGGGTTCTCGGGACGGGCCTTGAGCGCTTCGGCGAGGTCGACCGGGTGGGCGAGGGTGGCGAAGACCGGGCCGATGGGCTGTTCCCAGGCGATCAGGTCACCGTTGCTGATGGGCCGGTACTGCACGGCCGCGACGTTGTCGGAGGGCTGCCAGCCGACGGTCCTGTGTTTCACCTGGCCGTTCGTCGCCTCGTACGCCTCACGGACCGGCTCGACTTCCCGGTCGAGGAAGGGCTTTGCCGCCAGCTTCTTGGCGATGTGCCACTTCACCGCCTCATAGGCCCAGCTGTCCGGACTGGCGGGCTTGCCGTCTTCCTCTTGGAGGATGTTCTTAGCCAGGCTTCGGCGCTCAGGAGCGACGTCCGCGACCAGTCGGGCCAAGGTGGGTGGATCCATGAAGGGGATCTCATCCAGAGGAATCCGGCGGACGATGCCTTCCAGGTAAGTGAAGACCGTCCTGAGGGCGTCGGGCTCCACGGGGTTGAGCGTCACCATGAAGGCCAGGTACTTGTCCAGGTAGACGTAGCCATCGGTGATCTGCTGGAGCACGGTGACAGCGATGGAATAGGGGACCAGGAAGGGGTCGGATTCCTGGACATCCTTGATCCATTTCGCGTTCTTTGAGGCCGTGCTCCCCAAATCCCGCCAGGCCGTGCGGATGGGCGAGTGGTAGTCGCCGAAGTCCCAGACCAGGGCGGTCATGCCGTCCAGGAGCTCGGGGGTGCACCGGATCGATGTGGTGTGCGCGGTGAGATCCCGCTGCGTGTTGCTTCGCCCCATGAGCGGGGGTACCTCGTCTCTCGGTCTCTCCGTTTGGGAGAGGATGCGGGTCCGTCTCCGCCGCGGCAAGGCGGAGACGGGCGATGGTCAGTTCAGAGCGTCTCGCGGTCGAGCCCTGCATAGGTCAGGAATGCCTGAAGCGCTTGACCGTAGAGCTCATTCATGATGTCGCGCTGTTTCGGAGTCCAGTCGCGGTAGATCTGTTCGATGATCGTGGCCAGGTCGGAGCTGAACTTCTTGTCGTGGATGGAGTGGTCCACGATGTGGAGGGTCATGTCGGTCTCGCCCCGCCGGGCACGGCCGGCGAGCTGGATGAGCAGGACGAGCATTCCTGCGACGAGTTCCTTGCGCAGGTCGTGGTCCATGTTGGAGAACCGGGCCGGGGAGCGAAGGATCTTGGTGAGTTGCTTCCAGGAGGCTTCGCCTGCTGCGCGCAGGACGGCCAAGGGCTCGTCGCTGCCGCCGGCGGGAAGGGTGTTGTAACCGGCGGCGTTGACGCTTGCGTGCAGCCAGTCGGTGTCCTCGATGCTCAGGACAGGCCGGACGCACAGATAGATGTCGCGGACTGCCGAGCGCGTTCCGACGACGATGTTCAGGCCCCGGCCGATGACGGCGAGGGGGGCGATAAGGATCTCTCCGCGGTCGGGGAACTCCTTGAGCTCTTCGCGGACCATCCGGTCCACGTGGGCAGGTAGGTGCTCCTCGTAGTTCTGTTTCTCCGGCTTCTTCACCAGCAGGCAGATCCGGTGGTTCAGCCCGTCGGCCTGTGCCACCCCGGAGGCGAGGTAGGCGGCCTGCTCATAGGAGTTGACGGCGAGGATGACGCGGGCCCGTTCCGGTTCGTGCTTCTCCAGGCGGGCCAGGCGCTTGGCGAGCTGCTGCTCGTACAGGCCCCGGCCGAGATCGCGCAGTGCGTTGGGCTTCAGCTCTGGCGGGAGACCCCCGATCCTCATGGCATCCCCGCTGCTGCCCCGTACAGGCGTGGCGAGGGTGACGATGGACTCCGGACGGGTGTCGGGGAGCCACCAGCGGACCGGGGCATGGATGTGTTCCTGTACGGCCTGTGGTAGGTAGGCGGTGGCGGACAGGCCCATGACCGGCCGCTGCACGCCGGCCGCCAGCAGGGCGGTGAGGCCGCCGAGTTCGCTGACGAAGGTGTGCGGATCGCCGCCGAAAGAACGTGACAGGAGTTCCGCTTCCTGCTCCTTTTTGTCCATGCCCTTGACCTGGTAGCCGTGGATGGAGCGGCCCAGCATGGCCAGGGGGTAGAGGGTGGCGACCGTGCTGCTGCGCATGCTTTCAAGGATCTTGCGGACCGATCCCAGGTCGAGATAGCGCAAGGTCTGGGCCTGCATGCGCAACTCGTCCAGCGCGCTGTCGAGTTCCCGTAGCACGGTACGGGTAATCAACAGGTTCACCACGGCGGCCTGCTGATGCGCATCGGGCACGAGCTCACGCAAGAGCGTGCGCATCGCGTCGCGAGTGTCGGTGAGGTGGTCCTGGCCGCGCTGCGCGGTGAGGATCGTCAGGGCTGATTGGACGGCCTCCCAGTCGGCTCCGTCGGGAAGCTCGGCCTCCTCATCCGGTCCGGCCGCATACCAGCGGGCGGGCATGATCTCGTCGAGGAAGGCAAACAGCTCCGGCGGAACGTCCTCGGGGGTCTGGTCGGGGAACAGGAGCTGAAGGATTTCACGGTCCCTCGAGCGGGCCAGGCGCCAGCCGGTGTTGTCGCGGCTGGCCCCGTCAGGGCTGTCCGCCTCGTTGCCCGGGTTCAACCTGAGCCCGCTGCCTGAACAGAGCCACAGCAGCAGCATCTCGGCCATGAGCCGCGCGTGGCTGACCGGCGCTGCAAGGGCCATCTCATGGACGACGGGCAGGTTCCTGGCGTCCGAGTCGATCTCCCGCAACGCGGTCGTCCGTTTCCGGGAAGCCAGAGTGAGCTCCGAGGTACAGCGGCTGATGGCGGCCGTCTGGAAGGCATCGATCTCATCGATCACCAGCGCATCGCAGGCACGCAGCGTCATCTCCAGGACGCTCATGCCCCTGGTGCCACGCGCCTTGCCGCGGAACTCCTGCCCGTCCAAGACGACACCGATGCGTGTCCGGCCTTCCAGGAGGTTGGCGTGGTTGGTGACGATCACGGCCGCGTCGGTGGCCCGGTAGAACTGCTGGAACTTGCCGCACACCGGGGCGAAGGAGCAGGTGAGCCGGGTGGAGCCGGTGGCCGGAGAGGTCAGCGAGGTGCAGTTCTCCTCCCCGTACGGATACAGGGTGGGCGGGTCCATCAACGCCCGCTGCGCGCAGCCGGCCGACAGCAGCGCGATGTCGGTCCTGGCGCGCCGGTCCCATTCGTCGATCTGGGTGGAGGTACCCAGGGCGGCGTAGTCCATGGCCCGCCGGTGCATGCTCGACGGGGACATCAGCGGAGTGCAGTGAGCGGGCTCGGCTAGGTGCTTGTTCTTGTGCAGATAGGCCAGGTCGTTGTTGATGTCCCAGGCCATGTCCAGGGTGGCGCGGACATCGGTGACGGCGAGGGCGATTCGCCGGTCGTTGAGCGCTGCCCAGGACGCCATGACCCGTACGAGTACCGTTTTGCCGCTTCCCGTGGGGGCGTTGAGGACCTGCAGGTCTCCGGACGTCAGGTCCAGTTCGGTCAGCTCGCCGTCGGTCGTCTTCATTGCCTTGAAGAAGCGCTTGAGCACCTTGTGCAGGTAGTCGACGCTCTTGTCCTGGCCGCTAAGGATCTTGGCGACATCCAGGAGTTGGTTCACTGTCGGCGCGACCCGGTCGCGCTGCGGGCGGGTGTGCACCTGCGGGAGCACCTCGTGGCCGGGCGCTTCAAGGAAGCCGGGAGTCGCCTGGATATGGATCTCCCTGCTGGTCGTGCCGTGCTCTTGGCCCAGGTAGGCCGTCCTCGTCTTGAGGGTTCCTGGGCCCGCGAACGCCTGTGCCTTGGGGCGCTTGCCGAAGGTGAAGAACGGCCCGGTGACGCGTTGTGCGTATCCGAGGAAATCCCCTCCCACCCTGGGGATCACCGCCTCGGCCAGCTGTGGGTCTCCGGCCGGCAGCCGCAGCGAACCTCCCGACCGGTCCGCGAGGTCGGGATCGGGGGCCAGGGTGCCTAGGAGCGCGAGGACGGCGGCCCTGAGTTTCTTCGCATCCGTCCATTCGGGAGCCATCAAGGCCATCACCTGACGGATCAGGTTCCGCTCGGCCACTGGCAAGCTTGCCCAATCCGACCATGCCTGCGGCTTGCGGTGGGCGAAGAACGTGGCTTCTTCAAAGCCGGCCAGGATGCGCCCCTCGTCGTCCTTGCGGGGAAAGTAGTGCGCGGCCAGAGCGAGTGCTCCAGCCAGGCCGGCTTCCTTACCCGTCATCTCCCCGCTCACGCCTTGCCCTCCTTGATCTGCGTGATGACCATCTCGAGGTAGTCCGTCGCGGTCATCGCCGCCTTCATCCTGTATGTGCGGCACACCGCGTGGAGCTGGGCCACCTGGTCCTGGCGATGGTCGGGCACTACCAGGTACTCGGCGCCGCCCTTATCGCCGCCGTCCATATGAAGCTTGCTGACCAGGTGATTCGGCCAGGTGTAGTCTTTGAAGTCAGCAGGAAAGTACGGCTGTTCGCTTCCTTCGCGGGTGATCCACAGGTCACACTGGTCCCCGTTGGGCCACAGATGTGATGTCCAGGCGGTTCCCTCCAGGGCCGCCGCGGCGGCTCGGTGCAGGGCCAGTTCGGGTAGGCCAGGGATGACGGTGTAGCGCCACACCGGCCGTACCAGCGCCATGTACTCTGCGGCCGGCTTAGCCTGCGGCACGTGCGGTACGGCCCCGGTCCATAGGCGTGCGAACCGGCCGGACGGGACCCGGCATTCGAACGTCGGACTCAGTTCGGGGGCCGACTTCTTCCGGGCGGTCACGACGAACTCGTACGACGCGCCCGTCTCCTCGTGCCAGGGGTACAGACACCGCACCCTGCCCCTTGTGCGCGCGCCGGTGCGGGCAGCGGTCACCTTCATCGGCCACTTGCAGGCGGGGCAGGGCCACCACCAGCCGTTGAACTGCGCGTACTGGGCGATCGGCTTGTAGAAGTCGTTCGCCCGGGAGGGCAGCTTGAGCTCCGTGAGACTGCCCGTCGGCACCGTCGGGTTCTCAACCAGAGTGGTGCGGTGCCTCTGGTAGAAGGAGCCCTTGATCGCGCTGAAGACGGCTTCCTGGCTGTACTCGTCATCCAGCTTCGGTTTCGTTACCTGCCCGGTGAACTTCCCGACCTTCTGCGCGGCCCGCAGGACGCGCTGGGCTTCGTGCCGGAAGTCGAACCCGTCCTCCGTGGCAACGCCCTCGCTGTCCATGAGCCGCACGCCAGCGAGAGCCTCGCTGTCGATCCAGTCGGGCAGCAGCCCTTCCAGGGAGCCAGCCCGGTCGCCAGTGAGCCTGCCCATCAGTTCGTCGAACAGGATCAGGTGCCCCGGGCCGCATGCCGCCATCAGGATGCCGTGGGCCTCCATGAGGCGGTCCAGGCGTCTCGGCCCGTCCAGTCCCTCGCCGACCATCGCGTGCTCGCACACGGCGAACGCCTTGACGATTTCCAGCAGTGCGTGAGTCTGCTGAATGTCCGTTGTGTCGTCAGCTTGCATCACGTGCCGGACCATACGGCAGGCCACTGACAATGGGCCCTGGGAATCCCGAGGGGAGTTCAGCCAGAGCTCTCGTCGAGGCCCTCGGTGTCGATGCTGGGATACAGGCCGCGGTAGGCGTCGAGGTGGTCGGCGATGTGGCTTCGCCCGGAGTCGGTGAGGAACCACCGGTACGGTCCGTGAGTCACTCCGTCGGGGTGCCGCAACACGATGAAGCCCCGGCTCGGGGTCCGTCCATCAGGGCTTTGCCCCACCGCCAGGTAATGCGGCCCACGCCCGGCGAGGCTGCCGTCCACCCCCTGCGCTCCGGCGCGCGCGACCCGGACCATGATCTTCCAGAGCCACAACGACAGCAGCGGCGCAGGTGGTCCTGCTTCCCGGGGAGCCCCGAGGGCCGCACGGGCCACCGCTCGCCCGTGCCGGGTCATCTCCACCCGGGTACGGGGGATATCCCCCAGACCGTCGACATACAGCCGGTCCCGGTACACGACGATCAAGCCACGCCGCTCCAAAGCGGCCACCGACGATCCAGCTCCTGGGTCATGTACTCCCGCTGCGCGCAGCCCCTCCTGAATGCGGGTGTACCCGACTACATCAGACGAGGCGGAGACCGCCAACGTCATGCGCCGCCATTCGGCTGCCGGTCGTTGTTCCGCTCCCACCAAGCGGGCCTGCCGCTGTTCTTCCTCTACCTCCTGGTCGTGACGGAAGATGCACGTCAGATAGGTACGTTGCCGCTTGTTGAGGGCCCTCCATACAGCCATCGACTCCTCGGAAAGCTGACGGGGACGTCGGACGGGAAGCACTGGAAGGGGGTCCTCCGGGCGGCTGCGGCGCCAGGCATCCATTACCACCCGGTCGGGGACTTTATAGACCTGGGCGATCATGTGCGCCACCCTCCCCAGGGTCTCGGGAGATCCCCACATCCAGCCGCGCACACGTCTGCCGCGTTCAAGATCGCGGATCTTCTCGGCGCTGATATGTAGGCCGTGCGCACCACGCTTGCGTCGTAGAGCTGAGGCGGCTTCTTCCGTGCTCAAGCCAGCATCACGACGCAAGTCGGCCAGATTCTCGGTACCCGGTTCGCGCCCTGTCAGATCCTGCGCACCACATCGCAGAACCTCTAGCAATCGGCCGAAAGCTCGGTCACCAACAGTCCGTGTTCCCGCTTCCCAGTGGCGTACAGCACGTGGCGTAACCCCTACAGCGTCGGCGAGCTGTTCCACGCTCATGTCTCTGAAAAGTCGTTGGCGTTGCAGGGCCTGGGGGCGGAGGGACTGTGCCATACCGGAAGCAAAACGTAGTGAACAGTTCACTGCAACTGTTCACGACGGGGCGATCCTGATCCGGCCAAGGCGGCTGCGGGTATCTACCGTCCAGAGATTGGGGCCAACGCTGGTCGCCCCTCAGGAGGCGCGCGGTCTGTGCCTCTCGGTCGCAGGGCCGGCCAGTGAAGGAGCCGTGGTGCACGACAGCGTGGGGAAGGCCGTGCGCGGATGGGACGCCAGCCCCGAGGTCCCCGCCTGGCTCGGCCTGGCCGCCGAACACCGCAGTCACCTCTACGAGAGCCACCACGCCGACCAGGTCACTCCTTCGGGACGAGTTCTCCTGACCAGACACGCGGACGCGCTCTTCGAACTGGCCGTTGTGGTGCTGAACGCGGACCGTCCATTCCGGTCACTGGCGGAGGTGGAGTCGCGCGCTCTGGCAGGCTCCCCTCATGGCGTTCACCCCTCCTCCCGAGGCTTCGGACTTCACCTTCACGCTGGCCGACGCTCTCGACATACCTGTCCGCGTGCGTTCCGACGGAGACCTGGCGAAGTGGGACCGCCGCCAGGCGCCGAAGGCCGCGCAGCCATGGCCGGTGACCGACACGCTCCCGGTAGACGGTGAATACCTGGCCACCACCACTTGGCGGCAACTCGTGACGGCGGCGACCAGCGCGGGCCGCGACCTGGCACCCTGGCTGCGGAAGACGCCGGCATTCGCCGTCAACGAACTCATCGCCCGCGTTGCCCCACTGCAGGCGTATCTCACACTCAAGGATTTCAAGGCGCCCGCTGGAGCGGCGGAGCGGCGGCTGTTCGTGAACGCCGTCTACCGCCACGGCACAGAACGCAGCGCCCATGCCGCCTTTGGATACCACCTGGGCATGACGATGGCCCAGTGGCTGACGGTCGGTATGGCGGGGCTGCCGGCCACCGTGCACCTGGAGGCTTGCGGCATACCCGAGCTGGTGGATCCGACGAAGAAGCTCCCAGATCTCTACGGCAATCACGCGGTCGAGGCGCTGCCGTGGCTGATCGAAGCCAAGGCGCGCAAGTCACTGGGAGTCGGCGACATGCGCGACGGACAGTGGCAGCTGGACCAGGCGACGGCGGAGATCGCCGTCGCGCACCGGCAGGTGCTCTGCGGAACGGTACTGCCGGAGCCCGGCCGCTGGGAGGACGACCACCTCGTCATGATGGTGCACACCACTCTCGTGGGCCCGTCCCCGGTCGGCGGCGTCCACTCCCTACCAGACCCCCCGAGTGACGGAGGCGAACCCTCACTGGACGAGACCCCGGACGATCTGCTCAGTGTCGCGCGGGACCAACTTCTCGTCTTCAGAGCCTTGGCGTTCGGGGCAGTCCAGGACCTGCGGGTCGTCCCGCTTGCGGAAACGGGGCCGGGACCTGGCGGACCATCCAGGCGGAAGAGCGCCATGAGGCCGCTTGAACTAGATGCCGGGACCCGCGATCTACGCAGGCGTGTGCTGGCCGAAGGGGTGCCTTACGAGCGGCTTCGGCAGGAACAGCACTCGACCGTGAAGGAGTTCGTGGTCGGGCGTATCCCCGGTATTGGCCTCCACCTTGGCCTGTCGCGTGGCTTGTACGCGGCCTGCGCCCATCTGCACCAGATGCAGACGGAGATCCCAGCGGAGGAGCCCCTGTTCCCCGCGGCTCCGTTCCTCGTGTGGCGCGGGGCGGACGAGGAACGTGAGGAGATGAGCCGCAAAGCGCGGCGCACCTTCTACGAGCGCGAGGACGAGCGACTGGTGACGGTCAGGCGGGAGATGGCCAACGCGTACAGGACCCAAGAGGTGCCGGCCGGACTCCTGCGCGGTGCTCCCCTCGTGGTGGAAGGGCCCGAAGCCAGAGGCGGGGTGCTGGAGGCGAGGACGGCCGAGACATACATGGCCGTCGAACCCACCGATCCGATCATGCCCGGTCACCGCTGACTCTCCTCCCGAACTCGGTCAGCAGAGGCAGCGTTTGTGCGGGAGGTAACTCCTCGGTGAGGTCTGAGCGGCCGCCCGCTTCCCGAGGAGCGCTGGTAGGGAGTAGGGATCTCGACGGCAACGTGGGCCCAGGCTACGGGAACGCCCTGTACTTCTTCTCCTCGTCCGGCAGCGATTTGCCGACACTGATTAAGGAGCCCCGGCGCCCAGGGGGCCGCAGCCTGTATGGGCGAGCGCGTTGTGAGATGTCGGTGATACGGCGAAGCCCCGTCGGGGATCCATACCCGACGGGGCTTCTGCAGGGAGCGCACAAGGGAGTGGGGCGTCCCCGATGGGCACAACTGTCGACTTTACCTCTCTCGAGCGTTCGGAGCCCTTGATACGACGAAGCCGTTCGGGAAGCACCCCATCGGGGCTTCTGCGCGAATCGTGCTACGACGTGTCGCGGTCGGCGTGGGTACCGTTGTATTCAGGCACCCCGCTCTCGAGCACGCGGAGCAGGGACGCGGTGACGACACGTGTCGTACGGCCGATGCGCAGTACGCGGCAGGGGAACTCTCCGCGACGAATAAGGTCGTAGCCCTTCGCTCGTGAGAATCCCAGTGCCCTTGATGCATCTTCCACGCTTCCTGTTCCGTCCCAGGTAGCCCGAATGCGGATAGGGCTGTAGCGGGGGCCTGACGGCGCTTTGCTTTCTTGATGCATTTCGAAGTGTTTCTCCTTGCTCAGGCGGTATCGCTATTTTTAGAGTCGGTGGCTGGGGCCCCGTACTGCGGAGTCAGCTGGCAAAAACGGCACAGCGGCAAGGGCCGGTAGCGGTTACACCGATACCAGCTGAGAGAGCGCACCGATCGGTGACGGGGTCGTTGCGTGCTGCAGAGAGCTGAAGGGGGACCAGGGATCTTGGCTCTCGGAGTCGATCTGGTGTCATCTTCGCGATTCCTTCCGACATGCGAGCAGGTGTTGGCGGTGGGCCATTAATGATCCGCGGGATTGCCGGTTTGGCTAACCGGCAATCCCGCGCTATGTTGCGCCGCTTTGCAGGTGCTGCGGAGTCACAGGGCCGCTCGTGTCAAACGCCCTTCAGGGCTCCTTCCCGGTCAGTAGGATCACCGGCAGAGCGGGGCGGAGGCGCACGGGGGTGGGGAGCAGCGGTATGGCAGCGGGGGGTCGGCGGGGGGCGGCGGAGCGGGTGCGGGAGCGCCGTAGGGCCGCGGTGCGCAAGCGCGTTCACGACAAGGCACTGGTCGAGGTGCGGGGCTGTCTGCGGGACTGGGACGACGGCCGGGACGCGGCACGCGAGGCCAAGGCGGTGGCCGAGACGATCATCGCGCCCGAGTACGAGGGCCGGGTGCTCATCGAGTTGTTGCAGAACGCGCACGACGCGCACCTGGCCGGCGCCGCCGACGGACGTATCGAGATCCGGCTGGACGAGGACGAGGGTGAGCACGGCACCCTCTATGTGGCCAATGGCGGCAAGCCGTTCGGCGGCAAGAACTTCAAGGACCTGTGCAGCATCGCCCTGTCCAGCAAGCGTGCCGACGCCGGGATCGGCCACAAGGGCGTGGGCTTCAAGAGCGTGCTGCACCTGTGCGACGCGCCCGAGATCTACAGCGTGGCCAGGGAGGGATCCCGGGTCCCCGACGGGTTCACCTTCCGGTTCGCCCGGCTCGATGACTACGACGCGCTCGCCCGGGAGGTGGCACCCGAACGCGCCGGTTTTGACGACTACTTGAAGGAGAACCTGCTCACGTTGAAGGTGCCGGTCTTCCTAGAGGAGGTACCGAAGAGCGTCCACAACTTCGTGCGCCGGGGCTTCGTCACCGTCGTCCGTCTGCCGCTGAAGTCGGCCGACGCGCGCTCGGCCGCCGGGGCGCAGGTGCGGGAACTCATGGACGACAGCACCCCGTTCGAGCTGTTTCTTGACCGCCTGGAACGTGTCCGGCTGGAGCGGCGGGTCGCAGGGAAAACCCGGGGCAAGACGTATGACCGCCAGGTGGAGGTGCTGCACCAGACCCGCGGCCTGAAGGTGCAGCTGGTCACCTTGCGCCGGCGGATGCGACTGATCGTCGTCTGCGGGAAGGTCGACCCGGACCGCGCCCGGGAGGCGCTCACCGCGTCGATCGAGAAGAGCGGGATGCGACGCGACTGGATGGCCTGGGAGAAGAAGGCCGAGGTTCGCGTCGCCGTACCGGTCGCCGATCCCCTGCGGGAGGGGCGGCTGTACACCTTCCTGCCGATGGGCGAGCAGATCCCGGCGCCCCTGCGCGGCTTCGTTCACGCCCCGTTCTTCGCCGAAATGAACCGGCGCTCATTCAACGAGGCCGTGCCGTGGAATGGCCTGCTGCTCGACACCGTGGCCGAGACGTGTGCCCGCGCGGTGCTCGCCACGGCCGAGGGACGGGCCCCCGTTCCCGCCGGAGCGCTGGTCGACCTGATGTGCTGGCGGTCGCCCACGGCACTGCCCCGGCTCACTTCCGCCTTCCAGCGGCTGGGCCACGGCATCGCCCAGGTCCCGTTCATCCCTGTGATCGCCACGGCGTCCGGCACGCGCACCTCCCTGCACCGGGCAGTGCTGTGGGAAGGCAAGGAGCACGCCACGGCCTTCACCCCGCACGCGGTCGCCGCCAGTGGGGTCACCGATCTCCTCGACCCGCAGCTGCATTCCGTACGGCTGCGACGGCTGGTGTCTCTCGCGAGGAGTGTGGGCACGCGCCTCGAACCGCCGCCGGAGCGCCTCGCCTCCTGGGCGGAGCGGCTCGCCGAGGCCGCCGCCAGTGCCCCCTTCGACCCTGGATGGTGGGCGGACTTCTACTACGACCTCTCGCAGGAGTTCCCCGACGGCTCGGACCTGACCGGCAAACGGATCGTTCTCACATCCGGGTCGGCGTCGCCGGCACCGGCTGGCGGGGAAGGCGTCTTCTTCGACCGCGAGTCCCCGCGGGGCGGCTCCCTTCCGGCCCTGCCCGACGGGCTGTCCGGCCGTCTGCACTTCGTGCACGAGGGCATCGCCTGGACCGGCAAGGGCCGCAAGCGCAGAGCGCACGGCCGCACCTGGCTCAGGACCGCCGGCCTCGTCCATGAGTACGGAGCCGACCGGGTGCTCGAGGTCGTGGCCGCGGCACTGAGGGCGGACGGAGAGGGCGGAGTCGAGGACGGCGTGCGCCTGGCCTGCCTTCGCTACGCCTGCGCGGTCTCCCACGCGCTGGAGACCGAGGGGCGCAGGGCTCCGCAGCTGAAGGATCTCCGCGTACCGACCCGGGGCGGCTGGCAGGAGGCGAGCCGTGCCATGTTCGGGCCGGGATGGCCCGGTGAGCACTCTTCCATCGATGACACTCTGACCCGGTTCCTGGAGCGCGTCCGGGGACTGTCGTCCGTACTCACCCAGACGGAGCAGCGTCTCCTCCCGCGCCCCGAGGAGCTGTGCGGGGACACGCTCCCCGTCGAGGCCATGGGGCGCTTCCTCGAACGGCACGGCGTCGCTCATGGCCTGCGTCCCCGGCACGAGGTCTTCCGCACCGAAGTGCGAGGCCAGGATCTCAACTGGCCCGCTCGTTTCTGGGTTCCGAACCGGCGGGATCTGCTGCCGCAGTGGCGGACGACCGCCGAGCGCTGGCCGAACCGGCGGCGGGTCGGTTACCTCAAGGTGGCCTACCACTCACGCGCCCGTTCCGCGGACGTGCTGCCCGGACAGGACGACTACGCCGCCTTCGGTGAGGAGGACCGCAGGCTCTACGCGGAACTCATTGTGCACGGCCTCGCTTTCTCGTGGCCGGACTCCGCGCTGGAGATGCATTTCGTACGCCACACCGACTCCGCGGGTACCCCCTGGCCCACTCCGTTGGCCGCCTTCCTCGCTCACGCGCCGTGGATCCCGCAGACCACCGTCCCGGGCGCCCCCGCTGAGGGGATCGTGTTCGCCACGGCGGGCCGGACCTGGTGGTGGCAGGGCGCTCAGTCCCCGCCGCCGTTCCTCGGCGTGGTGCCCGCGACCTTGCGCAGCAGGCGGTCCGCCAAGCTCGTGGCACGCCTCGGCCTGATCGGCATCCGCGCCTGGGACGACCCCGGCACCGCGCTCGACCGGCTCGGCCATCTGCCCAACCTGGTGCAGGCCGGCCCGCACCTGCGTGAAGGCAGGCACGCGCACGAGATCGGGCAGGAGTATGAGAAGGCATGGGCCCAGCTGCTGCCCGCGGACGGCGGCACACGTACCGCCGACGGCGGGCCCGCCACGCCACAGCACCGGCTGCTGGTCCACCGGGCCGGTGCCCTCGAACCGCTGGACCTGACGGAGACGGACGAGACGGTCTTCGTCCCGGACCCGGACGGCGCCCAGAACCGGGCCCTCCTGGACCGCGTCCCGGTACCTGTGATCCCGATCAGGGACAGGGCGCTGGGCGCCCGGGTCCACGCCTTCCTCGACCATGGGGCGACGTTCGACGTCCAACGGTGCAGCGACGCCGCACACGACATCCAGGTCGACGGGCTGCCCGTCCGTGAGGCGATGCGCCTGCCGTTGACCCAGTACGCGGGCCCCTGGCTGCTCACTCTGGTCGCGGCCCTGGTGGAGTTCGACGAGGAGCGCGCGTCCCGGACGGAGCCTGTGACCGTGGCCGAGTCGACCGGGCTGCTGCGCCGCTGCGAGGTGACCGTGGCCGACGAGGCCGTCGTCTGGATCGCCGGACACCGTCTCACCGAGAACGGCACGGACCGCGCCCTGCTTCACCCGCACCCCGACCGGCCCTGTGTCGTCGTGGTGCACAGCGGGCCGCGCACCGGCTGGCGGGTGCTCCGTACCGCCGCCCCTGCCCTGGCCGCTCTCATCCGTGCGCCCTACCTCGCGGACATCCTGTGGAAGGCACTGACCCGGCTGGAGGAGCGGGGCCTGAAGACGGACGACGTGTCCGAGGAGGATCTCGCGGACGTCCTGGAGCTACGGCAGCACCAGCTGCGCGCCGTCCTCGCCGAGCGGGCCTCGCAGCGCTCCGGCAGCGCGCGGCTCGTGCCGCTCCTCGCCTGCCTCGACCTCGACCTCGCGGAGGAACTCCAACAGCGCGTCGAGGAATTCCCCGACCGTGCAGCCCTCCTGGCATGGCTCACCGCCCGTACCGCCGCACCCGACGCGGAACGCCTCATGCGGCTCCTCGACGACGATCCGGAACGGCAGCTGAGGGCCCTGTCCGTAACCCTGGCCGCGGCCAACCGCGCCTGGCGCGCACTGAGTCTGCCGCAGATCGACAACACCGACCGGCACGAACGGCAGTTCGCGACCTGGCTCCAGCGAAACCGTCCCGCACTCGCCGAGCGGATCAGGGACGCCCACGCCGACGTCCACTGCTCCGGCCGGTCCCTGGCCGCCTACGTGCGCCTGCGGGGCCTGCCCACACTCGCGCCGGACCCGACCTGGCACACGACACTCTGGGACCTCACCGACCAGCTCCTCCAAGCTCACGCGGACGCCTGGCTGACCCGATCGCTCCCCGCGCAACCGCCGACGTCCCGCGCGCTGCCGCCGCTCACCGAGGTCCGCGAAGCATCCACCACCGCCGTCCACCAGCACCTGCCGCGTCTACGGCAGCTGATCCAGGAATGGCAGCGTCTGCACCCGACGAGCAACACCGTGGTGCCGCCGCCCCCGCAGGAGGTGCTACGAGCGCTGGACGACGAAGGGCTGCTGGACTTCGAGGTCCTATCCACGAAGGCGTTGATCACCTGGCTCAGCCACCACGGCCACTGGCCGACGGACATGCCCCTGTCGGACCGGCGCGCCCAACTCGGGCTGTTCCCGACGCGCTCGTCGGCGCCTGCCGGGAACAGCGGCATGGCCGCGGGCACAGGCCAGTCCGGAGCACCCGTGCCCGGCCCCCAAGTGGCCCTGAACGGCAGGCTCGTCCCGGCGGGCCCCGACGACCTGGCCGCACTGGCCCGTGAGGTGGCCGCGGACCTGACACCGGAACAACGCGCCACTTCGGCCACGGCCGTGACCACGCTCGCTCCCCGCATTCCCCGGCCGCGCACCCCGTCACAGCCCGGAACGGGATCGCAGGGCGGTTCCTACCAGGCCGCGGGCAACGACCAAGACCGCACCGTGCCGGTGGGCGTAGCGGGGGAGGCGGTGGTGGCCGCCTGGCTGTACAAGCAGTTCGGCGTCGAACCACAGGACTCATGGAAGTCCAGCCTGCGCGTGCACGGACTCGCCGGAGCACAGCCGGGGGACGACAGGCTCGGCTACGACTTCCTCATCCACGACGGCGACGCGGCCTACCTCTACGAGGTCAAGGCGTCCACGGGCGACAGCGGAGAGATCATCCTGGGCGAGTCGGAGGTACGACGCGCTTCCCGGCTGGCCCCGGGCGAGACGTACTTCATCGTGTACGTCTCCCATGTCTTCGACCGCGACCGCCGCGCCATCACCGTCCTGCCCAACCCATTCGGCGCTCCGGACCTCGCAGGCTACGAACTGGTTAGCACCCAGCTGAGGCTCCGCTTCAACATTGGCTGAATCAATAAGTTCGGGCCCGGCTGGCTGTGAGACGTCGGCCTTGTTGACGAGCTTGGCAAGCATGGGTTGGACACTGAGTGGGCACGGCCGAGCCGAGCCGGTGGCTCTGCACGGTCACGCGGCGCTGCGCGTGGAGGCGGAAGCGGAGCCCGTGCAGGGGGCCAACCGCCTGGCGGTCGTAAAGCCGCCGAAGGTGGAGTATGTGCAGAGCTGGACGCCGGTGATGACGAGCAAGCTGGAGGGGCCGAAGTGAGCGAGATCAGGCGCGACGAGTGGGTTGGGATGACCAAGTCCGCCAGGAGGTACGAGCCGTTTTGGGAGAGCGTCCGGGTGGCGGAGGCGCAGGGTCGTCCGGTGATGCACGTCGTTAAGGTTGGCAAGTTCATCATGCAGGCGTCCACGGACATCGAGCTCGCCAAGCTGTTCGCGGAGCACCAGATCTTCGACCAGGACGAGGTCGGCGAGTTCGACTGGGTGCCGGACGAGTTCGAGGTGCTGCATCTTCGGTTCAAGAACACGCGGACCGGGGAGTGGGAGTCCACCATCCAGTCCATCTCGACGGTGCCGGCGCTGCCGGAGGTGCCGAAGTGAGTGAGCCGCAGGGTCCCGGCCCTTCGTGGTCTGCTTGCTGGCCATCAGGCGACTCTCTCATCGGAGGAAAGCCCGCCGTCGATGACGCCGAGGATGCGGTCATAGGTATCCAAACCCCGCTGCTCGCACTGCACTCGGTCGGCAAGGGCCAGCCGCATGCGAGCCTATTCGCGGCTGGCTATCGCGGCCGCCGCGTGGGTGGGATCGGTGCAAGAAGCCATCCCACACCTCAAAACGGTGTAGCGCAGGCACGCGCGTCGGGGGCGCATTCCGCCCGAGCCACCGTCTGATCTCACTGCTGTACAGTCCGCCGACGTGTCACTGTGCGCGAGGGAGTTGGGGGCCTCTAGTGATCGGATTGCAGATCCCGGAGATCTACTGGGACGACGAGAACGCCGTGAGTCTGCTGGTCGAGTACTTCACCCGACGACGGTCAAGCGGTGACCTGTTCTATTCCGGCGCGCACTTCGAGCGCCTGGGCGGGGGCGGCGACGCCGAGCATGTCGCAGACCGCTTCGACAGCAACGACCTGTTAGCCATCACCATGCTCAACGTCTCCCTGGAGCCGCATGGGGCGATCAACTTGCTGACCGACCCCGACGGGCACTGGGCGCGCCTGCTGTCGCTAATCCCTCGTGACGCGCGCCTGGAGAATCCTGGAAGCGATGCGCTCATGGAGGAGGGTGGACCCGCGTGGGAGTTGTGGGAACGCCTAGCTGGCACCAAGCACTACCCAGGGAAACCCGACGGCAGCGGCCCGGTTGTGGCAGGTAAATTGCTGGCCCGCAAGCGGCCGCACCTCATCCCCATCTACGACATCCGCATCAAGCAGCTATTCGAGCGACCGAAGGTGGACCACTCCTTCTGGGCCGCGCTGTCTGCGGCCCTGCGGGTGGACAACGGTGCCTTCCATGATCAGTTGATCCATCTCCGCGGCAAGGCGGGTATCGGTGAGGACATCGGCGTCCTGCGTGTGTTCGACGTCATCGCCTGGATGCTCCAAGGTCGGCAGGGCCAGGTCGCGACGAGCTGAGCCCTGAGGTGGAGTGGTGGGAAGGCACATGCGGAGGCCGATGGGGCACCGAGGGCGGGCGAGGCTAAGCGCAGACACATTGAGCCCTACCGGGCAGATGTCCCGGAAGAGACCAGGCAGCCCCGTGAGCTGCTCTGATGGGTGGTTACGCGCTCCTGACCTGGTGAATGAACTTTCGGCTGTTTCACGCTCATGCCCGTTGATGCAGCCGGAAGTCCCAGAAAAGTCCCTGAGCACTCCCACTGCCCGGAGCCACTCTTTCGGTTCTATGCAGAGTGTGGGGACGCAGTGCCGCCAGTGCCACGTCAGTGGTAGTTGTTTCTGACCGTGCTGATTCTCGGCGTGATCACGGTGCGGGTGTTGGTCCGCACCCCAGCCGCCTGGCTTAACTCCTGCCAGGTGCGCGGTTCGGTGGTCACGGGCTGGCCTTCTCCGACGATCCCCTGCACGAGGCCCGTTCCGAGAGCGGAGAGGCGCTCAAGGAGCCAATCCTCAGCCACGAGCAGGTTACTGACCTTGCCCGTGGGCCGGGTGTGGGTCCGGTGCTGGACCTGATGGGTGCCGTTGGTGTCGTACCAGAACGGTCTGCTCGGATGCTGACGCAGGCTGGCGCCGTCCGTGAGCCAGTGGCTCAACAGGGTGACGTGACCGGTGCATCGATGGAGCAGTCGTAGCCGGAATGGGACCAGCTGTAGTCCTGGGTCGCCGGCCAGGCGCTTACGGGCTTTCCTCCCGGGCCTAGTACTCCAGTTGTAGATCCTGATCTTGCTGGTCGGGTTCCAGGTCTCGGGCCGTACTGATCCGCGTCCCGATTGGTCCGATCCGATGCGCTTGCCGTCTCAGTCGGACTGGTCAGTGGAGGGGCCGGTGGCGCTGTCCGAGCCGTAGAAGCGGCCCTGGTCGCACAGGGCGTCGATCTCGGCGATGTCTTCCTCGCTCAGTTGCGCATCCAGCGCGACGCTAATGATGTGTCGGGCGCGGGCCAATCGCCGGGCGACGTCCCAGTCAGCAATGAATTTGCCGACGGTGTACTCGTCGGCGGTTCCGGATGCTTGGCGGGACCCGAGTCGGTCGAGGGAAACGACGAACTCGTTCAGGTCCTGCAGCACTGCGACGACCTCGCTGAGGGGCAAGCGGATCTCTCGGGAGGACATGTCCATCAGCCGATTCAACTCCAGAGCTGGTGCTCGGGCCCAGATCCTGATCTTGCTGGTCGGGGCTGGTCCGGGAACGGGTGCGGCCACCGGTGATCATCGGTATGTGAAGACAGAAGATCAGGCGGTGGCCGCAGGTCACAGCATAGATCCTGCCCGCTGGCAGAAGGCGTTCGAGGTCCTGATGGGCCGTATCGCGGGACGGTTCGTCCGGGTGGAACCCCGGCGCCGGGCACGGGCGTTCGTGCTCGGGTTGTTGTCGGACCTGCCGCGCAAGAACTGCTGGACAATCGCGGAGCAGGCCGGGGACGCGAACCCGTACGGTCTGCAACACCTGCTGTCGAGGGCCAAGTGGGATGCCGACGCGGTACGCGATGACATCCGCGGCTTCGTCGTCGAGCACCTGCACCACGAGGATGCGGTGCTGGTCGTGGATGAGACCGGCGACCTGAAGAAGGGCACAGGCACGGTGGGGGTGCAGCGCCAGTACACCGGCACCGCCGGACGCATCGAGAACTCCCAGGTTGCGGTCTACCTTGCCTACTCGACTCCGCTCGGGCATGCGGCGATAGACCGGGAGTTGTACGTGCCGCGTTCGTGGACCGAGGACAGGGCCCGCTGCCGGGCCGCCGGGATACCCGACAGCGTGGCCTTCGCTACGAAGCCCGCCCTCGCGCTCCGTATGATCACCCGCGCGCTGGACGTCGGCGTCTCCGCATCGTGGGTGGCCGGTGACGAGGTCTACGGGGCCAACCCGCACCTGCGCACCGCCCTGGAGAAACGGCAGGTCGGCTACGTACTCGCCGTCGCCCGTGACCACCAGATCACCACCCGCGCGGGCAGCTTCCGCGCCGACGCCCTGGTCAGGAAGCTGCCGCGGAGCGCCTGGCAGAAACTCTCCGCCGGCGCCGGAGCCAAGGGGTACCGCATCTACGATTGGGCCCTGGTCGACCTCGCCGACGACCGGCCTGGCCACCACCAGTTGCTCGTCCGCCGAAACCGACGCACCGGCGAACTCGCCTTCTACCGCTGCTACTCAGCAGCACCGGCGCCGCTGCCCACCCTGGTGCGCGTCGCCGGACGTAGATGGACCGTCGAGGAGACCTTCCAGTCCGGCAAGGGCCTGACCGGACTGGACGAACACCAGGTCAGACGTTGGACGTCCTGGCACCGCTGGGTCACTCTCGCGATGCTCGCCCACGCCTTCCTCTCCGTCGTCCGCGCCGACGAACACGCCCGCCACCCGAAGCCGGACGGACTGATACCGCTCACCTGCAACGAGATTCAGCGCCTGTTCATCGCGCTCGTCGTTCGCCCCGTCCACGGCACGGCCCACTGGCTTGACTGGTCCCACTGGCGACGCCGCCACCAGGCACGATCCCAGGCCAGCCACTATCAGCGACAAGCCATCCAGACTTGAAGATCGCGATCTACAGCTGGAGTACTAGTTGTATTGCCCTGTGAGGTTGGGGACGCGGCTAGCGGGTGGTTGGCCCTTGAGCGCGGTGTGTCAGCGGTGGTGATTGTAGGTGTGCAGCCAGTCAGGGAAGGCGTCGCGTCGCTCCTGTTCGCGGCCACTCGATCAACCGGAGGAGCAGATCGACATGAGCCAGCAGATGCGGTCAGGTAGACCGCGTATGACAGCGACGCAGGAGGCGAGGCTGTGCGCTGGCAAGGGAAGGCTCCCACCTTCTTCACGCAGCCGAAGCCCCCCGTGGAAACAAATCTGCACCTGCTCGACGTTGTCGATCCCCTAGCCGAGGAGGGGAAGGTGGCGAGCCTGAAGCTGTTCCATACGACGGAATGCGGCGTGGCCGAGGTCATGTCGCGTCTTGCTGAGGTTGAGGCGGACGTGCAGAGCCTCGTCGAGGCGCACATGGAGACGATGCTGGGCGTCACGTTCCTCGCGAGCGAGTACGTCATCGATTGCGTCGACGGTGGACGGATCGACTCGCTGGGGATAGACGAGAACGGGGCACCGGTGATCGTCGAGTACAAGCGCGGCACGGACGCCGGCGTGATCAATCAGGGCCTGTACTACATGGCCTGGCTCACTGCGCACAGAGGCGCCTTCGACAGCCTGGTCCGCGACCGGCTTGGGGTACCAGCCGCGGCCCACGTCCTGTGGAGTGCGCCTAGGCTGATCTGCATCGCCGGGGACTTCACCCGCTACGACGCCCACGCCGTACGTGAGCACCGGCGCAGCATCGACCTGGTCCGCTACCGGTACTTCGGCAACGACCTCATTGGGCTTGAGACCGTGGCTTCGGTCACTGGGCAGCCAGGTGCGAGCCGACGGGCTCGCCGGCGCACGGGCGTGCTCCCGGCAACCCCGAAGAGCACAGGTGCCATGACGGAGCTGGCCGAGGCTGTCGCCGAGGTTTTCCTCGGCCTTGGGGAGGACGTCACCCGTGTCCAGCGCAAGCAGTACGTGGCCTATCAGCGGCTGCGGAACTTCGCCTGCGTCATACCGCCCCAGCAGACCAAGGTGCTGGTCTACCTGAAGGCGGACCCCAAGGGGGTGGACCTCGTGCCCGGGTTTACGCGGGACGTGAAGGGGCTCGGCCACCACGGCACGGGCGACCTGGAGGTACAGCTGCGCACCGAGCGTGACCTGGAGCGCGCCCTCGAACTGTTCCGGCTCAGCTACGCCGCGGCGTAGCGGCTTCATGGCGGGTAAGACGGCAACGCCAGCTATTCGGTTGTGAATGGTCGTTGTCTGCTGGCCTTTCACAGTGGCGGTTACGGACGTGGCGGTGGACTACTAATAGTGCGGAGGAGTCCCGGTTTGGGTAACCGGGACTCCGCCGCTTACTTGCTCGCCCGGCCTGGTAGTCAGGTGCGATGGGGGGCGGACTCTGGGCTCCAATGAGGCTGGCCAGGATGAGCCGGATCTGCGTGGGGTGCGCCTGACCAGATTCAGTTCGCAGAGGGCGCCGCGGGTGAACGGGACTCGGACGACCTCGTAGTCGCCTCGTTCGGGTTTTGTAAATTCCGTGCCGATCTGCGCGGTCACTTCCATCGCTACCAGGCGGGCGGCCAAGATGTGCTGGATGCCGATGCCGCCGTTGAGGTTGTCGGTGATCAGGTAGACGAGTTCAGCGAGGTCCACTGTGCCGCCGAGTTCTTCGAACACCTCGCGGTGGAGGGCCGCTTCGATGGTGTGGTCGCCGGCTTCTACGCCGCCGCCGACCGTCACCCAGTAGGGATCCCGGCCCGGCTTGATGCACTTGATCAGGACAAGTTCTTCGTCGTCGAGGAGGATGGCGCGGGCGCTGCGCCTCACGACGTCGGCCATGGCGTGAGTTCCTTCTGGCCGCGGTGTGGCATGCACAGGGTCGGAGGGCCGCCTAGCGGCGACCGGATCTCCAGCCCGGCGGACCCAGCATGAAGCAGGCCGTGGCCAGGGTGAGGTGTACGCGTGCCTGACCAGTGTCTCAACGTCTGAGGTCTCCCAAGTGTTGAAGACGGCAGGCCAGTTCGTTGAGAGGCTCGACCACAGGGCGAGGGCTGGTCGTGTCGCGCGGCCAGCGGGGTTCGTGCCGCGAAAAGACGAGGCGGACCGGCTGGCTTCTGCGGCAGACTGGCCCGCCCCGCGCTGGGTGCGTCGCTCCCATGCCATCGAGATCGTTTGGAGGAAGGCGATTGACTGAGTCCGATCAGCCGGCGGCCCGGTGGAAGAGCGAACCGATGACGACGCGGCTCATCGCCGCCGTACTCGTCACGAATCCCGACAACGGCAGACTCCTCATCTTGCGCCGGAGCAGTCACCTGGATTTCGCACCCGGCGAGTGGGATGTCCCAAGCGGCAAGGGCGAGCCCCGGGAACCGATCACTGCGACTGCGGTACGAGAACTGAAGGAGGAGACGGGCGTCGTGGTCGCCGAGGCGGACCTGCGCCTCGTCCACGTGGTCCATGGCTGCTGGGGAGTGGAGGTCCCGGGGATGTTCATGGCCCTGATCTTTCATACCGACCGGTGGAGCGGAACTCCCCACAATGCGGAACCGCACAAGCACGACACCATCGCTTGGGTGCCTCCGAACGACCTTCCGCAGCCCTTCACGCACACCACCCTGGTTGCCGTGCAGCGGTACCTGGACGGGGGCCCGATCCTTTCGTTCGACGGTTGGTCAGAGGCCGGATGACGGTCAGTTCGGGCGGCTTCCGCGGGAGCGTTGCGCGGCGTCGTGAAGCTCAGCAACGAGCCGCGCAGCTTCCTTCCTCCCTGGCTGGCTCCAGCCGGGGATCCTCGGGGTGCGCGTGCGGCCCTGCGACCTTCGCACAGTAGAACAGCGCCATCAGCAGGCCGGACCTGCTCTCCAGGTCGGGCCGCCGCGCGCTCCACACGCGCTCCGCCAAGGCCGGGACGGCGAGGGAATGGCCCCAAACGGGCGGTGCCGGCCTCCGAGAAGACGGGCTCCCAGCACGAAGTCCTCGCGCGGGCCGCCGCGGCGGCGCGTACGCGGCCGGGCACCCTTCGCCTTCACCGGGGCTCGGCGGCCGGCCAGCTCCAGCTCCTCGATGTTGATGCCGAGGATCTCCTCCCCCCCGGCGCGTACGGGTGACCCCTTCCACAATTGCCCTGTGGGCTTCTGACCAGTCATGATGGCCTGCGGGCGGTCCTGATCTTGATCAGACGTCCTCATGTCACGCTCGCTCGAAGTGATGTGCCCGGTGGGCTGCTGGGTGCGGTGGTTCTCCGCACGGCTTGCCTTCGGCCCTGGGCGCCGAAGGGGCGGTGGGTCGACATGGGCCGGGATTGTCAGTGGTGAGTCGTAGCCTCTTGGGAGCGATGTGGTGCGTGTTCGGCATGGGGCCGAGCTGGAGCGCAGCGGGCGTATGTGGCTTCGCGGCTGAGCCCTCCTCCGGAAGCGGCGCACCACTGGGAGAGAGGACCAAGGATGGCCGCGCTTCCGACCCAATTCGGAGAGGCCCTGAGCGTTGTCGAGCCAGATGAGGACGCCGCTCACGCGCAAGTCGCACACGCGCAGGTATCGAAGGTGCTGGAGGGTGACGAACGCCTTCGTGGGCTTGGTGTCGATCCGTTGCTCATCGGGTCGTACAAGCGGCACGTTTCCATCAAGCGGGTGAAGGATGTCGATGTCTTCGCACGGCTGACCAAAGCCGACGGGTCTCTCAGGCCAGGGGCAATTCTTGATCATGTTGCCGATATTCTTGGCGTGGCGTTCCCGGGAGACGTGGAGCGTCAGCATCGCTCGGTCAAGGTCGACTTCCCCGACTACGACCTGTCGGTGGACGTGGTGATCGCACGACCGTGTGGAGATCACTGGGAAATTCCTCAGCGGATCGAGGAAGACGGCCGGGCGCGGTGGGTGGAGACCAATCCGACCAAAATGACGGAGCTGACAACCGCGGCGAACAAGTCATTCCTCCTGTATGACGACGACGATGACAGCGGCGTCTATGTCCGGATCGTCAAACTCGTCCGACAGGTGCGCCGTACGTGGGTCAATGACCAACCGGGTGGCTACTACTTCGAGGTCCTGACCTACCACGCCTTTCAGGAGTTGCAGCCGGACGAGCAGACGGTCGCCGCATACCTCACTCGCATCCTGCGACGGATCGCCGAGATGCTGCCGGAGCACGTGGATGAAGGACCGGTCGATCCCACATTGCCCGATAAGACGATCAAGACGAAGGCCACGTCAGAGCAGATTGAGGCAGCGGCAGACCAGATGGCGAAGGCTGCAGATCTCGCCGAGGCGGCACTGGATGAAGAAGATCGGTGCGTTGCAGCTGTGAAGTGGCGTCAGCTGCTGGGTACGACTGAGAACACCGAGGTGCCGGAGGATGTCTTTCCCCTGCCCGACTATTGCAACGCGGACGGAACGACCAAGAACAGGAGTGTCCTCAAGGGTGCGCCGGCAGTCCCGGCGGGGCAGGACCGCTACGCGTGAGCGGGGCCGATGGCTGGGATGCTGACCTGCTCCGCGAGGGCTTGGTAGCACGTGGCTTCACCGACGACGGTGTACGCCTGCGAGGGCCTGTTCCCTGGCGCGGTGCTGGTGGTGCCGAAGCCCGAGCGCGCGTGGAGATCGAAGTCGACGAACGCTTCCCCTTTTATCCACCGCAGGTCCGACTTCTTGACCCGGGTTCACAGCTGGAGGTCACCTTTCATGTCGACCGTGCAGCTCGTCCTGGAGTCTCCGGCAACTTGTGCTTGTGGGACGACGCATGGCCGGCCGACACGGCACCGTGGACTGATCCCGACGAGTTGCTGTCCCGAATCGCTGGCTGGCTCGAGCAGACAGCGGTTGGATGGCCGGGAGACAACGTTTGTGATCTTGAGCGGTACCTCGAAGCTGACCCGACGACGTTCGTGCTCTACGACGCCGAGAGCCTGGCTCGCCTTGAGGGCCACGCTGTGCGCACCCGCCGCGGCTCCACGAGCGGCACGGTGGAGATCCGGAATACCCCGCACCGTTTGAAGAAACGGGCAGGGCGCCCTGGATTCAGCCGGGCAGACAGGCAGCTTGTGTGGGTGGAGGATCTGGGACAGATTCACAGACCTGTCCGGTCCTGGGCCGATATTCACGACGTACTCGGGGAGCGCGCGGCTTCGGTAGAGCAACTCGTTGCAGCTGGCGTGGTGAACCTGGTGCTGCTCCGCTATCAACGCGGTGACCAGCAGTCGGTCTTGGCCCTGACGGTGAAGTACGCGGCCGATGAGATCAAGGTGCGAGCCTGCGAGAGCGCGGACACCAGCAGTTTCACACGGCAGATGCGGGCCGGCACGATGGCGCCACAACTCGCGGACGTACCCATCGCCATCGTCGGATGCGGTGCCATCGGATCGTTCACGGCCGCTCTGCTCTTCCGCGCGGGGGCCCGGCGTCTCACCCTTATTGATCACGAACGACTACGCCCCGGAAACGTCGTACGACACCTCGCCGGCCTCGAACAGGTCGGCGCCTGGAAATCAGAGGCGGTCCGAAACTGCCTCACGGCCATCGACCCGGCGATCGACGCAGTGCGGTCCCTGACAACGGCAATGACCTCGGCCGATGAGGCCAAACTGCTGGTCCAGCACCACCGAATCGTTGTGGACGCGACAGGAAGTGCACGCGCCACGAGTATGCTCGCCTTCGCTGCGAATACCACCGACGCCGAAGCGGACAAGGCGGTTGTGACAGTCTGTGCGCAACGTGACGGAGATGTCGTACGCGTCGATCGACTTCCGGCCCGGGGTGTAGAGACCTTTCTCCCCCCGTTGCCTGCTCTCGATGATCAGAACGAGCTGCGAGAGAACGGCTGCGGGAGCCCTGTTTCGCGTACCCCACCGACAGCGGTCGTCGCCGCTGCCGAACTGGCTTGCCGCGTGGTGCTCGACGAGTTGGCAGGACATTGCGAGCTCCCAACGTCCGTCGCGTTTGTGAGCCGTCCTCAACCAGAGCAGCAGTACACCCACATCGGGCTGGTGCACCCGGGGCCCATGCCGCAAGATCAGGTGGTGACGTGAAACAGCGGCACTTGGAAGCCATTCTCTTTGCCAGCGCTCTGGACGTCATTCGAGCAGCCGCGTCTGCCGCTGGACGCACCGAGACGGGAGGTCTATTGCTCGGCTGGTGGGAGGACGACGCCATCGTGGCCCGCTACGCCATCGAGGTGCCAGACCCGGATGCGACGACGTCGTCCTGGACGCGAGCGGATCACCGAGCGCAGGACGCGCTCGACCGGGCGCTCACGGACTTGGACCACCCCTGGCTCGGCTACGTCGGAGACTGGCACACCCACCCCGCACGCTGCGGCCCAAGCAGCCAGGACGAGCAATCCATCTGCAATGCCTCCCGCGGATACAGCCAGCCGCTGCTGTTGCTGGTCCACCGCAATGACGACACGTTCGAAGCACGCTCTGCCGACCAGGGGCACCTCTGCCCACTTACAATCCACCACCGGTCTGACGACAGGTGATGCGGCGTCAGCGTGCGTGGATGCGACTGTCAAGGACGCGGCAGCGCGAACGTGTCACCGAGCTTTCCGGCCGGGCGAAGGGGTGCACGGGCCCTCGTTCGTCTAACGCATACAGGGAATTGGGGAACGTGTGGCGTCGCAGAGAGTGACTTGGTTGCTGCGGTTCCTGACCTCCGCACAGGGGCTGTTGACCATCACCGCATCCGCAGCGGCCGGCCTCGCCGTGGGACTGCTGCCCAACCTTGCGCAAGCAGTGCCAGAAGTGGGAGGACACCTGTGGTGGCTTGCGGTCGTCGCCGTTGCCGCCGTACTGGTTTTCGCCGTGTCCGCCACACTGCTGCACGGCAAAGAAGGCGTCGGCATCGTCGTCATCGTGAGTGAACGAGGGTGGGATGTCACACGGCTGCCCGCACTGCGCGCCGACGCCCTGCAGCGGCACCCCAGCTGCTTTACCGTCAACGTCTCCGAACTGCTCGGAAGCCAACAACAGGATCCCGGCGACGCTCACGACCGTGTTCGCTTTGCACACCGCGTTCTCCAGGCCCGGATTCTGGAGGCGGAGCAGCCGTACGAGAACGTCTCCCTCTACGTCACCGCGCGCCATCACGATGCGTACCGACTGGGCGAGCTCCTCCGGGACCAGCGCCACACCTCCCTCCGGCTGATGAGGCAGTCCCACGAGGACGGCGTCGGCATCTTCGAGGCTCTCCGCCTACACAGCGAACTGACCCGCCAGCCCGATACCAAAGACTTGCAGACACTGCGCGACGTGCTGGCACGAGACCCAGAGACCGACGGCCCAGAGTGGCTGTCCTTCGACCGCCCTGACGGAGACACAGCGCGACGGATTGCGCTCATCCTGCCGATGGCCGGACACCTGGCCGGCACCCGGGAGAAGGCACTTGCTGCCGCACGTGCGGGCCAGCATGACGAATACCTTTTCACCGGATCCCCGGCAGACCGAGAACACTGCGTCGGCGCTCTGATCTTCGCCACCCGGTCGGGCAACGTCCCCGATCGACGGGACGTCTACGAGGCACTGGTTCGATATGTCCACCACCATTGGAATCTCAAGATGACGGGGATGCTCGCGACGCAGGGCACGGCGCTGCGGGGTTGGATCTTCACTGACGGCCCGACCGAGATCGCCCTCACCCTGGGATACCTACTGGGACGACAGTCTGACCTTGTCCCCTGGCGGAGAGACAGCAGCTGATGGACACGTAAGGCTGAGTCGGGTGCCTGGTCAAGGTTCGTGATGAGGATTCGAAAGGTCTCAGGCAGAGAAAACGTCAGGGCGCGGTAACTCCTCGCGCCCGGGGGCCTTCTGCGTCCGCGGCCCGCAAGTTCTTCCTTAGCGCCGTGGCCCGCTCGGTGATTTGCGAATGAGCCATTCTCGTGCTGACCTCGATCCCGCTTCGGCGGCGGCCTGGTCGAGACGCTCGGCGTCATGAGTTCGATCCTTGACGAATCTGAGGTGGGCTGTCGACGACGGCTGAACTCTGGGCGTAGGCGGATCTTCGTGATCACCGCGCGTCGTGTCCGGGTGTGGGCGACAATCGCCCCTCCGGGCGTGGTGCCCGGCAGGCACGATGCACGGGGCGGGTCGATGGACGACGTACGGGAGTTGCTGGCCGAGTACGGTCAGTGTCACAGTGACGAGGTGTCGGAGCCGGACAGGCACCGGCTCCTGGTCAACGTGGTGGCGGCCCTGATCCGGCGAACCGACGCCGAGGCGACGGTGGACTACCACTCGCCCGATGATCCGGCCGTGTTCTTCGAACTCGCCGGACGCGACTACGTGATCACCGTGACGGCTGCGTCAGGCACCGATGTGGCCGAGTCGGCAAGGGCCGCGGTGCGGGCCCTTGACCAGCGGGACCTGCCTCCTGGTGTGCGATGGGTCCTAGTGTGTGCGAGGACTCCGGCCGGTGCGGTGGACGATGGCCTGCGCGCGGTCCTGGGAACGCGGGGTGTGCTACTCGACCGGGACCATCTGGAGGCTGCCGTGTGCACCCTCGTCCCGCTCGCGATGCTGATCCGGTCGGCGTTCCGCACGCCGCGGCCGCCGTACACCCCGCTGCACGAACTGCTGCTGCAGGAGCCAGAGGAGCCGGCCCCTGCCCTGTCCCTGCCGACGCGGCCATCCGGACCGGTCACCGTGCCGGCCCGGACGGAGCCGGGCATCGTGGCCTCCGTAGTCCTGGCCGGAGAGGACTGGCCGCTGCCGCCGAGCGGGCTTGCCTGGGAGTCGGCCGAGCGGGCGCTGATCACCACCGAGGCCGGGCTGGCCGAGGTGGATCTGCAGCGTGGCGGGGTGCGGTGGCGACTGCCACTGCCCGGAGTGCATGGCGCCGCTGTCGTGCTGCCGGACGGAGCCGTGTGCGTCCCGTGCGGGCCTGCGGTAGTGATGTGGCGCGACGGTGAACTGCGGGCGGTAGGCGGGGGGTTCGAGCCGCATGCGAGTCTGCTTCTCGGCCCCGACGCGAGCGTGTGGGTTCTGTCCGGGTCTGGGGCGACGTTCGGCGCCGGCACCGGCTCGACCCTTGCACTCACGCGTCTGAGCGATGAGGTCGGCGATCAGCAGCGGTTCTCCATCGCCTTCGACGCGGCGGTGCGGTCGGCCGACTGGCTTGACGGGCGGCGCTTCTTCCTCGCCGCTGGCGGGCACAGCGCCGTCGTCGACCTCGCCGTCGGTACGAGCGTCGGTGAGCGGGAGGACTGGACGCCGACGCCGGTGTCCTATCCGGGCCACATTGCCTGCATGGGGAGTGACACGGTCCTGGTGGCCGGGCGGGCCGGAGCCGGTATCGGCGTGGAACTGCACACCGTCGACGCGGCGGCCCGCAAGAGCGACCCGGTGGCCGCGGTGCAGCTCGGCGAAGTCCTCGGACTCGCCCAGGCGCCGGAGGGCGGGCCCGCCTACCTGCTGGGTTCGTTGCCGACGAACGATGTCGGCGTCGTCCACCCCGTGCTGGTGAAGATCACCGGCCACGCCCCTGCCGTCTGCCCCGCGGTCGAGGAGGAACCGGTGCCGGTTCCCGCCGCTGATCCATACGCCGCGGTGCGTCAGCAGGCTTGCGGCAATCGCGGCGACTACGCCCTGGAGAAGTTCCCGATGCCGGGCGGCGAGGGCGGTATGGGGATCGTCCACGAGGCCGTGCACAAGCCGACGGGCACCGTCGTCGCGTTCAAGAAGCCGAGGTCGCTGCGCGAGCAGCTGACCGCACGGATGCTGCGCGAAATCGAGGTCGCCCAGGCCCTCGGCGGTAACCGCCACGTCATGCCGGTCCTCGACTCGAGCCCGCGGGCCGAGTGGTTCGTCATGCCGCTAGCCCAGGACACCGCCGAACGCCTCCAGCCCCAGCTGCAGCACGACAGCCAGGAACTGCGGGCCCTGGTGGACGCGGTCGCGGCGGCCCTGGCCGATGCCCACCGCCTGGACTACCTGCACCGGGACATCAAGCCCGCTAACATCCTGCGCCTCGACGGCCGTTGGGTACTCGGCGACTGGGGCATCGTGCGCCGCCCCCGCGGCCAGACGACCAACCCCAAGCGCACTGGCACCAAGATTGGCACCGCTGAGTTCGGGGCCCCCGAACTGTCCGTCGACCCCCACAACGCGACACCCTCCAGCGACATCTTCAGCCTGGGAAAGGTCATCGGCTGGCTGCTGACGGGCATCGAGCCCGAGGCGAACGTGCCCCTTCTGCCGGCACCGGGCCCCTGGCGCGGCGTCGTGAGGCAGTGCACTTACCGGGACCCGCTCCAGCGTCCGCAGACCATCGCCGAGTTCCTCAACCTGGTCGAGCGGGAGACGTCGCCTCACATCGACTTGCCGATCGCACGTGCCCAGCAACTCGTGACGGCCGCCCAAGAGGGGGACATCAATGCCGCCGGCCGGCTGCTCGCGCTGGCCGCCGACCACAGCGACGACTACGAGCTCTACCTGGACGTCCTGCTGAACCTGGAGATGAAGGCCGCCGCTCCGCTCCTCCTCGCCAACCCCGAGCAGGCCCTCACACTCGTGCACGCGATGACCGGGCACGTCCAGGGCGACGGCAACGGCCAGCCTCACTGGAACGAGTCCAAGAGGGCCATCGCGTGGCTTCGCGGCGTCGCTGTCCGCGCCGCCCGGGAAAAGCAGTGGGAACTGCTGGAGGAAGCGGCCCGCGGTATGTGCACCTGGGACGCGGCGTCCAACGAGTGGGACCAGCACGACGCCATCCGCGACTGGCTGCGCCAACTGCGCGGGCAGGCCGCTCAGATCCTCGCCGCCGTCCTGCGTGAATACCCCGACAGCGCGGGGCACTTCGCCGATCTGACGCGGGAGCGCACAGTGGACATGGCCATCCGCGGCGCCATCAACTCCGCAACCAGTGGCTGACCCCACCCCGCCCGGCGAGCAGTTCCGTGTCTGTTCATCGCCCCGGCCGACCGTACGCCCCCGTAACGGTTGGACAGGCGCGGACCGTGCGCATCACCAGCAGAGCCTGCACAGCAAGGAGTTCACGAGGGACACCGGGCAGTACGAGCACAGCCATACCCATGCAGCAAGGAACAGCGGTGATCGGCTACTCGCAGCCCCGGCCTGACGTAGGAAGCCACCAGCTACAGACGGTCAGCCCCGCCGACCGTGTCGTCGACCCCGAACGTCTGGAGAGTGTGTTCGTGATCCGCCGAGCGCCCGTGTAGCCGATTGAGGGCCGAGCGGTGAGCTCTTATTGGTGACTGTTCGGCTACTCATCAGCTGATCTCAGGCGGGCTGCCTGATGAGTCGACCGTACGCCGACCGGGTGTCAACAGGGGTGCTAGCCTGCCGCGATGAGCAGCTCAACCACCGGCCTCGTGCCGGTGCACATTGGCCAGCCTGAGCCCGGCTCCGAAGAAGAGCAGGGGCTGCTGCTCCGCAGGGAGCGAGCTCTGAACCGGATGGGCCCGCCAGAGCCGCTGCGTGTCCCCGGCGACGTGCCCTGGGAGCGGCACGGCCTCGTGCCGCGATGGTGGGGCATGGAGAGCAGCGACTGTCCGGCGGCCGTGGAGCCAGGCTTCTTCTCCGGACAGGGTCATGAGGAGTTCCAGCGCTTCCTCGGCGGTGCACGGCAGCGCGGCGAGGTCGCTCTGGTCTTCGCCGTCGTCGGCCACGCGGACGGCGACCGCCCGCGTAACCCGCTGTCGTCGGTGGACGCCTCCGTACGCCTCGGTGACCAGTCCACCAGCGCCGGTGGTCGGCGACTGCCTAAGGGGATGCGGCCCGAGATCGCGCCGGGCCTGGAGGGTGCCGACCGTGATCTGGCGATCCGGCTGCTGACCCGCTCCGAAGGTGCGCCGTGGTGGAGCCTGAAGTTGTATGGCTCTCAGTCGTACAACGGCGACGGTTCCGGCAGGGTGGACCACCCCGCTGCGGGCGAACTGCATCCCATCCTCGTCGACTCGCTCGGGGAGCCGGTGGTCGCGGCCTGGACGCCGCCGGAGGGAGACCAGCGGTGGTATCTCATCCCCGATGCCACCCGCTGGGAGAGCGTCCTGGGCTGGCTGGTGCACCGGGCACTGCCGGAATACGTGCCCGCAGCGCTGCGCCGGGCCCGGTCCCCGTTCTTCATCGACCCCGATCTGCAGACCGTCGGTGAGCAGAGCGCCCGCGACGCGCTGGAGGACCTGGAGGCGCGGTACGCGGCCGAGAAGCAGCGCCTGGAGGATGAACTGCGACAGGCCAAGGAGACAGCGGAGCCGGTGCGGTACGGGCTGCTGTACGGCAGCGGCACCGACCTGGTCCATGCGGTCGCGCGGGTGCTGACCGCGGCGGGAATGCACACCGTGGACCTGGACGAGGAACTCGGCGGGACGAAGTCAGCCGACCTGCTCGTCGGCGCCGACGGTATGGCATCGCGCCTGGTCGAGGTCAAGGGCGCCTCCGGTCCCGCACAGGAGCATCTCGTCGGGCATCTCCAGCGGCATCTGGAGACCTGGCCGCAACTGCGGCCCGACGAACCGGTCTCCGACGGCGTACTGATCGTCAACCACCAGCACAAGCTGCACCCGTCGGAGCGGACGGCGGCGGTGTACGCGCGGCCCGAGTTCGTCGCCTCGCTCGACTCACTACCGGTGACGGTCATCAGCACAGTGGAGCTGTTCAACTGGTGGCGGGCCGCAGACTGGACGGCGATCCGCACCGCAGTACTGGGCGACGCGGCCGCGACCGCACAGTCGGCGACGCCAGTGAACCCGCCGCAACCGCCGTCCGCTCAGCGGCGCCGGTGGTGGAGCGGCGGACGGCACCAGTAGCGGCACGTGGTGGGGCCACTGGCTTCACCTCTTGCCCGCGATGCAACCCTTCCCGAACCCGCGTCCGGCGGCCTACGCTGATCGGCCAGGGCCGCCGTGATCACCGGGAGTTGTGAGGCGCGGCGGGAGGAGGGGACAGCAGGACCGGGGGCAGGCCGCCGCCCGTACGCAAGCACCGGGACTGCGCACCGACGCCACCCGGGAGCGCGTGCTGGGGCCGGGCAGGGCCGCGTCCACCCGGCAGGGGGAGGGCCATGAACCGCTGGGTCGGCATCGTGTCGCTGCGCGAGACCGCGCCGCCGACACCCGTGCACCGCATCGCGCTCGCCATCGACGCCGCGCGGAACCGGACGTCGTACCAGTTGGCCGGCCAGACAGTGCCGTACGCGCGGATGCGGTCGGCGCTGCGCACGCTCGGTCAGGAACACGCGCGCCACCACGAGTGGGAGCGGTACGCGTACTGCGTCGACCTGGCCGGCGACTTCTTCGACGGCGGCCACCCCCCGACCGGACTGCCCTCCTGGCTCACCAACGAACTCCAGAACCTCCTGGACGGCAGGTCCGGCACACCGCCGACCGGCGGGCGGAAGGCGCAGGGAGCCCCTCGGCGCACCGACTCGCGTCGTGCCCGCCAGCGCCCGGCGTCCACCCGCCGGGGCTGGACCACACCCCCCGAAGCTGCCCGCCCGTCCCGGCCCGCGCGGTCAGCCCCGCCCGCGACCGGACAGCGTCCGTCGCCCGAGCCGGTCCGGCCCTACTCCCGAGCCGAACGGCGGCTCGACGTCCACGACGTCACGTACCCGGCACTGTGCGAGCCGCCCGTATCGCTGGTGGGCACGTACGGGCAAGAGGTCCGCGAGATCGTGGGGGATGCCGTGCGCGGATGGGACCCTGGCCCCGAGGTCACCGCCTGGCTCGGCCTGGCCGCCGAACACCGCAGTCACCTCTACGAGAGCCACCACGCCGACCAGGTCACACCGCACGTGCTCGGCCTGCTCGACCGGCTCGGCGCCACCGCGCTCGACGTGATTCTGCTCGACGCCTATGCGCGATGGGCGACCCCTCGGAAGGTGGGCGAACAGTCGAGCGAACACGCCCGGCGTCGTGCCGCCGCCGGCCTTGCGCTCGGCGCGTGGGCTGCCAAGCAGGGGCTGGTGCGCATGGGCGCGGGGGAGGCGCAGCAGCCCGCCAGGTCCGTCTTCGAGGGAGTGGCCCGGCAGATCCTCGGCGTGCTCAGTCTCTGTGGCGAGCATGAGGTCGCCCGGCGGCTGGTCACCTCCGTGTGGCCCGACCTCGACCGGCCGTCCGCGGAGACGGGAGCCGATCCCGTCACTCTGGCGCATACGGCCTTCCACAAGGAAGGACTGACATACGACTACGACGAGGAGGGCCCGGACCACCGCAAGGTCTTCCGCGCCGCTGTCCGCACCGGAACCGGACGCACGGCGGAAGGCACCGGCCAGTCCAAGAAGGCGGCGCGGGCGGCTGCGGCACGAGCGCTGCTCGACGCATACCCGAAGGTGGCCGCGGCGGCGGGCGTCGAGCGGAAGGCGACACCCGCGAACCTGCCTACCGCGTCGCCGCTGCCGTACGCGCAGCCGGGCAACCGGCACCGGGATACGGTAAGCGACCTGGCGGCCATGTTCGAGCTCGGCCATCGCGCGGACGGGCTCCTCGCCCAGGCTCTCACCCATGCCTCCTGGGTGCACGAGAACCAGGCGGCGGCGACCGCCGCCCGCCAGCGCGACAACCACCTCCTCGCCCACCACGGCTCGCACGTGGTGGACCATCTCGCCGCCCACGTCCGCGTCCGCCGGGCTCTCGCGCTCGGCCTCGCCCCCGACGAGGACGAGGCGCGCATCCTCACCGCCTCGGACGACGACACCGCTCGGCTCGGTGCGACCCTCCAGCTCGCGGAAGGGCTGCTGACGAGCCGCGGTGAGAGCGGACAGGGCCGCACAGCGGTGTCGGACGCCACCCAGGCGGTCGTCGCCGCGGCCTGGCGCCTCCACGGACCGCGGCTGCTTGGGCGCCGGCCCGCCGTCCTCGACGACTGGCTCTCCGGCCTGGAACACCAGCACGACCCGGTGACCGTCCTCGCCGCCATGGCCACCACGTACGGTATCGACCACGAGTACACCTACGACGTCTCCGGGCTGGACCACCTGAAGAGCTTCACTGCCACAATCAGGCTGCGGGACGCTCGTGGCCGGGTTCATCGGTGGACCGAGCGTCTGCCCGGAACCCCGGGGAAGCCGGAGGCGAAAAAGGCGACCGCCGAGGCTGTCCTCGACATCCTCGCCACCCCCGTCAACGGTGCCGTCGAGGATCTCCCCGCCCCGGAACGGGACCTGCTTGCCTTCCTCCTGCGCGCCCAGCTCGACGGCCTTGGCCGGCCGACGGAACGGCAGCGCGCCCGCATGCTCGCCCGCGGCGACCTAGGCACCGACCTCCTCACCACCGGCGACACCGAGGCGTTTCTTGCCTGGGCAGAATGCGTCCGCACTCTGCTCAGGCCAGACGGCACAGCCGTACCGGACGCGCTGCGCGAGCTATACCAGAAGGTCCTCGATGACACGCGCATCGGGCCCGGTTCGCTCCTGCGCCGCATGGCCGCCGCCCCCGGACCCGACGCCGCGAGCGTGGTCCGGCGAAACGCGGCGGATGCCGTACGGCGAGCACTGAGCAGCGGGCCTCAAGCCGCCTCGGTCCGCGACGTCGTGCAGGACTGGTGGCGCGACCAGGCCCCGGCCACCGGCGTCACGGTCCGCGACGACATGTGTCAGGAGGTCTTCCGTCCGCTCCCGGTCCACCTCGGCGCGCTGGACGAGACCTTGACGTGGTGCGGCGAAGCCGCCGAGGCGGCCGATACCCGCATCGATGTCGAACTGACGGTTCAGGACGGCACACTGCACGTCTGGCTTGGCCTCCACAGGGTGGACGTCCGGGCGGCCTGCGATGATTTCGCCCGCCTGCTGACCCACACCGTTCCGTACACCGACTGCCTGGTCGGTGACGACCATGTATTGCTGCGCCTGCACGGTGATCTAGAGACGGCTCCTCTCTCCCCCCTGGCCACAGCGGGCATGGACGCCTACGTCTCCGGGCCGGTGGGCCGGCGGCGGCTCACTGGCGACGCCGCCGCCGGCCTCAGGGGGGCACAGGACGAGTAGCCGTACTCGTGAGACCGCTCCGCAAGTCGGGCAACGGGCTCCAGCTGCCCTGTCGCCGCAGCTCGAAGGGCGGTCCGTGCTTCTTGGCCCTGTGCCGACCACTCACGCCCAACACCCGTGATGGCCAAGGTGCTTCGTGATGAAGCGGGAGGCCGTCCGCCCTCGTGCGGGGCTGTTATTGCCGTTTTGGCGCGGCGGGACATGTACGTGACTGTTCAGACACCCCATTCGACCTGTACGGGCTCACGGGCCGTGGCGAGTCCTCCGTCGAAGTCGGCGAGGCGTTCGGCGAGGATGGTGGTGGCGATGCGGATGGGGAGTGCCGCCGAGAATTTCAGGCCGCGAACGGCTCGTCGGTCGACGGTGGGCAGGGTGAGGGAGTCGGGGAGTTCGGCGCGGGCGGTCTTCCAGTCGGTGGGGGAAAGGTCCTGGCGGAGCCGGACGTGGGTGTCAGTGGGTCGATGTACGGGATCGGCGAGCTTGCCGGGGGAGGCGGTGAGGGTGGCGTTGGCGCGGTAGCCGGCCCAGCCACTGGGCGGAACGGAGCGGTGTCGTCCTGCGCGTTATCGATGCTGTAGCGCCGAAGTGCCCGACCTTGGGCTGGCGGGTGCCCAGCGCCGGCCCGTCAGGGGATCTGTTCGTATAGGGCCCCCTCTGCCTCCCGTAGCTCGCGCTCGACGGCTTCGGTGAGGTTCGGGTTGTCGATGAGGACGCCGAACTCGACGTTGTTGTTCTCTGCGCTCCAGGAGAAGTTCGCGCTGGTGACCAGGAGGAGGCGGTGGTCGATGGCGAGGAACTTGGCGTGATTGCGGACGTATCCGCCGTCGAATTCCTTGGTCCGCCATACCTCGGCCGGAGCAAGGTGGGCGGCTACCTCTGTGGTCGACGGGGACCAGTGTTGTCCGCTGCCGTCGGCGGCCCGGGTGTCCATGTAGACGCGGACCGCGACGCCGTCGCGCTGTGCGGCCGTCCGTAGTGACACCCAGAGTGCCGAGCTGCGCTGGAAGTTGAAGGTGGAGCAGGTGATCGCGTGGCGGGCGCTGTCCACGAGGCGGGTGACTGAGGCGGTGAGCGGCCCGCTCTGGGCGAGGTGTCCGGGCATGGTCCACAGCGGTGACAGTGTGGTCGGAAGTGCCCGTGCCCCCTCGATCGCCCGCAGGACCAGAACCTGCTGATACGTCGCTCCAGCGTCTCGGGCCACCGCCTCCAGTAGCCGCCGGACCTCTGCTCGCTGGCCGACCGCGACGACCTTGAGTGCGGTGGTCAAGGTGTCGCCGTCGGCCAGGCGGTCCGCTATGTCCTTGGCCTCGGTTCCGGTCAGGAGCCGGCCGAGCTGGCGTGGCGCGTCCGCGTCACTCATGGGCCTGGAAGAAGCCGAGGTCGCTGCCGGGCAGGTCGAGCAAGAAGCGGCGGTCGAGGAAGCGGTTGGCGCGCTCGCAGGAGGTCTCCGAGGCCATGACGCAGCAGTGGCACGCGGCGCCGTGGAGGAAGTCCTCGGGATCCTGTGGGGTGCGCTTGGAGCAGATGGGGTCGGAGGAGCAACGTGTGGCCTTGCGTAGCGCGCTGCTGACGACCCGTTGGAGGCGTGTTGGCTCGCTGAGCTGTACGAGGCCGCCGAGGGTGCCGTCGCTGTCGGAGGCGGTGGTGCAGATGAGAAGGCCGGCCGCGGGGTCGCGGCCTTCGGCGGCGGGCCAGGCGTAGAGGCGTTCGCTGAGGCTGGCGGCCGAGTAGCCGCAGGTCAGGGCAAGCTCGCGGATGAGGATGTGGGCGAGGGTGTGCACGAGCCAGTAGCGCGGGGGCTTCAGGCGGCTGTCGGGGTCGATCTGGCCAGCGGTGTCGGAGAAGCGGCGCTCGAAGTTTCTGCGGTGTGCCTCTCGATGGAGCTTCCACAGGTCGGTGTCCAGGACGCGCTTCTCCCAGGCCGCGACGGCGTTTTCGTCGAGCTGGAGGAAGATGCCTTCGCCGCGGTCCTCGGTGGCCACGGTCCAGGTCGGCCGGGGCGTACGCGTCAGTGGGGCCAGGCGGCGCGGGAGGTCGCCGACGCGGTCCATGTCGTCGATGCGGGTGAAGCCGACCAGGGCATTCACCTTGCGGAGGCGCTCGACCGCGAGCACACGGGTGATCTCAGGCTGCAGGGCGTCGCCCCGGTTGCGGGTGGCTAGGGTGAGCCCGCTCTTGGGGTCCTCGACGCGGGTGCCGACGATGTCACGCAGCAGGTAACGCCATTCGGGGACGAGGAGGTCGACCGGGTCCCAGTCGCGGAGCTTCTCCTCCTGTTGCTCCGGGGTGTCGGTGGGGGCGGAGGCCGCTTGAAGGACCTGTTCCAGGTCGTGGTCGGACAGGCTGGTGGCGTTGACGCCGCCGTCCATGCCGAGAAGGTCCCGGATCAGGTCCAGGTTGTCGCGGTACTTGGCGAGCTTGTCGCCCAGCGCGGTGCGGACCCGGTCGGCCAGGTCGTTGGCCTGCTCCTCCTGGGACTCCGGCATCACGATGATCGACTGGGTGGCCGGGAACCACAGGTTGGATGCGCCGACGAGCATCAGCCGGGTCTCGTTGCGGCAGCCCTTGGGCTCGAAGGCGTCCAAGTGGGGGTGGCGTCCGCGGCACTGCGGGAGTTTCGCCCTGCCGGCCTCGCCCTGGGCCTCGTTCATGGGCCGCCGCATGTCGCAGGACGCGCAGTGGATGACGGCCGAGGCTCCCTTGCCGGCGGTCCGGTCGACCATCTTCAGGACGGGTAGCTCCGCCTTGCTGCACGGTTGTCCGTGGTGCACCCACAGGTCGTAGGGGAACTCGTCCAGGTGTCCGTCGACGCAGGCCAGCAGATAACGGGCCGGGATGGCGGTGCGGCGCATCGGTTTTCGGGTGCCGGCGCCCGCGCGGCCCGTGCACTTGGCGTGCTCGAAGACGGCCAGGTCGGTGCGGAAGGGATGCGTGTTGCGGTAGTCGAACTGAGTGAGCAGTCCGAGCATGTCGCAGCCCGTGCACCGCAGCCATTGCGGGAAGACCCGGGAGGGCACTCCGAGGTCGTTGCCTTCGGCGGACCGGCTGTGCTTCTTCGGCTGCCAGGGATACGGCCGCAGCTGCACGTCGGGCGAACGCAGCATCATCCGGACCACGTCACGCAGGCGCGGGGCGTGGATCTGCGGGGGTGCGGAGTCGCGGCGCCGCCAGATGCGGTCCCAGTCGTCCAGGCCGGTGGGCATGATCGTGAACTGTGGCAAGTCCATGATCGCGCCGGGGCCGTAGGTGTAGAGCAGGGAAGAGGGGCGGGCGGAGCCGACCTTGGCACGGTTGTGCTTGGTGGCCTTTTCCGCCTCCTGTTCCAGGTCGCCCAGCGGGTCGACGGCGTGGGCGACGTCGTAGACGAAGCGCGTCTCGTCACTCACGAGTTGTCCTCCGGCATCTTCCACTGAGGGGCATGATCGGGTGCGCGGTACACCAGTCGTTCCTTGATCGGGCTCACCAGGAGGTTGATCTCCGGCTGCACCTCGCGCATTGAGTTCGCCACGATGAACGGCGCGGCGTCGCGGGTGTCGATGCCAGCCTTGGCGTTCTCCGCGCTCATCATCAGCGCGTCGTGCCGGCCGTCGTCCAGAACCCTCTCGTACACCAGCGACTTACGGTCCTCCATGAGGCTCTTGCGTCGCTTGCCCCATTGGTCGAGCCGGTTCTCCAGGCGTAGGCGGGCGCGGGTGGCGGCATCCTCGTCGCCGGCCCGCGCGACGCGACGCACGAGGGCGTTGACGAGCTCGCCCGCGAAGTGCTGCTCGGCCTCGATACGGGCCGCCCCGTCCTCCGGGGACAGCCCTTGGCTGGCCTTGGCGGCCTGCAGGACACGGGCGGCGCTGACCAGCACGCCGTCCAGGCCGCGCTCCAGCGAGGTCACCGAGAACGGGGTCACCGACAGTGCCTCCACCTGGGCGTAGAACGTCTCGTGGTAGTGGCGGAACTGCTCGAAATGGGCGAGGTCCCTCGGCCGCGCCCAGTTCCCGAGCGCGACCACCAGGCCCGGCCGGTCCGCGGTACGGCCGACACGGGAAGACGCCTGGATGTACTCCGCGGTGTTCTTCGGCTGCCCGACCACAAGCATCAGCCCAAGGCGAGTCACGTCCACGCCCACCTGGAGCATGGAGGTGGCCAGGACCACGTCGTACGGATTGACCTCACGCGTGGGTTCCGGCTTCTTCGCCTCCCTGAGCGCGCGCCGGTTGCGCTTGCCTGCGGTGGAGTCGAAGTCCGGGTCGAACGCCGTCGCCATCTGGTCCAGGGTCGCGGTGATGTCCGCGCTGGCCACGCGCGAGGTCAGCTCGGCGACGTGCAGCGAACCATAGTCGGTGCCGGTGCGGCGCGGGAGCCTCGACCAGGGGCGGCCCTTGGCGAGCGCCGTCTGGATGTCGTCGCTCATGTATCGAGCCATGCCAGCGAGTTCACGAGTGGCGCTGAAGTAGCCGACCAGGCTCATGTACGGATCGGCCGCGCGGCCGGAGCGGTCGAGAAGCAGTTGCCCGCCGGCGAGGAGCACCTCGGCGACACGGATCTCCGCTGTGGTCAGGCGCACGCCGGTCGTGCTGATCCCGACGTACCTGCGGCCCGGGTGCTTCTCGGAGACCGGGATCTCCTTGGAGAAGTAGGTGTTGCCTGCGTCCAGGACCTGCGGCGGGAAGATGGTGACGTCGCGTCCGTATAGCGCACGCACCTGCTCCGACGCGTTTCGGGCGGTAGCCGTGGAGGCGACGAGCAGCGGACGCACCGGGCGCCCGTCCTTCGTCCACCAGTCGGTCATCACGTCGATGGCCACCTCGAACAGGCCCACCGTCGTGCCGAGCGCTCCGGTGATCAGGTGCAACTCGTCCTGGATGACCAGATCCGGGGGGCGCAGCCGCGTGGCCGGGTGAATGGGGGCCGCCGGCAAGCCGTTCTTCTTGGGGTGCTTGCTGCCGTCTTTGATGTCGCACTGCTGATAGTCGGGATGCACGAAGCCGTGCCGTTCACAGCGCCGCGAGACGTGCCCGAACAGCGAGGCGGCCTCGCCCTCCCGCGCCAGGCGGGCGAACTTGTCCACGGTCGCGATGACGAACGCCGGCGCGAGCCGGTAGATCTCCTCGTCCACCGTGAGCACCGGCAGCCCGTCCGGCACATCACCGCCGTCGGCGAACGGACAGTCGGCCAGCTCGTCCCCGCAGTACACGTACACCCGGCGCAGCGCGGGCTCCGTGCGTACATCGCGCGCCTCGACCCGGGTCCCGCACCACGGGCAGCGCTGGATCTGCAGAACCGTCAGTCGATAGCCACGACCCCCATGGGCCTTCTGCAACTGCTCGGCGGCCTCGTCGTACCGCTTCGGGCTCACATCGGTACCGACCCACAGGCCGATCCGGAACGGCTCGTCCCCCCACGTCGCCACATCATCGCGCCGCGCCAACTCCGCCGCGCACACCAGGGCGGTGGCGCGCTGGAACTGCTGGGCGGTGAGCAGGCGCAGCGTGTACCGCATGAGGACGGCAACCCCGGACCGGCCGTCCAGCGGACCGTCGAAAGCATCCACGACGCCCTGGCGGCGACGGATCGCGAACGTGTACGCCGCCAGACCCAGATACGCCTCCGTCTTGCCACCACCGGTCGGGAAGAACAGCAGCTGCGCCTTGGCCAGATCCCCCGACCGCTTCTCGGCCGCCGGGTCGGACAGCAACGGCAACTGCATGAGCACGAAGGCGAGCTGGAAGGTACGCCACGAATGCGCCAGGGCCCCTTTCTCCGTGAGGATCGCCTCGCGAGCCTCCTCGATGCTCTCCTCCGGCCGACTCGCCCGCCGCTCTGCGACCTGGGACTGCACACGCTGATCAGCCATCACCCGGTTCATGAACCGGAAGCAGCGCAACGCCTCCTTGTCCCCGAGGAGATGCTTCAGACCCTCCTCAAGCTGGCGTTGCACCCGGCGCGCCTCGGTGACCGCGTCCAAACCCTCGGACCGCAGATGCTGCGGAAGCGCCTCGGCCCGCTGCTCCTCGCCATCCAGCCAGGCCGTGTAACCCGCGACGATCGGCTCAAGACCAGTACGCAGCTCGTCGGTCGACGCCTCCTGGAGCTTGCGCATGTCCAGCAGGGCCGCGCCGATCTCCTCGGCGGCCGTCTGCGGCGTCTCACTCACCGGCAGCCACGTCGTCCAGACCTCACTTGCCCGGCGCGCCCCCTCGGCTACCTCCCAGTCCACCGAGCAGGTCCGGCCATGGGCGAACTCCAGACGATTGCGGTACTGAAGCCGCAGCCGCCGCAGCTCGTCGTCCGGCTCCTCGCGCGTGTCCAGGAGTACGTCATTGACCGGCAGGAACACCTCAGCTCCACCGGCCGACACCGACAGCTTGGTCTGGTACAGCCACGCCTCGACCGGGATCTTGCGAGGCGTCTCCCGGTCATTGCACAACGCCACCTCGACCAGCCGACAGCCACGCTCGGAGTCGTCGTAACGATCCACCCGAAGTAGAACCTTGTCCTTGAGCACGATCTCGGTCGTGCGGGACGGCTTCAGGTCGGCAACCTTGATCGTCTTCGCGATGGCGTGCGGGGTGCGCTGGAAGCGACGGAGAGCCGGAGCGGGTGCCGCGCCCTCGCCCCCGCCAGCTTCGACGCCCTCGCCACGCTTCTCTTTCACCGGCTCGTACGTGCCCCACGATGCGGTCACCGTGAACTCGTCCAGATCGTCGGGGATCTGGAAGCGCAGCCCCATCGACGCCGGGATCATCAGTCCACGCTTCTGTGGCTGGTCCTCGACCTCGTCCTCGTCCGAGCTCGCGCTGCTGTCGTCGACGGCGGTGAGCGGCACGCCCCGGCTCTCAGCGGCGTCCACAGCGTCGCCCACGTCGGTCGCGGCGTCGTCCGACCCTGCCTCGCTGGGGTCATCCTGGCCGGCGGTGAGCCGTACGGGCGCTATCCGGCCGATCAAGTACGCCGAGTCAGGGACACCGTCGAGGATCTCGTCCGGGCCGTTGGCCGGGCCGAGGAGCTCACGCTCCAGGATGTCGACCAGGTTCTCGCGGGCCGTCCAGGAACGGTCGTCGGGGTCGAGAGCGAGCCTATAGGCCAGGGCCTGGGGAGTGCCGGCTGCCGCTGCGGGTTGGGCGCCGTCGCGCCGGGGGGTGGTCACTCGTCGCCCTCCTCTTCCTCGGTTGCCTCATTGTTGTCGGTGGGACTGACAACACCCTGCAAAGCAGCGCGGCGATGGTTTTCCTCGAGGAGGCGGTCGAGGATCTCCACCCGGGCAGTGGGGCTCACAGTCCAGCGCTCCACCTGGCGGTAAGTGTGGAAGCCGTGGCCCAGTGGGACGTCGTCCCAGCCGTAGGCGGCCATGACCGCATGGTCGAGCTCGATGTGAATCTCACGGAGACGAGCGACATCGGCGTCCAGAGAGCCATCAATGTTTGAGTCGTTCACCAAATGGTAAAGCTTGGTCAACCCCAGGCCGCGACGGAGCATGATACTTCGCCGCTCCGAATCAAGCACCCTCCCCATTTCGGATAGCCTATCGCTACATACCGGGCGCGGAAAAGTTTCAAATACGTCCGACGGGGTGTAGCGAATGTCTGCCCGCATGGTCGACCCGTACATAATTGCCCACAACTGATGCAGACTCGAAGACAGCACCGCCTGATCAGAGAAGGACTCTGTGGCAAAGACGACGGTGGCCTCACTAGGGATGGGCCCCTTTGGGACCCTGCAAGGCATAACAGTCACGGAGTGCCTCGTCAGAACGAGCATTTCACTCAACTCCGAGATCGCCGCCCTCATGGCCGGACGCGCCCTGAAAAACAACCACCATGGCGCATCTCTCACCGCCTTGGATTTTCGTGCTCGCTCGCCCTTGACTTCTTCTAGGATCCGATTGAACGGTAGAGCGTATTCCTGGGCGGAAGACTCCGTGCGATCGTTGAAGTCGATAATCCAGCGAGAGGGCGACGAATCCGGGCGAGAATTCAAGTCTTCGCCGTTAAGGTACGGGAACAGGACCTCGGCATTCTTGGTGTCTGCCTTTAGCCAGTCCGCAGCCTCCTCCTGCGTGATTACGAAACCGCCGCCATAAGGTTTGCATCCTTCAAATGTTACGCCTCGATTCTCGAGCAATTTAACTGGATGCCCCTCGACTCGACCGCTTGCCTCCAGGAGGGTCGAGATACGCCTGACCGGGACGCCATCAGCCATTCGCGGCACCTCTGCCGGGACCTCGTTCATACTTCCCCATACTGCCGCATACTCCAAGTTGGCACTTACGGCAGGCCATGGGCGACTCTGTGTTGCCCGGGTAATAGTGAACCCGTTGCTAACGATGAGGTCGAGACCCGTCTCTCGGGTGTCACCCTGAGCAATTGTATTGGTCGCAATTAGGCCGAGGTTGCCCTTCGAAGCCAAGATTTCCTTAGCGCGAAGGAAGAAATACGCCACAATATCTGCGCGGCCGCCACCGTGTCCACCTGCCAGTACGTTGCTGAACCAATCCCGAACGTTTCCGCCCAGCGCTCCGGAAATCTTAGTCCCGCCCAGGAACGGCGGGTTTCCGATGACCGCGTCGAACCCACCCCGCTCCATCACATCTGGCACGGCCAGGATCCAGTGCAGCGGCTTCCACCGCTCGTAATCCGTCGCTGCTGTCGGAGTGAGCCCGGCCTCCTGGATGCTGTTGAGCATCATCCGGTCCGCGTCCCCGCCGTCTGCCGGGTACGCGGTCTCCACCGCGATGCGCAGGTTCTCGTATGCGGCTTTCAACTGCTTCCCTGGCTTTCCGCCCCACCGCAGCCCGGACGCGATCACCCCGTCCGCGACGTCAGCAAGCTGCGCCGTCAGTTCCTGGTACCGGCGGAACTGACGTCGCTTCGTAGCGGCCGAACGCTGCGGGTCGTTGTCATCGACCTCGGTGGCCAGTTGGCGACGCAAACGACTGGCCTGGTCCAGGATGTCGTCCACGTCCAGGGCGAAGATGCTGAACTGGTTGCCGGCCGCGGCGGGGTCGATGTGAAGGCGGCGCAGCTGGTCGGCGTCGGTCAGACCGAGCAGCGCGTTGCCGTGCAGCACCTTGTCGTCGACAAACGAGAACGGGAGCTTCGGGTCCAGCGACACCAGCCACAGCGACAGCTTGCACATCTCCACGGCCATGCCGTTGATGTCGGCGCCGTACAGGCAGGTCGCGACGACGGTCCTTATCGCGTGGACGTGCAGGTCGTGCGGTGTCCTTCCGTACGCCACGCCCTCGCGCTGCCACGCCTCGACGAGCCGGTCGGCGAGGTACCGTGCCGCGGCCACGAGGAAGGCGCCCGAGCCGCAGGCGATGTCGGCGATGCGCAGGTCGAGGATCTGGTCGGAGTCGATCGGCCGCCAAGCATCTTGGTCCGCGGTCTGGTGCGGTCCGGGCGAGTAGACGAGGGGCTCCAACGCGTACCGGACGACCTCCTCGGCCAGCGAGCGGGGCGTGTAATGCGCGCCCGCCGAGGCGCGTGAGGGAGTCTCCACCAGCAGAACGCCGCCGGGCTCCACCACCAGCGGTCGGTTACGCAGGTCGCGGCGGATAATGCCGATGAACGGGCGCAACCGGTCGCGCAGTTCGGGGTCGTCGGTGACGTCGCGCAGGGCGATCTCGGTGTCGTCCAGCGTCTCGCCCGCCTTCAGGGCCTTGGTGAGGGCAGCTTTGCTGGACGGCTTCGCGGCCGGCTGGTGCTGCTTGATCCAGGCGAGGATCGCGTCGGCCAGCGCGGTCTCGGTGCGCTTGGCCTGGCTGAGTTCTTCGAGGGCGGCGAGGGGGATCTCGGGCTCGGATCCCGCACTGCCGGTCAGCCCGACGATGATCTCTTCGGCGGGTTCGCAGGAGTAGCCGAGCAGACCTTCGTAGATGTAGCCGATCTGTTCGACGTCGATGTCACGGAAGGAGATCCGTCGTGCTCCGCCGGGCAGTTGGGCGATCTGGACGGCGCGCAGGACTTCGAGCATGACGCGGTCGCTGACCGTGATGGTCAAGGTGTCCTGCGAGTCGCAAGCGGTGAGGAACGGGAAGCGGGCCGGGTCGAAGAGGGAGCCGCCGTACTCGGGAAGGCGCAGGTCCTCGAAGCTCGCGCCCCGGTACAGGGCCTGCGAGGTGGCCAGGAGCCGGTGCCAGGTCAGGGACGTGGCGTCGAGGGCCTGTTCGCCTTCCTCCTTCTCGCGGGCGTCGAGGAGGTCGAGTTCGTCGCTGATGCCGTATCCCATCGCGAAGAGGCGGCTCTGAGGCAGCAGCCCGCGTTCTTCGGCGAAGAGGAGGAAGACGACGCGCATCATGACGGTGACGGCGGCCTCGTAGACCTCGCCCCGTGCCGCTGGCAGCGGGTCGGGCTCGCCGCGTCGCTGTGCGTCCAGGGCGCCTTCGGACAGGGCCTGGACGATGAGTTCGACTGCGCGGCGGACCTGGGTGCCGAGCGCTTCGGTGATCTTCTCGGCGGCCGTGACGGACTCGCCGAAGAGTTCCGTCAGCCGGTCCTGCTGTTTGCCGCCGACCAGGCGGCGGCGCTGGAGGAGTTCGATGAAGGCGTTGCGGGTATGGGGCTCTTCGATCCAGGTCTGGGCATCAACGATGCCGGAGGCGACCATGGTCTGCGGGCGGGCGCTGACGATCGCCCACCAGCGGCCGTCGGTGACGACTCCAATGGGGACGTCCGAGGCGCGCAGCAGCTCTTCCATGCGGTCGATGGGGCTGGCCGACCAGCCGTCGGTGAGCGGATCACGCAGGGAGTCCGTGGGGTCCGTGACCAGGACGAGAGCCCCGGTGGTGTCGCCGTGGACGAGCGCGCCGTCGGCGCGCACGGTGACGGTGTAATCGGGTGAGCGGACTTCGGCGGCGGCTGGGGCGGGCACGGTGTAGGAGGCGCCCCAGCGCAAGCCCTGGCGCAGGACGAGGTCGACCCAGGTGTCGCGGGCCTCGCGGTACAGGTCGAGGGCAGCTTCGTCGCCCGGGTGCTCGTCCCAGTTCTCCCATGCCTTCTCGAAGGCTGGCTTGGCGTCCTTGATGGCGTCGAGCGCCCGGGAGTCGGGCTGGGGGATGCCCTGGGGATAGACACGTTCCAGGGCGGGGACGGCGAGGAAGGGGCCGTCGGCGTCGACGAGTTCGAGCCAGGCGCGGTGCAGGCCGGCGGCGGTCGGGGGGTAGCGGCGGCTCATGCCTTGACCATTCCGTTCTTCGCGTCTTCGGGGGCGAGGGCGAACACGACCGCGGCGGCGGATACGTAGGGCCTGATGTCGCTGTAGCGCTCCTGGATCGAGACGATCTCGCGCGCCTCCTCGTCGTCCAGGCTGTCCAGGCGCTCGTTCATGTGGTGCAGGTCCCGTCGTCGCTGCTTCTGCTGGTCGTCGGTGAACAGAAGCTCTTCCTCAGCGCGGATGGCCTGCTCCAGGCGGTCACGGGACTCGCGCAGGTTGAGCCGGAAGGCGCCGAAGATCTCGTGGGCGCGCTTGATGTCGGCGTCCCGGCGCTGGGTGAGCGCCTCGGTGACCTTCTCTTGACGGCTGGCGCTCTTGCGTTCCATCGCAGTCAGCAGGCGTGTGCGCAGCCGGGAGCCATCGTCGTTCCACTGCTCGGCGAGGTGAGCACGTACCTTCTCATCGGCGAGGAGCAGATCGGCGGAGTCGAGGGTCTCGTCGAGGACCTGCTCGACCTTGGACTCGGCAAGTGCCTGACCACGCAGCCGGACGCCCGTGAGGAACACCTCCTCGTGCAGGCGCAGCCCGCCGCGTCCGACCAGGACGAGCCGGGAGACGGCGGCGACACAGGACTCGGGAAGGCCCGGGGCGATGACGGCGGTGACCCGGTGCACCGGGGAGTCCGTGCTGAAGAGCGCGGAGCGCAGGGTGCGGGTGGCGCGCTGCATGAGGGCGTGCCCGAGGTGGATGTGGACCAGGTCGGTGCGGTGTTGCGCGGCCTGGTCGTCGAAGGTGATGGGGCGCGGGACGCCAGGCTCCAGGCGGGTGTCCAGGCCACGCAGGGCCGGCTGCCAGGAGCGGCTGAGGTTCGGGATCCCGAAGACCTGCGCCTCGGTGCGGTCGTCGCCGATCTCGACGAGCGGGGGCTGCGAGGTCAGCGTGAGCGCCGTGTCCACCACCCGGCGGGCGTTTGCGGGCGTGAGATGCATGGCGGCCTTGCTCTCGTGGTACGTCTCGGAGAGCTTGGTGAGCCGGCGGTTCAGCTCCATTCCGCCGGCCAGCACGCGGGTGATCACCTCGTTGCCATCGTCCGGCGCGGTCAGCCGGGCCTTGCGCACCGTACGGGTGGGGGCGAAGTGTTCCTGCACCTCGGCATCGATGACCTGGTTGACCTTGCCGAGGTCCTCGGTGGCCTGCCCGACCTTGGTCGCGATGATCCCCATGAACTTCATGTCCGCGTCATACGTCGTGGAGCTGGAGACCGGCACGAAGTGGAAGATCTCAGGGTGCTTCGTCTGCCCGTACCGGTCGATCCGGCCGATGCGCTGCTCCAGGCGGGACGGGTTGAAGGGGATGTCGAAGTTGACCAGGCGGTGGCAATGGGTCTGCAGGTCGATGCCCTCGCCGGCGGAGTCGGTGGCGAGCAGGACGCGGACGGGGTGCTTGTCCGGGCTCTCGGTGAACCGGGCGCGGATCTTCTCCCGCTCCTCGGTCGGGGTCGAGCCCTGGATGACCTCCAGTACGTCGTTGTAGCCGCGCTGCCGCAGGACGCGTTCGATCCATTCGAGGGTGGCCGCGTACTCCGTGAACACCACGACGCGTTCGTTGGTCCAATGGGTGCCGTCCGGCCGGCAGACCGCGGCGAGGAAGGTCAGCAGTTCTTCCAGCCGGGAGTCCGGCTTGTGCTCATAGCGGCGCCCCCACTCGATGAGCGAGGCGATTTCGCTGCTGGTGGCCGCGACTAGGGGGTCCGAGCCCTTGGAGTGGCGCAGCGCGGTGAACTCGGGGTGTTCGGCCGCGCCCTCCTCCTCGTCGGACTGGCCGCTGCCCAGCACCTCCGTGTAGTACTGGTCTTCGTCGTCCATCCGAAGCTGCCGGTCGCCGCCGTCCGCGCCCTCGTACAGCTCAAGGGTGCGGGCGAACGACCACGGGCTGGACAGGAAACGCTTCTTCAGCAGCATCGCGACGATGTCGCCGCCCGAGCCCTTGCCGTTCGCCCGGGCACTGTCCGCCAGCAGCCGCTCCAGCCGCGCGAACTGCTGCTGCTCCTCCTCCGACGGCGTGAACGGGAGGGTCCCCAGCTTCCGTGTCTTGAACCCCTTGTCCGGCAGATCGGTCTTCAGCCACCGCACCATCACCTCCCTCAGTGCCTGCTCGTCGATGCTCGCGCCGCGGGTGAACCGGCGGCCGTCGATCATCTCCAGCAGGGCGGTGAACGACTCCGAATAGCCGTTGTGCGGCGTCGCGCTCAAAAACAGCCGGTGCTCGCATGCCTCGGCGAGCCGCATGGTCGCCGTCGTCCGTTTGCTGTCCACCGCGTAGCCGCGCTGCCCCGGCGCCGTCGTCGGACTGGCCGGCGCCACATGGTGCGCCTCGTCGACCACCAGCACGTCGAACGCGTACCGCCTGGCCGTGCCCGCGCTGCGCACATCGGCCAGCACGTCGCGCAGCAGGCGCTGCGCCCGCAGTGACGGCAGCCACGCCATGCTCACGATCACGCGCGGGAAGAGGCGGAAAGGGTTGGCGTTCAGCCCGTGGCTCCGCCGCACCTTCGCCATCAGCTCGCTGTTGACGATGACGAAGTCGAGGCCGAACTTCTCTCGCATCTCGTCCTGCCACTTCAGCGACAGGCTCGGCGGGCACACGATCACCACGGATCGTGCACGGTGCCGCAGCAGCAGCTCCTGCACGACGAGGCCGGCCTCGATGGTCTTGCCCAGGCCGACGTCGTCCGCGAGCAGCAGGTTCGTACGCGACGACTGCAGAGCACGGCTCAGCGGCACCAGCTGGTACGCCTCCACGTTTGCGCCGCTGCGGAAGGGGGCCTGGTAGGAGTTGGCGTCCGCCGAGGTGACCGCACCCCAGCGGACGGCGTCCACGAACGCGGCGAGGGTGTTCGGGTCGTCGAACGTCTCGGCTCGCACGGTTTCCGGCAGCCCCTGGTTCGGGGCGACGGTGTGCCCGACCTCCAGCTCCCAGACCACCGTCAGCTCCTGCCCGAGCCGGTCCTCGTCCAGCGACTGCAGGCTGACCACATGCGTCAGCCCCGGCGCCCCCTCGTCGGCGGGGCTTCGGGGAAGGCCCTGCTTCTGGATATCGGATACGGCCCAGGTGGAGCCCCGCACCTTGACGACCTGTCCCGGCTCTGGGACCGGCGGAATGGCCGCCGTCGTCGGGGTGCTGCTCGCCGATCCCTGCGGATACTCCGTCGCCGTCCCCACCTGGGCAGACTCCTTCACCAATGCCGTCACTGCCGGAGCGTAACCACCCAGGCGCATAGGGATAGCATCAGGCCGCAGGGGGTCACAGAAACACCAGTATCTCCGACCGGGCTACGGCCCGCTGCAAGTCCTCAGGACTCGCGGACACCGTGGTCAGCGGATTACGGAAGGGTCGTCTTGGCAAGGGCCCGTCAGCGCGGGCTTCTGCCCGCACCCCCGCGCGATCTCGACCAAAACACACTCGGGCATGGCTCCCCCTGCTGGAATAGATGCCTCCCTGCCCTCGATCGTCACTTCCTATCCCTCACCCATGGGGCGGGACCTCCGGTGGTGTACGCCGCCGGGGTCGGCGGCGGTCGTCAACAGGACGTCAAGTGCGCCAACTGGAGTCGACGGAGAGCTGGTTGCGGTTGGTCGCTTCCTGCGCGAGGCGCTGGCCGGCGGTGAGTACATCGTGGGCCTGTGTGGACAGGGGCGCGGGCAGCCAGGCAGTGAGCGTCTGGCCACGGTCGTCGTCAACGAGAGCGGAGGGCGTGGGGGTGTGGCCGAGGAGGAGTCGGTAGAGGTCAGTTGCCGGTTCAATCGGGGGCAGGCCGTGCTGGAGGGCGGTGAGGGACGCGCGAGCCGGGATGGCCAGGCCGTCGGCGTCGAGGTCGCCGTAGTAGAGAATGCGGTGGATGCCGGAGAGTTCTGTGAGGCGGCTGACGGAGGCTTCGAAGGAACGTCCGGCTCCGAAGGCGATGAACCGGGTGCGGCCGGGCTGCTTGGAGAGCAGGTCGTGGAGTGTGGCGTAGGTGTCGCTGTTCTCCACCACTAGAAGGGTGTCGCCGTCGCCGACTTGGTGGTGGGCGAGCGGGGGCGGCTGGCGGAAGGTGGCCAGCTGATCGAGGGTGAGGCGACCGGGGGCGAACAGCGCGCCGGAGATGAGGGCGTCGAGGCGTTTCTCGTCGCGGAAGACCTCGTAGGACCGCTCCCGCAGCGGGATCGGCGTACGCCGGTCGGGGGCGTTGCTGCTGTCCCGGAACCAGCGGTTGCACGCCAGGAGGTCCTCGGTCTGTGCGGACGTGAGACGGGTGGTGTATGCCCAGTCGAGTTCCGGGCGCCACGAGACGGGTTCACGCGGTGCACGCGGCGTCGCCGGGGTGGTGGCGGGCAGGCGTACTTGTTCGGGCAGGCGTGGTCGGCCGGCGTCCCAGTGGGCGCTGCTGGTGGGCAGGTTGAGGAGGCGGTGGTCGGCGAGTTCGTGCAGGAGTGTGGCGAGCGCGGTGCGCGCGTGTTCGCCACTGGCCAGGCCGGGCAGGGCGGCGGTGAATGCTTCGACGAGGGTGGCGCGGGACACGGTGGCCTTCTCGGCGCGGGCCTGCAGCGCGGCGCTGAGGCTGGCCGCCGCAGGTGACAGCGGAGGGGGAGAACCGGCGGTCATTGAGCGGGGGTCTCCTTCGTGTACAGGCGCGCGGAGTGGAGGTAGCCGGACGGGACGGCGGCGCTGTCGTCGGGGACGATGCGCGGGGAGGGGACGAGGGCGTGGCGGATGCGCTCGTCGAGGCGGATCAGGGACAGGCCCGCGCGGGCTTCCGCGTCGTTGCGCAACGGGATACACATCGGGAAGCGGACGGTGACCTCCTCGTCGCTCAGGCCGGTGGTGTAGATGAGCTGGATGCCCAGGGCGGCGGCCATCTCGAACTGGAGGTCGACGAGGTAGGCGGCGTTGGCGCGGCCGATGGGGTTGTCCAGGAGCAGCAGCCCGCCGTTGCGGGTGCGGCTGCGGGGGCCGGGCGAGGTGCGCAGCGCGGCCAGGGCGCAGTAGAGGAGGATGGCGCCGGTGAGTTCCTGACCGCCCGAGAAGGTGGTGCCCATCTTCTCCACGGGCACGCGGGTGATCCGCTTGGCGGCGTTGGGCTTCATGACCTCGGCGGTGAATCCGCGCGGTACGGCCTCCTTGAGGCAGCGCAGGACGACGTCGATGCCCTTGAGTTTGCGGGTACGGGGGTTTTGGGCGAGGGCATCGACGGTTTCGCGCATCGAGGCGGCGAGGGACTGCTGGTCGGGTTTCTTGTAGCGGATGGTGAGGAATTTCTGTCCGGCCCAGGGGGCGTCGCCGTCGGGGAAGGCGGAGAAGCGGCTGGCCTGGTCGAGGCGGTGCAGGAGATCGGTGACGTGGGCGCCGAGCTGGGAGGCGAGGGCATCGCGGGTCTTGGCCATGGCATCCAGGTCGCTGGTCAGTGCGGCGATGCGGGAGCCGAGCGCCTGGGTCCAGTTCTCAGCCAGGGCAGGGATCTTCGCGCCGCCCAGGGCGGAGATCTGCGTGCGCAGCGGGATGTCGAGTCCTTCGAAGCGGACGTCGGCGGCCTCCTCTTTGAGGCGGCTGACGCCGGTTTCCACGGCACGGTCGGCGTCGCGGGCAGCCTGGTGGCAGGTGCGATATTCCTCGGCGGCCTGCCGGGCCTCTGTCTCGGCAGCCTCGGCGGTACCCGGATAGGGCTCTGCGGCGGCGGGCAGGTCGAGACCGTGGGCGGCGCTTTGCAGGAGCGGCAGGACGGCTCGGAACGCTGCAAGGTCGCGGCTGCTGTTGGCCTGGCTGCGGCGGGCGCCGTTGTAGCGTTCGGACGCTGCACGCTCCGTGGTACGGGCATTCTCCAGCTCCTGTGCCGCGCGGGCACTCAGGGCGGTGGCATCCTCCAGGGTGGCCGGCGTCCAGGCGGCGGCCTCCTCGCCGGTCAGCGGTGCTGCCGCGGCGGCGGACTTAAGGTGGCCGGTGCGCACCTTCAGCTCGCTCTCCTTGTCGCGCAGTGCGTTGAGCCGGTCGTCGTGGTTGGTGAGCTGTCCCTCCAGGTCGCGCAGGATGGCGTGGCGCTGGACCTCGTCGGTGGCTCGGGAATCGGCGCTGAACTTCTGGGCGAGCGCCTGAATAGGCCCGGGCACCTGGTTCCATTCCTTCTGGCACACCAGCAGGTGTTCTTCGGCGCGGGCGGCGCGCTGCTGCTGGTCTTCCCCGACCTGGACGGCGCGCAGCTCGTCCAGGGCCTGCTCGTAGCGGTGCTTGAGCACGGGGAGGGGCTCGTGCGGTGCGCTTGGTTCGATGGCCGCGTCGCCGCCGGGCGGGGCGGGGACGGCCCGACGGCTCTCGGCGTGGCTGTCGGCCTCCTGCCGGGCGGCTTCGACGGCCTGGGCGCGGCGCAGCAGCTCCGCTTCGGCCCGCTTGCACGCGGCACGCAGATCGTCGGCTTCGGTCCGCCACTCCTGGCACTGCGCGGTCAGTGCGGCGATGCGGTCGCGGGCCTGGCCAGCCTCGGTCTCGGCGTCGGCCAGCTGCCGGAGGACGTGCAGGGCGCGCTGGGCTTGACCGGCCCGGTCGACGAGGTCCTCGTACGCCTGCTCCGCCTCGTGCAGGGCGGAGTCGTGACCCTCGGCCGCGTTGCGGGCCTCCTGGGCGGCGGTCTCGGACGCGGCGGCGGTGGTTTGCAGGTCGTTCAGCTGGGCGAGGCGGTCGGGGACGGGCATCTGCGCGCAGGCGTCCCGCCAGTTGGCGAGGTGCCGCTCCAGCTCTCGGGCCTCCGCCAGGCGCGCATCGAGGTCCTGCAGCTGGCGGGTGGCGGCCGTGATGCGCGCGGTGACCTCGCCTCGTTCGCGTTCGGCGGCGTCTTCGTCGTGCAGGGCGGGAGAGGGCTCGACCACGAAGCGGTCGTCGTCGCAGGAGCCCGGGCGCAGCAGGCGCTCGCCGGTGCCCACGGTGACGGCGGTGGCCGGGAGGGGGCGGGTGTGTTCCAGGTGGCGGCGAGCGGCGTCCAGGCCGTCGGCGCCACCCACGATGATCCCGCCGACCAGGTCGGGGTGCGCGCGGATGACTTGGGGGTGGGCGTCGGCGGGCACGTTGTCATGCATCCACCGCCAGCCGGGCCAGGCCGAGATGCCGTGCGCGACAAGGTCCTCACACAGGCGCCGCACGGCAGCGCTGGCCGGGTGCAGGCCCCCGCTCGTATCGAGCACGTCGAGCAGGTCCTGGTCCTCGCGCAGGCCGAGGCGGGTCCGCGTGAGCGTGGTCTCCAGGTTCGCGATGCGGCGTCCGGCGGTCTCCCCCAGCACGGTGGCATGTTCATGGAGCCATTCCAACGCGTCGGAGGCGCGCAGCTCGTCGGGCGCGGCTTCGAGGAGGTCGGCGCACAGCGGCAGGGACTGGACCGCTGTGGCCTGCTTGCGCAGCCGGTCGGTCTGGGCGAGCGCCGCATCAGCTGCGGCACGGTCGGACAGCGCCTGCCGCTGCGTGTCGGCCAGGTGCCGGTGCGCATGGTCCCGCCCGGTGCGGGCAGTCTGACGTGCTTGTTTGGCCTCGTCCATGAGCTGGTCGAGGTGGCGGGTGCGCGCCTCGGCGCGGGCCGCGGCGTCCCCGGCTAGTTCGTCCGGCTCGACGAGCCGGTCATGGCGCGCCCGACCCAGCGTGGTGGTGAAGGAGTCGATCTGCTCGCGGAGCGTGCGGAGATCGGCCTGAGCCGCGCCGGTGTCTTCAAGGAGCTGTTCGCGGCGGTGCTGCCACTGCTCGATGTCGGTCTCGGTCTGCTGGTTGGCCTCGGCCAGTCGGCGGACCTTGTCCTGGGCGGCGGCCTCGGCGCTGGCGTACCCAGCACGGAGGTCGGCTGCTGCCTGGTGGACGGCCCGGAGGTAGGGCGCGGCGGTGCGCTCTGCCTGGCTGAGGGCTTCCTGGGCGCGGGTGTGATCGTCCACAGCATGCGCATGGCGTAGCGCCACCGGGACCGTCTCCCAGCCCGTCTTTTCGGCTTCGGTCTCCTTCTTGTCCTGCTCGGCGCCGCGCTGCTTTGCCCGGACGGTGGCCAGTTCGAGGGCGCTGGCGTGATGGCGTACGTGGTGCACGCGCTGCTCGGCCCGCTCGGCTGCCCGCTTTGCCTCCTCGTGCGCGCGGTAGGTGTCCGTGATGGCGTCGGCGTGGACCGTGAGTGCGTCGGACAGTTGCTGCTCGCGGAGCTGGACAGTGGCGGTCAGGTGCACGAGCCGTTGCTGCGCGCTCTCGGCGGCGTGGGCGGTCTTCTGCCGGGTCTGGTGAAGGATGGCGACCTCGCCACAGGCTCGTTGCATGGTCAGGGCGAACTGTCGTTCCTTGTCCCATGCGGCGCGCTGGTCGTGGGCATGGGCGTAGGAGTGGAAGGCGGTGCCCAGCTCGGCGTACTGGTCGTCATCGGTGGCCTTGCGCAGCAGCCAGTCCACAAAGGCGTCGGATGTGGTGGTGGTGAATGCCGCCGCCGCGTCGCTCTCCTTGGCGTTCATCCGGCGCTGCACGTCAAACAGATCGGGCTGCAGGCCCAGGGTGCGCTGGTGTTTCTCCCATCGTTCCTGGCCGTCCTCGATGCGCATTTCCAGGGCGTCGACGCGGCGCTGTACGTCCCGCAACTCGGTGCAATAGTCCTCGAAGGGCAGCCAGTGTCTGTCGTGGTGGAAGGGCAGACGGTCGGCGTCCAGGGCGGCGGCCGGGTGGAAGCTGTAAAAGCGGCGGTGCAGTTTCCCCTCGCGGTCCGGCGCCAGGATCTGGGCGGTGACCAGCAGGCGTCCGGTCCTCGCGTCGGCCCATTCGAGAACCACGTGGGAGGGCTGTGCCAGGGACACCGTGAAGTTGCGCAGCGTCTCCACATCCTGGTGGCGGTGCGGGATGGTGGTGCAGGTGATGCCGGTCAGCAGTACGCCCTTGCCGCCGCCGTTTTGCAGCATGATCAGGTTGGCCGGGGCCGGGCGGTGGGTGACATGGCCGGCGGCCGGGATCAGCGAGGCGGTTTCCACCTCTGGGCCGACGCCGGAGAAGTCCAGGGTGACGTCTTCGTACCGAGCGTCGACGGGGCCGAAATTGCGCAGCAGAATCCGGTTGAGTTCATACATGGCAGGCGTCCTTACGGCAGGTCAGTGGGCAGCGGCGAACCCGGCAGGGTGTCATCGGCACTCAGAGCGCTGTCTGCCGCCGACTCGGAGGTGGTGGCCTGGTCGCGGGAGGGCAGGGCGGCCACGCCCAGGGCCGCCAGTTCCCGCAGCATGTCGCCAGCGGCCTGGTCGCGGATCTGCAGCCGGTACTTGACGCTGGTGGCGTAGGTGCCGGCGTCCTCGTCGCTCACCTTCCGCACGAAGCCGTGCTCGGCCAGGTGGGTCAGAGCCCGGCGCACCAGTGAATAGGTCACCGTCCTGGGGGTCTTGTCCGCCCGAGTGGTGCCGGTGGCGTTGCGCCGCAGATAGGCCCGCCACAGTCCCTCCAGACCGGGCTGGTCGGCCGGGGGATCGGTGTCGGCGTCGGTCTGCGCAAGCCGGTGCTCGATGGCCCGGGCCAGGGAGCGGACCTCCTCGTCCACCTGCTTGACTGAGACTCGTCCGACGTACGCGTCGTCGTCGAGGTCCTCGGGCCGAGGGAAGGCCAGCGAGGCGATGGCGAGCTGGGCCAGCAGATACAGCGGCCGGTCGGCGGTCTGCGGGACCAGGTCGGCCACCGAGACGGCGAAGTCGGTCTCCGGGGTTGTCCCCAGAACCAGGCCCGGCATGCGGTGGACCTCCAGCACCGTCAGGTCGAAGCCCTGGGCGATCTTCCGTACGATCTGGGCGAAGTCCGGTTCGGTCTCGAAGCGCCGGACCAGCCGTGCGTACTCCCCGGAGCGGGCCGGTGCCTTGCCACGGGCCAAGGCCAGGGCGACCATCCGGGCGGCGTCCAAGATGTCCTCGTGCTGGCTCACGCGCTCTCCTGGTCACGGTCGGGGATGGGCGTCACCGTCGACAGCCGGTTGTCGTCGGCGGTGGGGGCATCGGATGGTCTGGGTGGGACCGAGGGCTGCGATTGGGTGCGGATCAGCAGGAAGTCGCTGCCGCCGAAGCGTTCGTCCACCAGCTCGGTGCCGTCGTCGACAGCCACGACGGCAGGCTCGCCGACGGCCAGTTGACGCACCGGCACCTGGCGAAAGAGATGCTGCACGCGCATCGCAAGGAGTGCGTCCGTGCCGGATTCAGGACCCATGCCGGGGCCGGGCAGGCGGGTGGAGCTCAGCAGTGCGGACAGCCGCACTCCCTGGTCGGTGGCCGTGTCCAGCAGGACGTCCACCGCCTCGTGTTGCGCGTCGCTGAACACGGCCGTGTGCTCGCCGTCACCTGGGTCGTCGTCGTGTGCGACCGGTACCAGGTCCCCCGCGGCCGATTCGCTGACGCGGGCCAGGGCCTCGAAATAGTCCGGCAGATACATCACGCGGGGCTGCTGCGGGCCCAGGACGGCCCTGGTGAAAGCCTCCAAGGGCCCCAGGCAGGCATCCAGGGAAAATTCCATCACCGGCTGCAGGAGCTGCTCGTGCATGTGCACCCGGGCGTGTAGCGTCGGCGCCACGAACACCTGGCGGTCCTGTTGGCGCCGGTACTCCGGGCCGACCTTCAACAGCATGTCGATAAGCACCGAATGCCGTTGCATGCATTCGACGATCAGCGCCCCCAGCCCCTCCAACTGCCGACGCTTGTGCGCGTCGTCAGTGACCTCCAGCAGCTGGTCGACTCGCTCCTTGAGCTGCTGCTCAGTCGCGGAACGGCTCCGGACGTGCTCCAGGGCATCGTCGACAGTCTCCTTGACCTCCGTATCCCAGTCCACCGCCCGCACGTTCCGCTTCATCGCCTCGATACGCCCATGGATGTCCTTGGCGTAACGGATGCTCTGCAGACGGGCCGTGTGCGCGATCTGCCACGCCTCACCGATACGGGCACGCTTCAGGAGCGCCTCCAACTTGGCCTCGGCAGCGATCTGTTCGGAAGCGATGTCCACGTCGATGGCATGCACCAGCACGGTGATCGCCGCATCCGTGGCAATCAGCGCCGCCTGCCCCACATGGTCAGGCACCTCCTTGAGGATCTGGAACGACGTCATACGGGTCTGGAATCCCTCGTCCGTCACGCTGCCGATCGCGTGACGGAACGCCCGGTCGCGCTCCTCGGTGTTGATCAGCCGTTCGGTCACCCAGCGCGCGACGGCCCGGTACTCCTCAGCCGGGCGTCCCGGCAGCTGCAGCGCGGCGAACTCGGACACATGGTCCACCACCGTCTCCTGGCGGACCGCCGTACGCATGTCCGTGCGCAGCGTGACGACATCGATCGCAGCCAGCGCCAGCTCAGCCAGGCGGTAGCCCTCCCACCCCCGCTCGGCCTTGGCCTTGCTGCTGTCGAGCGCCAGTAGCGGGCGGACCACCGCCAGCGCCTTCATGCGTGAGGTAATGCTCTCGTAGACCGCCCGTGGCTCCTCAAAGATCACCCCGAAGGCTCCAATCGCCCTTTTTCCACTTGGTGTTCACGCTAAAACGCGGCACTGACATTTGCGCTGGGACCGAACCAGAACGGCCGACAGTGAGAGGGGAGAGAGGCGCGCACCTCCCGTGTGCGCGCGGCGAGCATGGCTTGGGCGGTTCGGTGGTGGGTGCCCGTGAGGGAGGCGGTCACGGCGCTGGGGTGGGCGGGGTGGGTGTCGAGGCGGACGTGGGCCTTGAGGGGGCTCTGGTGCATGGGGTGGGCTCGATTCGAGTCCGGGGCCCCTGCCGTGGGTTGGCCGGGCCCGGAGGGTGAGGTCATCGGTGGGTGCGCGCGGCGGACAGGGCTGGCCGGTGTGGTGGGCCGGCCCGGGGAAGCGGCGCGGATCGTGCGGGTGCACTTGTGGTGGACGCGGGGGTGGGTGAGGTGGCGCGGTTCCAGCGGGTACGCAAGGCGTTGAGGTCGGCCAGGGCGCGGCGGCTGCCGGTGATGAGCTGGTGGGGGGTGTTGGCGGGGTCGTCGGTGTAGGCGGTGATCCGGTCGGCGACCGTGTGGGCGCGGGCGAGGAGGGCGCGCTGGAGGATCTTCTCGCCCCAGTACTCGGGGGAGCCGGCGGGCATGGAGACCAGCGCCATCAGGTCGCGGGGGGTGAGGGAGTCGGTGAGGAGTCCGTGGTGCTGGGCCTCGCCGAGGACGGTGATCGGGTCGACCATGTCGCCGCGGTGGACCAGCGCCGTGACGGACTGCCAGAGCGCGGCGTGCAGCGGAAGGATGAAGTCCTCCGCGGCCAGCCACCGCATCTGCTGCACATTCGCCGGGTAGGCGGTGGCGGTGGCCAGGAGGAGACGTTCTTCGTCCAGTTCCTCCTCGCCAGCCTGCCGTGGGACATCCCCGCTGTGTGTGGTGCGGGGGAGGGAGCCGGGGTGTGGGGCGAACTGCCCAGCGAGGTTGTCCAGGACACGGCCGAGGGCGTCGGCCTGCATGAGGGTGGCGGCTGCCGGGTCGGGCCCGGCTGGGTCGGTGGCGGTATGGGCGAGGCGTTCGGCGTGCAGGCGCAGGGTTCGGCGGGCGTGGTCGGCGCGGATCATCCGGGTGTAGGCCGCGGCGTGCTTGGGCTGTGGGCAGAACTGGATGAGGGCGTGGAGGTAGGAGGCGTTCAGGCCGGGGGCGTGGGGGCGGGCACGCTCCAGGACTTGGTTGAGCCAGGCGGTGTCCTTGGCGTGGTCGTCGGGGTCGGGCGGTGGAAGGGTGCGGATCGCGGTGAACAGGTTGGCGTGGGCGTGGTTGTCGAAGTGGTCGGCGGCCAGGGTGCCGGTGTCGGCCAGACGTGCCGGTTCGAGGAGGAGGGCGCCGAGCAGGGCCTGTTCGGCGTAATGGACCGGCTTCGGTGCCGGGACGCGGTCGAGGTCGTCTTCCTCGTCGGGATCGGGGGTGGTGTAGGGCATCAGGCTGCGAGGGTGAAGTCGTCGGGGTTGAAGGGCTTGTCGAGGAGTGGAGCGAGCAGGTGCGCGGCCATCTGCGGGGGGACGGCGTTGCCGATCTGGGAGAACTGCTGGCCCTTGTTGCCCTGCCACGGGTAGTCGGCGGGAAAGGTCTGCAGGAGGCCGGCCTCCCGGGCAGTGATCCGGATCGGCTCCGGCACCGCCGGCGCGTCCGTGTCGTTGGCCAGAGCCGACACTGGTTCGGCAACCCAGGTGCACTCGTTCGCTCCGTGTCCGAAGAACAGCGTGCCTGCCGGCTCGGACAGCGGGCGGATGGTGGCGTTGGCCTGGTTGTTGCTGCGTAGGGACCAAGACCATCGGTGTGCTTCGGCGGTGAAGGTCGGCGCAGGGGCGCTGGCGGCGCGGTTTTCACGGGTGCCGTGCTTGGCAGCCCAACCGGCTCCTTCGCGGCGGGACTGCAGGACCACTCCGTCCGGCTGGGGCACCCAGGTGCCGCGCTCCCGGGCGTCGGACAGCGTCTTTCGCGAGCCGGAAGGGAACGGTTCGGGTCCGCCGCCGGGCCCTCCGCCAGCGCAGACGGTCGGGACGGGTCGGTCGGTCGCGCCCCATCCCAGGGCCTCGGCCATGCTGACCCAACGGGCACGGCCCGGACCGAACAGGGATTCCGGCTCCTCGACCTGGGAGTGCGTTGGCGTGGGAGGCTGTGCCGTACGGACCCGGGAGGCGACCAGGATCGCCCGCTTTCTCGTCTGCGGGACGCCGAAGTCGGCGGCGTTGAGGATCCCGCACCAGACCGAGAAGCCCCATCCGCGCAGGACGGCCGCGTATTGCTTCCACAACGGCAGGACGTCCGGAACCTCCTCCATAGCGACCCACTCAGGCTCGCCGACCGTGTTCAGGGCCTGGAGGTAGCGCATCGGCTCAGCCGCCAGCAGCGACCGCTCGTCACGGCACGCGGCGAGGAGGCGTTCGCGGGTGTCCCGCCCGGCGGCCAAGTCCTCGACCGCCGCGTGCACCAGCGGCTGGTCCACCAGACCGAGGCGTTTGCCAGCCATACTCCACGCCTGGCACGGAGGGGAAGCGATCAGCCCACTCGTGCGGCCGATAAAGGGCCCCGTCGGATACATCGCCACGTCGGCCCGGATCGTCAACTGGCCAGCGGCCGCACGGGTTTTGCAGGCCCACTCGTCCCACTCCAGGCCGACGTCGCGCACTCCGAGGACGCCCAGTGCTCGGCTCCAGCCGCCCGGCCCCGCGAAGAGGTCGAGTATCACGTGGCCAGCCCCAACTTGTGCCGTTTCGACGCACCCGCATCGCCGCGGCAAGTGACGAGGCCATGCTCGGGCCAACATCTGTCCTCGGCGCCCGTCTGCACTTCGTCGGCTTCGTCCAGGCGTGTCCTGCTCATGCTGCCGATCCGAAGTCGGCTTGGCTGGGTGCGTGTTTCGTGATGGCACGGGCAGTGATCGCCGTGGAGGCACGGGCAGAGGCGGCGGCCAGTTCGCCGGCTCCGGGCTCGGCGTACCAGGGGCGCAGGTCGAGCATCGCGGCGCGCATGCCGGTGGCGAAGACCAGGGCGGTGCCCTTGGGCAGGGCGCGGATCGCATCGGCGGGCAGGATCCGCTCCTGCCGCATCGACACGGACGTCGACTTCCCGGACTCGGACGTTGAGGTGGAGGTGGTCTCGACTTCGTGGTCGCCGATCAGCCGGGACAGCTTGTCCGCGAAGTCCGGGTCGTCGATACCGGATCCGATGACCTTGACGGTCGCGGCTGACCACATGGCGTCCATGCCCGCGTCTCCCCAGACCTTCTGGCCCTGGCGGTAGGACTGCAGGATCGTGATCGGGATGATCCCGCGTGAGCCGAGGTGGGAGTACAGGTCCGGCAGATCGCTGATCTTGCAGACGTTGGCGGCCTCGTCCAGGATCGCCAGCATCGGCGGGTCGAGCCGACCGCCGGCCCGTTCGGCCTGGGCGGTCGCGGCCCGCATCACGGAGTCCGCGCACGCCGCGATCAGCGCCGACGCGCCTCCGCCGCCGTCCTTGGACAGGAGGTAGAGGGTGTCGGTGGAGGTGACGAACTCGGCGGGCCGGAACTCGGCGACGTCCTTCTGCGGGGTGACCCAGGCGGCTATCTCGCTGTTGAGGAGGGCGGCGGCGTACTGGCGGGCGGTCTCGTAGATGCCGTCACGGGTCTCCGGCGGTCCCTCCACGCTGCCCTTGAGCTGGGCGGCGACCGCGGTGAAGTCGTGGTCGCGCAGGATGTCGAGCGGGGTGCGGTCGGCCGGGAAGGCCAGCCACTGCATCACGTCGGTGATCGGCCGGTCATCGAGCGCGGCGGCGAGGAAGAGCTGGCTGAGGATGTTGGATCCGGCCTTGGACCAGAAGTCGCCCTGCTGGGAGGCGTCCACGGAAGCGGCGAGGAAGTGGCCGGCCAGGCGGCCGGCGCCGTCGAGAGTCTTGGCGTCGGCGAGGGGGTTCCACCACATCTCGCGGGCGGCGTGCGCGATCTGCTGCGGGTCCATCGACCAAACCCGTCCCACCGCACCACGGGCGTCGACGGTGGCGGTGTAGGCGTCGCTGGCCGCCTTGTTCGAGGTCAGCAGGACCGGTCCGGGCGCGTTGAGGATGGACGGGATCGCCAGCGAGGTGGTCTTTCCCGAGCGGGGCGCCATGATGGCGACGGCCACGTCCTCGTAGCCCATGCGGATCTCGTGCTTGGTGCCCTGGAGGTTGCCGAGGAGGATGCCGGTGTCGCGGGCCTCGATGTGCTTGGCGTCCTTCAGGCTCGGGCGCAGGGAGCGGGCCTTGTCGGTGATCGCCTTGGCCATCAGCGGTTGGATGTCCCGTGCCTTGGCCATGCCGGTGATCTTCTTTTTCCGGCCGCCGCTGCGGTTCTTGTGCCGGGCCCACAGGATGCCCGCTGTTGTCCCGAGCGTCAGGAGGAGGAGAACGGGCACGACGCGTGCCCCGATGAGCAGGGATGTTTCTCCCGCGTGGGGCCAGAGGCGCTGGGGGTGGAGCAGGGCGGTGGTCGGCTGGTACGGCGCCCAGCCGCCTCCGGTGAGGTAGGCGGTGATGTTGCCGGACAGCCAGGCGAGGTGGGACAGGGGGACGACGACGGCTGCGACGCCGATCAGGAGGCGCAGGACGATGTCGTACCCGTCGGTGGAACTGTTGGCGGAGGTAGGGGGCAAAGGGTTACGTGCCTTCCGGGCGGGGGCGGGGCATTCAGCGGCTGCGGCTGTTCCTGGCCGGCGGCTGGCGCGGCGGGCCTGGAGTCGTCGGCGGGACGGTGTGGCGGGCCGCGAGGGCGTGGACGCGTTCTTCCAGGGCGGCGGCGACGTGCACAGCGAGGACGTCCGTCGTGCGGCGGGTGACGACGTCCGGGTCGCGGGTCGGAAGACTGCGCAAGCTGCCGGTACGCGCTGCGGGGTGCGGATCGGTGAGCGCGGCGACCAGTCGTGCAGGGGTGTGTTCGCCGAAGCGGGCCTGCCACACCGGCTTTCGCTCCGGGCCGAGGGAGGCGGTGACGAACCAGGCTCCCGACTCCTGCGCGGTTCCCAGGCGCTGCACGTAGGCCGTTCCGTCGGGCGACACGAGGCCGTCAGCCCCGATGGCCGGGGGCTGCCACGCGCTCTGCCGGAGCGGTTCGTACGGATCCGAGGGTGTGCTCGCGGCGGGGGCGGGGTCGGTGAGGGCGTCGGTGAAGGCGGCGATGAGTTCGACCGGGGTGCGGGCGCCGAAACTCGCGTACCAGGCGGGCCGGTCCGCCTCCGCCGCATGGTTGAGGGTCCACCACTGTCCGTCGGGGTCGGGCTCCAGGCGCAGGAGGGCCTTCTGGTCCGGGCTGGAGAGCAGGACGCGGGGCATCAGGGGGTCGTTGCCGTGGCTCCAGTCGCAGGCACGGTGCAGGGGGACGGTGATCCAGGCGGGGTCACCGCCGTCGGCCAGGTGGCGCGGCGTGATGAAGTCGACTTCGACGGTCTCGGGGGTCGGGGGCATGCTCACTTCCGTGCCGCAGCTCGCCGGTCGGGCGGGGTGGCCGGGCCGGTGTCGGTGTGGGAGCCAGGGGTGAAGGGGCTTTGCGGGCGGCCGTGTTGATCTCGCGGAGCGCCTTGCCGTGGGTGCCCCAGTCGTCGAGGTAGCTCCACGATTCGGCGTGATGTTCTGCGAGTGCGTCGTCGAAGTCCGGGGTGCCGGGCTTGGCGGTGGCGGGGAGGGCGTCGCGGGTGACCAGCCATTGCTCGTGCAGTTCGTCGAGTCGGTCGAGGGCGTCGCGCAGGACGCCCAGCTGGTAGACCCAGCGGCTCTGCACGCTGTTCTCCGAGAGCTGGGCGAGTTGAGTCTCTGCCGTGGCCAGCAGGTGACGGGCGCCGTAGCGGAGCGGCTCGAATGCCTGGGCGGTGTCGGCGTCGCGCTGGCTGGCGCGCCTTCCGTAGGCGTGGTCGTCGTAGGGCCAGCCGTCGAGGTCGGTGTGCTCGTCGGAGTAGGCGTCCCAGGCGTCGAGGATCTTCTTGCTGTCGCTCACGTAATGGTCGAGGTGACGGAGGAGGGCGCGGTAGGCGCGGTGATCGGCGGAAATGGGGAGGGGGTCCTGTCGGTTCAGCGGCGAGGAGCCGGCTGGGCGGTGTGGGCCTGCGCCGGGGTCGTCGCGGGTTTCGTCTGCTGCCTGCGGGCGGAGCGTGCCCGGGCGCGGAGCGACTCGATACGGGCGGTGTGGGCGTCGACCACCTGCTGCGGGCGCAGCGGGCTGGGCTCCTGCACGGCGCTGTAGTGGCCGGTGCGGTCGTACATGCCGCGCTGGAGCGGGCTGCGGTCGGCCAGCGCGGTGAGGAACGATCCGACGTCATGGGCGGGGACGTCCTCGTCGAAGTAGGCGTGCCAGATGCGCGGGCCGGGGAACTGCCCGTCGCCGGGCTCGCAGGTCTCAACGTGCCAGGACGACCGGCCACTGAATTCGCTCAACGGGCGCAGTTCGATGTGGCACATGGAGTCCGGCGAGCGCGCTGTACCGTCCGAGTCGCGGTGCCAGCCCGCCGAGGTCACCGGCTGCCACGGATCCTGCTGCTGCGGCGGCAAGGCGATGAGGGCGTCGGTGAAGCCGGCGAGGACCTCGGCGGGCACGAGTTCACCGAACTCGGCGTACCAGCCGGGCTCGGTGTCGGTGGGCTCGGCCCGCAGCCGCCACCATGCAGAGGTGGCGGACTGCGGGTCGAACTGGAGACTGTGACGAAGGTCGGGACTGCGCAGGACGATCTCGGCACTCAAAGGGTCGGAGACGGCGCTCCATCCGGCGGCGGCCAAGCCGTGGGTGACGTGGCGGGCATCCCCGGGGCCGGCGAGATGGCGGGGGCTGGTGTCGAAGGGGATCCGCCAGGCGTGCTTGTCGGCGAACCCGGCGAGCTGCCGTTCGCTCAGCGGCACCGACCGCACCCCGGCTCACTCGCGGCGGCGTTGCCGATCACCTTGCGCAGCTCGTCCAGGACGTAGTGGAGCATGTACTGGTCGGTCTGCACCCACGCCGCGGCACGCAGCTCGGTGACCAGATCACTGATCTTCTCGCTGCGCGGTGTGTTCGGGTGGCTCTGTACGGCGCGGGCGAGGGCGCGCAGGGTGTCGCCGAGTTGGATGGGCAGGCCGGTGTATTCGTCGAGGAGGGGCTCGACGAGAGCGAGCGTCTCCTCGGGGTCGGGGTTCTCGCGCAGGTATTCGGTGAGGCGGCACAGGGTGTCGGTCGCGGCGCGGATGGTGTCCGGGGTGAGTGCGGGCATCGGTCTCCTCGGGGTGGTGGGTGTCGTGGTCAGCGGCGGGTTCGTGTGCCGTCGGCGGCAGCGTGGGCGCGGGCGGTGGTGCGCGGTCTGGTGCTTCGGGCGCTGTTGCGGGCCCAGGTGGCGGCGCGGGCGGCCGTGATGCGGGCCTGTTGCCAGGCGCTGAGTTGGGAGGGCTTGACGGATACCGACCAGGTGCGGATCTGCGCGCTGTGCGGGACGCGTCCGCGCGGGCGCATCACGGGGTCGGGGCTGGCGAGTTCGGTGGAGAAGGCTTGCACGAGGTACATCGGGGTGTTCGGCGTGAAGTGGGCCGTCCAGCCGTTGCCCTGTTTGTCCTGCGCTCCGGTCCACCACATCGCCGTGCCGTCGGGGTTCTGGCGGTACTGCATCCAGGCGGTGCCATCGGGGCTGGTCGCCACGTAGTGCTCGCCCTCGAAACGCGTGTGCCAGTTCTGCTCCTGCAGCGGAGCCCAGACGTTGGGGGCGTGTGCAGAGCGGGGACGGGTGAGGGCGTCGGTCAGGCCGGAGACGATCTCCACCGGGGCCTGACGGCCCAGGTGCGCCGACCACTCGCCGCTGGCCCCGTCTGCCCGGCCGTGGATGGTCCAGCCGCCGGGAAGGACGTAAGGGTCGTAGGCGACGCGGACGGTCCGGTCCGGGCTCTCCATGACCAAGGGGCCGCCGGGCTTGGACTTGTCCCGCCATCCCGAGGCACGCAGGAACTCCGAGACGTGCCGGACGTCGCCGCCGCCTGCCAGGGCCCGGGGCTGGACGAGGTAGTGCTGCTCGGCCTGCTCGCCGGGCCCCCAGCCCTGCCACTGCTTCTTCTTCACCGGCGCCGCCGGACCACGAGCGGTGCGGGCACTGGGCGCTTCGCCTCGGTGGTGGCGGGCTGGGTGCTGACGTGCGCCAGGGCGTCCTTGTGTTCGTCCAGGTCGAGGGTGATGTCGTGCAGTTCGTTCGAGGCACGGCCCAGAGCGAGCCACACCTCCGCGGGGAGCGCGCCGCGCTCTGCCTGGTCCTTGGCGAACACGCTTCAGGTGGCGACGAGGTGAGTGACGCCGCCGAGGACTCCGGCGTCCGGGTCGAGAACGCGGGCGATGACCTGCGCGGCCTGGGGCGGGGGAAGCTGCGAGAGGTGGTCGGCGAGCTGGCCGAACTGGCGGGTGATTTCGTCGGCCAGTCTCACCGGATAGGGGGCGGGGTGGGACATGCTCCTCCGGGACGGTGAACGGTCAGTGGTGGTGGCGCTGCCCGACGCGCTGTGACTCGGTGAGGACGCCCTCCGGGCGGGCGCCGGTCAGCGGGGAGGTGTGGTCGGGACCGGTCGGTATGCAAGCGCGCAGATAGCGGCGGAACAGGGCTGTGGCGAGCCGGGGCTTGAGCCGGTTGCTGATCGGTGGGGGTGTGCGGGGTGCTACGGGTTTCTCCGGGAGTCGGGCGGTGTGCTGGGCGGCCCCGGCGTGGTGCCGGGGCCGCTCGGGCGTCTTACGGGGTACGGCGGGCCGGTGCGGAGTGCGACGGGGAGCCGTCCGGTGCCGGTTGCTGCGCTGCGGGACGGGCCGCTCTGGTGCGGAGGCCGTGCATGGCCAGCCGGCAGGTGGCTTCGTCGAAGATGCCGGGCGTGCACTTGACGTCATGACCGGTCAGGAGCAGGGCAGGGATGCCCAGGTCGGCCTCCGCCTGGTTCATCGAGTCCTGGCGGTTGGCGTACGGGTGCCGGACGGGGTCGGCGGCATGGATGCCGGGGCTGAGGTAGGCGCGGTCCGTCCGGCGGGGTGCTGGAGGGCGGCACCGATGCCGAGCGCGTCGAGGCGCGGGCCGATCTCGCGTAGGGCGCGGGCCTGGACCTGGGTGTCGTCACCACTCAGGCGGTAGATGCCGCTCTGCGGGTCCTGGATAAAGCCGTGGGCGACGAGGATCGTGCCGGCCCGGTCGTCGGCGGGGGCGGTGGCGACGCTGCCGTCCGGCTGCCAGGTCAGGACGATCCGGTCCGGCTGGGAGGGCTGGATGCCACCCAGGGCGTTGTGCCGGACCTGTGCGAGCGCACGGTCGTAGCGGGCGAGCAGATCGCCGGCGACCTGCTCGGCACTCAGGAACGGGTCGTCTGCCAGGGCGACGCCGTTGGGCTCAGGGACAGCCCGGTACGCCTCGTCGGGCAGGGCGCGCGGGGCGACGGCGGCGAGAAGGAAGCCGTCGCGTCCGTCGTGCCGGTCCAGGAGGACGAGCTGGGCGCCGTCGGGGCGGCTCAGGACGGCTGCCTGCGTCAGCGGGTGCTCGGCGAGGGAGGCGGCGACCAGGTCCAGGTCCCAGATCCGGTCGGCGAGTTCGGCGAGGTCGTCTTTGGCGTCGGCTGTCAGGTGCGTGCTGGTCCAGGTATCGGGGAGTTCACCGGCGAGGACGTCGGCGTACGAGGCGAGGTGCTCGGAGGTGTCGTGGTCGTGCATGGTGTCCTTGGGCAGTTGCAGGGGCTCAGCGGCGCAGGCGGGTGGCACCGACGGGCGGCGGTGCCGGGGCCGGCAGTGCACGCGGCGGGGGTGGGCAGGCGCACACGGCGGAGCGTTCGGGCTCGTGGTCGGGCACCTGCTCGGCGCAGGGGCGGCGGCCGGGGTGAGGGGCGTGCCGGTCGGCCAGCCGTTCGCGGGTGTACGCGAGGTCGGAGTGGATGACGCGGACGTATTCGTCGGCGAGGTAGCGCAGGCGCCGGGCGGTGTGCGGATCGGTCGCGTTGCCGAGTCCGTCGAAGAACTCCGCCAGAGCGCCGAGGGTTTCCTCCAACCCGGCGAGGATGCCGTCGTGGGGCGCGGTGAGTTCGGTGAGGATGTCGGCTGCCTCGGCGGTGTCGGTGGCTTCGCGCAGGCGTTCGGCGAGGTGGGAGGCCGAGGTACCGAGCGTGGTATAGCGCGCGGGGCGGGCGTCGGTGTCGAAAGGTTCGTCGCAGTCGACGTGGTACCCGGCAGCCCGCAGGCGCGCTACGGCATCGGTGGCGAGACGGGACTCGTCATCCTCGGTGAGGCCGGCGGGGGCGCGGTGGTAGGTCTCGTGGAGGCGGACGACCGCGATGAATCCCGCGCGCTGGAGAATGCTGTGTGCCGCCAAGTCGCCGCCGCGCGCGAGGAGTTCGCTGGAGTTCGAGTCGCGGCGGATGTCCATGAAGCGGCCGGTATGGGGCAAGAAGGCGTTGCTCCTACGGAGATCTGTGGGCGGACCAGGTGGGCCGCGGTGGTGTCCAGGTCCTGCTGGATCGCGTGGAGCCGGCGGGCGATCAGCTCCAGACCGTGTGCCGCTTCGGTGCTGGCGGCTCCGGGCTGGCGGGCGATGCGGTGAGCGGTGTGCTCGATCAGTCCGCGGACCGTGGCCAGCGGGCCGGCCTGCTCGTCGGCGAGCTGCGTAAGGACGCTCGCGAACTGCGCGGATGCGGTGGGCGCCGTACGGACAGCGGGGCGTGTCGCGGGTCCGGTGCGGGCGGGGATCAAGTTGAGGTCCTGTTCGATGCGGCGTGCCTCGTCCGCAAGGCGCCGCAGGATGTCTGAGGGCGGGGTGCGCCAGGTGCCGTCGAGGTGGATCAGGTTGGCGATCAGGTCCAGGCGCCCGGGCTGTGCCTGGACGGCGATCCACCGCCAGCCGTGCTCCGCGGCGCCGGGTATCTCGATACCGGCGGCTCGCGCGAACCGGTGAGCGATTTCGGCCCACTCGGGACCGGTCAGCTCCCGGTCGTCCGGGTGGAGGCGGATGACGAGATGGAGGATCGCCCGTCGGTCGTCGTCCGCACTGGCAGTGAACGGATGCTCCAGATAGGGATCTTCGAGGTGCTCGGCCCACTGAACGGATGTCCAGGTTCTCTGCTCGTCGTTGGGGGTGTAGTAGTCCAGGTCCGGCCAGTGGGCGACGATGGTGAACTCCGTCAGACCCTCGTTCGGGGAAAGGGGCCGCCCGAGTGCCTCGGCGAGCGGGTCGCGCGGCGAGTGGGTCCGCGCGTTCAGGCGGGGGATCATGACGGCACCCCGCTCGACGTGCGGGTGGGCGGCCGGTGCTGATGAAGGTCGCGGGCTGTGCAGAGCAGGGAGCGCTCGCGGACCAGGTCGGCGTGCACTGAGGTGTCCCCCGGCGGGAGACAGTCGATCGCCCTGTCGATGGCGCCCAGCCCTTCGTCGTACCGGCCCAGCCGGCGCAGGGCACCCGCCACGCGGAAGAGGACGATCGGGTCGCTGCCGGTGGCGAGGGCCGGTCGGGAGCTGAGGGCCAGGAGACGCTCCGCGCCCTGGTCCAGGTCCTGGCCGAGCCACAGCCCGTGGAGCAGGACGTGCAGGGTCTTGGTGTGCTCCCCGGCCTCCGCGAGGACCTCGTCCATGACCGCCAGGCCCTCCGGGCGGGACTGGCCCAGCAGCGCGAAGGCGTACAAGGCCCGGGTGTAGCAGTCCAGCGGCTGACGCGCGGTTTCCGCGAGTTGTTCGACGAGGCGTTGGAGGGTGGGGCAGCGGAAGTCGAACCGCAGGGCGCTCAGGTACAGATGAGCCAAGGTGCGGGCGGTGATCGGGTCAAGGCCCGTTGCGGTGACGTCCTGCGGGGACAGCAGGGCCAGGACGCTGTGGCCGGCCGACCGTGCCGCCCAGGCAGCATCCGCGCACACCTCGGCCGAAGTTCTCCAGTCGGCCTCGATGTCGCGGAGGTCTTCGGCCAGGTGAAGCGGCCAGGAAGAATCGACCGGAGATGCGGTGGCTCGGGCCCTGGCTCTGTCGAGCGCGGCGGAACGGCCGGGGCGGTGCGTGGGGGAAGTCATCGGCCACTCCGGATGTCCGCGATGTGCACGAGCTGGCCCAGGGCGGTGGTTGTGTACCAGCCGCAGTCGATCAGCTCGTCGCGGTCGGCGAACCGCGTAAAGAGGGCATCCTCCATGGCGCGCAGGTAGATCAGGCAGTCCGGGCAGCGGCGCGAGAGGTGCACGAGGTAGCGGGGGTGGGCGGTGACGTAGGACTGGGCGCCGCCGGTCGCATCACGCAGCCGCCAGCCGTCCTCGTCGGTCGGGGTGTGCCAGGACGGGGCCACGACGCGCATCGCATCGCCCCACAGTTCCCCGCCAGCCATCCCCTTCAGGACGACGACAGTGTCACCGGCCTGGAAGTGGGCGTGGGTGATGTCCCGATCGGGGGTGAGCGGGTCGGGCGTCGGTGCGAACGCCGAGGTGGGCGGAAGCTGGGACATGAGTTCCTTCCACGCAGATGCTGGCGGGGTGGGAGCATCAATAGTCCGGAGGAACGCCGGTTTGGCTAACCGGCGTCCTCCGGCTATGTTGCCCCGCCGTCAGCGGAACGGGTTCTCCGTCCCGCGGTCCGCCTCACTGGCTGCGTCGAGGAGTTCGAGCAGGTCAGTGCCTTCGGCGTCGCGCTGGTCGATCCACCATCCGGCACGGGTGATGGCGCGGGCCTTCTCCTCCAGCTCTGCCCAGTCCGCCTCGTCCCACGTGCCCTCGATGACGAGCGCGGTGTGCGCGGATGTCATCAGCTGGTGGCGGGAGCGTTCGCCCCAGTCCAGGGCCTTGGCCGGGCCCTCCAACTGCGGCATGTCGAACTGCTTCGCCCACGTGAGGGCTGCCTCCTGCTCCTCGGCCCGCTTGGCCGCGAGCCACTCCTCCTTGGACCCGGTGTCGGCGTCGCGCGCCGCCTTCCAGCAGTCGGTGCAGTCCTTCGACGCGAGCCAGCGGGCGAAGCCTGCCCGCTTGTCGGCAGGGCGATTGGACAGGTCGTGATCCACGCGGTGGGAGCAGGCGTGCTCCACGGTCCAGTGCGTACGCACAGCCATAATTCGATCTCCTCAAAGGGGTTGCAAGGTGGGGGGTTGCGCCCTGATCAGGGCGTCTTATGCCGGCCTCGATGCAGGCACCGGCGCCAGCCGCACCGCGACTGCCCGCGGGGCCCAGACGTCGGCGCGCGGCGAGAAGGACGGTGAGAGCGAAGGCCGCGCCGGTGCCAGGGAGCGCCGGGTCGGCGAGCGGCTGCTTGGCGAGGTGTCCGGCGAGGGCGGTGCGGCGGGCGGGACGCTTGGCCAGGAGCACGGCCACCAGGAGAGGTGTGCCTGCAACGAGGCTTCGCGCGTGAAGACCAGGTAAGTGGGAGTCGCTGCAGATCGGCGCTTGCGCTCCCCCGAAGCGGTCACCAACTTGTCTGTGTGTCAGTGGGGTTGGCTACTATGGACGTGGTCGACGAGATCCTTGAAAGGCATGGTGCATCGGTGATGATGGCCAACCGCTACGGCGCTCCATCCGAGGAGCGATAGGCGCGCCTGGCCGGCGCTTCCCTATCGCGACGCCCGCTGGGCGGCGACGCTGTGACGTGAATCCAGCGCAGGATGCACCCTGCCCTGATTCAGGTGACGGCGCTCCGACGGAGTATGGGAGGGCCCTACTTGTCTGCCACCACTTCTACCTGTGACCACCGCGTGTATCACGTTGTCGTCGTTGCTCTGGTATCCGTCATCGCTGGGCTGGTTGCGGGGATTGGCTCCTCTGTTCTGGGGCAGCCTGCCCTCACCGCCGTCGCTTCTGGCGGGGCCGTCCTTGCCTTCACCTACGGCGCCGGCATGACCGCCGTGTCACACGTGAGTAAGCGTCAGCAGTAGCCGCTGCTCCGGGGCGGCTGGCATGGCCGCCCCTAGGCCGTGGGCGCTCAAGACAGCTCACGATCGTGCTCGTATTTTGCGAGGGCAAGGTTGATCGCGTACTGCTCCATGGGCTCATGTTCGTCAAGACCAGGTGGGACATGGGCTTAGCGGTGTCGGGCGGTGGTGCTGGCGCGGGGTGGCGGCGTGGGCGGTGTGGTGCCCACGGCGGGGCGCGGACCGGCGCGCAGCACGGGGGTGCGGTGCGGGGGCAGGACGGCGACGGTCGCGCCGGGGTCCTCGGCCGCCTCTTCGACTTCGCGGGTGAGGAATTCGATCTGCCGGCTCAACGCTGCCAGGCGGGCGGCGATCTGGCGGCCCTGCACGGTCTCCAGGGCGCTGGCGAACTGGCCGCTGATCTCCAGGAGTTCCTGCAGGCGGACCATCGGGCCGGCGTCATAGCCGCGCTGGACAGCGCTGAGAAGCGCATTGGAGGCGTCACCGGCATTGTGGCCTTCGACGACACCGCATCTCGGCGGCCGAAACGGCCAGGCCGTCTAGGACGGCCCGCCACCCGGCCAGGTGCCGAGCGGGTGGCCCCTCATCGAGCACTAGGCGGGCGGCATCGAGGAGCGCCTCGGCGTGCGGGGCGAGGTGGGCGGCGTACGCCTCCACCGCGGCCTTGTCGCGGTGGGCTCCTGCGGTTGCCGCGGCGCCCGCGTGGACGGCACGGCCGTAGCGGTCGCGTGTCATGTCGAGCGCGGCCTCGGTCTCGCGGTCGATGACCGCCAGCCGCAAACGGAAGTCGCGTGCCGCGTTGGCCAGTTCGGGAGCGGTCGGCAAGGGGCCGTCGGGAGTCGGACTGCTCGCGGGTGTCATCGGGACCGCCCGCCGGTCGCGGCCGTCAGATGGACGGTCGGAGCGTACGTGGGCTTCGGCGGGATCGGCCGGGCCGAAGGCGGGGAGGTGGTGGGCGGTGTAGAGCGCTGCGTCGTCCGGCCGGCGGCGGCCTGGGCGAGACGGCTGCGGCGCTCCTGCAGGCCGTTCGGCCGGGCGGGGCGTGGCGGGCCGGCCGAGAGGGACGGGTCGAGGCGGATGTCGGCCTGCACGGTGTAGCCGTGGCGGCGCAGGTCGTGGACGGCTTGGCGGGTGCGGCGGACTCCGTCGCGCTCGGGCTCGCTGAGCCGGTACAGGCCGGGTTCTCCGGGAACGGGTTCGAACTGCTCGCGCTCCAGGTACCAGTGGGCGAGGTGCGCGGGCATAGAGGCGGTGAAGGAGGCGACGAAGCCGTGTTCCTCGTGGTCGCCGAAGGCGAAGTGGGTGCCGGGTTGCAAGGGGGCGATGTTCTCCTCGGGGCGGGGGGCGGAAAGGTCAGGGGCCGCGGTGCGCGGGCCGGGCCGCGGTGAGGGGGCGGGCCGGCGCGGCGACGGGCAGAGCCGGGCGGCGGTGGGGTGCGCTGATGCGGGCCTGACGCAAGAACGTTCCGCCGTCGGTGAGTCAGGTCTCGATGGCCGGCCACGCGCGTGCTCGGCGCTCTTGCTCCGGCACGAAACCGCCGTGGACGATCTCGTCGACCAGGGTCTCGGCATCGATCACGGCGTCGGCCAGACGGGAGAGGGCCGCGGCGTCGTCGGGCCACGGGCTGCTCGCGGGTCGGCACTGGTCGAGCAGCGCCGGGGCGTGGTCGACGACGGTCAGGAAACGGCGCCAGGCGTGGTCGAGGAACAACTCCGTCGCGGCGCCGCGAGCGGCGGCGCTCAGCGGGGTGGCGTCGCTGTAGCGGCCGGAGGCGTTCATGGCCTGCCAAGTGTCGTGCTCGCAGCGGATGTCCCCGAGTACAGCGGCGATGGCCGCCGTCTGGCGGGCGTGGACGGCCTGCTCGTAGGCCGGAAGGTACCGGCCGGTGAGTGCCTGGGCAGCCCGTCCGGCAAACGGCGGCAGGACGATGCTGCGCGGGGCGTGGGGATCGCCGTAGCCCCCTTCCAGTCCCTCGGGCGAGAAGGACCCCACCAGGTAGTCGAGTTGACGGCCGGGCCGTTCGATGAACAGCAGCGTGGTGCCCTGCACCGCGTCGGTGAGGAGCGCGGCGTAGGGGATTCGCTCGCTCTGGACGGCGCGGCCGAGTTCGCCGCTGTCCCAGATCCAGGGGACGAGGTCTTCCTGCCAGGCGGGGTGCGAGTAGATCTCGACCGAGGCGTGCCACTGGCCGGGCAGGAGGCGCGCGAGGTCGCGGGCGGCGTCGCCGATGAACCGGCGGCTGCTCGTGTGCACGCTGGTGCGGTGCCGCTTCGCGCACCTGATCAGGTCGACCACGGTGGTCTTGGTGCCGTCCGCGGGCAGGTGCCAGACGCCGTCGTCGTCCCGCTGGAAGCCGCTCTCCGCGAGGGCGGTGTGCGCCCAGGGGTACTGCTCGCCCGAGGCGATGGCGACGATCCCGGACTCCCGGCTGTGCGACAGGATGATCTGCGCCTCAGCCATGGACCAGGTCCTCGCCACCGCGCAGGACGGAGCGCAGGCTGCGGCCGTACGCCCAGGCGTGCTCGCGGGCCGCCGCCTCCAGTTGGTCGTATCCGACCTGGGCTGTCATCTGCCCGTTCCACTTGCGGTACCGGTACACGGGGACCGGCAGCAGGATCCCGGGGGCGAGAGCGGTCACGCCGAGGGCCGCGCAGTAGTCCTCACCCTGGACGAGGCCGCCCATCGGCGCAGCGCGCACGAGGTCGGTGCGGGCGAGGATCGTGGTCGGTCCGATGGGGATGGTGTCCGCCGGCGACTTCCAGTACGTCCACACGTCGCCGGCCTCGTGCTGGCCGGGCGGCGTGGGGCAGCGCCACAGGGTGGTCGAGCCGTCGGGGTACTTGTCCTCGCTCCAGCCCGCACACCAGCCGACCCCGGTGGACTCCAGGGTGTTCAGCCGTACGGCCATCGCATCGTCGGTGAACTCGTCATCGTCATCTGCCCAGTTGGTGTACGGGGTGCGTACGTGGCCGAGGGCCAGGTTGCGGGCGCAGGCGGCGCCGACCGGCCGGGGCAGCGCCAGGGTGCGAACGCGGGCATCTTGTGCGAGCGGGGCCGGCAGGCGGTCGGGCGAAGCACCGTCGAGCGCAATCACGGCCTGCCATGGCACCGTCTGCCGGGTGAGGCTGGCGTGCATGGCGGCCAGGTAAGCCAGCCGGTCTTCGCGCAGGCGGCTGGCGATGATGACGGTGATCAAGGGCTTGGTGTGCGGGGGCAGAGGGGGCTCCGGGAAGGCGAGGGGGAACTAGCGGCGGGCGGAGGGGCGTGGGGTGCCAGCCTTCGCCGGGGCTGCGGCAGGAGCGCTGTGTGGCCGCCTGCTACGCGAAGCCGGGATGGTCGGTGCGGGGTCGAGGGAGGACCAGGCGGCCGGGTGGTCGTTGAAGGCGGTACGTGGATCGATGGCCCAGCTCACGACCGGGCCGGTGTCCTCGTGCAGGAGGCTGATCACCTCGACGCCCTCCTTGTGCAGGACGTAACCCCACTCCATGTCCTGCTCGTCGGCGGTCGCGTCGGTGACCGACATGCGTACCGGTGGAGAGCCGTCCGGGGTGACCAGGTGGTCGAGGGTTCGGCTGGGCCAGTGCTCGCCGCCGGTCAGCGCGGCCACGAGTGCCGGCGGGGCATCGTCGAGGAGATCGGTGCCGAGTTCCTCCCAGCCGACGGCGACGTCGTCGATGAGGTGCCGGCACATGGTCTCGATGTCGCGTCCGAACTTGTACTGGTAGGCGGCCAGGAGCAGGGGGAGGTGGTGGCTGGGCACGCCGTCGAGCTGGACGTGGATGCCGGTGTACCCCGTGCCGACGGTGGGGCGGGCGATGAATGAGTGAGTGGACAGGGAGCTCTCCGCAGCAAGCAGGGGGCGGGAAGTTTTCGGCGGCCATCAGGTGGCGCGCGTGCGTCTACACGCGCTCCGACCAGGACGGGACCGGCGGGCCGGAGGCATCGGTGCGGGCGCACGTATAGCCGATCAGGCGGGACGGGGCGGCCTTCGCGGGGACGGTGGCGGCGTCGTTGCACACGAATATGTACGTGATGGAGGTGCGGGGCACATCGTGGAGCCAGGCCCGGTCCTCCTTGCCCGGGTTGATCTGCAGGCCGGAGTGCGCGACGGCGTCGGTCTGCGTGTGCATGTGGGAGAAGAGAACCAGCGCGCCGCCGTCGGCGGTCTTGAGAGCGTAGGCGTCCTTGTAGCGGTTGGCGGCGCCGGCGAAGACGGTGGTGCCCTGGTCGCCAAAACGGGTGCCGGTCTTGTCGTGGACCTCGATCTGCCGCTTGCTCGCCGTGGTCGGCGTGAAGACCTTCGTCCCGGTGTGCGTGCCGCCGGTGGCGAAATTGTCGAGCACCGCGGTGCGCAGCAGGTTCGCGTCGGCGGCAAGGTGCTTGTTGCCGACGGCGGCAACGGCCGTCGCGTACCCGTCGTGGTCGAGGGCGATGTCCGGCAGTTTCGGGCTGTCGAGATCGACGACGGAGACCATCTCCCAGCGCTTGTGCTGGGGGCGTTCCGCGAACACCGCCAGCCGCGAGGGGGCCTTGCCTTTCTGGTCCGAGAGCGCGGCGGCGAACCAGCGGTCCTGTCCGGCTCCCAGGCGCGGGATGTACAGCTTGGCGTCCGCGTCGTCGTAGGACCACGGCTTGTACGGCTTGCGGTCCGCCGTGGGAAGTCCCTCGGTCTCGGTGTAGTCCGAGACGGACATTGCGTACAACGGGCCGTCCTCGACCGTGTTGAGCAGGCGCCGGTCGCGGTCGGCGTTGGCCTCGTTGTTGATCTTCGAGTAGTGGGTGATGACGTCGCGGGCCTGGGCGGCGCTGAGGGCAGGCGCCGGCTTCGGCGCGCTGCTGGCGCTGGGCGACTGCTTGGCGACAGCGGTGCCGTCGTCGGCACAGCCGGTGAGGGCCAGGGCGAGACAGGCGACGCTGGCGAACAGCGGCAGGGTGCCGCGGGCGATGCGGATGGGGACTCCAAGGATCTGGGGGCGGGGGCGGGTCAGCGCGTACGGCGGATCGGGAGCGCGGCCTTCACTGAGGCTGGCGGAAGGGCGGCGCTGGTGGTGGGTGCGGAGTGGCGCAGGTTCACGCCGATGCCCTTGGCCGTGAGCTGCTGGACCACGGCGTGGACGCGAAGGGCGCGATCGCTTTCCCCGTAGGCGGTGGGCAGGAGGAACGCTGCTTGGTGCGGGTGGTACTGGAAGCCGTGGGTGTACAGGGTCATGCGGGCATCCACCGGCACGCTCTCGTACGGTGCGCCGAGGGCGCCGTCGCTGTAGAGGGTCAGCGTGAGGATCTGGTCGACCTGTGGCGGTTGGGGCCGGTGCGGTGGCTGGGGCTGGTGCGCCGCGTTGTTGAGGACGGCCTGCAGGGATTCTCCGTAGCGGGGCAGCAGCCGCCGGGCGACTCGTGCTGCCGCGCGTGCGGGGTCCTTGGGAACGGCGATGCCGTTGGGTTCCTCGACTCCGGCGAAGTGGTGGGGCTTGATGTGCGTGCTGTCGGGTGCGAGCGGGGCGACGACGAACTGGTGCAGATAGCGGGGGCGGTCGGCCACGTACAGCCTCTGGTCGGCCGGCCCGTGGAGCACGGCGTCGTGGGTGAGGACGTACTGGCTGATGACGTAGTCGACGTGGCCGGTGTCCCAGAGCTGTTCGGTGCGGGGGAACTGGTCGGCGTACTGCGAGTGGCGCTGGTACTGGCTGGTCCAGGTGCCGGGCAGGCGCGCGGAAAGGCCGGCGGCGAAGGCGGCCAGGTCGGTGCGGAGTGAGGTCATGTGTTCCGGGAGGGAAGCGATGGTCCGGGGTCAGCGCGTGTGCCGCGGCTGTGCCGGCGGGAGCACTCGCGGGGGAAGGGACGGTGCACGGGCCGGGCTGGAGGGCAGTCGCGGTGCCGACGCGAGCGGAGTGAGGGCCCGCATCCTGTCCTCGGCCACGTGCAGGACCTCTCCGAGGTTGCGGATCTCGGCGGCGGCGTCGGCGAGGTCGTAGGACAGGTCGAAGCCGTCGTCCTCCTCCGCTTCCTTGGCCTTCTCCCCGGCTGCTTCGAAGAACTCGCCGAGCTGCGCCAGCAGTCCGTCGGTGGGCTCCAGGATCTGGTGCAGCAGGGCAGCGGCATCCGCATGCGACTCCGCTCCGTTGAGCCGGTCGGTCAGAGCGCGCAGCGCGTCGCCGTAGACGTAGATGGGAGCGTCGTCGGGTGTGCCGGGGACGCCCTGGGCCTGGGGCGGGGGCGTCGGCTGGGCTGAGTGCACGTGTGGGCTTTCGCCGGGCAAGACGGGGTGCGGCAGCAGGCCGAGCTTGGCCAGGCGGTGGTTGATCGCCTCGATCAGGGGCTGGGCGCTGCCGCCGTGGCGGGCTTCGGGCCGCTGGGGAGCGCCGGGGTCGTCGGAGGGGGCCGAGTCGTAGAGGACCTCGAACAGCGACGGGTCGTCGGGGTGCTCACGCGTCGCGATCCAGCCCTCGGGGTCTCCGGGCGGGCGCTCGGAGGACGGCTCCTGCGGCGGACCGATGATCAGGTAACTGTCGTCGGGGAGAGAGACGCGCACGATGTAGGCGCTGAGGCCGAACTCGATGTCGCACTGCAGGCCGCGCGCCCGCAGCGGCGTGGTGATGTGCGCGTGGCGACGCCACAGCTCCTGCCACCACGGGGTGTCCACGTTGCGGTGGTCGGGAAGCGGTGCGAGCGAGGCAACGCGGCGGGAATCTGGGGTGCTCGCTTCGTCAGCGGCCACGGTTCCTCCCGCGGGAGGAGGCGGGCGATCGGTGCGGTGGAGGCGTCCGTCCAGTGGGGGTGACTCCCGGCTGCGACTCCTGACTGAAGCCGAGTTCGTACTCGTCGTGGGTGGCGATCAGGTCGCGTTCCATCTGGGCGTCCTGGTCGGCGACCTGTGCCATGAGGTCGTCGACTTCGGCTCCGCGTTGTTGGTATTCGGCCCATTCGGTGGCGTTCAGGTGAGGGGGACGTTTCAAGAGGACTTCGTGTGCAGGCGGTGGCGGTGCCGTGTCGATCAACAGTGGTGGTCCCTCGGGATCGCGTTTGCGAGAGTTGGGCGGGACTGGAATCGCAGAAAGAGAGCTATCGGCGGGGTGCGGTATCGGGGGACGGAGGAGCGGGCGGGACGCCTGCGCTGGCCCCAGGCTGGCCGCCGGTCGGTGTCGCGGGGGTGGGAGCCGGGTCGTAGGCGGCGCGCAGCCTGCTCAGGCCGGCCTCGTCGGCGAGGGCCAGGACCGACAGCGCCCGGCTGGCCGCCGTCATCAGCAGGTTTGAGGGAGATCCCTTGGCCGCACCGCGGTTCTCCCGCCGCCACCGGGCGGCGGCGACGAGGTAGTCGCTCACGGCGCGCAGTGCAGGTTCGGCGGCGTCCAGGACGTGGTCGGTGACTGCTTCGATCTCTGCCGGAGTCTGAGCCGCGGCGAGGGCGTCCAGGTAGGGGGTGAGATCAGGTGCGGGCCAGGGCTGGTCCGGCAGCGGATGCGCGTCGAGGAAGGGCTGCGCGTCGCGTCGCGCCCACCGCTTCAGGTCGCCGCGGGTGGCGAGGTTGTACCGGGCGGCGTGGATCTGGTCGGCGTCGCGGCCGACGTTGTCGTACAGGTCGAAGTCCGGGTCACGCGGGGAGATACGAGAGTCCTTCGATGGGGTGTTGTCAAGGTTCGTGAACTAGACGCATTTTCAATGCATTCGGGCGTCGGTGTCGAAGAGCGCCAGCTCGTTGGGATGCAGCAGGTGCTGGACGATGAAGGATCTGCCAGCGACTTTCCACAGACCACGGCCCCGGTTGAGGTGCGCGATGGCGTCCATTTCCACAGAGGTCAGGCCCAGCAGGGCGGCGGCGGCGTGGAGTTGGTCGGTCTCCTGGCGGTAGATGATCCGGGTGCTGCAGTCGGCGAGGAGGCCCTCGGCGAGGGCGCGGCCTTGTGATCCGGCGTCGCCGGCGGTGAGCAGGTCGGACAGCCGGTGGATCACCATGAGGTTGGCGATACCGAGGCCGCGGCTGAGCTTCCACTGGGCCTGCATCCGCTGCAGCAGGCCGACGTGCCGCATCAGTCGCCACGCCTCGTCGTACACGATCCAGCGCCTGCCGCCGTTCGGATCGGAGAGGGCGGACTCCATCCAGGCACTTGCGCAGGTCATGGCCAGGACGAGGGCGGTGTCGTCGCCGGATCCGCCCAGGCGGGACAGGTCGATGGTGAGCATCGGCGCGTGCGGGTCGAAGGCGACGGTGGAGGGGGCGTCGAACATGCCGGCCAGGTCACCGTGGACGAGGCGGCGCGTCGCGTGGGCCAGGTCGCGTGCGGCGTCGCCGAGCTGGCCGGACATCATGCCGGCGGCTTCGTCGAGCGCACTGGGGTTGTTGAGGGTGGCGGCGACGTCGCCGAGGAGTGGGGTGCGGCCGGTGGCGGTGGCGCGGGTGACGACGGCGTCGAGGGCGACGTCGAGGGCGGTGTGCTCCATGGGCATCAGGTCTCGGCCCAGGACGGTCCGGGCGAGGGAGCCTAGCAGGAGCAGGCGCCGTTTGCGGATCTCGCCGACCCAGTCGGCCTCCGTGACGCTGTCCGGTCGCGGGGCCGCGTCCAGGGGGTTCAGGCGTCCGGGCAGTCCGGGGCCGAGAGCGACGGACCGGCCGCCGAGGGCTTGCGCCACCGGCGTCCACTCGCCTTTGGGATCACAGGGGACGTAGACGCGGTAGCCGAAGGCCACCGAGCGCAGCGCGAAGGACTTGGCGAGCGCGCTCTTGCCCTGGCCGATCACCCCGGCGAGCAGGAGGTTGGGGTTGGTGAATCCCTCGACCTTGCCGTACAGCGCGAACGGGTCGAAGACGAACGATGCCTCGGCGTGGACGTCGCGGCCGATGTAGATGCCCTCGGCGCCGAGCCCGCCTTCGGCCAGGAACGGATACGCGCCGGCGGCCACGGCGGTGGTCATGCGGTGGGCGGGCAGCTTCAGCCGGTTGTTACGGGCGGAGGCGGGCCCGGGACGTCCACTCGAAGGGTAGAGCGGAGCGGGCATCTCGTGCTCGGCGGGTGTGCTCTTGGCCTGGTGGGCGGTGGCTTCGGCGCGGGCCTTGGCGGTGGCTTCGGCGAGCTGGCGGCGGGCGGCCTTGCGGCTGGCCCGGTCGGTGCCGTGGGGGGTGAACAGCGGGCTGGCGGAGGCGCGGCGGGCGCGGCGAGCGGGCCGGTGGCTCATCGGGGGCCCTCGATTCTGCGGGTGGTGCTCATCGCACGCAGGCCGTGGTGTGCGGACGGAGGTCGGTGGGGGTGGTCTTGCGCCGGATGCTGTGCCCGGCGGCGAGGTGGCGTTGGCAGATGGTCAGTACGGGCGGCCCTTCGGGCAGCCGTTCCGGATGGCAGGCGCTCGTCTCGGTGTCTGCCTGCGCTGTGTTGCCGGGCAGCAGGTGGAAGGCGGCGTGGAGCTCGGTGGCGGCCTGCCACAGCCGGGTGTGCGCGGTGGCGAGGTGGCGGCCTGCTGCAGGATGCGGGGGCCGCGCTACCTCGGCCAACTGGTCGATGAACCGGTGTAGTTCGGTGAGGTGGGCGTGGAGGGTGTCGAGGTGCCCGCGATCCGGGAGCGTGGCACGGTTGAGGGCCCGAGCGTGGTGGCGGACGCCTGCGGTGGCGGCCCGAAGGTAGGGGTGCGCGTCGGGCGCGCTGGGACAGGGAGGGCTCAATGGGAGGTCCTTGCCGCCAAAGAGGCGGGAGCGGGGTGTGGGGGCGAACTGGCAGCTACAGGGTGGTGCGGGCCAGGGGGAGTGCGGCGACGGCGAACGCGTCGGGCTGCTGGTAGTTCAGCCGTCGCAGGTCGACGCCCGAGGTGACGGCGTGGGTCTCGATCTGGGCGCAGGCGGCGTCCAGGAGGGCGTCGGTCTCGGCGGTGACGGTGACGAGGCCGGTCAGGGCGACGTCCGCGTGTCCGGCGATGAGCTGGCGCTCACGCTGTTTGACGTCGGCGTACTCGACGGAGTCTTCTTCGCTGTCGACCTGACCGCGGCGTGCGCGCTCGTTGGCGTCGGCGATGATCGCGGCCTTCTTGCGCTGGACGTCCCGCAGCGCGGACTCGAGCCCCTGCGGGACATAGATCAGGGACAGGCTGCGTCGCACGCCGGCCGTGAACATGAGGCCGTGCATGAAGCCGGCGTTCGTCTCGGTGCGGGGCCAGTTCTCCACCCAATAGGTGGCGTGCCGTGCGCTGTCGGTGGCGAGGCGGTCGTACTCCTCGACCTGGACGACGGGCCCGGCTGCTGCGGGATCGGCTTCGGCGCGGCCGGTGTCGGACCACTGCTGGAGTGCGGCAAGAGCCCTGGGGTCGTAGGCGGTGCGGATGACGGCGGCGATCTCCCGCGCGGTCAGCCACCCGGTGACCATCAGTCCGGCGTTGCGGGCCGCCTGGGCGATGGAGGCGGTGGTCTGCTCCATGACGGTGAACGCCCCGGGCAGCCCGCCGCCGGCCTGCGAGATCAGCCGCCGGGCGGCTTTGAGGTCGAGGGAGATGGCGAGGTAGGTCTCGTGGGGTGCGGCGGCGGGGCCGGCCGAGGCGACCAGTTCGGAGTAGATCTGTCCGGCGACCGGTGTCTGGGGCTGCCCGTTCTGGGCCCAGTGGCGGGTGAGGGTGTCGCCGCTGTCGGGGACGGTGCGTTCCAGCACCTGCACGGTGGCGATGTGCCCGGTGCGGGCGATGCCCGCGAGCGCGCGTCCCCAGCTGCCCACGTTGTGGTTCTGGGTGGCGGGGTCGAGGAGGGCGAAGGCGCGGCTGCTGACCCGTGCGATGGCGGTCAGGGTCTGCCGGTGTGGGTCGTGCACGGCCGCGGCGCCGTTGGCGGAGTCGCCGGGGGTGACCACCTTGAGGGAGGCGGCCGTGCCGGGCAGGTGGAGGATGCCGTCCTGCCGGGGCCGGGTGACGGGCCGGGCGAGCCAGAGCGTCTGGCCGGTGCGTCGGCGCTGTGCGTAGCGGGCGACGATCGGCGCCCAGTCGATCAGGGAGCGTCCGTGCCGACGGATCACCACGAGCGCACCGGAAGCCGCCCACAGCGGTGCCAGGGCGACGGCGCCGACCAGCCCGGTGGAGACCACCGTCATCAGCAGCAGCGCCAGCGTGCAGGAAACAAGGACGAGTTGCGGCAGGGAGAGGCCGAGGAGGATGCCGCGGCGGGACCGGTGCGGAAACTTCACCGTGACCGGAGCGACGGAGAGATCAGTCAAGGGGCGGGTCCTGAAGACGCGGGCGGAAACCCGGGGGCGGGGGTGCAGTACACGTCCCGCCCCCGGTAGACGGACAGGGGATCAGAGGCCGGTCGCAGGCGGCTGCGGTGAGGCCGTCCCGCTGGGCGTGGCGTTCTGTGCCCCAGGGGACGGCGGTGCGCCCTGCGGCGGCGGGGTCGTGGTCGGCGGCACTGACTGCCAGCCGCCTTGCTGGCCGGACGCGGCGCTCACGCCGGATCCACCCGGCCCCGGGCTGCCGCCCACCTGGCCGCTGGTGTCATCCGACACGCTCGTCGGCGCGGGCTGGACGGCCTTCTCCAGGCCGGACTTCATGGCACCGCCACCGGGCGAGCCGCCCGTTCCGCCACCCTGCGAAGCGTCCTTGCCGCCGCCGCTGTCGCCGGTCGGGTTGGCGGCGATGTCGCCGGGGAATCCGCCTCCGCCTGCGGCGTCGGGGCCTTGTGCGGCGGCGACACCCGCTCCGGCTGCCGCGCCGCCGGTTCCGGCGGTGGCGGCTGCTGCCGCGGCCTTGCGGGCGACGTTCTCGGCGTGGGCCTTGGCGATCTGCGCTCCTGCGCCGCCGGCGCGGTGGATGGACTCGCCGTCGGTGCCGTCGGCCGCCCAGTGCACGAACTTGAAGACGGCATAGGGGCACAGCAGCACCAGGATCATGATCACGATGCCGGACATGACGTCGGCGAGGGCGGCGATGCCGTCGGTGGCGTCGGTCTTGCCCATGGCGGCGATGCCGAGCACGAAGATCACAGTCATCAGCAATTTACTGACGACGAGGGTGGCGGTGGCTTCGATCCAGCCCTTGCGCCAGCGGCGTGCGACTTCCCAGCCGCCGCCGGCGGACGCGAAGACGGCCAGGGTGACCATGACGAGGATGCCGACCTTGCGGACCATCATCACGCACCAGTAGAGGAAGGCGCCGATGGCGGCGCCGAGACCGACGACGACCGGGACGAGCCAGCCGAGTCCGGCCAGGGACCCGATCTGGCTGACCTTCACGATGCGGCGCACGGCCGACTCGATGCTCAGGTGCGCGGTCTTGAACAGGCCGTCGCTGACGGCGTCGACGACTTCGACGGCGACCGTGGTCAGGGCGATGGCGCAGAACGCGAACAGGACCCCTGACATGGTGCCGGTGAACGCCTGGGTGAGGGCTTGTCCGTCGCGTCTGACGGCGGCCCGGACGAGCTGCGCGCAGAAGGTGGCGACCAGCAGGACCAGGCCCAACGGCAGCAGCATCTCGTAGTTGTCGCGGAACCAACCGGCGTTCAGGTCGACCTTCGTGGTGGTGTTGACCGCCTTGGCGGCCAAGTCGGCCGCTGCCGCAGCCAGCTCACCTGCGGACTTCGCCATCCAGTCACCGATGGCCTTGCCAGGGTCCGAGGCGAAATCGACCGCGTCGCCGACCGCACAGAGCTTGTCCGCCAGGGGGTAATCACAGAAACCCACGGGGAATTACTCCTCCTTATCTCGTGTCAGGCGCGGGTCACTGCGTGACGCTCGGAGCGATGGCGGCCAGGGCACAGTCGTGGCCGGGGCGGCACTGCACGGCCAGGGTCACGGCGCGCTCCTCGGCTCCGCCGCCGCCCTTCTTCCAGGCGATCTGCTGCGCGCCGTTGACGGTGACGACGTAGATGTACGCCTCGGTGATCGCCGAGGGGTCCTCGGCGAGGGCCTGCTTGAACGCGCCCGGGTAGTGGCCTTCGGTGACGCGGGCGGTGGCGCGCTGGTCCTGGTCGGCCATCCGCGACCACAGCAACGGATCAGGGACCTGGCCGGACACGGACGCCCAGTCGGCGTAGGCGGGCTCCTTGGTCATCCACGCGTGCATGCCGGCGAGCTGCTGGTCGCGGCTGGTGTCGCCGGTGTCGTAGGACCACAGCATCTGGGCTGCTGCCTTGGCGTACGCGACCGGCTCGGCGATCTGCGGAGGCTTGGGCACGGAACCGGAGTCGGCCTCGGGTTTCGGGGCGGGGGCCTCGGAGGAGGATGGGCTGTGCGCCGTGGCCGGCCCGGCAGCGGCCGGATCCCGGTGGGCGTTGCCGCTGCCGGACAGCCAGGCGACGGCTGCGGCGATGGTGAGCAGGACGGTGACGACCAGAGCGACGATGGCGATGCGCCGGTTGGCCGACCAGCCGACGCCGTAAGAGGACAGCGAGAGGGCGGGGAATCGGTTCCGCATCAGTGGACCTGCGAGCCGAGGGTGGAGAAGAACGCGACGATTCCGTTCGCGGCGCCGAGACCGAGGGCGGCGCCCGCGGCGACGACGGCGCCCTTCTTGCCGTTGGCCTCGGCCTGGTGGCCGCCGGTGTGGTGGCCCCATGCCCACACGCCGAGCGAGACGGCGAGGGCGCCGACGACGGCGATGATCCCGAACATGTTGATCGAGTTGACGACGTTCTTCAGCACGCTCAGGCCGGGCAGGCCGCCGCCCTTGGGCGAGATCCCTGGGTCGTAGGCGAGCTGGATGACGCGGTCTGCGAGAGGGAGGGACATAGGTGTGGCGGGGCTCCTTGCCTACGCGGGCCAGACGAGGGGCCGGCGAGAAGAGGGGAAGCAGAGGGGGTGGGGAGATGCGCTCGGGGCGCGGGAGATCGCCGCGGCGGCGGCCCGCCCGGGCGGTGCCCTGGCGGGGTGGCGTCAGATGACGCGGCGGGCGGCGAGAATCGTCCAGTCCTTGATCGGGGTGATCCGGACCGGCTTTGATGTGCGCGGTGCCTCGATCACGAGGCCCTCGCCGATGTACATGCCGACATGCTCAGGCCGGGCGGCGGTGCCGCGGCTGAAGATGAGGTCACCGGGCTTGAGCTGGGCGGGCGAGACCGCCTTGCCCTCGTTGACCTGCGTGTACGTGGTGCGGGAGAGCGTGACGCCGGCGTGCGCGTACGCCTGCTGCATCAGCGAGCTGCAGTCGCAGCGGCCCATCGGGTCCGGGCCGTGGGCGTTGGTGCAGGCTCCGCCCCACTGGTAGAGGGTGCCGAGCTGGTGCATCGCCCACTCGATGGCCTTGCGCGCCTTCGGGTGGGCGTCCTTGGGGATCTTGTATCCCTTCGGGACGCTGCCCTCGGGGATCGGGCCGAAGCCGGAGCCGTCCTGGCCCGGAGCACACCCGGTGGTGCCGGCTCCCGGGTCCTTGCCTGGGTTCGGCTCCTTGGCGTCCTTGTTGTTGCCGGCGCCGGGGAAGGTCTTGGCGATGGCTTCCTGCAGCGCGGTGGCCAGGTGCTCCCAATGCGCGTAGGCGTCCGGCAGGCCGGACTGCTGGACGGCTTGGGCGGCTTGGGTGACGGTCATCTGCTGCCAGCCGTGCACCTTGAGCAGGTGCTTGTAGAACTGCTCGCTCGCGTACGTCGGGTCACGGATCTGCTCGGCGGTGCCCCAGCCCTGGGAGGGACGCTGCTGGAACAACCCAAGACTGTCCCTGTCGCCGTAGTTGAGGTTGCGCAGCCGCGACTCCTGCATCGCCGTGGCGAGCGCGATGACCTGGCCCTTTTTGGGGACGTGGAGGCTGATACCGGTGGCTACGATCGTCTGGGCATTGGGAACCTGCTCGGCGGGCAGGTCCAGGCCCTCGACGTGGGCGTTCTTGCCGGACGCCCCGTCGAGGATCTTGGTGACCTGCTCGGCGACCTTGCTGGTGTCGATGTCGTTCAGGCAGATGAGGGAGCTGCTGCTGCTTTGAACGGCGTCGGCGGAGGACGCCATCATCATGCCGGTGCCGGCGAGCAGGAGCGGGGAGAGGAAGACGACGCCGATGCCGGCGGCGAGCGCCTTCAACCGGAGCGGACCGCTCGTGGGTCAGCGAGGTCGGGCAGGGGTGGGTAGCGAGACGTCATGAGCGTGTCCTTCGGGGGTGCGGTGTCCGGCGTGCCGCGTGCGCGAGGCGTGGTGGAAGGGCGCGGCGGCCGGGGTGGGCGATCAAGGCGGACCGATGCGGGGCGAGTTGCCGCTCGCTCCAGCTGGCCGGGCCGTGAGCTAGGTGTGCCGGGGCAAGGGGGTACCTCCGTGAGGTGTGGCGGGGGAGTAGCCAGCGGCGGTGTGCGCCGGGCGGTTCAAAAACAGTAGATGCGGATTGGCGGTTGACCAAAAAGCTGGCGCGAGGTGCCGGAATCCGGCACCCTCGCATGGCACTTCTTGGTCGTCGGCGGATTCGCCTCTACAGTTTTTGGACTCCCCCTCGCCTCCTCGGTCTGCGGCCCTGGGCTTCTGCACGCCCACTTCCGGCCTGCGAGGACTCCTGTGCGAGGCGGCTAGTTCCCACCGTGAATCCGCACCCGAATAGGGGCCCCTCTTTGCCTTTTTCCCTTCACCAGGGCGACGCCCTGGCCGTTCTCTCTGGCCTTCCGGACGGCTGCGTCGACTCCGTCATCACCGACCCGCCGTACAACAGCGGTGGCCGGACCGCGAAGGAGCGCACCACCCGCTCCGCGAAGCAGAAGTACACCTCCGCCGATGCCAAGAACGATCTTGCCGACTTCACGGGCGAGAACATGGACCAGAGGTCCTACGCGTTCTGGCTGACGCAGATCATGACGGAAGCGCACCGTCTGACGAAGACCGGCGGGACCGCGCTGTTGTTCACCGACTGGCGTCAGCTCCCGACGACGACGGACGCGATCCAGGCCGCCGGGTGGCTGTGGCGCGGCGTGCTTGCCTGGCACAAGCCGCAGGCCAGGCCGCAGAAGGGCCGGTTCACCCAGAACTGCGAATTCATCGTCTGGGCCAGTAAGGGGCCGATCGACGGCTCCCGGAACCCGGTCTATCTGCCCGGCATGTACTCGGCGTCGCAGCCCTCGGGCGCGCAGCGCCGGCACATCACGCAGAAGCCGGTCGAGGTGATGCGCGAGCTGGTCAAGATCAGCCCCGAGGGCGGCACGGTCCTCGACTTCTGCGCCGGCTCCGGCTCCACGGGCGTGGCCGCTCTGCTGGAAGGCCGGGACTTCATCGGCGTGGAGAAGACCGAGCACTACGCGACGATCGCGGCCGACCGGCTCACCGAGACGATCCGCGAAACCCTCACGCAGGACGACGTGGACCTTACCGGCTGAGCCCCGTCCTTGCCTGCTGCCAAGGCGACCGGCTCCCCAAGCGTAGCCGCCGGCGCAATACCGCCGCAGTGGCCGTGCAGCTCGCCGGATGGGCCGCGCGCAGACGCTTCCGTCCTTTTCTCATCCCGTGTCTCGTAGGAGGCCGAGCTTTTCAATGCCCGAATCAACAAAGTCGCCTGACGATGGCGAGTTGGAGCCGGTTCGTATTCCGGATCGACAGCTGGAGGGAATCGAGGCGAGCGTGCGGCGGCTCATGGAGCAGTCGGCGCACCAGGCTCAGCAGCTCGACCACCTCGCGTCCGCCCCGCCGCCCAGCGGATCACCGTTCGCCGCCTTCGGCATGCCAGGACTCGGCGGGCCGCCTCCCGCCGCTCCACCGGAGCCCCGCCCGATCCTGGAACTCGACGGAGAAGAACGCGAGGACGAACTCGACGCCCTGTCCGACTGGGTGGATGACTTCTTCCTCCCGGTGTACGGGGCGGAGGTCACCACCGCGGCACCCTGGTGCCTGCAGTGGCAGGAGCACGACGACGTCGTGGCCTGGCTCCACGCCCTGTGGCTCGCCTACCAGCAGCACAAGGATCCCGAAGCCGGGCTGTCCGGCCTGTTCGTGTGGCACCGGGACTTCCTCACCCACACCGTCGCGGCGATCCGCGCGCCGGGTGGGCCGCTGTCGGCCTGCATGACCTCGCCCGACCGGCCCGCGCACCGCCTTCTGCCCGGTCCGCCGCCGTCCGTGCGCACGGAGACGGCGAACACGACACAAGCCGCCGAACCGGACGAGCCGACGTCATGACCGCGGGAGCGGGACAGCCCGCCTTCGGACTCAGTTTCGACCCCCGCGCGCTGACCGATCTCCTCCAGGCCCCCAGCGACATCCGCGACCTCACCCTCGCCTACCTGCAGGAAGTCGTGAACGCGCAGCGCTTCGGCCTGCGTCTCGACGGTGACCTGGAGGGATTCCGGAAGCTGTTCGTGGACTCGCGCAAGGACTGGCGCGTCGTCTACGGCGTCCGCCCGGCACCCGCGGAGTCCGCGCATCCCAAGGAGATCCACGTCGTCGCCATCCGGCCGCGAGCAGGCAACGACGTCTACGACGAGGTCGGCCGCCGCCTGGGGATGACCCGCCGGCCGCTGAGCGCCCGCACCCACGCGGCACGCTCGCGTTCCCCGCAGCTGACCACCCGCGCTCCCGTGCCCCGGCCCGGTCCGCCGCCCACCGCACTGCCGGGGCTGCCCCGTCCCGCCCCAAACCCCGCGCACCATCACACCCGCTGAACGCACCGAGGTCCGCCTATGCCCCCTCCACCCGCGCCGACACCAGGTCGGCGCGCGGTCTCCCCGCTCGAGCACCGCCTCCAAGCCGTCACCGGGCACGACATCGACACCCTGTGGGCCTACCGCGACCGCGGCGTCCTCGACGAGCAGCACGCCCACCTGGTCGACCGGCACCGTGAACTGGCCAAGGCCCAGACCAGCGTCACCTTCTACCTCCGGCTCCTCAACCGCCTGTCCAGCGGCGAGTTCGACGTCGACAGCGCCCTGTTCACGCGCATCGACCGCACCGTGGACCAGCTGGAAGAGGCCGCCGCCGCGCGGGACGCCGCCGCCCGGGCGGTGCTCGCCGCCCTGGAGCCCATCGAAGCCGCAGCGGCGGCTTCCGCGCCCGACGCACGGCAGCTCTCGACGGATGACCAGGCGGCGCTGCTCGCCATCGCCGGCGGCGCCAAGCTCTACGAACACCTGCTGACCGGCCGGATGTCCGTCACAGCCGCCTCCGGTACCCGCATCCCCCACGCCAAGCTGCAGCAGTTGGAGGACGCCGGCCTGGTCGTCCGGGACACCGGCCACCACGTGCACGCAGGCCAGCCGGTCGCGCTCACTGACGCCGGACGGGCCGCGCTGTTCGCCGCCCGCCGGGCTCCCACGGTGCAGGCGCCGAAGGTCCCGGCTCGCCCCGGCGCATCGCGGCCCACCCCGGCGCAGCGGCGCTGACTTCACCGAAAGGCCCTTGTTGTCTCCCACCGACCCGGCGCCGGACCGGAAGTCCCTCCCCGAAGTCGACTTCGACCTGGACGACCTCGACGCCGACGAGGAGAAATACCTCGACTTCTACCGCAAGGTCGCCGTCCACGAGGACATGCTCGTTCCCCTCGCCGAACACCACGACGGCCCGCACAGCTACTACGTCCTGTTCGACCGCACCACCACCTGGGGGCACCCCGGCATGCCGCAGGTGCTCGCCGTGCATCTGCAACGGGACCGCGAGAAGCGGACGTTCAGCTTCGAGCATGCCCCTCTGCCGCTGCCCGCGATGGCGCAGTCCTGGCTCATCCACCGTGGCTGTCCGTCCGATGCCATCGCCCTCGCCCCACTGGGCCCGCCGCCAGCGGACGAGGCCACGCGCGCGCTGGAGTTGCGCCTCGCCGGCGACGGCGACCACTACGCCATGGGCTACTCCTACACCAGCGACGACCCGGACGACATGGTCATCGTCGTGGCCCTGCGTGCCCTGGACGAGCGAGCTCCCTCGCCGTTCCGCGTCGTGGTCGAAGAGGTGGACACCGAGACGTGGACGCACACCCTGCGCGAGGGCGGCTTCGACACGCTCGGCGAGGCACTGCAGTGGTGCGACGACCGCCTCGCGGGCGAGGCCGGCCCTCTTCCGCCGGTCCGCCCAGCAGCCGCAGTTAGCCGCCCGGCCGGCTTGCCGAAGGCTCCTGCCCCGCGCCCGCCCGGCCGCTCACGCTGAGCGTCAAAGCCGACCAGGGCGGCGCAACATAGCCGACGATCGCCGGTTAGCCAAACCGGCGAATATCCGGACTCTTATACAGCCGGCGGGACAACACCCGCGGCACCTTCCCCGCAATCCCTATGCCTTCCCGGAGGTTTCTTCCGCATGCGCTCCACCCGAATTGCCATATCCGCAGCCATGCTCGGCGCACTCGCTCTGCCTGTGCTGTCCGCCACCACCGCCAGCGCGACCCCCGCGAGCAGCTGCTCGTCCCAGCCGCCGCTGCCGTACGAGGTACACACCAAGGCCGTGACCATCCGGTCCAAGGCCACCACGAAGTCCACCGCGCTCGGCGTGCTCTACAAGAGCCACAAGTTCACCGTGCACAAGAAGAGCGGCAACTGGCTCTACATCACGGACAAGACCACCGGGGTACAGGGCTGGGTCTCCGGAACGTACGTCTACCGCGACGTCCGAATGTGCCTGGACTGACAGAGCCCAGCAGGTGCCCGTAAGCGGCTCAGCCACCGGGTACGGCAGCCCCTCCCACCCCAGGGATCGGCCTTTCCAGAACAGGAGATTTCCCTTTGCCCGATGGCATATCCGATGAGTCTGAGGATGTCGTGGGCGTGCTCACCGAACGGATCGAAGCGCGCTTCGACATGGGCATGGACCAGTTGAAGGCCGCGGTCGCCGCCGCGCCGACCGCGAATCCCGATGCCACCGACGTCGTCAAGTGGCATGGCCTTCTCGTCGAGGCCCAGTCCGTGCTGGAGCGTGCGGAGGACGACCTCCTCGCTGCGCTGCAAACCCAGCCCAGCGAGATCGACGATCCGACGATGGGCCTCGCCCACCGGGTGAACGCGGCCGTCACCGCCCGCGACGGCCGAGCCATGGTCGTGCGCTGGCTCCTCGACCCGGACGCCCCGGGGAAGAAGGACCTCGCCGCCCAGCGCCTCGCCCGCCTCCGGCCCCGAACCGGCCCGGCGGTGCAGACCAGCGCTCCCCACCGGCCCGCCGGCACAGCCGCACCGGCATCGGCGTGGCGGCCGGCAAGGACCGCCCGATGAGCCGGGACAAGGCCAGCACCATGGACGCCGACCTGCAGAAGGTCTTCGGCAACCCGCTACCCGAGCTGTACGAGACGGCTGCCAGCCCAGGTGTCTCGCCCGCGCTCGCCCGTGCCCTGGAGCTGCGTTCGTTCCTGGCGCTCACCGAGGAGCAGGTCGCCCGCGTCCGCGACCGCGTCCACGCCGACATGGACCCGGACCGCGACATGGGCGAACTGTCGGCGGACAAGCTCCGCTTCGACGCGCAGTGGCTGGAAGCCGCACTGGAGGCCCGCGACGGCTACCGCGCCGCCCTCGGCGGACTGCTGCGCACCATGCCCCCGCCTGCCCAGCAGGCTCGGCCCGTACGAACGGCTCAGCTCAGGGCCACCGCAACCCTGCCCCCGTCTGCTGCCCCGGCACCGCAGCGTGCCGGGGCGGCCCGGGCCCGCCGACCGTGAAAGCCCACGCTTGCCCCACCTCACGTCCACCGACATAGCCGGACGGATCGAGGACTTGTACGGCGCGCCGCTCGCCGACCTCGAAGCCCACGCCCAGGACCAGCCGCCCGGCATGCTCTCCGCCTTGCTCGGCATGCACGACGACCTCGCCCTCGCCGAGCGCAGCATCGACGTCCACCGCGACCACCTCGCCCGGCTCATCCACCCCGAGCGGCAGATCGACCCGCACGAGGTCTCCCACCTCCTCGACGGTGCACGCCGGCTCGCCGAAGCCGTCGCCGTCCGCGACGTCCAGGCCAAGTCGGTCGCCGCCGTCCTGCAGAGCCTGGCCCGCGTCCCGGCTTCGACGCCTACCCCTCCGGCTCCCTCGCCGTCCGTTCCAGCTCCGCCTCTACCGGTGCCGAGCCCGGCACACAGCCGCTGACCCAGGCGATCTCTCTCTTTCCTTCACCCAGGAGTTCCTCCCTTGGCCATCACCGCTCTGCCCCCTGACACCGACGCCGACATCGCCCGGGTCACCGAGGCCCTCGCCATGATCACCCCACGCTGGAACGTGAGGATCCTCCTGGCCCTCTCCGGCCCGCCGCTGCGCTACAGCGAGCTGGCGGCCAAGGTGTCCTGGCTGCAGAACGGCCAGCTCCACCCCAAGCTCAAGTCTCTGTGCGACGCCGGACTCGTCGAACGCACCGAACACACCGCACGGCACGTGAGCTACCGCCACACCGAACGTGGCGCGGCCCTGCTGCCGGTCCTGCCGGTGATCGTCACCTGGGCCGAGGAACACCTGGAGAAGGCGGACGGTCCGCTGCCCGCGATCGAGCAGATCGAGGACGGCCTCACCCTGCTCACCCGGCGCCACGCCGCCGCCATCCTGTGGGTGCTCAAGTCCCGACAGGAGGTCAGCGGCCGGGCTCTGGCCCGGATCGTGATGCCCAGCAGCGACTGGACCAACATTTATCCGCCGCTGCGGCAGCTCGTCGCCGACGGCCTGGTCGACACCGACGGCATCGGCCAGCCCTACCGGCTGTCCGCAGCCGGCGACGGCCTTGGCCCCGTGCTCGGCGCCCTGTCCGCCTGGTCCGCCGGGCAGAGCCTCGACCAGGCGGCCCAACACCCGGTCTGGGGACACCCGCAGGCGAAGCCCGCGCCGAGGCCGTGGCTCAGCAGCCAGCCACGGCCGACCCCCGCGGCGCTCCCACCCGCTCGCACGACCGCATCCTCTCCGGCGTGGCACCACCGCGATCTCTTCTCGCACGCTACGACCGCCCGCCCGAAGGCAGCCATCCCGGCGGGAGGCCCGCGCCGATGAGCACCCCCTTCACCCCTGCCGAAGTACGCCACGCCGTCGAACTTCTCGCCTCGCGCTCCTTGATCCGCCTGGTCACCGAGATCGACGACAACGGCGCCATACCGCCGCGACGGCTGGCCGGCACCCTGCACGACCTCTCCACGCACCAACTGCGAAGCGCCTCCGACACGGCCCGCGCCCACGGCCTCGTCCGGATCGCACCCGGCTCCGGTCTCGAACTTACCGAGGCAGGAGCGGAGTTGGCCGACCTGTACGACGCGATGGCTCGCTGGGCCCGGCGTCACGCCGTCCCGGCCCCCGTCTGCGAGTTCAGCCGCCGTATCCGGCACGTCCTCGACCTGTTGGCACCGTCGCTCTCCACCGAGCGCGCCGACGCTCTCTCTCCGCTGACCGGCGACGGTGCCGAGGCGGGGCTGGCCCGTCCCCGCACCCTCCTGATCCAGTGGCTGGCCGACAATCCCAAGGTGGCCAGGGTGCCCGAGCCTGAGCCGGTCGCGTGAGCGCAACGGTCACACCGCGGCACGCACGCCACACCGGCGGGCTGATGCGCAGCATCTACCTGCCGCGCACGGCGGACGCGTTGGCGTTCGCGATGTCCACCTACGGCATCCCGCTGCTTGTCCTAGCCACGACGCGATCCGCTGCGCTGACGGGCGCCGCCTTCGCCCTGGAGTGGATTCCGCGGCTGGCTGCGTTCGGGTGGGCCGGCTCGGTCGTTGACCGGCGCGGTGCCTCGGTGGTCTTCCACCTTGCCTCCCTGGGGAGGGCGCTGGCCTTCGCCGCTGGCGCGGTCCTGCTCCACCTCCACCCGTCCGGCACCGTGGCGGGCGCGAGCGTGATGGTGCTTGCGGCGACGACCGGCGTGCTCACCGAGTTCAGCTATATCGCGGCCGAGACCGCGGGCGCCGCCGCCGGACGGCGAGCAGGACGGCGGGCCCACCGTGTCCAGGCCGTCCTACTTGGCATCGACCAGACCGCAACCATGGCCGGGCCGGCGTTCGCCGCAGTGCTCCTGCTCGCCGGGCCGCCGCCGATGCTCGCAATGATCAGCGTGCTCTCGCTGCTGGCTGCCATGCTCGCCCTGCGCACCCCGCCCTCGCCCGTGGCACCGGCCCGCGCGCCGAAGGGGCAGTCCGGCGCCGGACTGCTCACCGGGTGGCGCACCATCCGCTCGCTGCCCGCGCTCGGCTGGCTCGTGACCGGGCTGACCCTGTCCAACCTGGCCACCGGCCTTCTCCAAGCGGCCGGCCCCGTGATCGTCGTCAAGCACTTCGGGCAGTCCACCACCGCCGTCGGCCTCGTCTGGTCCGCCGCTGCCGCAGCGACGCTCCTCAGCGTCACATTCTGCCGGTTTGCGATCGACCGCCTCGGTCTGTGGCCGGTCGGCGCCGCCTGCGCCGCCCTCGCCTCACTCGGCTGTCTCGCCGCCGCCCAGGCCCCCGACTACCGGTCCTACCTCGTCCTAGTCGCGGTCCTCATGGCGGGCGAAGGAGGCATGACGGTCGTCCTGCGCACCCTGCGCTCCCGCCTGATCCCTCCGGAGAAGTTCGGCAGCACCCTGTCGGCGACCATCCTCATCCTCCTGCTGCCCTTCCCCGTCGCCGGCGTACTCACCGCGCTCGCCCCGCCCGACGCACTGGGACACGTCATCACCGCATGCGCCGCCCTGCAGGCCATCGGCCTGTTCTGCTCCTTCGCCCGCCTTCGCACCGATCCCGTCCTGCGCACCTGACCCTGCTGCGTCCTCAGCCTGTGGAGAACTTCATGTCTATCGCCGCCCTCGGATCGCACCGCGCGACCGGTCGCACCATCACCGAGCAGTTCCACGCCTTCGACGCCCACAACCCGAACGTCTACCGGGCCCTGGAACGCATGGCCGCCCGCCGTCTGGCCTCCGGCGCCACACGCGTCGGCGTGAAGGACCTCTTCGAGGACCTGCGCCGCCAACTCCCGTACGGGGTCGCCGGGCTGAACAACAACTTCACCGCCCTCTACGCCCGTCGGCTGATCAGCGAAAACCCGCACTGGGCTGCGGCGTTCGAGTTGCGCCGCCGTCGTGCCGACTGACAGCTCCCGGTTTCCTCCCGCCTAAGCATCCTCGGCCGGCACCGACTTCGCCGCTCTGCTCCGCCGGCCCCGCTCGCGGCGGCTGCTCGCCGGACACTCAGCGGCCCTGCGCCGCCGAGGGCCGCCGTCCACATATCCCTGCCCCCTCTTTAGATTCTGAGGAGCCTGTTCTTGCCCGACCGTCCTGTCGTCCTGGTCGTCGCCGCATCCGACATGGAGGCCGAGGCGTACCGCGGGTACTGCCTTCAGTCCGTGGCCGCCGTCTACGACGTCGTCCTGATCACCGGCGAAGAGCCCTCGTGGGAGACGCCGTACCTGCGGGACTGCGTGGTCGTGTCCGATCCGACCGACCAGGCGGCGCTGTCCGCCGCCGGCCGGGACCTGGCCGACCGCTACGACCTTGCCGGCGTGTTCACGTGGACCGAGTGGTACCTCGTCCCGGTCGCCCGCCTCGCCCGCCAGCTCGGCCTGCCCACCACTGCCCCGGAAGCCATGCAGGCATGCCGCAACAAAGCCACCTCCCGTACGTTGTTCGCCCAGCACGGGGTTCCGTCGGCAGCCTCGGTGAGCGTGCGCACGCGTGCCGAGGCCCAGGTGGCGGCCGAGCGGATCGGCTACCCGGTCGTGCTGAAGCCCGCCGCGCACGCGGCCAGCATCGGGGTGATCCGCGCCGACACCCCCGAACAGCTCACCGCCGCCTTCGCGTTCGCCGACCAGGCGGCCGGGCTGGGACTCGAGTCCACCAGCGTGCTGGTGGAGGAGTATCTCGACGGACCCGAGGTGTCGGCCGAGTGTGTCACCAACGGCGGTGAGACCACCGTGGTGGCCGTCACCCGCAAGACGGTCAGCGCCCCGCCGTATTTCGAGGAACTGGCCCACTCGGTCGACGCCGCCGACCCACTGCTCGACGTGGTCGCACCGGCGGCACGCGCCGCGATCCACGCCCTGGGAATCACCGACGGCGTCTCCCATGTCGAGATGCGGCTGGTCGACGGCCGGCCGCGGCTGGTCGAGGTCAACGGCCGGATCGCCGGTGACATGATCGGCCATCTCGTCCAGCTCGCCACCGGCATCGACCTGCCGCGCACCGCCGCCGACATCGCCTGCGGCCGTGCCCCCGACCTCACCCCGACCCGGTCCTCGGCCGCCGCGATGCAGCTGCTCTACCCTGACACCTCCGGCACCTTGCTCCGCCTCGGATTCGACGGCGTCAGCCCGCGCTGGTTGGAACGCGTGCACTTCCAGCACCAGGTCGGCGACCAGCTGCTCCTCCCGGCCGACGGCGGCAACATGTTCACCGCCCGTATCGGCTACCTGATCACCACCGCGCCCACCGCGGACCTCGCACAGGCCCGCGCCAAGCAGGCTGTGCGCCATCTGCAGGTCGCCCTGGTGCCGCACACGGCCGACGAGCCTGCTGCGGGTGGCCGCCCCGCATGACCCGCGCCGACGCTTCCGTGCGCCGCAGCCGTGTCCTGCTGACCAGCTACTTCCTCGGCCTGGGCGTGGTGATGGCGGTCTGGGGCGCCCGGATGCCGGCCGTCCAGCACGCCGCTCACCTCACCACCGCCGGCCTGTCGCTCGTCCTGCTCGCCGCCGCTGTCGGCATGGTTGCCGGACTGCAGGCCGGCGGCCGACTCGCCCGGCCCGACCGACTTCCCCTGCTCCTGATTGGCGGAGCTGTCGCACTGGGAGCGGCTCTCGCCGTGCTGGGGCAGTGCCGGACGCTGACCTCGCTACTCGCGGCGGCTGTCACCTTCGGTGCCGCGCACGGTGTCCTGGACGTCGCCGCCAATACCGCGGCGGTTCGCTGCCAGAACGCCGCCAGCCGGCCGGTCATGTCCTCCCTGCACGCCGCGTACTCGATCGGTGCCCTGGGCGGTGCCGCCCTGGCCGCTGCCACTGCGCGCACAGCCCACAGCGCCGTGTTTATGGCCACCGGCCTCGCGCTGACCGCGACCGTGCTCGTGGCCGGGCCGCGCACCCTCGCGCTGAGCGGCGCCGACCAGCCCAAGCCGCCGGAGCCCCAGGGGGCCGGTCAGGGCCGGGCGGGAGGTGTGTGGCTGTTGGGTGCGCTGGCGGCTGCGAGCCTGCTGGGGGAGGGGGCGGCGGCCGACTGGGCCGCAGTACACCTGCACACGCTGCACGCCACAACCGCCCTCAGCGCGACAGCGTTTGCCCTCTACAGCATGGGCATGGCGATCGGCCGGCTCACCGGCGACTGGCTCACGACCCGCTTCGGCGCTCCTGCCGTGGTCCGCACCGGCGCTGCGCTCGCCGCCGGCGGACTGACCACCGGCGTCCTGGTCGGCAGCGTGCTTGCGGCGCTGGCCGGCTGGGCGGTCTTCGGGCTCGGCCTGTCCAGCACCGTCCCCTCCCTGATCACCGCCGCCGGCAGACACGGCCCGAGGGCCGTCGCCACGGTCTCCGTCACCGGCTACCTCGGCCTCCTCGCTGGCCCCGCCGTCATCGGCGCCCTCGCCAGCGCCACCACCTTGCCCACGGCCCTGCTGCTGCCCGCACTCCTCGCAGCCGCTCTCGCCGCCCTCACCCGCCGAGCCCTGGAGAACACCGCCCCTTGACCCGCCCCACCGGCCCCGACGCCGTCATCCTTGACTACAACGGCGTCCTCGGCCTGCAGCCCACCCGCGCCCAGTGGCTACGGCTGGCCCGTACCGCTTCCTGGCCCGAAGCCGATCTCGCAGGGTTCCAGCGTGCCTTCTGGAACGCCCGCGACCTCTACGACGCCGGCCAGCTCAGCGACCTGGCGTACTGGGCCCGCGTCCTCGGCGCCCACCCCGGCCCCCGCCTGCTGCGCGAACTCCTCGCCGCAGAAACCGACATGTGGACCGCGATCGACGCCAGCGTCGTGTCCGTCCTACGCCGCGCCCATGCCACTGGACTGCCGATGGTGCTGTTGTCCAACGCACCCGCCCACCTCAGTACCGTGCTCGACACCCACGACTGGCGCCGCATGATGACCCAGGCGCTCTACTCCGCCCGCCTGCAGCTGTGCAAGCCCGACCCGGCCACCTACCAGCAGGCGCTGCAGGCCACCGGGGTGAGCGATCCACGACGCGTGCTGTTCGTGGACGACCGCCCCGACAACTGCCAGGCCGCCGCCCGGTTGGGCCTGCGCAGGCTGCACTACACCGGCTCCACCGACGCCCTCCGAGCAGCTTTGCTGCCCGCTGATTGACCCATCCGCCCCGTCGCCACTCAGGAACCCGTGTCCCTCCACGACGACCTTCACGCGCTCGACGGAGACGTCTTCGTCTCACCGCGCCATCTCGCCAGCAGTACCAGTACCGGCGACCTGGCCCTCGCCCCGCTCCTCGACCATGGCTGGGACATCCAGCACGACGACCTCGGCAACGTGTACGTCAATGCCCCCGACCGGCGCGTGCGCCTTGGCTACCTGCCCGAAGGCGAGGACGACGGACTCTGGCGCATCAACGCCTACAAGGATCCATTCGGATCGCCGACATGGGGCGTGTGTTTCAACGACCGCGTCCCCACCGAGTTCGTCCAGGCGTTCACCACCGCGCTCGCCACCGCCTACGAGCAGGGGCCGGACGCCTTCCTCGCCAGGCCGGTCACCGGGATCGACGAGCACGATCCCTTCTTCGCCGTCGTGCCTCTCCTGCAGCAGGGATGGGAGATCGACCGTCCCCGCTGGGGCGTGTTCGCCGTCCAGGCCCCGGACGGCCTCGCCGGTCTGGAGTTCACCACCGGGGACCTCGATCGGGAAGCCGAGCTGACTACCCGTGACGCCCGCTGGCAGCTGTGGGCGGGCAAGTCCATCGACCGGCCCGTCTGGTACGCGACGGCCAGCACCGACACCCCCGTCGCCCTGCTCACCGCAGTCACCCGGTGCGTCGCCGATCCGACCCCGCTGCCCCGGTGGCGTCAGGACACCCTCAGCTACATCGAGGGCATGGCCCAGCTCACCCCCATCATCCCGCCACAGCCGCCGGCCCCAACCCCGCTTGACGTGCAGCGGGCTGCCGCATCCCGCCGTCCGGCAGCGCTCCCTGCGGCCAGCGTCCCGCGCTGGAGCACCACCAGCCGGCAGGCCCTGCCCGGCCCGCGCCGATGAAGCCGGCCCGTCCCCGACCGGAGATTCCTCTTGTCCCTGCACGCCGCCGAGTTCTTCGCCCAGCTGTGCCTTCCCTTCGACTACGCCGTCGTAGGCGCCACCTACTTCGCCGCTCCGGTCCCGGGCGCACCGCTGCGGCTGCGAATCGACTTCACCGCCACCATCCACGCGGACACCTACGGCGGTCTTCGCGTGGCGGTCATCCACCCGGACCGCGGTGAAATCGACGCGGTCGCCCTCAGCTTCCTCGATCACGGCACCTTCCACCGCCGCGACGAAGCCAACAACACCCGGCCGAACACCAAGCAGTACGGCACGTTCAGCACCTACCGCCACCCCGGCCGGCCACCGTGGGAGGGAGCCGTCACCACCGGGCTGCGCGACGCCATCGAGCAGTACACCGCCGTCTGGTTCCCCGGCGCCTGGGCCGCGTCCACGCCCAGCCGCGCTGCCGGCCGTTCCGCGCACCGGGCGACCGTCCCTTCGGCCACCCGCAGCGGGGCCCGCACCCGCTGAATCCCCGTGCGGTGACCGACCTTCCACCAACTGATCAAGGAGTCCCCTTTCTCGTGCACGCTCGTTTCATCCGTGGCGCCGTCCGATCCGCCGCCGTCGCCGCCGCGGTGACCGGCACCCTCACCTGGGCGTCGGCCGCGAACGCCCAACCCTCCGATCCGAGCCCCTCCGCCTCGGCCGCCGCTGCCGACACACCGGCCCCGGACGCGGGCAGCGTTGAGATCACCACCAGGGACGCGGCCGGAGATGTGCTCCCCGGCGCAGCGTTCCTGCTGCTCGACTCAGCCGGCCAGGAGGCCGGGCGCGGGACAACCGACGCGCAGGGGAAGCTGACCTTCCCCGACCTCGCGCCGGGCGTCTACCGGCTCAAGGAGACGGCCTCCGGAAGCCCGCTCCACGAGGTTGTCGCCGACCAGGACGTCATCGTCACTCCCGGCGCGACCACGCGGCTGACGATCACGGACTCGTTCAAGGTCGCCAAGGTGCTCCTGCAGGCCAAGGACGACAAGACCGGCACACTCCTACCCGGCGCAACGGTGAACATCGGCACCGGCACCTCAACGCTGCTCACCCTGACGACCGGGGACAAGGGCACGGCCTCCGGGGAACTGCCGGTGTCCAGCCGGAACACGGAGTTCTGGGTCAAGCAGGTCAAGGCACCCGCCGGATACGACCTCTACAAGCCGTCCAAGACGTTCACAGCGGGCCCCGGCGCCCCTGTGACTGTGACCGTCACCAACACCAAGACCGCCACCAGCCCGAAGCCCCACCTCTCGGACAAACCGACGCACAAGCCCACCGGCACCTCCACCCCTGCGGACACGCCGGGCAATGGGACCGGCGGGGCCAAGCCCTCCACGCCGGGCACCGGCACCCCGGATGCTGACTTCTCGTCCACCGCAGCCGCAGTCCCGGTCGGCGACTCCTCGCCACCGACCCCGGCAGGCTCCCTCGCCCACACCGGTGCCGACGCTGCGCCTTGGATCGCCGCAGGCGCGGGGCTCCTCGTCATCGCCGGCGCCGTCACCGTGGTCGCTGTGCGCCGTCGTACGGCTGCCGAGTCCGAGCCCGACAACAACAGCCAGACCAACTAGCCAAAGATCACCACCGTCAGCAGGCCCCCGGGGAAGTGCATCCGGGGGCCTGCTGTTGTCTTCGACGCCGAACAGCTGATCACACATCTCACACCAGTGGGTCCCCCGCCGCTATCTGCGCCTGGGCCTGATCTGGCTGTTCATGGCAGACGGTGCTCGGCAGTCTGAAGTCGGTGACCATGGGGTGGGAGTCCCGCTGACCTGCGCCGACCGGGATCGGTTGGCAAAAGAACTTGCCGGGCCTGGTTGGGATCTGACAGAAATTCAGTGCGTACGCTGGGATTTGGTCACGTCGAGCTGGCTCCTGTGCCTCACGGTGTTCAGGATCGGTCTCGGCGCACGTTCCTGTGCCGTCGTTCGAGTTGTGGGAGCCAGCGCTCGGGCGGCTGGGGATCCGTGGCCGCTACCGCCCACCCGTCTTCTTCTTGAGGATTCCGGGGCGCCCAGCTACGCGGTGGGTCTAGTGCGAGGACGTCCCTAATGAGTGTTCCCATGGCGTCGGGGATGTCCCGGTCAAGGTCGTTCAGCAGGAGAGGAATTCCCAGCGGGCCCCGTCGGATGGCTGCCGTCCGGTAGGTGACCTGGCAGAAGGCGTCCGCTTCGAAGACGACGCCGCGGGCGTCGGTCGACCCCTCTTCGTCCGAGAACCAGATCAGCCGGTCGCCGGCGACCAGGCGTTCCCGACCGTGGAGCATGCCGTTCCGTGCGGTTTTTTCCTAATTGAGGAATGGAACGGGGTCCTCGAATGCACCGGGATCGTTGTCGCTGATGCCGGCCACATGCCCGGGGTCGCGTGTGGCGTGAATTTCCAGTAGATCACCGTCCGCGTGGGCCTGCCAGAAGTCGAGGACCTCGGCAGACGAACTGAGCAGATGGGGGTATGCCGTGAGCGCGAACAACTGCCCGGCCCTCAGTGGCAGGACGACTCGGTCGTCCGCGCGCAGGCGATGAATGACAGGTGTCGGCTCCCAGGTGGTGATCCCGGTTGCCTCACCCTGGCAATGGCGGATCGCCTCGATAGCCGTCTCAAGGGTGACGCGGAAGAATTCCCTGTCTGCGTTGACCCGTTGGGCAGTGAGGAGGCGATGGACAGCCCGTTCCACGTCTTCAGGGCGGGACGAGAGAGCCCTGAAAAGCACCTCGTAAGGGAAGGGGACCGATGTGCCGTACAGCTCCTTCGCGCGGTCCTCTGCGAGCCGGTCCGAGTAGCCGATCTTAAGCATGTCCGGGAAGGCAGGATTCCGCTGGACGTACACGAATCCAGTCGTCCGAGGGGGAGACAGGGGAGTCCTGGTGCGCGTCTCCCGCGAGCGGCTGGATTGCTGGCGCTTCTTGGTGCCCCTGGAGAATCCAGAGAGCTCCACCGGCGGGTCGGCCTTCAGCGCTACGACCCCGCCTTCGAGGTCGCGATGGGACGATGCGGTGATATGCCGCCCCGAGGAGAAGTGCTGGACCCCCGCGGGAGGCAGACGCCGCAACGCCTCCACGAGCGGCTCAATCCCCTCATGCTCGTCGAGGTCACTGTCACGGGCGCCCGGCAAGGATCGTGTCAGTGCTTCGATGGCCCCTTCCGTGACCAGGCCAGCGAGTTCCGGGCCGATGGGCGCGTACAGCGTGCCCAGGTGGGTGTACTCGATGTCCCATTCGTCTTGCTCGTTGTGCGATTCGGCATAGAGGTCGATGGGAACGCCGGAGCTCTTCGCTATGAGGAGCAGCTCGCAGGCGTGGGCTGGGTTGTCCAGGTCGAAGACGAAGTGAGCGCGCATACCCAGGGACTTCGTTCTGGGCTTGCGGCAGATGAGCAGAAGTCGACTCGCGTGTCCGGGATCCCTCTCGAAACCGAGGGGCAACACTCCCTCGCTGAGTGCGGCGCGGGCGGCCTCCGTCTCCTCCCCGGTTCGTACGATGATGTTCCACCAGGGCAGAGGGCCGTATGTGCCGTGTACCGCCTGGGCGTCGGGGACACAGGAGCTAACGGGGTAGCTGTCTCGGAAGTGGAGCGACCGGTTCAGGAAGGTCAGGATGCAGGCGTCCTGGAAGCGTTCCTGCTGTGTACGGGGCCGTAGCAGGTTGCGCTCGGTGGCGCTAAGGCAACCTATCGCTTCGGCGAGCGCCTCGAGTTGGTCGTCGACCACGTCCAAGGCGCGAGTGAGGACCGACCGCTGAGCATAGTTCAGCTGGGGGTGGCGGATCGCCTCGCGAAAGTACCCTCTAGCTGCGGTGCAGCTGGCCGCTTGTGAGCCCAGCTCCCAGAGATGCCTGACACCGCGGGCTGGAAACTGCTTCATCCATAGCTCTTGAGCCTCGTTGCCTTTCCCAAATAGGACACGTGACACGACATGCTGGACACGAGTGTCGGGCTCCGTTTTCAGCCGGGACCAGATGGTGTCGGAGCACGCCTCCAGGGGTGCGAGTGAGCGAGGCACCGCAGCTTTTACGGTGCGAGGGGCTTCCACGCCCCAGTGCCGGGCCAGGTCTCTGACTACCTGGGCAGTGGTGGCCGCGCGGGAACGCCGACGGAACCAGGGGTTCAGGAGAAGGGCGTACGCGCTTTCCAACTCCCCGGCACGTAGGCCGAGGCCGAACAGCAGGACGGAACCCGTTACTCCGTCGTATTCCACACGCTGGCGGACATGCTTGACCAGGCTGGCGAACTGATCTGTGTCGGGCTTGGGATCGGCGAAGACCGGGTGCTCGGCCAGGAGTCCGGTGATGTGCGCGGTAGATCGGCCACGCGCGTCCAAGACGGCGATCTGCAGAACCAGAAGGGCCCGTATCAGATCCAGATCGCTCGTGTCGCCGACGATTCGCGCCGGTTCTAGCAACGGGTGGCGGCCGCTGGAGGTGGCGATCCTCGTGCAGATCTTCTGGATCCACTGCTCGCGCAAGTCGGTCAAGCCAGTAGCGGAAGGCACAGCTCTAATCCCCCTGTTGACACGGACGATAGTGGAACCCTCTCCGAGATCCGTAACGGAGACCGTCCCACCTCACGGAAGCGCTTCTGGCGCATGGTGCCGTTGATCTACTGGATCTGCGGGCGACCTTGCAGACGCCGTACCCGTGAGCTCTGGTGTCTGGGAGGGCCAGGGCCAGGGTGCTCATCATCCTTGGCTGTCGCATCAGCGGAGTGTATGAGGTGTCACTGACAAGACCTGTGTCGACAGGACAAGGTGCCGTTCCCATTGACCTCTTCGGCGTGGTGTCGGCACGTGGCGGTGTTGGAAGCCCCACGACTGGGTTCGCTGCCAAACGCCTCGATTGAGTGACAGGAGACAGCAGTTCGCCGGGGGCAGACAGGAAAGATCGCGGAAAGACTGGCCAACGTGCGCGAGAGCATGCCAACGTAGACGATCTTGCAAGAAACCCCAGGTCAGAGAGGTGATTGCCGTGACCGTGGCTCCCGTCGGCCCTGGATTCTCCACCACTGTCGAAGCCCTGCGGCTGCACGAGTGGCAGCTGGGTCCTGGCCAGCCCACGCTCGTCATGGACCAGTTCTCCGCTGAGGACTTCAACCTCATCGTGGACGACCGTGCGGACGTGCACGTCAGCTCCAAGGACGGCCGGTTCTACCTCGGCTGGTTCCCGCTCGGCCGCCCCGGCACGGACGGCGAGGGATGGAAGATCGCCGTCACCGGCACGGCCAAGGTGCGTGGCTACCACCTGTCGTTCGACACCGAGACGCCGGCGGACATCGTCGCCGCCGCTGTGGCGCGCGTGCTGGAGACCTCACGCCCCCTATGAGAGCGCGGACACAGACAGATAGTCCCCGCCCCGCACGCGGTCGCCTGTCTGCCGCCGAACGTTTCCACTGCTCCCCGTATCCCTCTACCCCAGGAGGCTGTTCGTGACGACCCCGGAGATGACTGTCGGCGATCTCATCGACCTGCTGTCCGGCTGCGATCGGAGTGCCCCGGTACGCCAGGCCATGAATCCCTTCTTCCCGATGGCACACCGCTTGGCGCAGGTCGTGCAGTGCGTGGACGAGACCGGGCGGCCCGTCGTCTACCTCGCCGAAGGCCGGGATCCGGGCGCCCAGCTTGGTCATCTGCCGCCCGAGGTCGCCGTCGCCCTGACCTGGCACTCTCCCGTCCAGGCACCCCCTCGCCGGGAACGCCGCACCGCACGCGGCAAGTAGACCCGCACCGAGCCCTTGGAGGCGCCCCTGAACCCCGACACCCCCCTCGATCCGCCGGCCAGCAACAGCGCCCAGCGCGCCTACTGGGTCGGTCCCCGGCACCTGGCCGGGGACGACGGACGCCTCTACGACTCCGTCGCCGATACGCTCGCCGGCCTTGGCTGGTCGAGCCTTGCGATCGTCCGCGGACGCCAGGAACCTGACGAGGCGCCGGAGGACCGTCAGGTCCTGCGCAGCACCGTCCTGCACATCAGCCAGGACACCCTCCGGTGGGCCCAGTGGGTCTTGGCGGACGAGCCGTTCCACCTCGGCGAACTGCCGATCTCCTGGCAGGTCTGCGCCCGCGCCGATACCAACAGTCCGCTCGCGCAGTGGTCGGCCTACTTCACCCCAGACGTCCCCGGCGAGGTCCTCACCGACTTCCTCGTCGCGCTCGATGCCCGGGACCAGCCCGCCGTGTCCTTCGCCGGGCCCGAGGTGGTCCTCGACGCGGTCACCGCCCACGGCTGGCTCCGCGACATCGACCAGCCCCACGCGGCAGCGACGGACCCGACGTTCACCTCCCACCTCAGCCTCGGCGAGGTCCCGCCCCTCATCCAGGACGCCGACCCGCGCACCCTGGTCGCCGAGGCCGACGCTGCGGGACCGGCCGGATGGCAGGCATGGGCCGAGCCCGCGCTGGGCACGCAGTGCCTGTGGGCGGCGTCCTTCGCAGCCAGCGTCCCGCACGACCTGGTCGCCGCGTTCGCCGCCTCGCTCAGCTCGACCGCACCGGTCCTGCGCCGGGTGCTGCCGGCGAGCACGCGGGACCGGCTCCTGCGCGCCCCGGCTGGCTGAACGCCGGTGTCCGTCCTTCATTCGACGCATGAAGCCCGGCCTCCCCGATTTCGGGAAGGGCGGGCTTCATGCTGCTGTGTTTGCCGGTGCGCTGAGGGGTTCGGACCGTGACGGCAGTATGTGACGACAGCGGCGACAGAACCCGTAATCCCCACCAGCAATGCCATCTTGCCTGCCCAGACGATGCGTTCCACGATCTCGCCCCGATTGTCAGACCGGAGTGCCATCGTTCGTCCATGTTCACCCTTACGACGACCACCTCATGGTCAACCCGCACATCTGGGGCCAGCCGGCCAGCGCCAACCCGCTACTCCAGCTCCGCAACATAGACGGCGGGGAGTGGTTCCAGCGGTACGGCGACAGCTTCGAGGCCGTGTGGGCATCCGCGCGCCCCTGGGCGCCCGACAGACAGGAGTAGCACTGCCGTGGGCAGGACCGAGTACTACCACGACCCCAAGGCCCCCAAGGCCAACACCCTTATCCCCGCCAGCAACCTGGTCGTGGTCAACGACGAAGGCGCCATCCTTCTCCAGCGACGCCGCGACACCGGCCAGTGGGCCCTGCCCGGAGGAGCCCAGGACATCGGCGAGAGCCCGGCGCAGTGCGCCGTCCGCGAGTGCGAGGAGGAGACCGGCATCGTCGCGGCGGTCACCGGCTTCCTCGGCGTCTACTCCAACCCGGAGCACATCATCGAGTACACGGACGGCGAGATCCGGCAGCAGTACGAGGCCGTGTACATCGGCCGCCCCGTAGGGGGCAAGCCCACCGTCAATGAGGAGGCCGACGGCGTGCGCTGGGTTCACCCGGACGACCTGGACAAGCTCGACATCCACCCGAGCATGCACGAGCAGATCGGCCACTACCTGACCGGGGCTTACCCCTACCTCGGCTGACCGCTCGGACTTACAGCTCCACGCCGGCCTCGACCGCTGCCGCCCGCACTCGATCCACACTCGCGTGGATGTGCGGGGCGGCCCGGCGGATGAAACGCCCGACCACGCTGTCCTCGCCGTAGCGGCCCAAGATCTCCTGCAGCCGCTCATGGGGCGTCGTCCGTCGGCCGTCCGGCGTCGTGGTCATGTCGCAGTAGACCAGCGCGTCCACGAGGAGCGGATCATCCAGGAGGGGGAACTCGTCGGCCAGCTCAGTCCGGAGGCCACGCTCCGCGGCTTCGAGCAGCGCATACGAGTGGTTCGCGACCAGGCGGACAACCCGTCCCTCCGCCCCGTGCACGTCACGGAGGTACCGTGCTCCGTCCAGCGGATGGAATCCGGTAGAGGCGAGCGGGGGCGCGTAGCCGATGTCATGCAGCACCGCAGCGGCTTCCAGCACCTCGGCGCTGTTACCGGCCAGCGGCGCCAGCGTCTGGGCGCAAGCGGCAACGCCCTGCGAGTGTGCCCACCTGCGCGGGAGGCTGCTACTCAGCAGCTCACCAGCCAGTTCGTACGCCCAGTCAACCTTGGTCGTTGCCACCTGGGGAGGATATGGCAGCGACGGCGAGGACGTCTTGGACATCCTGGCCGTGCGCAAAGGGGAAGCCTGGACGCTGCGGGAGCCGCCGAAGCGTTTCTCGATTGCGGACCCGATCGCGGCGTACGTATCCTTCCGGGCAACGCGTTGACGGAGACGAGTAGCCAGGGATCACGCGAGCCGAGAGAGCTGCTGGCAGCTGGGAAGGCAGCCTCGCGCCCCAGGTGAATCCCCTCCCGAGTGCGGGGAGGAACGGCCTCAGGGAAGGTCCAATGCCCCGCCGGTTGACCCCCGTGACCGGGTCGTGAATGAGGCCACCATCTGCTGGTGGCGAAGGCGCGGTGGCACCGCGAGTTGCCCCTTCTCGCCCGCGCTCCCAAGGGATCACGTCATGATGACTGATCGAACGGAGCACGGCAGGATGATCGATGTCACCCTGATTCGCCAGAACCCAGTCCGTGTCCAGCAGGCGCTAGCCAAGCGGGCGGTCCACGTCGACCTCGACGAGTTTCTTCGACTGGACGACGACTACCGACAGGTGCGGGCTGAGATGGAACGCCTCCGTGGGGAGCGCAAGAGGATCTCGGGCGAGATCGCGAAACGGCAGCGGGTTGGCGAGGGCGTGGCAAGTCTGCACGGTGAAGCATCGGCCGTGGGCGAGCAGCTGACCGCCGTCGGGGCGCGGCTCATCGAACTGGAGCAGGCGCGTCAGGTCTTCCTTGATCCGCTGCCGAACCTACCCGACGCGGACGTGCTGGCCGGGGGCAAGGAGAACAACGAGGTCATTCGTGAAGCCGGCCAGCGTCCGGAGTTCGGTTTCACGCCCAGGGACCATGTGGAGCTCGCTCGAACTCTGGGCTTGGTCGACTATGAGCGGGGCACGAAGCTCGGCGGCAGCGGCTTCTGGATCTACCGGGGCGACGGCGCGCTCCTGGAGTGGGCGCTGCTGAACCACTTCCTGGAGGCACATGTGCGGGACGGCTATGAGTTCGTGTTGCCACCGCACATCCTGACCTTCGCGGCCGGGTACACCGCGGGCCAGTTCCCCAAGTTTGCGGACGAGGTCTTCGCCTTGGAGCAGGGGGTGCACGGTCCGGAGCGGTTCCTGCTACCGACCGCGGAGACAGCGTTGGTCAATCTGCACCGGGACGAGACGCTGCCCGAGACGGAGCTGCCTCGGAAGTACGTCGCGTACACGCCGTGCTACCGCAAGGAGGCCGGCGGCTACCGCACGGCTGAACGGGGGACCCTGCGCGGTCACCAGTTCAACAAGGTCGAGCTGTTCCAGTTCACCCACCCGGACGCCTCGGACGCCGCACACCAGGAGCTTCTCGGCAGAGCGGAGGACTTGGTAAAGGGACTGGGCCTGCACTATCGGATCACGCGACTCGCGGCCGGGGACACCAGCGCAGCGATGGCCAAGACGTACGACGTCGAGGTGTGGCTGCCGAGCATCGAGGCGTACGTCGAGGTCAGCTCGGTGTCGAATGCCCGCGACTACCAGGCGAGGCGTGGCAACATCCGCTACCGGCCGCAACAGGGGAAGTCGATGTTCGTCCACACGCTGAACGGCTCAGGTCTGGCCACGAGCAGGCTTGTGCCCGCGCTGCTGGAGCAGCACCAGCGGGCCGACGGCACGGTGGAGGTACCCGAGGTGTTGCGCAAGTGGATCCCGAGCGGTGTCCTGACAGCACCGCCCTCGGCCTGAGTTGAGCGGGCTGTCTGTCGAACACTGAACGGGTGGGCCCCAGGTCAGAGTGCCCAACCGCGCCGGTTGGCCAGCCATCGCAGTGTGACCTCTCCGCACCACGTCTGGTGCTGGCGAAGATGCGGTGACCAGTCTGCTGCGGGCTGTTCGCCGGAGGTGAGGAAGAAACCGGAGAGAGCGGCGAGCGCCGCATCGAGTTGTTCGTCGGCGACTCCGCGGGCGGTGGGGTGCTGGGTGAACAGGGCGGTGGCGTCGTGTCCGTCGGCGTAGGCGGTGGCCAGGAGCAGGACGAGGTCGAACCAGCTCGCACCCAGGCAGGGCCAGTTCCAGTCGCAGATCCACGCGGCGCCGTACGCATCGATCAGCACGTTGTCCTGTCGTAGGTCGTGGTGGAGGACGGCATTGCCTGCGACGGCCTCCCGCCATCCGCTTTCCAGGCTGGCCAGCACGTCCAGTAGGTCGAGTGGTACCCAGGAAGGCAGGGCGTTCGTGGGCGTGGCGCCTCGGGCGAGGTTGCGCCAGTCGGCGAAGTCACCGCCGTCACCCACCGGCTTGAGGCCCACATGCTGGAGTGCTGTGGGTGGGGTGGAGAGTGCCTCTGCTGTGATCGTGTACGCGTCGAGAGTGGCCGTTAGCTCATCAGGCTTCCACGGTGTGGTGGGCATGCGGCCACCGGGGACAGCGTCGATGCCGAGAACGACCCATCCGTCGTGCTCCTCAATCCACTGCAGGCGTGGCGCCGGAATCTCTGCCGGGAGCGCCTGGTTGATCAACGCTTCCCTGCGGTAGGAGTCGGCCACCACGCTGTTGTCGAGGCTCTTGACCGCCTTGACGAACAGAGGTCCGAAGGCCCCGCGGAGTACAGCGGCGAAGCCGCTGGTAAATCCGCTCCCTGCGCTGCGCCCGGCCTGTACTGAGCCTCCGAGGCGTCGGGTGATGAGATGGCGAACGTCTTGTGGGAGGTCCTTCCAGTCTGGGCGTACCGCTGTGGCGTTGTACTGAAGGCGCGAGGTGATGATGTCGGGCATTCCGTCAGGATGGGGGAGCTGTGTTTCCCGGCGCCACGAAATTGTCACGCGGATCCGTGTCCGTCCATTCGCTGACTGAGCCTCGTAGGCTGCGCCCCGGGTAGCGTCCTCATCAGTGCGACTAGACCTCCTCCTTCCTGGCGCCGTTGATCGCCGGGTGGCCGCACCTGCTTCCGAACCTGCCCACTGGCACGATCACGATCTACGCAGAAATCTCGCTGTCGTCTCCAGGCCCTGGCTCGCTATCCTCCGTCACAACGCGATGACGGAGACGAGTAGCCAGGGATCACGCGAGCCGAGAGAGCTGCTGGCAGCTGGGAAGGCAGCCTCGCGCCCCGGGGTGAAGACCCTCCTGAGCGCGGGGAGGAACGGCCGTGTGGTCCAATGCCCCGCCGGCTGGCCCCGTTACCGGCCACGAATGAGGCCGCCACTGTCGAGTGGTGGTGAAGGCGTGGTGGAACCGCGAGTCCCCTTCTCGCCCGCGCCCCCAAGGGATCACCATGACGCCCTGGAGGGCTGCGATGATCCATACGACCGATCGTGTACTGGTATCTGACCTGCACGAGCACTTGGGTCGAACCGTTTCCGTGTCGGGCTGGGCGCACACTCTGCGCCTGCTCAGTAAGGTCCAGTTCGTCGTCGTACGCGACCACACGGGCATGGTGCAGGTCACCCACCGGCGCGGCGGTGCAGGCGACGACATCGAGGCCGCCCTGCAGCAGCTCACGCCGGAGTCCGCGGTGCGGATCACCGGCCGCGTCGTCGAGAACCCGATCGTGAAGCTCCACAGCCTGGAGATCATCCCGGAGCGGGTCGAGGTCCTGAACCGGGCCGCGACACCGCTGCCCATCGACGAGCACACCAGCCTGGAGCACCGCCTGGACTGGCGGTTCCTGGACGTACGCCGCCGTCCCGCCGCTCAGCTGATGTTCGCCGTGCAGACCACCCTGGAGCAGGGGATGCGCGAGTACGCCTATGCCCAGGGCGCCACGGAAATGCACACCCCCAAGCTCATGGGCACCGCCTCGGAGTCTGGCGCCGAGGTCTTCGAACTGGGCTACTTCGATCGCAGCGCCTATCTCGCCCAGTCGCCGCAGTTCTACAAGCAGATGGCGATCTCGGCCGGAATCGAGAAGGTCTTCGAGATCGGCCCCGTCTTCCGTGCAGAGCCGTCGTTCACCTCCCGGCACGCCACCGAGTTCACCGGCGTCGACGTCGAGCTGGCCTGGATTGACGGCGTCGAGGACGTTATGGCGTTCGAGGAGCAGATGCTCGCCCACGCCATCACCAAGGTCGCGGGTGCACACGGCGATGCGGTCCGGGAGCAGTTCGGCGTGGAGATCACCGTCCCTACGACGCCCTTCTCCCGCATCACCATGGCCAAGGCGCACGACATCCTGCGCAAGGGCGGATGGGACGCGGAAGGAACCAAGGAGGACCTGGACCCGGAGGGCGAGCGGAGCATCAGCGCCCACATCCAGCAGGCCACCGGCCACGAGTTCGTGTTCATCACCCACTACCCCGTGGGCATCCGGCCCTTCTACCACATGCGGCCGGCCGACGACCCGAGCGTGACCCTGAGCTTCGACCTGCTCTGGAAGGGGCTGGAGATCACCACCGGCGCCCAGCGCGAGCACCGCTACGACGTGCTGCTGAAGCAAGCCGCCGAGAAGGGCATGAGTCCGGAGCCGATGCAGGACTACCTGAACGCGTTCCGGTACGGGTGCCCACCGCACGGCGGGCTGGGCATGGGCCTTGGACGCGTGCTCATGGTCTTACTCGGACTGGAGTCGATCCGCGAGGCCACCTTCCTCTTCCGCGGACCGAACCGGCTCACCCCATAGCTGGCCTCTGTGTATGGCTGGCCTACGTCGGATTTCCCTTCCGGGGCCTCGTTCACTGAGAGCATGGACAGGTGAGTATTGAGGGAGTGGGGCGCTGGGTGCCGGCTCGTCCCGAAGATCTAGCTGTCATGTTCGCTGCGGCCGACTTCCCGTGGTGGATCGCTGGCGGGTACGCGATCGAACTCGCCGTCGGCCGTGAGCTACGCCCGCACGGCGATCTCGATGTCCTCGTCCTCCGACGGGACCAAGCTCGCGTGCGCGATCTCTTGACCGACTGGGACCTGTACGTGGCGGACCCACCTGGCATGGGGCGGCTGCGCCCGTGGCGTTCTGGGGAGACTCTTCAGCCGCCCCTCCACGACATCTGGTGCCGACGCACGCCTGAGGCACCCTGGTCCGTGCAGCTCATGCTGGACGAGGCGGAGGGCACCCATTGGGTCTCTCGGCGTACCCCACGGATCCGGCTTCCGATCGAGCGGTTGGGACGAAGAAGCGGGACTGGTATCCCCTACCTGGCGCCCGAGGTGCAGCTCTACTACAAGGCGAAGGCGACACGGGAGAAGGATGAGACAGACTTCGAAGCGGTACTGCCGCTGCTCGGCGAACCTCAACGCATTTGGTTGGCGAACGCCATCGCAGTAACCGTGCCGGACCACCCATGGCGGCAGCGTCTTACGCCACCGGACGCACACAAATGAGACGTCGGCCGCCGAGCGCGGTCCGCGGGAGACACGAAGGTGGCACGAGAGTTATACAACCTGAAGCTCTGGCACTCCATGAGTGAACACTTGGTCGACGAGGCAATGGCGAAGCCACGCTAACCAACCGCAGGCAGATCAGGCCGATTTCAGTGTCCACGACGAGTTCCTTAGCTCGTCGGGAGGGCGGTCTGATTACCCGAAGCTGCCTCGTCCTCCGTCCGCAGCACGCACCGAGGTGTTACCGGCTCAGTGCGGCGTCGAGATATACCTGCACCGCGTCGAAGAGGCCGTATGGCACGTACGCGGGAATCTGGGCATGCCGGACCCATGCCACCTCAGCCAGTTCATCGTCGTCCGCCACGTAAGGAGCGCCGGACTCTACGACACAGGCCACGTAGGTCATCTTCCGGCCACTCTTGGGGTGAACCCGTTCTCCGAGGACCTTGAGAGCGGTCACCTCCATGCCGACCTCTTCGCTCGTCTCTCGCACGGCTGCTTGTTCAGGGGTCTCCGTCCCCTCGATCTCGCCCGCCGGGAACTGCCAAGACAGTTGACCTTCCGCGACCCGGCGGCGAACCATGAGCACGGCGCCGTCCTGTACCACGATCGCGGCTGCGATGCCCGGTCGCTCTTGTGCCCTTTGCTCGGTCATACGTCTTCCTCCAGTGCTGCCAGCATCGGCGGGTAGATCGTGTCGACGGACATGAAGCGGCCCGCCGCATTCTTCGCCACCCAAGCCGCTCTTCAACCGCATCACTGTTCGTTGCGTCCCCTGCCAGGTACACGCAGTGGACACCCGTCGCCGGATGGATCCGCTCAACCAGACCGCGCCGTACAGCACAGCACACGCCCGTCTAATCCAGCGTCTCGCGGGCCGTCGCGGTCCCTCCTGCTGCAGATCATCCCGCCGCAGCTGTTCCTCGCTCCGTAGAGGGGGGAAGTTGCCGCAACCGACCTCGTCCTTGGCGAATGCCAAGCGCTCCGCCTCTTCCCGCTCGATCAACTGCCGCACAGGATGCCGCACATCACCCACTACATTAATCAACTTACGGGTGCTTTCACCTGACGGCAGGTCGCCCCTACCCCACAGCGAGGGCCCAAGGAGTCCAGATGACGCTCTCTTCGCCTGGTGCACGGGCCGTGGACTTGCGTGTTGAGCCGGTTGATGACGTTCTCGAACACGTGGAGCGGTCCCTTCAAATGCAGTTGCTCCGTGACACCGTGGTGTGCAAGCGGCGCTCGGTTGGGGCGCGGACGGACCGTGGAACGTGGGTGAGGGTTGAGCGGCGCAGCTTCGACCGGATCGGAGCACAGGGCTGGAACGGCACCGAGGCCGCAGCGGTCTTGCATGGAGTGTCTATGCCGAAGTGGTATGCGGGGCTGGCGTGGCGCGAGCGGGACGAGCCGGTGATGTGGCGGGCAGACGAAATGGTGCTGGTCACCGCCCCGCCCGTTGGGCAAGCCGCTCTGGTGATCGAGGATCCTCAACTGTCGGACGGCTGGTGGGCGGCACTCAATGCTTCGCTGGACGCACTCGCCGCGCAGCGCACGCACCGCCTCGCCACTCCGGACACAGAGACGGCCACCCAGGAACTGGTGACTGGGACGATCCGAGCAGTCTTCCCCGAAGTAGACGCCACCGTGGATGAGTGGACGCCGGCACATGCGGGTCTGACGTGGGCGAACGTGACCGGGCCCGAGTTCTGCATCATCGATTGGGAGGATTGGGGGATGGCGCCGCGCGGACTGGACGCGGCCACCCTCTGGGGGAACTCCCTCGCCGTCCCTGCCCTGGCACAACGAGTGTGGGCGGAGCGTCGGCCAGACCTGGAGAGCAGGTCTGGCCGGCTGATGGCCCTGTTCTTCTGTGCGAAGGTCGTAGGGCCGCACGCCCATCCCCAGGATCCCCGCTTGGAGCCCGCCCGGGAGGAGGCGGCGCGGCTCATCGCCGAGCTTCACTCCTGACGGCGGTTGCGCAGGAGGCTGCGGTAGTGGCGGACGGCCTCCTCGTCCACCGCGAAGCTCTGGGCGTTGGTCAGATCTCGCAGGTGGTCGGGGTTGTCCGTGCCGACCGCTACCGCGTTCACGGGCGGGAGGTGGTAGGCGGCCCTGAAGGCAGCCTGCACCGGGGTGGCCTGCTGCCGGGAGCAGGTAGGACGGGGTCCTTCAGTCAGCCCCCGCACCCTGCCGCTCCTCTTCCTCCCCTTCGGCTGCGCCCCTCCGGCCGCACGGGTTTATGCGAGGACACGCATAGTCGTGTTCGTGCATAGACGCTGCGCCCGGCCCCCTCTAACGTCATGGGCAGGCGGCCCAATGGGGGCCAGAGCAAGGGGGTTTGGCATGTCCGAGCGTTCGGCACTCACCCGGCTCACGGGCAATGGCAACGGCGAGTGCGGAGAGAAGGACTGCCCGAACGTGTACCGCACGGCCGCGGGGTCGTTCGTGGTGCAGGGTGACGTGTCCGACGCCTTCACCCCGCCCGCCGGGGAAGGGCTTGTGGAAATCCCGGAGGCGGTTCTCAGGGAGGCGTTCCGTGCACTTGGATGGTGACGCCTGGAACGACTGCTTCGATTCCATGGAGCGTGAGGCGTGGAGGCTGGAGACGCTGCCCGTCTACACCATGCCCCAGGAAGCGGAGAAGCTGAAGCGATTCCTCGCCGGGGAGAAGTCGCCGGACGATTACACATCGGCCTGGATGGATGAGGTCCGGCAGTGGGCCTCGGAAGGAAAGAGAGTCGGCAGGGTGCACGTCGTGACCCGCCCGCTCTCGGACTACCTTCGGTTCGAATTCGAGTACTACTACCGGCACCACGTGAAGGCGGGCGAGGATATCCGTATCCTCGACCTCACCGACCGGGAGAACCCGGGACTTCCAGATCAGGACTTCTGGATGTTCGACGAGTCCAAGGTGGTCCTGATGAACTACCGGGCGGACGGGACACAGATAAACCGGGAGCTGTACGAGGGCGACCCGGAGCCCTACCGGCAGTGGAAGCGGATTGCCATTGCCAAATCCGTGCCGTTCCTGGAGTACGTGAGCAGCGGGTGACGTTCGATCCTGAGCAGCTCGGGCAGCCGAAACAGGAACTGGCGGCCCTGCTGAAAGAACTACGCAAGCGAGCCGGCCTCACTGGGGACCGGCTCGCTCGGCGTTGCAACATGTCCCAATCGAAGATCAGTCGGATCGAGAATGGGAAAGTTCAGCCGAGTCTGCTGGATCTGGAAAGGATCCTCCGGGCCGTGGTGGCACCACCTGAGGTCATCGAGGAGGTCGTTGCCCTCGCGAGGCTGGCCAACACCGAATGGCAAGACCTGCGCTCGCTCCGGCGTAGGGGCCTGGAGAAGAAGCAGACTGAACTTGCCGCCCTTGAATCCTCGTCCACGGAGTTCCGCTTCTTCCTGCTCTCGATGATTACAGGACTGCTGTCCACCCCTGAGTACATCCGCGCCAGCCTTGCCCATTCTCCGGCCGATGTCACTAAGACGATCGCGAGGAAGCTGGAGCGGCAGGAGGTTCTTTACGACACGAAGAAGCGGTTCACTTTCATTCTCACCGAGCAGGCTGTGAGGTGGCCACTCCTGCCCCCGGCTGCGATGGCGATGCAGATTGACCGGCTGGCCTCACTGACCCACCTTGCGAACGTGAAGCTCGGCGTCATCCCCATCGCGGGATACAAGCCCATGGCTCCGATGGACACCTTCACCATCTATGACGACACCCTGGCCACCGTGGAGAACACCACCGGTGTCGTGATCCTGAGAGATCCACGCGACATCGAAATGCACTTGGAACTGTTCTCCACGCTTGAGGGTTATGCGCTGTTCGGGGACGAAGCGCGAGCCTTGTTGGCGGAGTGGTCCGCCGCCTGCCGTTCATGATCTTTAGTCCATGACGGGAAAGAACTACACAGCCGTCGCTTTGTAGGCCAATGATTTCCCCCATGGCAGCGACCGGGCGAAACGAAAAGTGGGTCCGCTACGGCGTGGGGTGGCGGCTGGGGTACCGGCGGAGGTTCGGCCCTGACGCTGGTGTGCGCTCATGACGACCGGGTGCATGACTCTCCGGGTGATATACGACGGGGCCGGATGTACGACTCGGTGCGCATGGTGCGGGTGAACCACCGCAACGCAGTGATCTCGGGTTCGCCGACCAAGTCCCCGCCGTGCGGGTGCCCGCGGTGCACGGGGCGCCCGTCGTCGCCAAGGTCTGCGTCCGCCGCGCTCGTCGCTGTCCCTTTGCTTCCTGCCGGAATCCCGGTGGGAGTCCCCGAGAAGAGAGAGGTAAGTCCGATGGTGGAAGAGAACAATACGTCGGCCGCCCCCGAGGGGGGTGGACTGCTCGTCGCGAAGCGGAAGATCGTGGCCGCGCGCACGCGTGCCGAGCAGGAGTCGGACGTCAGCAGTGGCCGTTCCGACGGCAACGACTGACGGGAGCGCCCACGTTGCTTGATGCAGCCTCGTGGGCGGGGCGTCTGGGCGGGGACAGGTTCCTCGCCCAGACGTACCACCGCTCGTACGCGCACTTCCCCGGGGTCGCCGACGTGGCGGGTCTGTTCTCCTGGGACGACCTGAACCGGATCATTGCCACGCAGCGGCTGGAGCCGCCCCGGCTGCGCCTGTCGGCTGACGGCGAGATGGTGCCGCTGCACCGCTACGCGATCCCGACAACGAACCGCCGCGCGGTCACCTGGTCCCGTATCCAGCCGTCCGACTTCCACGCCCAGCTCAGGGACGGGGCGTCGCTGGTCCTCGACGCGGTGGAGAAGATCCACCCCGCCGTGGGGGCGGCTGCGGAGGGGCTGGAACGCTTCCTCGGGACTTCCGTGCAGGCCAACGTGTACGCCTCGTGGACCGAGCGGGAGGGCTTCGGCCGGCATTGGGACGACCACGATGTCGTCGTGGTGCAACTGCATGGCTCGAAGCGGTGGCGCCTGTGGGGGATGACCCGTGAGGCGCCCACCTTCCGGGACGTGGAGTCGCCGGAGGAGCCAGAGGGCGACCCGGTGGCGGACCTCGTTCTGTCCCCGGGTGACGTGCTCTACCTGCCGCGCGGGTGGTGGCACTCGGTCACCGCCGATCAGGGGACGGAATCCCTTCACCTCACGTTCGGCATGGTCCCGCACACCGGCGCTGACCTGATGCTGTGGGTCGTCGATCAGCTCCGGGCGTCCCTCGCGCTGCGCCGGGACATCCCGCGTTTCGGCTCGCTGGCGGAACAGTCGGACTTCATCGACGCCGTACGACGTGAGGTGGCCGACATGATGGCGGACCCCCGCCTCGTGGAGCGGTGGGCGGAGTCGATCGACACGACGGACCTGGGCCACGCGATTCCGTCCCTGCCCTACGTGGACGGACTCCCCGCACGGAGAGAGATCACGGTCAAGCTCACCGCTCCGAGAGGTCGCCTGACGGCCAACCGCGAACAGGGCACGGTCACCTTCTCCGCGGCGGGTACCGCGTGGGACTTCGCTGAGTCCGCGGCGCCCGCGCTGGGCACGCTGCTGACCAACCAGCCGACCACGCTGGGGGAGGTGGCCGACTCCGCGGGGCTTGAGGTCAAGGAGGTGGCCGAACTGGTCTCCGTCCTCATCGACGGCCACGCCGTCGCAGTCGTGGGGACGGCGCTGTGACCGCCGCGCTCTGCCTGGGGACATACCGCGTGCGTGCCGTCAGTCAGGCGGCACGCACCGCCCTGGCCGCAGGCAGCCCCTGGGTGGACACGGCACCCAACTATGGTCGTGGTCAGACGCATGAGGAGCTGCGCCCGGTGCTCGGGGAATACCCGACCGTGCGGGTAGCCACGAAGACGGGGTTCTTCACGGAGGAGCAAGGCCGCAGCGCGCTGGCTGAGGGCGTGCTCACCCGGGAAGAGGCGGCCGGTAGGCACAGCCTTGAGCGAGGCTTCGTCCGCTGGCAGACGGAGCGATCCTTGGCCGCGCTCGGGCGCGTGGACCTGGTGTTCGTGCACAACCCCGAGCACCACGGGCACGGCCTTGACCGCGCCGCTCTGCACGGGCGTGTGCGGGAAGCCTTCACGGCGCTGGAGGAGTTCGCCCATGCGGGCAGGATCGGTGGGTACGGCGTCGCCACTTGGTCGGGCCTAACCTCCGGAGCGTTCAGTGTCGCCGAGTTGCTCGCGCTCGCACGCCAGGCAGCTGGGTCCGCCGAGCATCACTTCACGGGCATGCAGATGCCCGTCAGCCTGATCATGGATGCCCCGATCACACAGGCCCTGAACGGCGGCGGACCACTTGTACAGGCGAAGGACGCCGGGCTGATCACGTTCGGCTCCGCGCCCCTGCACGGGGGCGAACTCCTCGACGCCATGACACCCGAACTGGTGAACCTCATCCGCCCCGGCCTGTCGGCCGCAGCCGCTGCCCTGCTGGCCGCTGGCTCGTGCCCCGGCCTCGATGTCGTCCTCACCTCCGCGAGCACCCGCGAGCACTGGGACGATATGGCCAAGGCTCTGGCTGCGCCGCTGACGGCCCAGGAACTCAGGAGGGTGACGGATGAACTCGCCGGTGAATGAGGAGGTACGAGCCCTGATGGAGGCAGCCCACGACCGGGCGGCCAAGGCACTGGGCCTCAGCTGCACGGGGCCGCTGGCGTGGGGCTTCCTCGGTGTCACCCTCGGACGCCGAGCGGAGGACCGGTGGCTACGGGTGAGCCGGACGGCGAAAAGGAACGCGGGCAGAAAGCAGGGGGAGGGCATCGTCGGGGCTTCCCAGCTCCTACCCGAAGGCGTCCCGCGCCCCCGCCTGCACGGGGTGCACGACTGGACTGACGGCGAGTGGGCCTTCGAGGCCGAAGTCCTGGACTACCTGAGGCAACCCGTGGTGTCCCCGGACAGAGCCGACATCGACCACGATCCGGCGCTGCCTGACGAATGGTGGGCGGACCTTCGCCAAGCCCTTGCCCTGCTCGCTGAAGCGGAGGGTGTGAAGACGACCGTCCGGGCCGGATGGATCGAACGAGCCTTCCCCCAGTTCCTCGGCATCCCGGCCCCCGCCAACGTGGAGCGGGTGACCGGTCACGGTGACCTGCACTGGGGCAACCTCACCGCCGAGCCCCTGTGCCTGCTGGACTGGGAGCGGTGGGGCCTGGTGCCCTTCGGCTATGACGCGGGGCTTCTCCACGCCAACAGCCTGCTTGTACCCGACGTAGCCGCCCGCATCCGCAAAGAGTTCGCCGCCATCCTCGACACCCCAGCCGGTCGAATCGGGGAACTCGCGGCCCTGGCCGAGATGCTGCAAGCCGTGGCCCGTGGCTGGTACCCCGACCTTGCGCCCCACCTTCTCGCCCGAGCGGAGGCACTCACGGGAGTGCGCCCGCCCGTTCCGGTGCACTCCGAGGTGAGCGCCTGACTGCGCCCCTGCGCGCCTCTCTCAGGCCCTTTCTGCCAGGTGGCGGTAGAGGGTGGCGCGGTGGACTCCCAGCGCCTTGGCAATGCTGGTGACGCTCTCGCCCTTGTCGCGTCGCGCACGGGCTATGTCCAGCTTGCCGTCCCCACCCGGCCGCGGGGCATCACCGGAGGACCCAGCGTTGTCGGACCGGAGACTGTCGTACCGGCTGTGGACGGCCGTGAGCTCCTCGGTCGATCGCACGTCGCTGTGGACGTACACCTGCGGGCCTTCGCTGCGGATGCCGGCGTCACGGGCCTGCAGTACGAGGAGCTGCGAGCTGTGTACGAGGAGGCCGCCGCCCTCGGACACGAACCGGGCGGGATGGAGCACGCGGTATGGCGGTTCAAGTCGAGGGCCCTCTGGCCCGCCACCCTAGGCCGGCCGCTGCTCGGCGACGCCCAGCACGCTCACCCGGATGCTCTGAATCCTCGGTCGACACGGCGCCCTCGACCGTGGTGATCGAGAGCGCCGTTGCGGGCGCGTCAGCGGGTTGCTGTCGCCTTGGCTAGGGCCTTGTCGAGATGCTGGCCGACCAGGGCTGGCGCGCCGGAGACGATGAGGAGCAGGCTTCCCTCACGTATCGCGGTCTGCTTGACGACGCTGTCCTGCCCACCGGAGGTGAAGGTCATCAGCTGGCTCCACTGCTGGTCGCCGAGCCGGGGCGCGGTCGTCTTCTGTGACGTGACGTTGATGGCGGTGCTGCCGGAGACGACTTGGTAGGTCGGGCAGCCGGTCATGGCGTCGAAGATCCGATCGATGCCCGTCGGACAGCTTCGTGGAGGTGTCGCTGTACAGCTCCTCGGAGACCTCCGAACCGGCGCTGCCGCCGGTGTAAGTGAAGGACACCTTCGCCTTGTTGGGGAAGTCGAGGGCGCCGCTGGCCGCCGCGTCGCCGCCCAGCTTCTCCAGGGCGGGGCAGCCGGTGACGGTGACGTCGTCGTGGCTGGAGGTGTCCTCCGGCTTGCGGGTGTAGTCGGACCCGAGGTCGCTCTCGTCGAGCAGGCGGGGCTGAAGCGCGGCCGACGACAGCGGGGCGTCGCTCTGCTTGGTGGTGGCCGGGTGGTCTGCGGGGGCGGAGGACGGGGAGGTGGATTTCGCCTGGCTGGTGCCGGCGGAGCAGGCGGGCAGGGTGAGGGCGGCGGCGGTGAGGCCGAGGGCGGTGATGGTGAGGCGAACGCGCATGGGTGAACTGACCCCTGTGGTGCTCGGTGACGGTTGGACAGTGCGGGCCCGTGGGCCCGAGAAGGGGTCGAAGGAGTGGAGGTCAGCGGTGGCCGAGGTGCCGCAGGCAGTCCTCGAACGTGGCGTGGATGGCATCTCCCGGGCCGGAGTGTCGGTTGAACCACGCGGTGTCGAGTCGGGTCTCGTGCTGCTCGTGGCCGGCCTGGCAGCGCAGCCAGACCTGGTCGTGGGTGGAGAGGATGAGCCACTCGCGGTAGGCGCCGCACTCGGCGCAGGCGACGACCTCGCCGTCCAGGACGACCGGCCACGGCCAGGGCATCACCCGGCCGTCGAGCTGGTCGTGGCTGGGGACGCGCAGCTCCGGCGGGAGGAAGTCGTCCACAACCGGCGCCGGCTCCGCGAGCTGATGCTCCTCCTGCATCTGCAGGACCGGCGGCACCTGGTCGGCCATCCGCAGCCACGCCTCGCACGCTTGGCGCTGCACCTCACTGAACTCTTCCTCTTCCGCGCGGCGGCGTCGTCGTATCCGGTGAAACACCCGGTGTCCTCCCTCGTCTCGTCCTGCACGCGTCATGATCGTGCGCGAAGTCCGCTGACCTGTTCAATTCACAAAGTCCACAGTCACGACCGGCCACGCCCAGGCCGGGCCTGTCCGGGGATGTGCTGCCCGGTGCGCTGTGCCGAGCGCTGTGCGGCGTGAGCGTCGGGCACCATGCCGGTGGTATCCGCAGGCAGGTCCGCTGCCCGGCGCAGCCGCCACACCAGGACGTCGCTGACGGACTCCGCCGTGTCCAGCTCCCGCCGACCCGCGGCGTCGGCGAGCAGGGCGGCCGGGTCGTGGCCGGCGGCTTCGGCGTCGGCGAGGGTGGCGGCGAGCGCGTACCAGCCGGGCTCGGCGAGGATCTGCTCGGCCAACTCCGGCAGCGCTGTGCGCAGCACCGTCGTCTGCCGCTGCCGCGGCGCCCGGCCCAGGCGCCGGCCTCGCTGGTAGAGGGCACCGAGGGGTTGGGCGGCGGCGGCCTGGTAGGCGGCGCGCAGATGTTCGGCGGCCTGGCGGGCGGCGGCGGCCTGCTGGGCGTGGTTCTTCTTCGCGTGCCAGTGGGCGGCGGCGGTGATGAGGAAGAACAGCATGTCGATCGCCATCGCGGTGGTCGCGCCGTCCTCGCCGCGGCCCAACGCCGGACCGCTATAGACGAGGTCACGGGCGGCCTGCCGCAGCGCTCGGTCGTGGCCACGCTCGGCGCGGACGTGGGAGCGGGAGGCCCGCTCGAACGCGAAGGCGGCGTCACGCAGTTCGCGCCTGGTGAGGGCCGCGGAGGTCTTCGCGAGCGCGTCCAGGACCTCGCCGGCAGCGGCAATGTACGCGGCGGCGATGGCGTCGTCGCCGTGCTCGATGACGAGCACCGCGTTCCACGCGGCCGAGGCCGTGCGTCGGCGGGCGGCGGCCGGGTCGCTCGGCGCCGCAGGGGCGGGCACGTCTGCCGGTGTGGCGTCCTGGTCGCGAGTGTCGGCGGACCAGCGCTCCCGGATACGGGGCAGGGACAGATCGGGGGCCAGGCGGGCGCCGGCGTAGAAGACCGGTTCGCCGTCCTTGTTGCGGTCGTCGGGCAGGGCGACCTTGTAGCCGAGCAGGTCGCCGGAGGGGGCGACGCGCTTACGGATGATCAGGCCGGCGGCGGCCAGCCGGTCGAAGAACTCGGTCTCGCTGCTGGCGCCGGCCACCGCGCGGCGCACGGTTTCGCGCAGTTCCTCCCGCGCGGTGCGCTCGCGGCCCTGACGTTCGGCTTTGTGGCGCTCGGCGCTGGTGGGGCGTTGGGCCGCGGTGCCGTCGCCCTTGTTGAGCCGGCGCAAGCCCAGCTCCGCTTCCAAGGCGCGGGCCTGGGCCTGGGCGCGAGCGGCGTCGTGGTCGAGGTCGGGCTTGTAGCCGTCCTCACGGACGAGCGTGGCGACGATGTGAATGTGGTCGTCGGCATGCCGGACGGCCACCCACCGGCAGCCCGCGCCCTGTTCGGGGTAGTCGATACCGGTGGCGGCGACCATCCGGCGGGCCACCTCGCCCCACTCCTCGTCGGTCAGGATCCGGTCCTCGGCACTGTTGCGGACGGACAGATGCCACACGTGCTTCTTCGGCCGGTCAGCCTGGTCGATGTTCTCGACGGGTTGGTCCAGGAGCTGCTGGAGCTGCTTGAGGGTGGCAGACGGGTCGCGGCCGGGGTCGGGAGCGTTGTGGTCCCACGAGGCGACCAGGTGCGGGTCGATGTGCTCCTCGTGCTTCCCGGGCCCGTAGAGGTAGTAGAGGAGACCGATGGTGCGCTGCCCGCGCTTTTGTATCCGGGGGATCATGCTGCTGTCCGAGGTCGTCGCTGGGAGTGGCGGGATGCGGGGCGGTAAGGGGAGCCAGCTCAGCGCTGCTCCAGCAGTCGGTCTGTGGCTGCTTGTACGCGGGTCACGGCGCGCTGGACCGCCGCGACGACCGCGTCGATTTCCGCTGGCTGGCCGCCGGAGTTGATGGCCCGGGCTATCTGGTTGAGGTTGTTGCCGACTTGTCCGAGGTGCCGGCGTGCGGCGAACAGCTCGGCGATCAGCTCGCGGTGGCCGGCGATGGCGGCGGCGGTGCTGTCGAGGTCGTGAGCGGCGGCGAGCCCGCTGCGGGCGAGGAAGCCTGGCAGGCTCGTACGGGTCGCGGTGGCGGCAGCGCAGAGCAGGGTCTTCTCGTCGCCGTTCAGGCGGACGCTGCAGACGTAATCACGCTTGTGCGAGGGCGGCTTGGGCGAGCGCTTGCGCGAGGTCTTCTTCGCGGCGCGCGGCTTGTGCAGTGAAGGCGTCTCCTCCGGCTGCGATCCGCCCTCGGTCGCTGTCTCACGGACCAGCACCCCCCGGTGCTGGTCCGCTCTCGCCACCCCCGGGGCGGGCTTGGCCAAGGCGCGCTTCCCCGACGGGGAAGAGTGTCTTGGCCGATAACTTGCTGGCCCCGAGACTGAGTTGGAGTTGGGAGCAGGTTCCGGGGCGGTGCCGGTCTGGGTGGGGTTCGTCATCAGGATTCGGGCCTCGTGGAGCGGGTGTGCTGTTGGATGCTCGCGGCCAGCGCGAGGACGTCGGCCGGTCCCGTAAGGACGCGGACGGATCCTTCTGAGTGGCCCTGGACGAGCCACTGGCCGGTAGGCGCGAGGACGGCGGCGTGCAGGAGTCTCCGGCGGACCAGGACGTCCGCCCAGGCGCTGGCCTCGACAACCGTGGCCTCGGATGAGCGAACAGGACGCGGAATCAAGGCGTGTCTCCTCAAGCGGGGCGGGTGGCCCGGCACGGAGCCGGGCCACCCTTTGCGATTAGGGGGCCTTGAGCGGGGTTTTGCCGGTTCAGCCGCACTCGGGGCAGCGACCGACGTGGCTGTTGAGCGCGCGGGCCATCCGCTGCTTCGTCGAGGCAGCCTGCTTCGCGCTGGACTTCGCCGCCGGCCTGCCCTCGTGCCGCTTTGAGTGGGCGAGCATGAAGCCGATCTCCCGCTCGTACTCCGCACGGACGGCGTCGAACTGGTGGCAGGTCTTCATCGGGCGGAGCTCCTTGTCGTCGTGGTGGCGTCACTCCGCAGTTCCTGGAGGACGAGGCTCAGCCGGTCGTTCCGGCCGCCCTTCAGGCCCTCACGGCGGAGAATCTCCCGCAGCTGGACCCGGGTGACGGACTCGTTGCCGTCCCGTTCGAGCAGGGCAGAGACGTGCGGACGGACCTGCTGGACGAGCTGGTCCACCGACTGCTCGAGCTCCCGCGGCGCGCGCTGCGTCTGCGGGCTGCGGGACCGGGCGCGCTTCCCCTTGGTCTTAGTCCGGGGCTTCGTGGCCGTCTTGCTCCGCAGAGGCACCGTGTGTCCCGGGTCCCCGGTGGGCTCGGTCCCCGTGTCGGTGTCGTTCGGTCCCCGGTCCCCGGTGGGCTCGGTCCCCGTGTCGGTGTCGTTCGGTCCCCGGTCCCCGGTGGGCTCGGTCCCCGACTCGGTGTCGTTCGGTCCTGGATGCGAATCAGGGCCTTGAGCAGCTACTTCTCGCGTAGTGCGGTCGGTCCCCACGCCTCCGGCGTCCCCCTGTGAGGCTTCCGGGTCGGTGGGACCGGTCCCCGGGACCCCACCTGTGGCTGGAACCTCGGTCCCCACCCTGGTCCCCGCGTTCTCGCCCCCGGTCCCCGCGCCATCCGACGCCTTAGAGTCCGCAATCTTGGGGACCGGTCCCCTCGGGGCGCTCGGTCCCCGGTCCCTGTACGACTCGTGGGGGCCGGGGGGATCGGCTGCGGGGACCGGCGCCGTCGAGGCCGGATGCGAGGGGACGGCGGCTGCCCTCACGGTGATGTGCGCCGGGGACCAGGGCGAGGGAAGCGGGACCGTGGCGAGCGCGAGTGCGTGCCGGCGCGCGGCGAGCTGGTCGAGCAGCTGTGCGCGCTGGCGGGCGTCGGTCCCGACCGAGGCCCTGCCGACCGCCTTCGACAGGCGCCGCGTCAGCCGCCGGCCGCGTCGGCTCTGCTGCTGCTCGGGTGTGCGTTCGGCGAGGCGGACGGCGAGGGCGACTGCGCGGGCGGTGGCCCGGTCCCGGGTGATCTGTGCGGCGTCGCGGTCGCGTGCGGCGATCCCGAGGCGGGACAGCAGCCGCTCGCGTGCTTCCCGCCCCAGGACGGCGATCAGTCCGTGGGAGGCGGCACCCGGGGTGCGCAGGCGCAGCTCGATCCCCATGGCGAGGTGCCACAGCATCGCCGCCATGACCGGCCCGACGAAGGCCCTTACCGTGCCGCCGATAGGACCGCTCTCGGCATAGGCGGGGATCACCTGCACTCCGGTGATCACCCAGACCAGCGTGCCCGGAAGGCCGGGGGCGCCCTCGGTGGCCAGGTTCTGCCGTGCCATTAGCGCCGTCGCGAAGAGCGCCAGCTCGGCTGCGGCGAACATGCCGGCCCGCTCGGCGGTGCCGGCCATGTCGAGGTAGTCGGCGGCGAACCGCCAGCTCGTGTCCGCGGAGTAGCAAGTACAGCCGAGGGCGGCAAGGGCAGCGACCTTGACCGCCGGACCGCTGAGACGTTTCTGCGGGCGTGTGCCCTGGCGCCGGATCGTCCAGGCGGTCAGCACCAGCACGACGGCGGCGGGCACCACGGCGGCGAGGAGGAGAGAGAGGTCCGGAGCGGCGCCGAGGGACAGGAAGGGGTGGGTCATGCGGCCTTTCCGAGAGAGGCGTGCGCCGGAGTCGACACTGCCGGGCGGGCTGCTGGCTGCTGTATGCCGGGTGCTGAGGCGGGCGGGGGGCCGCCTGCTGCTGGGGCGGTCTTCTTCCGCTTCTTCTTGGGCCGCGGCACGCCGTAGGTGCGGTCGCGGTCGAACACCTTGTTGGCCGCCTGCCGCAGCAGGTCGCGAGCGTGCTTGTGGCTGATCTGAAGGGCGGTGGCGAGCCGGTCGGGCCGCCAGCCGCGTACGTAGGCGTGGTCGATGACGACCCGCCGCTCGGCCTCGGTCAGATGCACGTCGCGTCCCAGGAAAAAGGAGGTTACGCGTCGGTAGTCGAGGCGCTGGTGCAGTCCGTCGTGCCATGGACGCCGCTCGGCCTCGGTGAGGCCGCCCCAGATGCCCTCCTTGAGGACGTTCTCCAGGGCGAAGTTGAGGCAGTCGCTGCGTACCGGGCACCAGCCGCACAGCTCCTTCGCCTCGGCGATGGCTTCGTGGTCCCGCGGGAGCGGGAAGAAGACGGCGTCAGCGTCCTCGACGTCCATGCCGTGGCACGCTCCCTGGGTGTGCCAGTTGGTGTCTCCGATACTGCGCAGGCCGGTGGCCGGCGCGTCGTGGGTGGTGATGTGACGCAAGGGTGGTCTCCGATGTGCTGCCGCGTCGGCCGGCTGGGGCGGTGCTGGGCGCGGCGTCGGGTGGCCGCAGCGCGAGGGCGTGCGCCGCAGCCGGGGCGGGACGGTGATAGGGGGTAGCGGTGCATCGGGCGGGATGCACGCGCCCGATGCGCCGGTCAGGCCACGGCGGGCTCCTGGGCCTGCCGGGCGGCGGCGAGGTCGACGCGGCCGGGGTGCGGGGTGGCGCGCGGGGCGGTCGTGCGTACCCCGTCGTCGGGACCGATCCGGCGGCGACGACACGGCTCACCGGGCTGGGCCAGGCACCACTCGCACTTGACGCTCAGGGCGTCGGGCAGCCCCTGAGCGACGGCGGCCTCGCGGGCTGCGCGAGCGGGCCGATAGGGGGCGAGGGCTGCGCGGGCGGCGGGCGGTATGCAGGAGCCGATCTGCCGCAGCCTCGCCTCCAACCTTGGGTCGATGCGGTCGCGACCGCTGGTGATGGCTCTGGCCTGGGCGGGCTGCGCGGTGCCGGCGGCGACGGCGCGGCGGGTGCCGACCAGCTCGGCGGTCCAGGCGGCCTGGTCGTCCGGGTCGGCGGACGGCGTGGGATCGGAGTGCCGGGCCAGGCGGTCGCGACGGTAGCTCTCCCAGGGGCGGGCGACGTCCGCGGGCAGGATCTGGTACGGCGAGACTCTGATGTGCTGGCGGGCGGCGACGCGGGCGTCCCAGCCGTGCGGAGTGGCCATCGGCACGTCGCCAAGCAGCTCGTGCCACTGTGCGAGCTGGTCGCGTGCCTCGCCCTGGTCGGTGCGGATGGTGCGGGGGTCGAGTCGGCCGATGTAGGCCAGCAGGGCGGCGATTTCACGGCGGTCCACGACTACTGCTCCGTTCCGGTCGGCTCGTTCAGGGCGGCGAGGAGGGCAGCGGTGTGGGCCTCTGCCCGCGTCATGCCGCCGGGCTGGCCGGGACCCGTGCCGGGCACGGCGTAGAGGTTCGGGCGGCCAGGGGGGTGCTCCCGGGCGACCCAGGAACGCCAGTCGGCAGCCCACGCAGCCGCCGGCCTCGGCTTGAAGCCGGAGCGGTGGGCACGCCACTTCGCGTCGGCCGCCTGCAGGCCCTGCTCGCCCAGACGGTCGAGGTGCCCCTGCTCGCGGGCCCAGGTGTGGGTGGCTGGGTCGACCTGCCACTCGGCAGCCGAGAGGACGGCAGCACCACCACTGCTGTACCTCCGGTTCAAATCCGGTTCACAACGGTTCTGTGTGCCGGTTTCCGGTACATCGCTGTGCCGGTTCCCGGCACGTCGAGGTGCCGGTTTCCGTCCGGACCTGCCGGATTCCGGTACTGCCGGTTTCCGGGCCCTCGCAGGGGATTCCGGCACCTCACGCGGGCGGATGTTGTAGCGCCGCAGGGCCGAGATCCGGAGCGCCGGGGTGGCTTCGGTCCCCTCCGCCGGCGTCTGGTCGGGGTCCTTGTCGTCCACGGTCTCCGCCAGGACCTTGGCGGCGAGGGGGAGGCGGTAGACGGTGCTGCGCTGCGGGCCGGTGAGGTCTTCGAGCTGCTCCAGCTCACCGGCGTCGACCAGACGGTCGATGGCTTCGCGGACCGTGGAGACGGAGGCGCGGGTGCGCTTGGCCAGGCTCGACAGCGAGGCCCAGGAGACGCACTGCTCGTCGCCCACCCGGTCGGCGATCGACAGCAGGACCAGACGCGCCGTCCCCCGGCTGCAACTGTGCTCCCACACCCAGTCGCGGGCTTCGCTGCTCATCGGCAGCTCCCGACGAGCGGGCGGGTCCCGCAGCTCGGCGGGGCCATGAACGTGCGGTCCGGCTCGGGGCGCTGAGGCGCCGAGGCGGAGATGGCTGCCGCGCAGGCCAGGCGAAAGGGCCTTTTGCGCAGGGCAGGAGACATGCGATACTCCCCTTTGCAGTGTTGCCACGCTGACGCGCCCCTTGGAAGGACTCAGCGTGGTGATGGTGGGCAATCTCCGCCCTTGCCGGGGCGGGTATGCCGCTTAGCGTTCGGCGTCCGTGAGTTACCGCTCCCGGGCGCCGTCGCTGTTTGTGGACCTTCGCGGTCCGGTCCGTCCTCGTGCTCTCCTCATGTCCGTCGCTGCGGGCGGGCTGCCCGGGGACGACGAACATACGCACGGACCCGTATCAAGATCCAGACTTGGTTCTTAAACTCTGTACTGGTTGCAGAGAGTCATCGGATGATCGTGTGCCGCAAGTGTCCGTACGGCGCGACCTGGGGCGCACCCCCGCGTCGAAGCGCACCGATGCCGCGGTTGCCTCGAACGCCGAGAGCGTGTCACTGTGTCCGAATTGGAATGGGTGTCTGTTATTCCCTGCAGTGGAAATGCGAGGCGGATGGGGTGTTTCCACTGCCGCCTCCGCGCTTTCCGGTCGAAGATAAAATCCTGCGTGCCAGACGTGACCTATGTCGCTGGCTGAATGTGGCTTGTGCCACTCACCCGGCATACTCCTGCCGGTAGAAACGGACAGGCCGACCTGAAACAGGTGGTACGCGTCACACGGAAACGTGCTGGTGAGGAAGAACTTTCCATACAGTGGATCAGCTCGTCAACTCACGTTTATCGCGGGGTAGGGTGCTTGAAGTGACGACGAAGTCCACCCAGGAAAGGATCATGAAAGACTCGACCGAAGGCCAGGTGAGCCCCAAGGGGCTCATGGACCGCCTAAACCGCCTGTTCGACACAGTGCACCCGCCCGACCGCGGCCCCTTCAGCAACGCCGAGGTGGCCGAACTCATGGAGAAGCGCGGGCTGGGCAAACTGTCGGCCCAGTACCTCTGGCTCCTGCGGACCGGGCAGCGCGATAACCCGACGAAGCGTCACCTCGAAGCGCTAGCAGGGTTTTTCGGCGTGGACCCCGCGTACTGGTTCGACGACGCCGTCGCCGAAAAGACCGTGCAGGAACTTGAGTTGCTCGCACTGCTTCGCGACACGAAGATCAAAAACGTGCTCCTTCGCCTGTCCGACGTTTCCGCAGACGGAAAGGATGCCGTCCTGGGAATCGTCGAGAGCGTACGAAAATCCGAGGGGTTGCCGCCCTCAACTGGCTCGTAAAACGGCCGCGTTCAGTAAGTGATCAAGGAAAAGCAATGTGGTCCGCACGTAGGCTGCGCCGGCCTGACCTCTTGGCCGAGCTGCAGCTCCCGCACGTCACCAATATCCGCGACCTCAGCGACGAGGTCTCACGCCGCACGGGACGGAAGGTGGTCCTGGAGGCCCGTGAGCAGGCGCCCTCCGTGTGCGGGGCATGCGCCGTCACGGAGAGTGCCTTCCACGTGTACTACGACCCGCGGACCAGCTCCCTGCACCAGGACCACATCATCGCCCACGAGTTCAGCCACCTTCTGCTCGGCCACCACAAGAACCGCCCGGCGTCCGCGCTCTCCTCAACGATCTTCACCAGCGTGGGCTCGGCCACCGTCGAGATGATGCTGGGCCGTACCAAGTACGACGAGGACGAGGAGCGGGACACCGAACTTCTCGCCTCGTTGATCCAGCGCCGGATCATCGACCGGTGGCTGCGCAGCGACGAGTCCTCCGGAGACGAAGTGCAGGACCGCGTCACGCACACGCTGCTGCGCCGACGGGAGGCCCGGCCGTGAAGGACCTGCTCCACCCGATCAGCCTCGTCGTCGCCACGCTCGGCTTCCTCTGCTTGCTGCGGGACGTGCCGACCCGCCGCCGAGACCCCGCTTTCACCGCGCTGGCCGCCGTCTTCCTGCTGTCAGGGCTGTCGTTCCTGTTCTCCATCACACTGATGTGGCAGTACCTCGACCATGTCCTGGGCGTGGTGAACCTCTCCGTACCCCTGGCGATGGGGTGCGTGGTCGCGCTGCTCGCCTGCCAGCAGATCGTCCTCACCTACTGGGGATCACCCCCCGAAGTTGCCCGCAGGAGGGCACGGGAGTGGCTAGCCGCAGGCTTCACTGTGATCGCAGGGCTGCTGGTGCTGTTCGCCCTGCTGACGCCGAACGCGCCGCGACCGATCAACTTCACGCTGTACTACGCGCATGATGGCTGGTACGCCGCATATCTCACCCTGTACGTCACGGCCTACACCATCGGTGAACTGTCCCTCGCCCGTGCTTGCTGGCGCCTGGCCCACCGCAGCACACGCGGGTCCGTCCGTATCGGCCTGCGCATCGTCGCCCTCGGCGCGACCGTCACTCTCGGATACAGCGCCGTGCGCATCGGGAACGTGATCGCCGGTGCCTTCAACGCGTCGCTCGCAGAGTGGGAGGGCTTCGCGTGGACCTGCGGCGATGTCGGCGCCATGCTCACGCTCATCGGCTGGCTAGTGCCCACCATCAACGATCAGGCTCAGAGCCTCCAGTACCGGATCAAGCAATACCGCAGCTACTACGGCCTACGCCCCCTGTGGCTGGCGTTCTACAGCGAGGCGCCCGAGATCGCACTGCCGATCGACCGAGTCGACCCGGCCCAGAGGCGCCGCTTCCGCAGCATCTCGATCCGGCTCTACCGCCGAGCAGTCGAGATCCGAGACGGACGGTTCGTGATCCGTCAGTACCTTGATGCCGCAGTCCGCGAAGCCAGCGAAGCCCGCCACCGGGCCCGAGGGCTTCACGGAGAAGAGCTGTCCGCGGCCGTCACCGCCGACCAGATCCTCGCCGGAATCGCCGCCCGGGCCGCCGGTACCCGCCCGGAGACCGACCAGCTCACCGAGTTCGCCGACTCCGAACGCCAGACCAGCAGGCCCATGGACGACATCGACGCTCTGCTCGACGTCGCGCGCCACCTGCCCCGCCAGCCCGCACGAGCCCCCCACCTTGAGCAGGTCTCCGCATGACGACCGACCTCACCCACCAGCCCGCCCACGTCCAGCTCCAGGCCCTGGATCGCCGCGAGATCTCCAGCCGCGAACTGCTCGACCTCCACCTGGCGCAGATCGACGCCAGCCAGATCAACGCCGTCGTCACCCGCGACGACAGCGCTGCCCGAGCCGTCGCACACGCGGCCGACGAACGCCGCGCCCGCAACGAGAGCACCGGCATCCTCGATGGCCTTCCCCTCACGATCAAGGACAGCTTCGAGACGGCCGGCCTGCGCACCACCAGCGGTGCCGAAGACCTCGCCGATCACGTTCCTGCACACGATGCCGACGCCGTCGCCCGGCTCCGCCACCAAGGCGCCGTCATCATGGGCAAGACCAATACCCCGGCGTACTGCCAAGACCTGCACACCGACAACGTCCTGTTCGGCCCCACGCTTAACCCGCATGACCCCAAGCGCACTACCGGCGGCTCCTCCGGCGGCCCCGCCGCAGCAGTCGCCGCCCGTCTGACCCCCGCCGACCTCGGCAGCGACCTCGCCGGCTCCCTGCGGCTCCCCGCCCACTACTGCGGTGTCTACGGCCTGCGCCCCACGCAGGGACTAATCCCAGCCCGCGGCCACGTCCCTCGCCCGCCGGGGTGGATCACCAGCAGCGACATGGTCACCCCCGGCCCCCTGGCCCGCCACCCCCGAGACCTCGACCTGCTCCTCGCCGCACTGACGACACCGTCACCCGACGAGAACAACCCCTGGAGCGTCACGCTGCCCACGGCGCAACGCCCGATCGGCCAGCTCCGCGTGGCAGTGTGGGCCGACGACGCGAGCTGCCGAGTCGACCGCAACACCGCCGATGCTCTCGCCACCGTCGAACGGACGCTGACCTCCGCCGGCGCGAGTATCCGCCACACCGCGGGGCCGGTCGGCTTCGCTGACTCGCTGCGCCTCTTCGAGCAGCTCCTCTACGCCACCACGACGGCAGCCACCGACGACGACGCTAGCGCCGCCGAACTCGCCGCTGCCCGTGACCTGCACACGGAGGATGCGAGCCCTCGAGCCGCCTTCCTCCGCCACCGAACGCAGACACACCGTGTCTGGCTCCGCGCCAACGAGGAGCGCCTCCGGCTCCGGCAGACGTGGCACCGGTTCTTCGCCGACGCCCAGCACGACGTCCTCATTACGCCCGCCGCTCCTACTGCGGCGATCCCAGCCGGGAGCCGCTCTCTCATGGTCGACGGCGTCGAACGGAGCTTCTTCGACCAGACCGGCTGGGTCAACCTGACCAGCCACGTCGGTCTGCCCAGCCTGATCATGCCTGCTGGGCGTAGCGCCGATGGCCTCCCGATCGGTGTGCAGCTGGTAGGACCGGCCTATTCGGAGCGGTCCTTGCTCGTGATGGCCGAGCACCTGGCGCCTCTGCTCGGCGGGACGGCCGCGGGCGTCATCTGATCATGGAGCGGATGACCTCTGCGTCGCCGTTGTAGGTGATGACGGCACCTTCATCGTCGGTAGGCGGTTCGAACCGAGCGAAGAAGTCGTCCAGGGCTTCGGGAGTCACGTTCAAGGCATTGGCGTCCTTGCGCTGGTTGCGCGCGGCGAGGCGCCGCAGGAGCTTCTCCCTGGAGGCCGGCAGGTAGACGAGCAGCGGGAGTCCGCCGGCGGCCCGGACTGTCTTCTTCCATTCCTCGCGATCGGAACGACGCCACAGGCCGTGGTCGAGGACGACGGCACGGCCCGCGCGAAGGTGCTCCGTGAGCTGCGCACGTACGGTCTCGACCGCAGGAGCCTCGCGCTCGAAATACCTGTGCTCGGGGTAGTCGACCCCATACCGGCCGTGGAGGCGGTGGATCTCCTCGTCAACGCTGAGGCGAACAAGGCCCATCGCGGCGAGGGCCTGTGCAAGGTGCGTCTTGCCGGAGCCGGTGATCCCGATGAGCAGGACGGCGGTCGGCTTGCTCACGATGTCGCGCTCCTTCGCGGTACTGCTGGTAGCTGCTGCTTACGTGCGGTCGCATGGTCCGTAGACGGCGGCTGCCTGGCCGGTGTGGAGGGCCCAGTATCGGTCTCCGTAGCTGAAATGCCACCACTCCGTTGGATAGTTCACAAAACCGGCGGCTGACATGACGCGGCAGAGCGTGTCGCGATGGGCCCGGGCGGCGCCGCTGATCGAGTTCGCGTGGGTGTAACAGGCGCCGTCGCTTTCCTCTGGGGAGGCGTTCATCCTCGTCCCCATGTCCACCTCCTGGCCGTCCGGGGCGGCGAGGGTCAGGTCGACGGCCGCACCGGCGCTGTGCGGCGCGATGTCCGGTGGGGAGACGTAGCCGCTTGCGGCCTCGTGGACGCGGCTGTCGCTCCAGTCGGGGTTTTCGCGACGCAGCTCGGTCGCGTACTCCTCGAAATACGCCCGCTGGAGCGCCGGAGGCCGGTACCCCTCGACGACGAGCAGGCGGAACTCAGTGGGAAGCAGTCGTTGGGCGTGTTCCAGGCGCTCGATGAGCCCGTGCCGCAGGTGCGCGAAGTGGCCGTCGGAGTCCTGCCTGCGTTGATCGACGAGGAACAGGTCGGACGCCCGTATGTCGATGAGTTCCTCGCCGCAGTCCTGAACAGGGATGGCGGCGACCCGAGCGTCGGACATCAGCACGATCTTCAACTACGTCTCCTTCGACAGTAAACGACCAGCGGCGCGACAGGTGTACGTCGGTGTCGGCGGTCAGGCCAGGCCGTCGCCCGACATGGCCGCTGGTCCGGGTGCGAAACGCGTGGAGTGCGCTGGTGAGTGGTCGATGGCCAGGTCGGGTCGCCATGCGGTGAGGATCTGGGCGCTGCACACGAACAGGCCGTCGGGCAGCTGATCGAGCGGGTGCCAAGCCCAGTCGCCGACGCTCTCGTCCGGCTGCGTGGTCGGCTGCCCCTGCCAGGCGTGGACGAGCGCGCCGACGGTGACCCGCAGGACACTTCCGACGTGGTCGACGAGCGTGCCCAGCAGCTGGACGTCGCCGGTCCGAGCGATCAGACCGGTTTCCTCGCCGAGTTCTCGGATCACCGCGTCCTCGAAGGATTCCCCGGCCTCCACGCTCCCACCGGGCAGTTCGAGGGTGCCGCGTCGGTGCCGGCCCAACAGAATGCCTTGTTCGCTCAGCAGGATCGCTCCGACGCCGACGGCTGCGTGGGCTGCCGGCGCTCGGGTGCTGCGGGGCCGGCTGGAGACTCGCGCCGGCCGGTCGGGAAGGCGCCGGGCGCGGATGAGCTGCTGGACAACCGTGGCGCCCTCGTCGGGGTGAGGCAGCAGGTCGATGGCCTCGACGCGGAAGCCGTACTCGGTGAGCAGGTCCTCCCACAGCTGCGGTGACAGGACCCACATCTGCGTCGGCAGGGGCGGATCGTCGCGCAGCAGGATCATCTGCTCGCGCGGCGCCACCTCCGTGGACGGGCCGCAGCCGTGCAAGTCGGTGTGGAGGAGCGAGAGGATCAGAGGGGCACCGGGGCGCAGTCCGTCGCGCAGCGCGGGCAGGGAGCGGTGCGGATCGATGAACCCGAGCGTCCCGATCGCGTATGCGGCGTCGAAGGGCGCGGTGCCGGCCAGGTACTCGGCCACGTCTCCTTGGACGAACTCCACGCCCTCCACGTTCGTGTGGACGGAGACGGCGCGTTCGTGCTGGGTCGGGGACAGCTCGATTCCGGTGACGCGGGCTCCGTGCGCTTGGGTGAGATGGACGGCGTGGTGGCCAGCTCCCGAACCAATATCCAGGACGCGGCGGCCGGTGACGTCACCGAGGACCTCTGCTCCCGGTCCGACCCCTTCCCAAGGCGTCCAGGTGAGCTGGTCGGGGACGGGCGGGGTGTAGGCATGAGCCAGTTGTCGCTGGCCATACACATGCCAGGCCCGTGTGTTGGTGTCCTCGGCGGCCACGATTGCCTCCTGGGTGGGTGCGCTGGGGATCAGGCGTGCGTAGTGAGGTAGGTGGGGCCTTCGCCACGACGGGCCTGTTCGATGGCGTCGAGGCGGGCGAAGGCGCGCGGCGCCATCAAGCCCTGCCAGGTGGCGAGGTCGTGCACGGCCCACATGTCATGCTCGGCGGGATCGAGTCGGATCCGACCGAGCTGCTCTGCGGTGAGCCGGCCTCCGTCGAAGATGAGCCCTACCTTGTTCAGCGGCAGGCGGGGCCCGGCGTGCAGGAAGTGCGTCAGGAGAAGCTTCGGCGTATCCAGGCCCAGTTCGAGGCCGGTCTCTTCGAGTGCTTCGCGGCGGGCGGTTTGCAGCGGGTCCTCTCCTTGGGCGTCCAGGTTGCCGCCCGGGAACTGCCAGAGGCGCGAGCCGTAGACCGAGCGCAGTTGAACCGGCCGGTCGTGTTCGTCGCGGATGTACAGGCAGCCGTACACCGTATGGTGGGGGACGGTGTGCGCGTACTGCGCGGGCGTCATCGGCATCGGTCGGCCTGGCCGTGCAGGGCGGTGGTCGAATGCGAAGGCGAGGACGCCGAGGCCCTCCTTGGCTGGCGGGTAGATGCTGCGCAGGTTGGCGAGCAGTTCTCCGGGCGGCCCGCTCGGGTCGATGCGCGCAGGGTCCTCTGAACTGAGCAGATCCTCGAAGGAGGGGTACGGGGCGATCCGCTGCACGATGACGTCGAGCTCCCGGCCGGTGTCGCGGTCGTGGAAGACGACCGTGTCGCCGACGGCAACGGCGCGCTTCTGCGGGGTGGCCACCCTCACTTCGATCGTCTTGCGCCCTGCCTCTACTTGACGGTAGTACCGCGGGAGCAGGTGCATGTGGTGCTCCCGCGGTCCACCTCCTGTCGCCGGGCTCGGGACAGATGAGATCGCCTGTTGGGTGTCGTCAGGCACGCGTGCCTCCGATCGATGGTCTGGCTGGTCCAGAGTTGAGAAGGGCGGTCGTTCGTGTCAGCTCAGCCGCATCCCCTCCGCAGGGACTTCGTCGATTGCGGTGGGGCGAGCGGTGGGCAGGCCCCAGCGCTCTCGGGCTGTCTCAGCAGCGAGTCGGGCTTGCCGCGCTCCTGGCGGGCCCCATCCCAGAAGGGCGGCTGCCTGGGCGGGGGTGGCGAGCAGGCGTGCGAAGGGGTGGCCGGTGGCGGGGTCGACTGTCGCCGGCCCGATGTCGGTGACCCGGGCGGCTAGGCGGAGCCGGGCGTTGGGGCCCACTCCGCCGTAGACCTCGCCGGTCTCGTCCAGCACCCAGCCCAGTCGCACCGGGTCGGTCAGGGTGAGCTGGGCTTCCTCGGCGGCTTCGCGGTGGAGGGTGTGCTCGGGTGTCGTGTCGGTCCCTTCCACGGTGCCGCCTGGCAGCATGGGCAGGGCGCCCCTGGGGCTTGGGTCGGCGACGAGGACGACCCGGCCGTCGGGCACGAAGCACCACGCCCAGGCTTGCTGCACGGGGAGCCGTTCAGGGACAGGGTCACGATTGAGGGGGCTGTCCCACAAGGGCCGGTAGCGGACGTGGACGTCATGGCGGTCCAGGGGTGGGATGTCGAGGATGTGTCGGCCGTCGGCGAGGTGGGCGGTGGGGGTGTTCCCGAGGCGGGCACGGTAGGCGGCGAGCATGATCTGCCCGTCCACGGGGCGCAGCCGCTGCATCGCGTCCCGCGTTTCGAGGAAGGCGTACTCGGATAGTTCCTCGCGCGGCAGGCGGATCGCCTTCGCTTGGTCAGGGGTGAGGGTTCCGCCGTCGAAGACGTAGCGGATCTCTCCGGGACATGGGATGCCGCGCCGGATGGCGGCGTGGTGCGACGAGAGGGAGTGGACGACGAGCACGCTCGCCAGGGGCACGTTCGGCAGGCCCAGTTCTTCGGTGATCTCGCGTCGGCAGGCGTCGTGCGGGTGTTCGCCGGGTTCAACGACTCCTCCAGGCAGCAGCCACCGGTCGTCCTCGTGGTAGGTGGGGTGTACCAGCAGGACGCGGCCGACCTGGTCGGTGACGATCGCGGCGGCGCCGAGCCACACCGCGTGCCGGGAGGATACGGCGTACTGCGCTGCCGAGAGGGCAGCCCGCGGTGCAACGCGATCAGAAGGGGATGCGGAGGAGGCCAAGTGGCTCTGCCTTTCAGGGCGGTGGTCGGGCGTGTGGATGGCGCGGACGAGGGAGCCGGGATCAGGCGGCGCCGCCGCTCATCCGTCGCTGCAGCTCCCACAAGGACTGGAACGGCGGCGGTTCCCGGGTGAGTTGGGCGTGGGTGCTTTCCTGGACGATCCGTCCTGCGTCCAGGACGACGATCCGGTTGCTGACGGCCACGTTGATGAGTCGCGTTGGCGTCAGGAGTGTGGACCGTGCTGCCGATCGGCATCCGCCAGCGGACGACCGGCACGCCTGGGCCCGGCTTCGGCAGCCCGGCGACGGACATCAGCCGCCCGGCGTGCGGGCTAGTGATGAACCGCACGGTAGCGTGGCCGCGGACGGGGGCGGTTCTGGGGCGAGAGTGATCTTCATCCACGGAACGGCGTTCTCTCGGAAGGAATGCCCGACCGGCTCGATACCGCGTTGGTGGGGGAGGTCGAGACTGAAGCCGGTCACCATGACCATGTCTGTGGAGTCAGCGACGGAGATCAGGTGGGTGCCGCAGCGGGGGCAGAACCCGCGGCGAAGGTCTGGCCATGTCGAGTACCAGGTTGGTTCACCGCCGGGGCCTGTCCAGGCCAGCCCGTTCTTGTGGAAGCCGACCCAGAGTACGGCTGGACCGCCGGAGATCCGGGTTTCATGAGGACATGAGCACAGATGGGGATCATCCGGGAGGCCGCTTACCTCGTATGCGATGTCACCGCACTGGCATCGGCCGGTTCGGATCTCTGGGGCCAGGAGGGTGACAGCCTGTTCGGTGGCTTCGGATCCGTCGGCTTGCTGGCTCTCGGACACCAGGCGGGATGGTGTGTGCACCAGCACCGGGTCACCGGAAGGACTGCGTGTGGTGTTGCAGATTTCGCGCTCGGTTTGTTCGGAGGGGCGGGTCGTCTCGGCCATGGATCTCCTCGAGGAAACGGGATGCGGACGGCAGGGTCGTGGAGGCTTCTAGCAGGTGCAGGGATCGATGAGGGGTGGGACTCGACGCCCGTGAGCCGGGGTTCCGTCGGGCTCACGTATGCCGGACATAGCAGGCCGGCCCGGTCCGGCGCGCTTCAGCGCCAGCCCCACGTCTTTCGTCCGGCCGGGTCTACGGTGAAGGCACACGGCCCGGCCACTGGAACACGAGGCGGCTGTGGGGCTTGTCCAGGACATCCCCGGCGGGTAGCTGGCCGTCGGGGATGCTAGCCGGGTGAACGGTCAGGACAGGGTCGTTTTGCTTGCCGTCGTTCGTGCGTACGTCGCGGTCCCAGGCTCTCACCTTGGCCGCCAGCTGCTCGGCGAGCTGCGGGCCGTGCTGTCCGAAGGCATGGACGACCCACTCCCACTCCTTTTCGGCAGGGCTGTCAGCGCGCTGGGTCTGGACGTGGATGAGGTAGGCCAGTGAGGCGTCGCCGAGGAGCGCCGGCGCATCGCCGTCCTTCGCGATCTGGGTGACGCCGGTGCCTTTGTCCCGGTGGGCGGACAGACGGACGAAGCCTGGCAATGTGGTGGCCGCGTAGAGCTGCAGCGAGCCGAAGTAGAAGCCGGCCCCCATGGTGACCCCGGTGGCGACCTGGTGGCGCGGCTCGCGCAGGGCCTCTTCCAATCCCTTCGTCGAGGCGGGGGTGCCGTCTTCGAATCGGAGCCTCAGCTCGCCGTCGAGGAGGTCCACGGCCGGGATAGGGCGGGCGTGTTCGCCCTGGGCGCGGAGGAATCCACAGTGCGTGAACTTTCGCGCGTGCAGTACCTCGCCGCGTCGCTCGAACGCGATCGCCCTGGTGTATCCGTGGATTTCGAGGGGCAGGACTAGGCGCCCGCCCTCAGCGACCTGCTCCCGCCAGGCTGGGGAGATGTCCCAGGAGTTGTAGGTGATCACGCCTGCGTCGAAGCCGCCGCGCGGTACGAGGTGTGAGGGGGCGCCGAGTGCCGCATCGCCCTGGAACGCGGTGACACGGCCGCTGCCGGCCTCTGTGGTCAACCGCCGGGTGCGGTGCACGACGTAGGGGTCGATGTCGCCGGTAACCACCCTGCCCGTGGGGCCGGCCACGTGGGCGATGAGCTCGGCGTTGTAGCCGCCGGATCCCGCCTCGAACACGATCGCTCCCGGCTTCAGGCACAGGCTTTGGAGCATGTCGGCCTGGAGCCAGGCCGCGGACACCGAACTGGTCGCTTTCCCTGTCTCGTCGCGGCGGGTGATGACGGCTCGGTCGCCGCCGTCGTACGCGGTCTTCGGGTCTTTCTCGGGGACGAAGCGGTGTCGGGGCACAGTGCGCAGCGCCTGCTGTACCGGTTCGGAAGGCGCCCAGCCGCCGTCGATGACCGTGTTCGTCATCTGCTGGCGCAGCCGGACAGCTTCGGCCGGTTCGCCGGGCACGGGCGGTTGGTCGATTGCGAGCGGATAGGAGTGGACCGGTGCAAGGCCGGGGATAACCCCGGGCCAGGTCGCGTCCAGGGCCTGCGCGGCTGGAGCGAACAGGGGACCGAGGCAGGCCAGGGCGTGAAGGTCATGCCACTCCCACCGGTCGAACAACTGCCGTTCTCGGTTGGCGAGGGTGCCGGACCATGCGGTGATACGGACGACCGCGGTGAGCCGCGGCACGCCGTGGCTGTCGTCGGCCAGCATCGTGACCACGTGCGCGTCCGAGGCCGAGGCGGTCAGGCCCGTCTCCTCGGCCAGTTCCCGAACCGCCGCCGCTTCGAAGGACTCCGCACCACTGGTCTTCCCGCCGGGAAGTTCCCACATGCCCCGGCGCGAGCGGCCGAGCAGGACCCGGCCGGCCTCGTCGGTGACGACCGCAAGGGCGCCTGTCACAGCCAGACCGGTGGGCGGTCGCTGCCGCTCCACCGCCCGGGTGCTTGTGTGGCACGGGCCGCGCAGGACCAGGACGGCGAGCTGGTCCGCCTCCAGCCGCTCGACGGTCTCCCAGCCTTCGGTGAGCAGGCGGACCTCGTCCTCGTCGAGGGCGATGTCCCGTCGTTCGGCCGGGGTGTGCTCGACCATGGGGGTGATGACCACAAGCGTGCCGCCGGGCCGCAGTCGTTCACCGAGCCCGTGCAGGACGCGGCTGCGATCGCGCAGGAAGGGGTACATCAGCCGCATGGTGACCAGGTCGTAGCCGTCCTCGTGCAGCTCTGCCGGGTCGTCGCGCTCGATGTCCAGGCAGATCCAGTGCACCCGCTCGACGCCGGCATGTTCGTCCCGGGCCCGGGCGAGAGCGCTGTCGGCGAAGTCGACGGCGTCCACCGTGTAGCCGAGGGAGGAAAGGTAGGCGGCCAGGCTGCCGGTGCCGCAGCCCACGTCGAGCGCGCGTCCGCCGCCGTCGGGAACGGGAGCGTGCTCGGCGAGCAGGGCCCGCTCGCGCTCACCGAGTTCCCGGAACCCCTTGCCGTCGGCATAGTGCTGCTGCCACTGGTCGCGGACGACGTACGCCACGGTCGTGCTCCTCAACTGTGCTTCTGCTGGTGGGTGGTGTGGTGTGCTGGTCAACGAGGGCTCGCTGCGCGGAGTCGGGCCAGGGTGCGGCGGCCTCGCTCGACGAGTTCCGGATCGCCGTGGGCGGCGCCGTACTGGATGCCGGAGACGGCATCCAGTAGCGACAGGACGACCAGGTGCTCTTCCTCGGCGGGGGTCAGGGGGCGGCCGTAGCCGGTCATGAGGGCCTCGTGCAGGTCCGGCCGGCCGTGCCAGGCGTCGGACAGGCGGACGAAGTCCCTGACGGCCGGACCGCCTTCGCTTCTTTCGAAGTCGATCACGTACAAGGTGCCCGTCGACTCCCAGCGAAGGTTCCGCCGCTGGAAGTCACCGTGCGTGGGAACCCTCTCCAGGGCCGGCAGACCTGCGGCCCCCTTTGCGGTGGCGCGGATGAACGCCTCGTCCCCGGGCTCCAAGTAGGCGCGTGCGCCGTCGAGGTGCCGTTCCAGCTTCTCGAGCGGCAGGGAGTCGGGGAGGTGCGGCAGCGCCGGGAGGCTGCGGTGGATGGTGGCCGCGAGCTGCCCGATGCGGTGGAAGATCCGTCGCTCCTGGTCGGGCGGGTGGACGGCGCCGTGCAGGGAGCGGCCTGGCACCGCGGTGATGACGATGGCCCGCAGTGATTCGTCGGCGGCCACCAGACAGGGTGCCATCGGGCCCAGACGGGGAACCCAGCTGCGGTATGCGGCCAGCTCGCGCTGGTGGAAGCGGTCGTTCTGGTGGATCTTGACGAACCACACCCCATCTTCGGCATCGCGTGCCCGCCACACCTGGCTGCCCTTGCGTGCCCAGGAGACGTCCGTCCAGCCGGTGATCCTGCCGACCGCCCGCTCGACGAAGTCTCGCACCGCGTCCTCGGGGACCGTGCTGCCTGGACCGGCGTCGGGCACGAGGCGCAGCCGGTCGACGGCCGGGTCGTAGGTGATGGGATCTCCGGGCTCCTGGAAGTGCAGGGCGATCCGGCCTCCGGCCTGGTAGGCGTCCAGCCCGGCCCAGCAGTAGGCCACCATGGGCTGCGGCAGTGCGTCGAGCGGGAACCAGCCCATGGCGTCGCACCGGTCCGGCTCCATGACGCGGGGGCTGCCGCGCCAGTGCCGGACTTCGAAGAAGAACCCGACGCGTGCGCCCCCGCCGTGGGAGCGGTGGTGCACGGTGACGGCCGCGCGGACATCAGCGGGGTCGACGATGACGCCGGTCTCCTCGCTGGTCTCCCGCACGAGCGCGGTGACGACATCCTCTCCGGGGTCGAGGTGACCAGACGGGAGATGCCACAATCCTGTCGCGTAGACGTCGCCGGCCCGCCGGGACAGGAGCACTTCGCGGCCGGCCGCGGTATCGCGGACCGCGACGAGGTGCACGTCCAGCGGCTCGGTGTGCCGCCCCCCTCTCACCGGTCACCGCCGGGGCGGCGCGCGAGCAGCACGGTGAACACGGCGTCCTCAATAAGCCCTTCAGCACGGGCGTGTTCCTCCAGCAGCAAGTGGGCCTCCTGCTCGAACCGTGCGTGCTGATCGCCGAAGAGCGCCGGGCGGGCGAAGCTCGTGCTGCGCAGATAACCGACCACAGCTGCGGGTGTCCACGTGCGGCGGACCGGGAACCGGTGCTCGCTGACGTCGCTGAACGCGGACTCGGCGAGGTCGTCCTCGTAGCGGCGCCCCGGCTCGGTGTACGCCCCAGCGGTGCCGGCCCGCCGCTCGGGGCCGAGGTAGGACTGGATGAGCCGCTGCAGATCCGCCGTCCACTGCGCTTGGTAGGTCCACAGGCTGCCATCCCCCATGATCGCCACGCTGGCCCCGGGAGAGGTGACGCGGTCGGCCATTGTGAGGACCGCGGGCCGGGGCATCCAGTGAAACGCCCGCGCGCAGGTGACCAGGTCCGCTCGGTAGCCGTCGAACGGCGGCGTGAAGTCCTCGGCGCGCACGCAGTGGAAGCCAACGGGACTGTCACCCAGGAGCGGGGCAAGGACTTCAGTGGCCTCGCGGAGCATCCCTGAGTCCGGATCCACCAGGTCCAGGCGGGCGACATTCGTGACAGCGGGAAGCAGCGCAGCTGCCACCTGCCCGGTGCCGCAGCCGAGATCGAGCAGGACAGGCCGGGCGACACCCGTCACTGTGCCGGCGAGCAGGCGGACCGCTTCGGACGGGATGCCCGGCCGGTATCGGGCGTAGTCGGCCGCCGCCGAGGCGAACAGGCCCCCGGGCTCTTCTCCCGGGCGGCCTCTCATGCGTGCTCCAGCAGCGCACGCAGTGAGGCGGCGTCCGCCTGGAGCTGAGCCTCGTCCTGGCGGTCTTTATCGAGGGCCGCCCATGGAAGCGGCGCGCCTGGCGCCGGGTCGGCATCGTCGGCGTACCGGGGAACGATGTGGGTGTGGAGGTGGGGCACCACGTTGCCGAGGGTGGAGTAGTTCATCTTCACCGGCTGGTAGAACGCCGTCAGGGCCTTGCCGAGCGTGAGGGTGTCGGCCCAGTACGCGGCGGCATGGGTGTCCGAGAGGTCGGTGGGCTCGGCGACGTGCGGTGCGCCGCGGTGAATGAGTACGCAATAGCCCCGCACCTGGCCCGAGCGCCACAGGTAGGCGTTGGCCACTTCGCCCCGGTGGAGCAGGATGCCCCAGCCGATGTCGTCGGCGGTGAAGTCGGTGCCGCACATGGGGCAGCCCTGGCCGTCGCGGTGGCGCAGGAATTCCTCGGACCACCCGGCCGGCCGACGGGGGCCGTCGGCGGGCCGAGCAAGGGGTTTGGGTTGCTGGGTCATGGACAACTCCCGAGCGATGGAGAGGTCTGGTGGGGGACGGTGGCGAGCGGGGGCAGCGTCCAGGTGAGGGCCATCCGGCCGGGACCGGAGGTGACGCGTTGCGGGCCACCGCCGTCCGGAACATCGACCCGGTACGTGTCCGGGCGGCCTGCTCGCTCCCAAGCGTCATGGAGGTCTTCGAGTTCGGCCCACACATCACGCGGCCCGTGCACGCGGACCGTGCCGTCGCCGGGACCGGCCACCGCCGAGGAGTCCTCGTCCGGGGCGACGACGGTCATCGTGTCGGCCTGGAAATCCCTGACCAAGCCCGGTGCCAGGTACGCGGCGGCGATCCAGAAGCCGTAGGCGTCATTGTCGGGCGGCGCGAGCCGGGTCGGGCGGGGCCGGCCGGGGTCTGCTTTGAACTGCGGCCGGTGGTTCACGGCGGTGAGCCACTCGTAACCGAGCAAGGGCCGGTGGCCGCGTGGCCTGCCCGTCAGCACCACCTGAAGCCTGCCCTTCGGCGTGCGGGTGGCGCGGATCTGGCCGGGCCAGCTGGGCGTTCTGGTCACGAGCGTGGTCAGCAGCGTGCCGCCGGGGGCGAGCTGCTCCACCCAGGCCAGCGGGATGCACGGCACGCCGATGCCGGAATGGATCCGGTCATACGGTGCCCCGGCGGCGTGTCCGCCGAGCGCGTCACCTTCGACGACCACCGCCCCCAGCCCGAGCCGGTCCAGGTTCCGCTGGGCGAACACTCTCATGTGCGGAGCGCGTTCGACACCGGTGGTGAGGCCGGGACCCGTGACGGCAGCGGCGAGCGCGAGAGAGATCCCCGGACCCGAACCCAGGTCCAGGAACCGCTGCCCGCGCTCCAGATCGAGGCACTGCAGCACCTCGACGGTGGCGGGGGCGTAGGTGCTCATGGAGGTCATGTGGCCGCCGGTCACCGGGCCCCGGACGAGGGCATCCAGCGGCTCGCCGTCGCGCTGGAGCAGGACGGAGTCGCCGCTGTGGACGAGGTCGAGCCACTCCGCCTGGTCGTCGGGATGCGAGCCGTCGAGGAGCCGCCAGTCGATCGGGTCCGCGCCTGGGCCGCTGACCCGGACGTACGCGTGGGGGAGAAGCACTTCCCGCCGCACACGCAGGAGGGCATCGCGCAGCCGCGGGTCGGTCAGCACGCCGTCGGCGACGAGGCGGTCGACCATCGCGGTACGCGCGGCAGCGGCGACGGCGAGCAGGTCAGCGGACATGGGCTCGCGTGAGTGGCTCACTTCTGCCGCCTCCAGCCGATTTCGGTATACGGCCGGCCTGCGCGGATCCCCTCGATGGCCGCTCGGGTGTACGGGACGATCGGCTCCGGCAGGCTGTCGGTGGGCCACCAGGCCCACCGGAGGCACTTGTCCTTCTCCAGCACGCGGGGCTCGCCCTGCCATCGGCTGGCCTGGAAGAAGAGCCCAATGCGAGGGATGGCGTCCTCGTGGTCGAGGAGGTGCACGGTATGCACGAGGGTGAGGTCTTCCTCGGCGACGACCAGCTCCGCCTCCTCCATCGCCTCCCGTACCACGCAGGTCCGGACCGGTTCTCGTTCCACGTGCCCGGCCAGCGCGTGCCAGTGGCCACCCGCGAATGCCGAGTTCGGGTGTCGCTGCCCGAGCAGAACCATGCCGTCCCGCTCCAGGTACAGGTGGCCGCCGATCACGTTCAGTTCCGCGCTCACGCCGTACCACCTCCGCCCACCGCGGGATTGCGCTGTCCCTCGTTGGCGGGGGTGGCGCTGGGTGAAGGGGATGGGGAGGGGACGGGTGGTCGCACGAGTGGATCTCCTGGACGGGAGGGGACAGGCTGGTCTCGGTCTTTGGGCATCTGGCGGAGGCCGCGTAGTGGGGAGCGGTAGAGGACCACGAGGGGGACGAGGAGCAGGCAGGTGCCGACGATCAGGGTGGGCCGTACGCCGATCCGCGTCCCGAGGCCGCCCGCGACCAGGGCGGCCACCGGCCGGGCGCCTGAGGTGAGCCAGGTACTCACGGCCTGCATGCGGGCCTGCATGTCCTCGGCGGTGACGATCTGACGAATGGAGCGCTGGGTGGTTCCCGCCGCCGCGGCGCAGGCCAGCTGGACAAACAGGGCGGCGGCGATGCCGATCTGCCAGGCCAGGTCTGGGGAGGCGAGCAACAGAGGGATCTGGGTGAGCGGGGTGAGCGCGAGCGCGACGAGCATCATCGGCCCGGGCCCGTACCGTCGCGCGAGCGCCGGGGCGGCAAGCGCACCTGCCGCCGCGCCGAGGGCTCCCAGCCCCAGGACCACGCCGAAGGCGGTCGGGCTCATCGAAAGGGACGTGAGCAGGTACAGGGCCCACAGGGTGTTGAGGAGTGCCAGGGCGGCCGAGGTGGTCGCGTTGACCAGGGTCAGGGTGCGCAGCCGGTGGTCACGGCGTACGTACCGCAGGCCCTCTCCGATCTCGGCGTGCAGACGCCGGCTTCCTGCTCGCGTCGGGGTGGTCTCGCGTGTCTGGATGCGGGCGGTGCACCAGGCGCTGACAAGGAAGGAACCGACGTCACCGAGCACTGCCCGGGCCGGTCCGAGGAGCGCGGTCAGGGCGGCGCCGAGGTTGCTGCCGGCGGTGGCGGCGACGGCGAACAGGGCGCCGATACGGCTGTTGCTCCGTTGGATCAGGGACCGGTCGACCAGGCTGGGCAGGAGACTGATCGCGGCGGCGTCGTGCAGCACGCCCGCCGCGCCCTGCACCGCAGCGGCCACCATGAGCTGCCCCAGAGACAGCCTGCCCAGCGCCGCCGCCACCGGCACGCTGGCCAGCGCGGCGGCGCTGACCAGATCCCCGGTGATCATCTGCTTCCGCTTGGAGTGCCGGTCGGCCAGCGCACCGGCGTGCAACGCCAGGAGCGCGGGCGGAAGTTGGCCCATGAACGTGATCCAGGCAACCTGGGCAGGGCCGGCATCCAATTCGAGCACGGCCAGCACGGGCAGGGCCATCGAGCTGATCGAGCTGCCGGCCACGCTGGCAGCCTGACCGGTCAAGTACCGGCGGAAGTCCCGGTGTTGCCACAGAGACCTCCGCCCGGTCGGCGACACCGGGTCACACGGGGAGGACATGACGTACCCCCTCGGCTTCCCTCGGGCGCACGCCTGGCGCGACCGTGACTGCGTGATCCTGTTGCCTGGGCATCCCGGGCACCGCGGTGTCCACGCCCGGGGCGCCGCCCCGGACACAGCCGTGGAGGGAAATCACCTTCCGCCGCACACGAAGGGAGGCGTCACATGGCCGTGGGCCGGTCACCGCATCGGCATCCGGACGGGCCGGCATGGCGGTGTGCCGTGTGCTCACGGCGGCGGACAGGTCCGTGAACACGATGCTCTTCTGCGGGCGTGTGTTCATGCGCGTGCCTGCCGCTGCTCGTCATCGTCCTTGGCATCCGAGGTGACCTGGCAGGACAGCAGCTGCCGGAACAAACCGCGCTGCTGAGATAGCTGTTCGTAGGTGCCTTCCTGCACGATCCTGCCCTCGTCGAGAACGACGATCCGGTCGGCCACGGCGACGCTGGTGATGCGGTGGGTCACCAGCAGCACCACCCGGTCCCGGGCAAGGTCCCGCAGCCGCTGGAAAATCCGGTACTCGGCCAGCGGATCGAGGTTCGCGGTCGGCTCGTCGAGGACCAACAGCCCTGCCTGGCGGAAGAACGCCCGTCCGAGAGCGATGCGCTGCCACTGGCCCCCGCTCAGTTCCTCCCCGTTGAGCCACTCGCGGGCGAGAAGGGTGTCCAGGCCGGCGCCGAGCTTGTCGACGACCTCGTCGGCGCCGGCGGCCTCACACGCCTCGCGCACCGCCGCGTCGCCACGTGCCGAGGGCTGCCCGAGGGTGATGTTCTCCCGCACCGTCAAGGGCCAACGCGCGTAGGTCTGGGGTACCAGGGCCACCTGTTGCCACAGCGCCTGCGGCTCGGCGTCGCCGGTGGGAACGCCGTCCCACAGCACCTGTCCCTCGGTCGGCAGGTACAGGCCGCTGATCAATTTCGACAGCGTCGACTTCCCCGAGCCGTTGAAGCCGACCAGGGCGGTGACCTCGCCCTGGCGCAGGGTGAGTGTCACGTCGGACAGAGCGTCTTGGTTCTTGCCCGCGTACCGGTGCGTGACCGACCTGATCTCGATCTTCTTCGGCGGCCCCGGGCGATGCGAGCCCCGGCGCATGCGGAACCCTCCGGCCCTGTCCAGGAAGCCGCTCCAGTCGTCCATGTACAGGCCCGTGCGTACGGCGCGAGCCCCTACCGAGACCAGGCCGCGGACCGACTGGCCCACCGTCTGCAGGGCGAAAACAGCAGTCCCGGCGTGTCCGACGCTGATGCGGCTGGTGGCCAGCAGCCACACGACCGCCGCCCATACGACCGCCGACCCGAGGCCGCCGCACAGCGCGCCGATCAGGGACATGCGGGCTCCCTTGTCGGCGGCGGCGCGGTCCTCGCGGTTGATCCGGGCGACCGTCTGCCGGTACCGGCCGGAGAGGAAAGCGGCCATGGTGCCGGCACGGATCTGGTCAGCGGCCTCCTTGGTGTAGATGTGCCAGCGCAGGATCGACAGCATCCGCAGGTCGCCGTTGCTGCGCAGATTCGCCAGGTATCGCACACGTGCGGCGCTGACCTGGGCCAGGGCCTGCGGCAGGCTGGCCGCGACCAGAAGGGGGAGAAGGATCCAGTGCACGCCGGCCAGCACGATCGCTCCAGCAACGAAGGAGGCCGACGAGGCGATCAGGTCCTGCCCCTGGTCGATCAGGTCCCCGGTGACTTGCGCCCCGCGGTCGGCGGCTTCGCGGTCGTGGTTGAAGTCGGGGTCGTCATAGGCGCACAGCTCCACCTCGGCGCAGCCGGTGAGCAGCATCTGCTCGGCCTCGCGCGACATCAGTGGGCCCAACCGGGAAGACAACCAGGAGACGGTGATCCCCAGAAGGGCGCGTACGCCGGCGGTGCCGGCCAGCAGGGCCACAGAAGGCCACGCCTGAAGAAGCTTTTGGTAGACGTCTCCGCTGGTCAGCAGAGCGGTCAGGGTGCCGCTGATGGCGACCAGACCGAGGGCTTGCATCACGCCGGTGACGGCCTGGCACAGCAGGAGACCGATGGTCGCTCGGCGGTCGACCTGCCATGCGAGAGCCAGTGACCGGCGTACCAACTGCGGCAGCCGCCGGGCCATATCGCGCATCCTGATCGAACGGCCGGCCGCTTCACGGCTGCCCGTCAGATCGACATACCGCATCTGCGGCTCCGTGGCAGCCGATTCCGATTCCGAGGGCTCATCCGGCTCGGCTGTAGAGGACGCGTCGGGCTCGGTCGTCGGTCCGGGAGGCAACGAAGAGGGTGTGGACTCCGGCGGGGCGGTGCGCGGCCCCGGGATGTTGTCGGGTGATGCATCGGTGGGCTCACTCATGCCGCCCACCCAGTATCCGGTCGTGCTGCGCGCTGGGCGGCGGCGTCAACCTGCCGCCCGGATCGTGCGGAACACGGGACAGTCGGCATAGGACGTTCGAATACGGCGATGGGATTCGCAGGGACGGGAACAGGGTTCACGGAGTCCTCCAGATGGACGCACGAGGGGTACTGGTGCTCTAACAACGGCCCCCAGACGGGTCTGTCACGGGCAGATCCGGGGCAGACAGTGGGCGAATGTTCTATTGGGTGTCCGGGGTCAAGCGGGCCTTGTCGTGGGTCGCGCCTGTGTCGCTCGAACAGCTGGGATCACCCTTTCGAGGTATTGCGGGGGATCCCGTCGGGCGCGGTGCGGGCATGGCAACGAGGAGCAGTGGCGGCGGTGGCGTCCGCTGCTCTCGACCTGGGGGCGGGTCAGGTTCCGGTCTGCTCCAGGGCCGCGTTCCATGCGGTGAGGGCGTCGGGGCCGGAACGCAGTAGCGGGGCGACGGGATTGGTCAGGTACTCGTGCTCGACGAGGTAGAGGCCGGCGGTGCCGGCGTAGCCGGGGAACAGTTCGTTGAGGCGGGTCATCACGGTCTCCGCCGCGGCGTCGTCAGCGTCGAGGAGGCGGCGCGCAAGGATCTTGCGGTTCCACACGTCGATGCCGAAGACGGCAGGGTCGCGGGAAGCGTGGGAGGCAATTACCGCGGCGGTGTAGGGGCCCACTCCTTTGATTTCCTGGACGGCCTCCATCAGGTTTCCGGCGGCCTTGAGGTCCTCGGTGCTGTGGTCGCGGAAGTAGGCCGCGTAGTGCGGAAGGCTGTTGGCGCGAAAGCCCAGACGGTCCCGTTCCTTCAGCGCCTCCGGCGAAATGTGGGCGATCTCGTCTGGGGTGAACCAGGCCCGCAGCGTGATCCCGTCGAAGTGGACGAGACGGCCGTAGTGGACCAGCAGGTTGCGGGTCATCTGGGCGGTGCGGCGGATGGTGACGTTCTGCAGCAGCAGGGCGATCACGGCGATCTCGAAGTGGTCCTCCGGGCACGACTGCCGCATCCCGCCCAGGGCTGCGAGTGCCTCGCGCATTGCGGGCACTCGGGACGCGAGTTCCGCGAACGCCGCCTGGTCTTCGTCTAACCCGTATGAAGAGATGAGCTGGCGCGTCAGCTCCTCGCGGTCGGCGGGCTTGAAGTCACCGTCGGTGTAGATGTCGGCGATCACGGTGCGGTCCTCGGCATGCAGCCGGACTCCGACCACGAGGTCGCCGACTCGGAAGGTACGCCAGCTGCAGGACTCGGTGTGGGCTTCCAGACCGGTGGCGTAGTGGGACGGCTTCCAGAAGGTGAGCAGGGCGTTGAACGGACCGTCGCCGGTTACGGACAGTTCGAGGGTGTCGGTGTGGTCGAGGGTGCGGGGGTTCACGTCATGCTCCTGGGTGGCAGCCATGGGTCGCAGGGGGCCGCCGAACAGCTCGTGTTCGGCGTCGGAGACCTGCGAATCGGCCATCGTGACCGGGCCGAAGAATCTCTTCACCGGGCGCCTTCCGCAGGCCAGTTGATGGCCCGGTCGGACGGGCCGTGGGTGAGCATGTGGAAGATGGTGGCGGTGTAGGGGTGACAGTCCGGCGACGGTCGTTCCATCGGCACCCAGAAGAGCCCTTCGTGCTTGTGTGGCTCGGCGTTGTACGGCTCACCCGTCCAGGACTGCGCTACGACCACGGCGGTGATCCGGTCCAGGCCATCGTCGGAGTCGTGGTGGTGGATTAGCCCGCAGAACTCCTGCTGCTCAGCAGTGATAAGGACCCTCACCTGCTCCATGGCCTCGCGTCGCGCAGCATGGTCGAGTGGTTCACCGACTTCCAGGTGGCCGCCCACGACAGTGAGCTGTCCCGGTGCGAGGGCGGCGTCCAGTGCGCGGCGTACGCACAGGGCGGCGCCGTTCGTATGGAGCAGGACCTGTGCCACGTCGGCGATCAGCTGGTGAGGCGAGTCGCTCACGGGTGGCCCTCCTGTACCAGGCGTTCTACGGTGTGCCGAGCATTGGTCACGAGGGCACCGCCGTGCCGAAAGCTATAGGTGAGGACGGAGGACGGGAGAGGTGTGGGCTGCGTCATGCCAGGTACCTCGTATCCGTTCGTGACCCGTCGGCGAGCAGAGCTGCGCGACCGGGGGTGAGGCGAAGGCTGGCGCCCGAGGAGGTAGCGGCATTTTCGAACGCAGGATGAACGAGTCCAGGACGGCGTACGGGATGCATGGGGACTCCTCGGGGCGAGATACGGACAGGTGATCGGGTAACGGCGGTCCTGCTGTAGCCGTAACGGGTGGAGGGGGGCGAAATCTAGAACGTGATTTCGAATACCGGGCTCTCTCCTTGTGCGGTCGAGCGGGGCGGGTTGTGATGCAGCGTTCGATCACTCATGTGGGTTGCGGTACCTCCTGCGGGGGATTGCCGGGGGGTGCTTGGTCAGTCATCGCGTGGCGAGGTCCGGGCGGAGGGCGATGGCGTCGCGAAGAAAGCTGCGCTTGGAGTAGAAGGTGTGCTCGGCGGCCCAACCGTGACTGGCGAGGTACTCGCAGAGCCAGCTGTCGATCCGCTTCATCTCGATGAGGATCTCGTCCGGGTCGTGGTCGAGGATGCTGCGTGAGCGGAGGTACTCCAGCTCGCACTGGGAGAGCACCACGTCGGGGGCCGCCAGGAGGGCGCAGCGATCGAGGAAGATGCCGTAGACGTGTCCGGTGCGCAGCGACTCGCACTGGATGTCGTAGCGGACGCGCTGGAAGGGCGGCATGGCCCGGACCTGGAGGTTCAGGTCTTCGCGCAGGAACGTCTCGAACCGGTCGGGGGTGATGTCGAGGCCAGGGGTGAGTTCCTCGCGGCGGGCGAAGGCGTCCTCGGTGAACCACTTTCGCTTGAGCACGTGCCCGGCGGTGACGGTGGGGATGAAGGAGGCGTAGCCGATCTCGGGCTCGGGGCCGGTGACGTCGAACAGATGGTTCTCGGTGTGGTGGATCTGGAACTCTTCCCGGTACTCCGGACGGCAGCCTTCCAGCTTGCCGTCGCGCAGTGCCTTGAGCAGTTCCATGGACGCGGACCAGATGTCCGGTGCCGGGTCGAGGGTGTACTTGAACTCCAGCTCGGTGCCGGAGAAGTGCTTGCGGAAGTACCGCAGATGATTGTTGAGCGCCGTGCTCGACTCTGCGTGCGCCGTCAGCACGGGGTCGAACCAGCGCAGTTCCTCGACCGGGCCGTGGCCTACTGGGTCCCGGGTGGTGCGGACGAAGCAGGCGTCCTCGGGGTGGAAGCGGATCTGCGCGTACGCGTGGTAGCCGCCGCCGGGGTGTTCGGCTAGGTAGCACAGCGGCACCAGGCCGGGGGCGGCCTCGGTGCCGACCAGGCCGCGCAGGGCGGGGCCGGCGATGGCTTCGGGGAACAGTTCGCCGCCGTCGATCCTGGCCGCCCCGAGCCGGGTGCCGCCGGGGTACAGCGCTTCGACCGGGCAGGGCCCCAGCGCGTTCCAGCGGACGATCACGGTGGTGGCCGGCCGGCATACCTCCTGCGGTGGCACCCGTACGAGCACGATCGGCTCGTCTGGTCGCCGTGGCGCGGTGCGGTTGAGGAGGTGGACGCCGCCGAGGACGACCCAGGCTCCCCGGTCCGAGGGCTGCTCATCGGGCACGCTGGTCTCCTTCGTGTGAAGCGGGTGCCGCAGGTGATCGCCCTGCAGCCCGAAGGGGCCACCGGGTCGGCCGGACATCCCCGGATGGCTGCCTGCTCGTCGCTGCGACGTCCGGCCGGTTTGTCGGCCTAGGGTGGGGCGGGTGAGTCATGATGAAGTCGGTCAGGTGATCTTGGACGAGGCTGTTGCGGATGCCCGCCTCGCCGCATGGGAGTTCGACGGTGCACGGGCCTGGCTGGAGGAAGCCCGCAGGCATCCCATGGAGCCGCTGGCGGCCGAGGTGTGGGTCACCGACCCTGCTTTCGAGCACGTCCTGCTGGTCAAGCACCGCGTGCGCGGATGGGTGCCGCCAGGCGGCAAGGTGGAGCCGGGCGAGGCGCCGCGTGCGGCAGCGGCACGAGAGCTGCTGGAGGAGACCGGCCTGCGCACCGAGTTGCTGCCCGAGCCCGCGGCCGTGGCGGTGCGTTCCTACCGGGCCGACTGGACTCCGACGCTGGGCCTGTCCTACGCCGCGATCGTCGGACGCGACGTTCCGCTCGCCGGGGAGCAGAACCAGCCGGCGGCATGGTTCCGTCTGGACACAGGCTGGGACAGCGTCTTCCCCGAAGACCGCGAGCGGATCCGTGCGCACGCTCGCCGTCTGGCAGCCGGCCGGGCGGTCGGCTCCCGCTGAGGCAGGCCCCTGGCCGCCGTTCACAGGACGGCCTCGATCCGGTCGAGGTCGGCCGAGGGCAGGGTGACGAGCTCAAGGTCGTGCAGGAAGCGGCACCACACCGGCTCCAGGCCGGGTTCGCGCTCGAACTCCTCACGGTCCAGGCATCCGTTGGCGTGCGCGGCGGTCCGCAGCGCGTGCTGCTGCAGCTGGGCAGGGTGGATCCACCGAGGGGCGAGGACCTCCCGGGGCGAGGGGCACAGCGACCCGGAAACCTCGGCCTGGAAGATCCACCAGTGGTGGCCGACCGGACCGCTGGGCGTGCGGTGGCAGTGGTTGGGCCGCCACTGGTCCAGCAGCAGGTGCAGGTGGGTGACGGTAAGACCGACCTCTTCGGTGACTTCGTCGCGGGCGGCCTGCTCGGGGCCGCCATGCTCGTCGACGTGGCCGGCGACCGGGGCGATTCCGGCCGGAGGAATCGCCCGCTCGAACACCAGCAGGCCGCTCGGGGAGGAGATCAGTACCCCGACGCTTGCGTGGTCACAGAGGCGGGCCCCGCTGCCGGGAGCCGGGGCGGCCGGAGTCATGCGGTGGCCTCCGGCCGTTGGGCGACGACGACGAGCCAGCTCGTCACGGCCGGGGCATCGGGGGTGGTCATGGCGTAGGCGGTGTCGAGGATCTGCATCCGTTGGGCGTGGGTGAAGTCGCCCTCGGGCCGCGCGAAGACGGGGATGGATAGCCACGCCTTCTTCTCGGCCATGGTGCTGTGCTGGGCGGTGACCTCAGTGCCGACGACCGTCAGTCCGGCTGAAGTCAGCTGCTCGGTGACTGTTTTCAGCGGCAGCTTCGGCGACATGTCCGCGTCGCGCGGCGGTGGGATGTATCCGTGGATCTCAGCGGCGACTTGGCGGATGAGGGCGTTCAGGGTAGGCCCGGTGCGGGGGGACAGTTCGTCGGGGTGCCGGACGCCGGCGAAGCCACCGCCGATGTTGAAAACGAAGCGCCCGCCTGGGCGCAGGATGTGGGCGACGGCTGCGAACACTGCGGCGGTGTCGGTCTTCCAGATTGCGGAGTTGCACACTACGGCGTCGGCGCTGCTGGCGTGCAGGTGGTCGGCGAGCCGTTCGGCCGGGGAGGTGATCCAGGTCAGGCGGGCGTCGGTCAGGGTGCGGCGACCGACACGCTGCATCGCGGCGGCGTTGTCGACGGAGACGACCCGAGCGCGGGCCGGGATCAGGTCGAGGATCGCGCGGGCGGTCGCGCCGGCGCCGCCGCACAGGTCGACCACCAGGCTGGCGTCGGCCAGATGGCCTCGGCGGGCAAGGTCGCGGCTGGTCGCGTCGTACATGGGGTGGGCGCGGGTGAAGGCGTCGTACGCCTCGGCGTTGCTGTCCTCGTCCCAGCCGAGGATGGCGTCCTGGGGTGCCATGTTGCTGTGGCCTCGCTTCTCAGAGCGGCCCGGCAGTGCAGGCCGGGTGTTCGGGCAGGGTCAAAAGAGCGCGGACTGTACGGCGGCGGGCGGTGAGGAGAACTGTGCGCCGAGGACGATGCGCCGGCCCTTGAGGGTGCCGAGGTCGAGCAGGTAGGGCAGTTGTTCACCGTCGCCGTCGAGGGTGGCGAGGACCTGGGAGCCGAGGCAGGAGAGCACCGTCAGTCCGTGCTCACCGGAGCGTGGGTCGTGCGGGTACAAGGCGCGCCCGGTCTTCGGCGTGCGCAGCAGTTCGCCTTCGCCGGGCGGCGTCCACGGCTCCGGTGTGGCCGGGACGTTCAGGCCGCTCAGGGCCGCGGTGGCGCGGTCGAGGTGCTGATGGTGGGCGGCACCGGCCGGGGCGAGGTCGCGCAGCTCGGCCAGGGCCGTCAGCTTGGCCGCGGCTCGCACGGTCTGCGTCAGGCCGAGGTGGCGGGTGAGGGCATCCTCCAGGAACCGCACGGCGCGGCCGTCAGCACTCCGGGCGAGGTAGGTAGCGATCAGGGCACCCTGTTCGTCGAGGCGGGAGCGCTTACGGGGCTCGGCCGCGGTGCCGATCTTGGTGGTGCCGTCGGCGAACGTCGCCAGGTACAGCCAGTGCGGCTGGGCCATGTACGCCGCCAGGGCGTCGGGAACATGCCCGCCGGAGTGGAACCGGTGGGCGAAGCGGAAGTCGTCCCGCCCGGCGCAGGCCGGGCACTGTCCGCCGGCCTCGGCCGGGGCCCGGTCAGGGCAGGCGACCGCCTCGACGCGGACGCGGTCGGCGAACCGGTACCTGCCGGTGCACCACCGGCCGGTACCGCTCACCTGGTAACTCAGGCGCCTGCCCATGACCGGGGCGTAGACGAGTGGTCCGCCGGTCACGGGGGCGAGCAGAAGGCGGGGGTCTGCGCTCGCCCAGGTGATGCCGTGACAGACGTATGTCCCGCTGGTGGGCAGGGCCTGGTCCATGGTGCGTTCCTTGTCGATCGGGGAGGTAGGGCCGGTTTAGACGGTCAGGCGCAGACGGTCGGCCAGGGCAGCGGCGGCGGCCTTGAAGACCTGGTCGCGGTCCAACTGGGCGACGTCCAGCGTCAGCCAGGCGCCGCGCTCCGCCTGTTCGCGCATCTGGTCCAGGACGGTGTCCTGGTAGCGGATGAAGTCCTCGTCACCGCCGCCGGCGTGGCCGGCCTCCAGGGAAGTGAACGAGCCTTTGCGGACGAGAGCCTCGCGAGCACCGATGTTCAGGAAGAACACCAGGTCCGGCTTTGTGAGATGCGCGAAGACCTGCTCGCACAGGCGGGGGGAGACCTCGGGGTTGACCGCGTACCGAGCGAGGATCTTGTGGTGCGCGTTGTCGAGGATCACGTGGGTTCCCGCGGCGAGGGCCGGCTGGATGACGAGCCGGTCCTGCAGGGTGTACCAGGAGGCCAGGGCAAGCAGCCAGTAGTGGTCGCCGCATGCCTGGGCGACGCCGGCGTCGCGCCGGTAGACCAGCTCGTTGAGGCGGTCGAGGTAGGCGGACAGCTCCGGGTCCCGGCGGACGTCGGTGCTGTGCTTGCCGATGAGGACTGCCGTGTGGCCGGCGTCGTTGAGGGCCTGGTGCAGGCGGGCGGCGAGGGTGGACTTGCCGGCCCCGTCACCACCGACGAAGGTGATCAGCTTCCCGGCTGCGGTGGTGGTCGGCGCGTTCGCCGTCATCGGGATTCTCCCAGGGGGTGGGTCGGGCTGGCGGTCAGGCGGCCGGTGATGATGGTGCGGATGCGGTCCACCAGGACGGCGCGCTGGCGCAGGACGTCGCTGTGACGCTCATTGGACAGGTCGGCGGGAAAGTGCGTGGCGAGGTTGTTGGAAATGACGTGGAGGTAACCGAATCTGATCCCCGCCTGGCGCGCCGCCGCCCCCATGGGGCCGATCTCCGGGTCGACGAAGGCGTACGAGGCGGTGTGCTGGGCCAGCCAGTCGCGGTTCTCCAGCAGGATCGACGGGGAGGACACGTGCAGGCCGCTGCGCACCCCATCGTGGGCGGCGGCGTAGTCGCCGAAGAAGTCGTCCCAGCTCACCATCACCCCGCGTACCAGGCTGGTGTTGCCGGTCGCCAGCCAGGCGTTCGGTTCGACGCCGGGGGTCAGCGAGCCGACCTTGCCGACGTAGACGACGTCGCCTGCGCCGAGTTCGGCAAGGCGCGTGACGACCCGTCCGGCCACGTCTCCCCAGATGCTGTGGAGGAACCCGAGGTAGACCACGCGACGGCCGGCGACGTCGAGGCGCTGCCAGGCGTAGCCGGGTCCGCGGGTCCACACCCCGTTCTCGGGAGCGAGGTACTGAAGGCCCCAGCCGACGATCACCAGGTCGCCGTCCAGTTCCAGGTCGAGCGCGTCGAGCGCCGTTCGGCACTCCTCCTGCTCGGGCGGCTGATAGGTGACGGTGCCGACGGGGCGGCCGGTCATGGCCAGATACGTGGCGATGATCAGGGCGTAGTGCTGGACGTAGTCGGCTCCGGGGAACGCCTTGACGATGAGGTCACGGCCGTGGATCTCTGCGGTGGGCCGTTCGATGTTGAACAGCTTCCCGGTCTTCTCGTACCGGGAGATCACCGCCGTGCGGTCGTAGCCGCCGATGACGCGGATGCTGTCCCAGTCCTGGTCCTGGATGAGGTGGTGGACCTTGATCTCCAGGTAGCGCAGCAGCCTCGCGTGGGTCATAGTGTGCCCGGCCGGCTCGATCGGGGCGGCGCGCAGGAGTCCGGGGGTGGGGTCGGCGAGTAAGGGCGTCATCGGTGCTCCTCGGCGATCGTCACGGTGCTGCCGGCCGCCGCGCGAACGACGGAGATGTTCTTCCGGATGAGGTCGAACCGGTCTTCGGGGATCGGGCCGAGCTTCTCGATGCGGGGCGTGGAGGGCTTCTCGTATGGCCCTTCGGGCAGCAGGGCGACGCCCATCGCGCCGAGGATGACCGGGGCTGCGCCGTCCACGGAGGAGATCCACTCGTGCTCGCGCTGCCCGATCAGCTCCAGGTGCCCGGTCCGGCCCAGACCGAGCAGCCGGTAGATGAGCAGATCGTCGACCAGGCCGCGATCCTGCAGGTAGGCGGTCGCCAACCAGCGGGTGCGGCACAGTTGCTCGTCGGGATCCGGTCGACGCGAGGCCGGCAGGGCGATGGCCCCGGCCCAGCCGCTGGTCACAAAGGCGTCGTAGGTGCGCAGCCACTCGTCGTCGTCCGCGGCGTGCAGGACCGCGCACAGCCGGAATGCGTCGCCGGACAGCTTCCGGATCTCTCGCGCGGCCTTCTCGCTCGCCTTCAGGGTCGCGGTCCCGTCCCGCATGACGTCCGGCAGGATGATCTCCCTCGCGGACACCGCCAGCGCGGCTTCGACGAGGCTTTCCGCCGGCAGGGCGTAGCCGAGGTCGAAGAGCCCGTTGTCGATGATGATCTCGGCGCCGCGCTCGGCCTCGTGAGCGAAGAAGGCCCGGTAGCTCTCGTCGGACAGCACGTGCTGGGCGGCCACGTGGTGGACGCGGGCCGGCTCCTGGGCGACGAAGTTCTTCAGGTAGGCAGGCGGAGCGATGACGGAGAAGTCGATGCCCGCGGTGGTGATCACGACGCCCCCCACAGGCCGGTGGTGAGGGTGAGGAACTGCTGGGAAAGGACGGGGTCGGTGCCGAAGCGCCCGCCCGAGTGCACCGTGGTGGTGCGAGCCTCCTCCATCCGTACGCCCCGCATGCTCATGCACAGGTGCACGCCGCGCACGGCGACGGCGATGTTCTCGTGTCCGATCACGCCGTTGAGGTATTCGGCGACCTGGCGGGTGAAGCGTTCCTGGACCTGCAGTCGGCCGGCGAAGTGCTGGGCGATCCGTCCGAACTTCGACAGGCCCACCACCTCGCCATCCGGCACGTATCCAGCAGTGACCTGCAAGTTCATGGGCAGCATGTGGTGCTCGCAGAGCGACCACACGCTCATGCCGCCCACGATGACCAGCTGACCACCCAGCTGGGACTCGGTGAAGCAGGTGGCCGTTTCGGCGCCGTCCGGGGACAGGAAGGCTTTCCACCAGGCCGCGACGCGGTCCGGGGTGCCGGTCAGCCCCTCGCGGGCGGGGTCCTCGCCCAGCTCGACCAAGAGCTGGTGGATCAGGGCGGCGACCCGGCCGGTGTCGATGACCGCAGCGGGCCCGGCGACGGCAGCCGTCGGCGCCGCCGCAGGGCTGGCGATAGAGGTCGTCATGGGCGTCTCTCGTTTCCGGGGACTGGGGAACGGATGGGGCGTGGAGTCGCGCGCGGTCAGCGGCCTCGGGTGTCCGCGAAGGCCAACACGTGAAGGCGGGTGGTGAAGTGCCAGTGCCGGGCCGCGACCCCGTCCGCGAGGACCCGGGTAGTCGCGGTGATCACCTCGGGGGTGGTGCCCTCCGGCATCACCCACACCGGCGCGAGCCGGTGGGCGTCGGCCAGCTCGGCGATCCGGTCGAGGTCGTGCACCGTGGAAGCGACGAACTTGAACGCCGCCCGCCCGGAGGCCACAAATGCCTCCAGCGCGGCTGGCACGATGCTCTTGGTCTCCTTCACGCCGAAGCTGGCAAGCTTGGGCGAGACGTTGAACCGGACCCCGTCGGCCACCAGCTCGGGAGTGGGCGCGATGGTGCCGTTCGTCTCGAACTCGATCCGCTTGCCGGCTGCTATCAGTCCCCGGACGAGAGGCACCAGTCGCGCCTGCTGGATCAACGGCTCGCCGCCGGTGATCACGACCAGCTCGACCGGTGAAGACGAGGCCCAGGCCACCAGGCCCGCGACGGATTGCCTCGTCGACTCCTCGTGCGGGTCGAACCGAGACCAGTCCCAGGTGTACTTCGTGTCGCATCGCGTGCAAGTGAGGTTGCACCGGGACAGGCGGATGAACAGGGCCGGGTGTCCGCAGCTTGGGCCCTCGCCCTGAAACGTCGGCACCTCGGTACCGAAGCACTCCGCGACGATCAGGAATTCGCCTTCGGCAGCTTCCGGTTCGAGGTTGAGCGGCTTGGTTGTGGTCATTGGCCCACCACATCGAAGCGGGCCCAGCTGCTTGCGGTCTCGCGGACTAGGACGGCGACAAGGCGGCCGGGGATCTCCGACTGGAGGTTCTGAACGAACCAGCCGGCCAGGAACTGGGCCAGGCGCTCCGAGGTGGGCTCGAAGGGCAGGATCTCGTGCAGGTTGTGGTGGTCGAGCTCGGTGTCCAGGAACGACTTGAACGGGGCGAGCGCACCGAAGTCCGTGACAAAGCCGGGATCCTCCAGTGCGGATGCAGTGAGGATGACCTCAACCTCGTAGCTGTGCCCGTGCTGGCGGGAGCACTTGTGCTCATGCGGCAGCCGGGGAAGCCGATGGCCAGCCTCGAAGCCGAACTTCTTACCAATGGTGAAATTGCCGGGCGGTAGTGGAACAGCAGTGAAGCCCATTCGTTTTCTCCGAGAGGTGAGGGTGTGGCTGATTCGGGCGGGGTGGGGCAGCCGCCTCTTCAGGGGGCTACGGGCTGTGCCCCCAGGTGGTTCTTCGCGGCCTTGTCCAGCACCTTGGTGAAGTGCTCGGCGCGCTCGTCGCCCTCGGCCTCCTGAGCGCGGTGGTCCCCGAAACGGGCCCAGTACCGCCGGCAGACGTCGCTCTCCATCAGCTTCGAGGCGTAGAACGGCAGATGCCCGTCCCGGACGTAGCCGAGGCGGTCGCGCAGGCTGAGCATGCAGATGAGCTGGTTGGCCTTCAGCAGATGCATGTACTCCTCGACGTCCAGGTCCTCGGGCGTCCAGAGCTTGGCGAGGTCAGGGTTGGCGGACATCTGCGTCAGCCAGTCGAGTTGGTTGCGCGCGACGGTCGCCTCATTTCGTTCTGCCTGGTGCCGCGCGTCCTGCCTCAACCGGGCGGCTCCGACCACGGCGGTGGCGAGGGAGACCGCGGCGCCGGCAGCGAGGACGGCGGTGGTGAGCTTCATGCTTTAACGGTCCTTTCACACAAAGTGGTCTGGGCGAGGGGCGGGTCTGTGGAAGCCTGCGGGGCTCGCTGCGTCATGCGACCCCCGCGAGCACGACGCTCGGTGAGCCGCCGTCAATGCGATCCAGGGCGTACCGGCGGCGCACAGTGTCCAAAGCGACGGCGATCGGCGGCAGTCCGACGGCGGCCCTTCGCTGGTCCAGCAACTGCGGCGCACGCAGTGGGCACAGCTCCACCCCTGCTGCGCTGAGGACGAGTTGCGTCCCGAACTCTTGGGGTCGCCCGCTGTTGACCAGGGCGCGGTCGTGAAGGTGGGCCCAGTGCTGGATGCGCGCATCGCCGTCCTGGACCGCACGTTTCAAAAGGGTGGTGGCCGCCCGCTGGAAGTCGGGTTCGTCGTCGGCGTGAAGAGCGATGCTCCAGGCGGCACGTGCTGCGTCGGGGCCCACGAGACGGTGGCCGGGCCAGTCATGTTCGGCCAGGATGCGGCGCAGCACTTTGGTGTCGGCGTGCTCAGCGTGACGGTCCTGGCCGAGGTGGACGGCGTCGAGCTGGTTGCGTACGCGTCTTGCCCGGCGTGCTGCCGACTGTGCGGCGCGGGCGATGAGTTCGCGGGCGAGGTCCGGCCGCAGCGGTTCCGCGGTCCTCACGCGATACTCCGCTGGTCGGCGGCGGACTGCGGCTCGTGGACCTGGCAGCCGATGAGCGCGCTCAGCCCAGGCCGAAGCTCGGCGGTGAGTTCGAGGCGCGCGACTCGCTCATGGTGCTGTCCGGTGCCCGATCCCTGGACGTCCCAGCCCATGTCGGTGAGCCGACGAAGGAATGTGGCGATCGGATCGACGTCGAGAGAATGGCGGGCCATGGCCTCGGCCCGCACAAGCGGTACCTCGAGCCGGGCGGCGAAGTCGGAGGCCCACAGAGTGATCAGCCGGACGGTGTCATCGGAGTGACCGGGCAGGGTGTGGACGCAGTCCAGGAAGAGGCACGGGCCTTCGCCCCATCCGAGGTCGGGCCCGCGTTGCGGGATCATGCAGGCCAGCAACAGCCCGTCCTCGAACAGTCCAGCCGGCTTCACCTGCGGGGCGCGGAACAGGGCCGGGATATCGGACCGGGCGGGTGTAGGCACGCCGCGCAAGGCGAGCCAGCGCTGACGGTCCTGGACGAGGGCCGCGGCCTCATCCCGTTCGGCGTCGGTGCGCAACGACCGCATCTCGTACACGGCCGGTAACCCTGTCGCGCACTGGCTTCGAGGCGCGGGGGAGGACTCGATGGCCGTAGAAGCGGGTGAGGCATTCACTGGCTAGCTCCGCTCTCCATCGTGGTGACCCGCCTGGCGCCCAGCAGGCCCCACGCGTGGGCCCAGACGACAAGTTGGGTGGTGTTGGCCGCCCCGGTCTTGTCGAGCAGTTCGTCATGTGCGGCTCGCACGTCGGCGGGCGCGATCTTGGCTATGGCAGCAATGTCGCTGGGATTGCTGTGCTCAGCGACCGCCCGCAGCAACAGTTGCTGCTCTGGACTGAGTTCCGGCATTGGCCTGTCCGTTGCGGGCGGAGCGACCTGCCGGGCGCTGCACAGGAAGTGCACGATCACCGGGGGCTTGCAGCGGGGCGGGCAGTGGAGGCTCTCCCGGATGTCGCGTACGTACTGGCGGACGGTCACGGCCGACAGCCCGGTCCTCGCGGCGATCTCTTGAGGGCCGAGGCCGTCCACGAGGTGCTGGGCGACGCGCTGCTGGGTCGGGGTCAGGGGGGTGATCGGTGCGCTGGTCGTCATGCGCGGGGTCACGGGTGTCTCTTTCGCGGCTGGGTTGAGGGATATCGGGTGGTGTGTCGCCGGACCCCGCGGGGGCCGGGGGCCGGCGACACAGGCCCGTGCGCGGCGGTCTGGATTCACGGGGCGCCGCACACGGGGGCTCATGCGGCTGTCGGGTCGGGGCGGGCCCACGCCGCTTCGGCGGCGAGACGTTCCGACCACTGGATGTGGGCCTCGTCGAAGGCGGCGTCGGCGAGGCGTATGCGCTGGACTTCGCCGGTTCCGGCCGGTGGGTAGGTGAACTGGATGTCGCGCCACAGGCGCTGGAGGATGTAGTCGCCGTTGAGGGCGTGGGCGCCGTGCAGCTCCATGGCGTCCTGGGTTGACTGCATCGCCCACTGGTGGCCGAGGTACTTGGCGTTGATCAGGTCGGTGTCGCAGGGCAGGCCCTGGTCGAGGAGGTGCACGGACTGATAGGCCAGGATTCGCCCGGCGCGCAGGCGGGCCTCCATGTCACCGATGCGGTCCCGCAGAAGCGGCAGATCGGAGAGGGCGCCTCGGTAGCGGGAGCGCGCCTTGAGGTAAGCGGTCGAGGCGGCCACGACTGCCTCGTGTATTCCCAGGCTGACTGCGGCCAGGTTGGGACGGCCGTACAGGATGCTGCTGCTCTGCGCTACGCCCAGCCCCTGGCCGATCTCTCCGACCACGTTTTCCTCGGGGACGTGGACGTGATCGAGGTCGAGGCGGCCGGCGGAGAAGCCGTGCAGGCCGAGGCCGGGACGGTGGTCGGCGACCGAGAGCCCTCGGCGCTTGGATTCGACCATGAACGCGGTCAGCGCCTGGGAGGTGCTCACGCCTGCCTTGGCGGTCCGGGCGACCACGAGGTGGGCTCCCGCGAGGTGGCTATTCCCGATGTGGATCTTGCTGCCGGTGATCACCCATTGGTTGCCGACGTGCTCGGCGATGGTCTCGATGCCGCCGATGTGCCCGCCGGCTCGCGGTTCGGTCACGGCGATCGACAAGAGCAGTGAACCGTCCGCTACGCGGGGCAGCCAGCGGCCCTTCTGCTCGTAGGTGGCGAAGTGCAGCAGGGCGCCGACGGGGATCAGCGTGGCCTGGAGGATTGCCGCCGCAGCCGCCGAGACGCGGGCGATGCGGTGGACGAGGATGGTCTTGGCCACGTGTCCGGCGCCCAGCCCGCCGAAGGAGGACGGGACGGTGACGGCGAACCAGCGTCGTGCGGCCATCAGGTCGGCGACCTTGCGCTCCACCCTGCCGGGGGCGGCCTCCATGCGTGCGGCACGCGGCGCGATGTGCTCGGCCGCGAAGGCGTCTGCCTCGTCCCACAGCAGTTCGTGGCGGGCGGTGAGATAGGGGCGCAGCGCCGGCGGAGGTGTGGTGGGTGTGGCGGGCATGGTCGTCTCCCTCTCCCTGGATGAAGGTCGCACGGTGGAGCGGCCGGGGATCGCCTGCGGCTCCCGGGTGGGGGGGGGCGTGCAACGGACTAGCGGACGGGCGCGCGGGCGATGTGGTCCATCACCCGGACGCCGGCGTTGATGACGATGTCTCTCAGCCGTCGGGCCTCGCTCAGGGGCCGCTTCTCGGGGTCGATGACGCACACCGTGCCCAGCACGGTGCCGCTGTCGTGGATGAGCGGGGCACCGAAGTAGGAGCGGATCCCGACCGCGTCGACCACGGGGTTGCCGCTGAAGCGCGGGCTGGCGTGCACGTCGTGCAGCGGAAGCGCCTTCTTGCGGGCTATGACCTCCGGGCACCAGCCGTGGTCGCGGCTCATGGTGCGGCCGACGATGACGTACCCGCTGTCCGCGGGCGGCTGGTGCAGCCCGACGAAGGTCTGCTCCTCCAGGAAGAGGTTGACGAAGCCGTACAGGAACCCGGCTCGTGTGGCCATGTCGCGGGCCAGTTCGTCGAAGTCCTCGCTGGCAGCGGTGGGCACGCCTAGGCGATCCAGCAGCTCATACCGCTGCGCCAGCTCGGTCGCCTGCTGGGCCTGCGGGACGGGGAGGGCGGCGCCGGCGGGGAGGGGTGGCTCATGGGTGACGTCCCGCATGGTGCGTCGCGGCAGCGACTGCGTGAGGGGGGCGGTCTGCCGCGCGCGGTAGGGGTCGTTGGGCTGATACGACATCAGGCGTCCTGAAAGGTGGTAGTGGATGCGGGGCGAGCGGGGCTTGCCGATGCGCTCTTCAAGGCGTGGCCAACGAGGGTCAGCAGGACGCCAGCGACGTGGTTCGGATCGCGGGCGTCGCAGGTGACCACCGGCACAGAGGCGGGCAGTTCGAGGGCGGTGCGGACCTCATCGGGGTGGTAACGATGTGCTCCGTCGAACTGGTTCACCGCGACGACGAAGGGCAGGCCGATGTCCTCGAAGAAACCGACGGGGGTGAAGCTGCTTTCCAGGCGGCGGGTGTCGACCAGGACGACCGCGCCGACGGCTCCGCGACAGAGGTCGTACCAGAGGTCGACGAACCGGTCCTGGCCGGGCGTGCCGAACAGGAACAATTCCAGGGGCACGGGCGTGTCGGGCAGGTTGAGGCGACCGAAGTCGAAGGCGACCGTGGTGGTCTGCTTGGCCTCGACGCCCGCCAGGCTGTCCACGTCCGCGCTCGCCTCGGTCAGGTACTCCTCCGTGCTCAGCGGCGTGATCTCACTGACGGCACCCACGGCGGTGGTCTTGCCCGCGCCGAAACCGCCAGCGATCACGACCTTAAGCACGGTCGGTGCACCGGTACGCGGGCGCGACGACGGCCGCAGCACCACGGCCGGGTCACCCGGCCTGGGGGTAGGCGATGGCATCGGGCCACTTCCTCTTCAGGCCCGCAGATAGGGCCGCCAGCAGTTGTGCAGAGGGACGTGCATGCGCGTCGGACGCGGCATAGGCGGTGACGGGGATGACCAGGGCGTCGGCGTCCAGGAGGTCGGAGATAAGGATCTTGACGGCGGTTACGGGACGGCCGAGTCGGCCCGCCAGCTCGGTCACCGAACGCCGGTGCTCCCGGCACAGGGCGAGGATCTCTGCGCATTCTTCGGCCTGGCCCGGGCCGGGCCGTCCGGGTCCGGCGTCCAGCACCGTGTCCAGGCCGAGCAGATGCCGTGGCCGGGTGCGACCGCGCGTCAGGGTGTAGGTCCGCACGAATGTCGAATCCTCGGCCGCGCTCCCGTGTGCGGTCACCGGACCTCATCACCCGTGCCGACGCGGACGGGGATCTGCATGTAGGGGGCGAACTTCTGCACCAGGCGCCCCATCTCGAACCCGACGGTGCCGGCATCGGCGTCCATGGTCGCGATCACCGCGAGGACCGTGTCCACCACTCCCCGTTCGTTGCCGGGATGGCCCTCGAAGGCCGCGCTGCGACCGGAACTCTGGACGAAGATCAGACAGTCGTCTCGCTCGATGACGACCTGCCTCGCCGGCCTCTTCTTGTGGGTGGGACCGGTGATGTTCGCCGCGAGTGAGGCCACTCCGCTGATGGCGGCCGACAGTTCGTCCGCCCAGTCCTTGTCGACGTCGCTGTCCAGCAGCCGCAGTCCGTCCCGCGAGAGCAGGACGGCGTGCGTGACGCCCGTCGTGTCGGAGGCGAACTGCCGCAGCAGCCACGCCATGTTGTCCCGCTGTCCGCTTGCCGTTGTCTCGGTTGCGGGTGCGTCGCCGGTCACGTTGTTCATCGCGGGGTGGGTACTCATAGGGATCGCTCCAGAAAGGGGGGAAGGGCCAGCGGATGTAACGGCCACCGGGAACGTGGAGGGACGAGGTTCAGGGCCTGGGGTGCTCTGTCGAAGCGGTGGGAGAACCGGCTTGCCCGCCGGTCTGGATGCCGGTGCGGAAGGCGGCTGCGAGCCCTGGCGTCGCCGCGATCACGGGGGCTTGCTCCCGCTCGTGTGGCGGATGGAACGTGCCGGCCTGGCGTCTACGCGTGGGAAGGGCGGGCGCATCAGCAGAGTGACCTGCCCGTGCGGGTTCCGGAGCCCCTGCGGTACCGGGGTGTGGGACCTGCCCCGGCCTCGGAGTGGCTGGAGTCGCGGCAACCTGCTGCGGTTGCGGCGCCAAGGGGCGGGCGTCCTGGGGCAGCGCGCTCGCATCGTCGACGGAGGGAATCGCTACTAGGAGCCGTGCCGGGATGACCACCAGGGCGGTGGTGCCTCCCGTCACGTTCTCCTGCAGGAGAACGGACAGCCCGTGCGACTGGGCGATCTTCGCGGCGACCAGCAAGCCGAGCTGCCCCGCTCGCACCTGGCCGCTGACGTCGACCTCTTCGGGGGCCTGGAGCAGGTGGTTCATCTGCGCCCGCGTCTGCGGATGCATGGGGATGGCCCGGTCCTCGACCTCGACCGCCAACCCGTTCGCCACCCGCTGCGCACGCACCATCACCTTCGTAGCCGGATCGGAACACTCACAGGCGTTCTCGATCAGCTCAGCCAGCAGGTGCGTCAGGTCCGGACCCACATGGCCGGGAAGGCCCAGCTCCGCGCCCACGGACCCCGCCGCAACCGCCACCCGCGGATACTGCACGACCTCGGAGACGGCGCCGCGCAGCACGCTCTTGACGGGAACGGGCCGACGCACGCTGCGCAGGGACTGCCCGCCCAGCACCGCCGTGCTCTCGACCTGGCGACGCATCCGCGTCACGAGGTGATCGATCTCGAAGATCTTGGCGAGCAGCTCCGGGTCGTCGGTCAGCATCTCCAGCTGGCTCAGTGCCTCAAGCGCCTTGCCGACCAGCGCGTGCTCGCGCATGGCCAGGCGACGCAGCACTTCCAGGAGTACGACGGACTGGGACTCGTCGTGCACCCGTATCAGCGACGCGATGGCCTGCACCTGGAGGGCACTCAACGCCTTGTTGATCTCGACGTTCGGACTGGCCGATGGTGGCACCTGCAGGTCCGGCAGCGGCGGCCGTCCCCCGCGGCACAGCTCGTCTGCCGACCACTGCACCGACTTTTCGACGGCCGCCGCTGCTCCTGCGATCGCTGCCAGTGCCGCTGCCTGGGCATGCTCCGCAGCCGTCTGCACGGCCCCTGCAGCCGTTCGCGCTCCGCGAGCCGCCAGCGTGGCGACCCCCGCCAGTCCGCAGACCAGGCCGGCGAGGAGCCAGCCGGGGCCCACTGCGGACACCGACCAGAGGATGAAGGCGGCACCAAGCAGTGCGGCAAGGAACACTAGGGGCAGTGCGACGGCGCGGTGGACACGGTGCAGCGTGAACGCGTCGATCTGAGGCCGCCGTCGGCGGTGGCCGGTGGCGGCTGGCCCTGCCGCAAGGGCGCTGTCAGGCATGGGAATCCTCGTCAGGGTGGGGGTGGCTACGCGGGCTCCGGCGTCAGGTCTGCGCAGGTCTGGTGTGTGCTGCGTGGGGTCGAGCTCCCGTGGAGCGATGCGGCCGCTTACTCGATCACCACGAAGAGCCAGCCACGCCATGGGACCGAGAATCAGCGCGATCAGAACTGCCCCGGCGGCGGTCATGTCCGGGGCACCGACGCGGCCAAAACCACGCGGGCGAGGGCGAGAGCGAAGATCGCGCCGCGCAGCACGTTGATCGGCGGCTTCCACCAGCGCCGTCTCTGGACCGGCTTCGCAGGGGCCACGTCGTGGGCCTGCACGGCAGCGATAAGGTCTTGGGTTGCCTCGGCCAGCCTGACCAGATGGACCCTGCTGGGCATGTAGCCCTCGGGGATTCCCGCCGACGCGAGTTGCTGCGCGCGGCGCAGTACGGGTGCTTCCGGGGGCACAACCAGCCCGAGCTGGCTGACGTGACCGCGAAGGCGGCAGGCGAGTTCCTCCACGTCGGCGGCGCTCTCCGGCAGCGGCGACTCCTCGTCCAGCACGAGCGCCACCGTCTCCGCTGCGGCCATCGACCGATCGCGGTCAGGGCCTGGTTCGGCACCGACAGCGCCCTGTCCGCTCGGGCCAACGCGCTGGCTGGCGTCCCGGCGGAAAGTCAGCCGACGACGCATGAGACAACTCCTGTTCGCATGAGGCCAACTCGGCTTGGCCGTGGTCGGTGAGACGCCTGGTGTCGGGCGCAACCGTGTCCTTCCAGGCGGGTGGCACACGGGAGCGCGGCATGCGGCGTCGTGACATCGCGCCGCGCTGATCACCTCGCCGATCACTCGACGTGATTGCGCGGTGACTAGAGAACACCTCGCGGTGAAGCCTGGGGAATGACTTTCAGATGACGTTGACTCGTCAGTAACCCTGTTTGGGGTGCCGCCGGAGCAAAGGGGCCTGACATGCTGGGCGCCATGGTGACTCTCGATGGAACGCCCGTATCCGTAGACGACCTGCTTCCCTTGGCGCTCACAAACGTCGGCCACTTCACGTCCATGCGCGTCGACTCCGACGGCACTATCCGCGGCCTGACACTGCACATGGAACGCCTCGCACGGGACTGCAAGATCGTGTGGCATGCGGCTTTGGACACCGACCGTGTGCGCGAGTACGTCCGTCAGGCCCTGGAGGCAGAGCCCCATCCATGCGTCGTGCGTGTCACGATCTACGACCCGAAGGTCGAGCTGGGCCATCCGGCCGACGCCAACGAACCGCACGTTCTCGTGTCCGTGCGCGGAGCCGGCGCCCTGCCGCCGGCTCCGCTGCGCGCCCAGAGCCTGGTCTACGAGCGGGACCTCCCCGAGGTGAAGCACGTCGGCCTCTTCGGCGCGTTGCACATCAGGGGCGCGGCCCAGCGAGCGGGCTTCGACGACGCCTTGTTCGTCGGCCGCGACGGCTTCGTCTCCGAGGGCGGTACTTGGAACGTGGCCTTCATCGACCAGGAAGGCACCGTGGTGTGGCCCGACGCCCCTGTACTGCCCGGCGTCACCATGACCCTGCTCCAGCAGCAAGTCGAACACCGCACCGCTACCGTTACGTTGGAACAGGCGAAAGGCATGGCTGCGGCCTTCGCCACGAACACCTCGATCGGCGTCCGCCCCTTGGCCGCGATCGACGACACCCAGCTCCCCGTCGAGCACCCCGTCTTGACGCGGCTCCAGGAGGCGTACCTGTCGATCCCCGGCGAGACGCTGTAAAGCAGCACCATGGCGGGGGTGACTAGGTGGACCGGCCGTGAAGCCGAGCTGCTGCGCAAGGCCATGCGGAAAACACAGAAGGAGTTCGCTGAACTGGTGGGAGTCAACCCCCGTCAGATTCCTCGCTGGAAGAGCCGGGCGGAGACCATCGAACTCGAACTCGACAACCAGGCAGCCCTGGATACTCTCCTGGCCCAAGCCGAGCCCGACGTCCAGCAGCGGTTCGCCACGCTCCTGACCGAACGTGCCGCTGCTGAGCATGATGAGCGCGCCGAGGAACTGCTGCGAAAGGACCCGAGGACCCGCCGGCACCCGCTCGACGGGAAGGTCATGGCCCTCGTCGAGGAGGGCATCTACCTCTCCGGCCCCGACAACCGCGCGGTGTGGCTGGAGCCGTTCTTCATCGACGTCTACCCGACGACCAACGAGGACTACGCGAAGTTCGTACAAGCCACCAATCACCGGCCACCCCAGCACTGGCCTGACGGCCGCTGCCCCGCCGCCCTGGCCACCCACCCCGTGGTGTGGGTGACGTGGCACGACGCGACCGCATACGCCCGCTGGGCAGGCAAAGCTCTGCCGACCGCTCGGCAGTGGGAGAAGGCTGCTCGCGGAGCGCGCGGGCGCATCTACCCCTGGGGCAACGAACCGACCGCCGCGAAGGCGAATACGGCCGAGGCCGGCATCGACGCGACGACCCCCGTTTCCCGTTACCAGTCCGGCGTCAGCCCATTCGGCATCTTCGACATGTGCGGCAACGTCTGGGAGTGGTGCTCCACCGAAGAGGAGCCCAGCAACGGGCGGTACCACCTGAAAGGCTCGGCGTTCACGTCCCCGATCGAACGGGCTGCGCCGTCCTTGATGAACACTGCCGCTGCCTCGATGAAGGACAACGACACTGGATTCCGCTGTGCTATGCCAGCGTGATTCGGGCACCGTGAGCGACCAGTCGATCCTGCATCGGCAGCCGTGAGAGACGGCTCCGGCCATCAGGGCGCTACCCGCATCAGGCGAGGACGGGGCGCACCTCGTACTGCGGTTGCTTGTCATCAGCTTGCCGCCAATCTCAGCTCACACCATGTGATGGCGCCGGCGTCCTCGACCCCGCCAGGCCCCTCGTCCCTCTTGGGTGAGCGACTGCACGAGCACCAGGCAGCGGCCGTTCTCGTCGGCGTCACGAGGGGCTTCCTGCCGGGCGCGGCCATGACAGATGTCCAGCCCAGTCCGGTCGTGCCCGCGACGGCATCGTCCGCATTCAGAGCGAGCTGCCGCCTGACCGGCAACGCGTCGGTCGCCACGTCACCGAACTGGACCACCGGGCACGGAACATGCTGCGGGACATAGGCTGACCGCGACACGGGCTCAGGGCCCCGTACGACAGCTTGTGGATCCGCGTCTCCAAGGGGGAGGAACCAGTACCGGTGACGACGTACGAGGTCGAATCGATCGCAACGGTCGTTGGCGGCCACACCTGCGTTCAGGATGACTACCAGGGTGGGGTCGAGTCGGTCATCCGATTCAACGACGCATACCCCCTGGAAACCCTCCAGGGCATCGATGAGTTCTCCCACTTGACGGTGACGTGGCGCTTCCACCTGGCGCGACCCGAAGACGTCCAGCTCCACGCGCGCAGCCCCCGCGGAAATCCGGGCTGGCCGCCGACCGGTACCTTTGTCCACCGCAACCACCGGCGTCCCAATCAACTGGCGGTCAGTTACCCGCGGTTGCTCCAGGTCGAAGGACGGGACCTGTTGGTCACCGATCTCGACGCTGTAGACGGAACGCCCGTGATCGACTTGGCACCGTACTTCGAACAGATGGGGCCTCGTGGCCCGATCCGTCAGCCCGCCTGGCCCGGCGAGATGCTCGAACCGAATTACTGGGCGAAGGCAAGCGAACGGCCCTCGGAGCGCCCTGTATGACAGAAGCGACTGAGCTGCCCGGCTTGCCATTTGCATCGTCGGGAACCAACTGGAGGTCTGGCTCAAGCTGCAGCCCTCGCGTCTCGGAACTCACACCACGTCTCCTCGCCGTTGCTCTCCCATGCGTCTGAGATCGCATCGACCAGCCGGATCCCGCGCCCCGATTCGCCGTCGGGTCCGGCTTCCTTGAGCACAGCGGGCGCCGGGTTGTGGTCGGTTACCGAGACACGTACCACGTCGACGGCCACCGTGATGCGGAGCATGACTTCGCCCTCACCGTGGACCACGGCGTTGGTGACCAGCTCCGAAACGGCCAGTACGACGAACCCCGCCACCGGCTCGGAAACACGGCACCGCCGCAGGAACGCCCTGGCTATGCGCCGCATCTCCCCGACCTTCGCAAGGTCGGGGAGAAGGGCCGCCTGACAGGCATGGGATGCCGCCGGTACCTCTGCCCTCGCCCATGCGCCGGCCTCATCTTCCCGAACCGGCCTGACGCATGACGCGCCTGCTGTAGCCGCACAGCTGCGGATGCCCCCGCCGGGCGGGGCCGCCTCTTGGAGCCTGGTCATGTGGGCTATGGCACCGTGCGGCGACGCCGTCGACCAGGGGAATCCAGAGGGGGAAAATCATGTCAAGGGGGAAACTGAAGGGGGGAATTGAGGCCATGATTGGATTCCGCCCACCGACAGAGGTCACACTCATGCCAGACCCGTTCGCCGACCTGCTCCTCCGGCTTCGGCAGGAGGCGGGCCGGACACAGGAGGAGCAGGCGGAGGCGATCAACGCTGTCTCCGGCCGGGACACCATGACCCGCCGAGAGATCAGCCGTTATGAGAACTTCGAGAACATTCCTACCAACCACACAATCGGCCACATCGCGGCGGCCTGCGGTGTCCCTATCGAGGAACTACTGCGGGAGGCCAAGGCCGCCCGCGCTCGGAAGAGGAAGGGGCATGCCGATGCCGGGGAGGACCAAGACGCCGTGAAGCGTCGCACGCTCCTGGGTAGCGCCACTATCGGCGTGAGCGTGGCCGCCGAGCCCTGGGGGCGCCTCGCCTTCGCCCTCAGCAAGGGGACCAAGATCGATTCGCCCGCTGCCGCCGCGCTCATCGACCGAGCCGCTGAACTGCACGTCCAGGAACTCAACCTCAGCGCGCGGCGGCTACAAAAAACGGTCGAGTCGCATCTTGACGCGATCACTGCGGCCCTGCCTCGTGCAGGCGAACACGAAGGCGCTCTCACCATCGCCGCCGGGGAAACCGCCGCTCTGGCCGGTTGGGTGGCCTGGGACCTGGGGGAGCACGACAAAGCCAACGCCTACTACAAGGTCACGTCGCAGTGCGCGGCGGCTGCCGGGCATCCTCCACTCCGAGCCCTGGCCCTGACCTACAGCAGCTACGGCGCTTTGACGCCAAAGTCGAAGATGGAGTTCCTCTCCCAAGCCGCCAACGACGTGCGAGGCCACGGTAACGCTACTGCTGCCGCCTGGGTTCTCGGTAGGCACGCGGAAGAAGCTGCGGCGGCCGGCGACGAGGTGGGGGCGCTCCAGGCGTTAGACCGAGCGCGCTTCGCCTACGATTTCGCGGACCACACCAGCGAGCAGGCATGGGTCAGGTTCGTGACCCCATACCGCATGGACTCGTTGGCCCTGTCCGTGTACGGCCAGCTGAGGCGCCCCGAGCTCACGTCCACAGCTGATACCGCGGTCGACCGCCTCGGAGACGGGTTACCGGACGGGGGCGTCGTAGTCCTCGGTGATCTGGCGTCGGCCCTACTGCGTGGGGGCGACGTCGACCAAGGCGTCTACGTGGCCCGCCAGTTCGCTGCGGCGGCACAGGCCAAGCCCAACACCATGGGCAAGGAGCGGGCGGCGGCTATTGCAGCGTTGCTCCCTGACAGCGAGCACGAACTTGCCGTTCATTTCGGGCGGTTCGCATCCTGATCCACCTCGGGTGGTACGCGGCAAGCCCAGGGCACCAACGTCGCCGACGCCCGGCCCGTGGCTCCTCAGTCCGATTCCGTCTCCTCGAAGACCCAGGACAGGTACGCCTCCGACCCGCCGGTTACGGGCAGAGTGATCCATTGGGGGACGTCGTACGAGTGCTTCTCGTGCACCCACGCTTCTAGCGCGGGAAGACGGTCCGTCGTAGTCATATACGAGATGCGCCACTCCCGCGCCGCCTCGACCTTCCCCTTCCACCAGTAGAAGGCGGTGATTGGCGCATCGATGTGGACTCCCGCTGCCAGCTTGCTCTCGACCGCACCTCGGGCCAGCATCGTCGCCTGCCCCTCGTCGTCGCTGGTCGTCTGAGCAATCACAATATCGTGGGCCATGCAACTACCTCTCCAGCTCGGGTACCGCGACCCTACCCAGCCGTCCAGGGCACACCGAGAGCCGGTCGCCACCTCTCAAGGCGAGTGAGGGCTCGACCACGACCTGTACCAGTCAAGTGACGGCGGGCCATGCGGGGTGGCGCGTCGCTTCGGCACTGCGGTGGCAGGTTCTCATCAACGAGGTCGTGCGGCTGCATTATGCAGGCGCCGGGCCCGTGCGCTTCACAAGCCCGCGACAGGAGGACTTGCTGGTTGTCGGCGGCCATTCGCTCACGGCAGACGAGAAATAGGACCACAGGACTGGATACCTCCGTCCGGACCATGTCAACGTACAACGTCCCGGAAAACACCAGGCCAGGATGTGCAGATGCTCCACTGCGGCCCAGGTTGCGAAATGCCTTGGAATCCTGCACCCGTGTGACTGCCTTGCTGGCAGGGCTCCTACTTGGGGAGGTCCGCCTGTCTGACTCCGCTATTCGATCCGCTCGCTTCACTGCACCCGCTCTTTATACCCGCGGCGCGTCTGAACGCCTGGTACAGCCAGACAGCCGGCGACTACGGGACCCTTTCCGCCGGGCTGTACGTCTGCCTTTGCGTGGCTGGCCTGTTCGGCGAGGACCTGTTGCAACCCGGCTATCGCGGCGTCAGTGCCGCCCTCGCATACCGTGCGGCACGTCTTGGCGCCGCAACACGGCAAGTGGCACTCGCCATCAGGACGAGCGACTCGCTGCCCGGAATCTCGACCGCCCCACCGATGACGGTCTGCTGGTGCTCGCCACGGACGGCGCGCACCTGGTTGCGCGTCGGCTGGCCCTGGCGGCGGCGGGCCTAAGCGGATGCCGCCTTCGTGATGCGGTGCGCAACATAGACGACGATCGCCGGTTAGCAAAACCGGCGATCGTGAGGTTCCTTGAGGACGTTCGCATGCGCGGCTGTGCTTGGCGGCGGAGCTGCAGCGAACTCAGCAGCCCGTGAAACGGAATGGCACTGGTCTGGTGCCAGCCAGATGATCCGGCGCCCTGCTCGTGCAGGTCCCCTTGAAGGAGAGTGAGTACCCCCTGTCCGTTCCGATCAAGAAGCTTCCACCCAACTCCAGGGGACAGGTGCGCTACCGGTTCGTAGTCGACGTAGGCATCGACCCTGCCACCGGGAGGCGCAAACAGCTGACTCGTACGTTCGCCACTCTCAAGGAGGCGAAGGCTGAGTACGCGCGCATCACCAACCGCCGCGAGGAAGGGACGTTCGTACCGCCCAACCAGATAAATGTAAATGAGTGGCTTGATCAGTGGCTGGCCATGAAGGCAGAGGATCTGGAAGAAACCACTATTTACAACTATCGGGTTACCCTCGATCGAGTTCGGGGGAGGCTGGGGCGCATCCGGCTTCAAGAACTCACCGAGGAAGATGTAGAAAATTGGATGCACTGGGCGTTGAAGCATGGGCGGGTACGCGGTGACAAAGCAGGTACTCCGCTTGGAGTGACCAGCGTGGAGATGAGTCTCGCCCGATTGAAGGACGCCCTGAATCGAGCCGTTACGCGTCGGCTAGTAACCATGAATGTAGCCCAACATGTGACCATCCCACGTAGGGCACGTAAAGAAGAGCGAAAGAAGAAGCAGGAGGTGAAGCCGTGGAACGTGCAGGAGATTCAGACGTTCATTCACGGTGTCCGGACAGAACGGCTTTACGCTGCTCTCTTGCTGTCCCTCATGGGTCTACGTCCGGCTGAAGTCTGCGGACTCCGATGGGAAGACGTGGACTTGGAAGCCGCCACGATCACCATAGCCAACACGCGGACAATGATGGGGAATCGGTACGTTGTGGAGAAGGACACCAAGTCCCTGGCCGGGGAACGGGATCTTCCTTTGCCGGCACCGGTGCTGGCTGCCCTCAAGTCGTTCAGGGCTCTCCAAGCCAAGGAGAAGCTCGTCCTCGGTGAGGCTTACTCGGATTCCGGATACGTCGTGGTGCACGAGACCGGGGAAGCCTTCACGATCAAGCAGCTCCGCAGACGCGCTTACCGGCTCATGGAGATCCTTGAACTCCGCAGAGTGCGCCTCTACGACGCTCGCTCCTCCTGCCTCACATACCTCGCCAACAAAGGCGTGCCGGATCACATCCTTGCCCGGTGGGCCGGACACACGAACGTCAAGACCACCAAGAAGTGGTACGTGAAGCCGGACGTGGAGGACCTCCGCGGAGCCGCCACAACGTGGGACGGCCTGCACGGTGCTGCGACGGAGGGGCAAGCGTGACTCAGGCGGCCTGCCGATTGAGCGACCTGCCCAGCCGTATGGCAGTCAAATCGAGTGAACCCGGAAGCCGCTGCTGGCTGTGGACCAGCGACGGCAAGGGGGAGGGGCGGCCAGGCTACGGCCAACGTCTCCCCTCCTGCGAGGCAAGGCAGAGCTTGCCCGCCGTGTGGCGTTCGGGCTGTTCGTCGGTGAATCCCGGAAGGTTTTCAGGTGCGTCATGCCGATCCTTGGGGACGGCACTACACGCTTTGCTGCAAACCAGACCGTTTGGAAGCCGTGCCGAGGGTGGGAAGCTGTGCGGCGCAGGGATTGGGAGGGTGTGCGAGCCGGGAGGACGCGCTGTCCCCACGGTCAGGCGTGCACATCGAAGAACACGTACGTGGACCCATGAGGGTCTCGGCGGTGCCGGGCGTGCCGCCCCGCGAGGGTCACGAGCCGCTGGGTTCACCTGGCCGTGTGAGATTTCGTGAGACGTGAGAGGGTCTGGGGCGTGAGTGAGACACCCCCGAACACCCTGCAATACCGCTTTGACGGGCCAGAAGACGCTCCGGTCCTGATCTTGGGTCCCTCACTGGGTACCACATGGCACATGTGGGACCGCCAGGTGCCGGAACTGACCAGGCAGTGGCGGGTCCTGCGGTTCGACCTGCCGGGTCACGGCGGGGCCCCCGCCCATCCCGCCGGGTCCGTCGCCGAGGTGGCCACCCGGCTGCTGGCCACGCTGGACTCGATCGGCGTGCAGCGGTTCGGCTACGCGGGCTGTGCGCTCGGCGGCGCCATCGGCATCGAGCTGGCCCTGCGCCACCCCGAGCGGCTCGCCTCGCTGGCGCTGGTCGCGGCCTCGCCCCGGTTCGGGACCGCCGACGAGTTCCGCCAGCGCGGTGTGATCGTGCGTACGAACGGGCTCGACCCGATCGCCCGGACCTCGCCGGACCGCTGGTTCACCGGCGGGTTCGCCGCGGCGCAGCCGGCCATCACCGAGTGGGCGGTGCAGATGGTCCGCACCACCGAACCGGGCTGCTACATCGCGGCCTGCGAGGCGCTCGCCTCGTTCGACGTGCGCACCGAGCTGGGCCGGGTCGGCGTGCCGACGCTCGTGCTCGTCGGCTCCGACGACCAGGTCACCGGGCCCGCCGAGGCCCGCACCCTGGTCGCCGGCATCCCGGACGCCCGGCTCGCGGTCGTCCCCGGCGCCTCCCACCTGGTCCCGGTCGAGCAGCCTGCGGCCGTCACCGACCTGCTGGTGCACCACTTCTCCACCGCCTGGCAGCAGCCCTACGACACCGGCCAGACCGCCCTGCCTGCCGCCCCGGTCAGCCCCGCCATCGCCGCGGCGCCGCACGTCACGCCGGTCGCCGAGATAGCCCCGGCCGCCGTACCGGCACAGCCGGCCGGGCAGCCCGACCGGTACGAGACCGGGCTCAAGATCCGCCGGGAGGTGCTCGGCGACGCGCACGTGGACCGGGCGCTGGCCGAGGCCGACGGGTTCTCCGGGGAGTTCCAGGAGTTCATCACCCGCTATGCCTGGGGCGAGATCTGGGACCGGCCGGGCCTGGACCGCCGTACCCGCAGCTGCGTCACGCTGACCGCGCTCGTCGCGGGCGGCCATCTGGAGGACCTCGCCTTCCACACCCGGGCCGCCCTGCGCAACGGGCTCACCCCGGACGAGATCAAGGAGGTGCTGCTGCAGGCCGCCGTGTACTGCGGGGTGCCCGCCGCGAACAGCGCGTTCCGGGTGGCCCGGCAGGTCATCCAGGAGGAGACCACGCCCGCCGAGTGAGCCGTGCCGCCTCGCGCACGGCGGGCCGCCGTTTCGGCAGGATGGTGTGTCATGAAGCTCACGAAGAAGTCCCACGCCTGCGTCCGCCTCGACAAGGACGGTCAGACGCTCGTCATCGACCCCGGCGGGTTCAGCGAGGAGGACGCCGCGCTCGGCGCCGACGCCATCCTGATCACGCACGAGCACCCGGACCACTTCGACGAGTTCCGGCTCCGGGCCGCCATGGAGAACAACCCCGCGGCCCGGATCTGGACGCTGAGGTCCGTCGCCGAACGGATCACGGCGGCCTTCCCGGGCCGGGTGCACACCGTCGGCCACGGCGACACCTTCACCGCGGCCGGTTTCGACGTACAGGTCCACGGCGAACTCCACGCGGTGATCCACCCGGACATCCCGCGGATCACCAACGTCGGCTATCTGATCGACGGCGGCAAGGTCTTCCACCCCGGCGACGCCCTCACCGTCCCCGCCCATCCGGTTCAGACGCTGATGCTCCCGGTGATGGCCCCGTGGAACAAGATCTCCGAGGTCATCGACTACGTCCGCGAGGTCAGGCCGCAGCGCGCCTACGACGTCCACGACGCCCTGCTGACCGACCTGGCCCGCCCGATCTACGACCGCCAGATCGGCGCCCTGGGCGGCACGGACCACCAGCGGCTGACGCCCGGGGCCTCCGCGGAGGTCTGAGCCCGTTGTCACAGGCTCCGGGTAGGTTGTGAGGCATGCGCATCGCTACCTGGAACGTGAACTCGATCACCGCCCGCCTTCCGAGGCTGCTGGCCTGGCTGGAGAGCAGCGGCACCGACGTGCTGTGCCTGCAGGAGGCCAAGGTCGCCGAGGAGCAGTTCCCGTTCGACCAGCTGCGCGAGCTGGGCTACGAGTCGGCGGTCCACGCGACCGGCCGGTGGAACGGCGTGGCGGTGCTCTCCCGCGTCGGCATCGAGGACGTCGTCAAGGGCCTGCCGGGCGACCCGGGCTTCGAGGGCGTGACCGAGCCGCGCGCCATCTCGGCGACCTGCGGCCCGGTCCGCGTCTGGTCGGTGTACGTGCCGAACGGCCGCGAGGTGGAGCACCCGCACTACGCCTACAAGCTCCAGTGGTTCGAGGCCCTGAAGGCGGCCGTGTACGGCGACGCGCAGGGCGGCCGCCCCTTCGCCGTCATGGGCGACTACAACGTGGCACCGACGGACGACGACGTCTACGACGTGGCCGCCTTCGAGGGCTCCACCCATGTCACCCCCGCCGAGCGCGCCGCCCTCGCCTCCCTGCGCGAGACCGGCCTGAACGACGTGGTGCCGCGCCCGCTGAAGTACGACCACCCGTTCACGTACTGGGACTACCGCCAGCTCTGCTTCCCGAAGAACCGCGGCATGCGCATCGACCTGGTGTACGGCAACGGCCCCTTCGCCAAGGCCGTCAAAGACTCCTACGTCGACCGTGAGGAGCGCAAGGGCAAGGGCGCCTCCGATCACGCTCCGGTGGTGGTCGACCTCGACGTCTGATGCCAGGCTTAAGTCCATGAACCTTCCGTTCCTGGGCCACCGGCACAAGAAGAGCGGTGCGGCGGCGATCCCCGCCGATCCCGAGGGGATCGCCGCGCTGCTGTCCGAGTGCGAACTGCTCCGCTCGCAGGCGGCCCGGGCGGGCGTCCGCCTCGACGACACCCCGGCCTCCCTGGAGGCCCTGGACCAGCTCGTCCCGCGCTGGCGCGACGACGCCGAGACCCTGCCCTGGCTGGGCAACGACGCGGGACTGTATCTGGGCACGGTCGTGGTGCGCACCGTGCCCGGCGCCGCCTGGCTGATCCGCCCCGACGGCGAGCCCGTCGTGCGGCTGACCTCCGGCCGCGAGGTCGAGGTCGTCGGCGCCGGGCAGGACTGGGCGGCGAGCGGCGTTCCCGAGCTGTCCCAGCTGTACGCGGAGATCGCCGAGAACTGAGCCGGTATCTCCCCTTGGGCACTGGCCAGTTCACCTACACCACGTGGACGCCCCTTTGCGCGCGGACGAGTTCCTTCCGGCCGGGAAGCCCATCGCCGCCGACCCTCGACTAAGATGTGCCGTTCTGCATGCTGCGAGACCCCAGGGGGGCGGCAGTTCACACGGGCCAGGCTCGTCCGGCGGCAGCCGGAGATCACTGCTCGCCGAGCGGGACGGACACGTACGACGGGTCGTCCGGGGGCGAGGAGAAGGTCAGCTGCGCGCCGGACGGGTTGTGCTCGATGTACAGCGGATCGACCGTGTCGACCACCAGCGCGAGGCGGTGCCCGGCGGGAACGTCGTAGGCCGTGGAGAACAGGTCCAGGTCGACGTCGAACGGCTCACCGGGCGTCCGCCCGTGCCAGGTGTACGGCGCGTTCGTGACGAGCTTGCCGATACCGAGCGGTCCCACGTCGTACAGGTAGGCGACGAGGGTGCCGCTCTCCGCGGTGGGAGTGAGCGTGGTGTGCACGGTGGCCGTGCCGCGCACCTTCCGGGTGCTGCCGTACCGCTCCGACTGCCACACGGCCGCCCAACGGCGCGGCAGCAGCGGGATGGAGGCCATGGGCGGCAGCTGGGCGACCTGGTCGAGGATGCTGGAGAGGAAGACGATCCCGCCGTCCGCGCCGGAGTCGACGTTCGCGTGGATGGTGGTGGAGCCCGTGAGCGCGAACTTCCGCCGTGTCGCCTCGACGGACTTCCAGTCCGGGTAGCCCTCGTATCCCCCCGCGCTACGGGACTTCAACTGGACCGGCTGCTCATGGTCGATGCCGTTGTCGGCGCCCTTCAGATAGTGGTCGAACCAGCGCTCGGTGTCCGTCCAGACGTCGTTGGGCAGTCCGAACAGACCGGTCAGCTCGGCGGTCGCGTGGTCGCCGGGGCGCAGTTCGAGCCGCTTGGGCACGGTCAGCTTCTGGTAGAAGTCGGCGTACTGGTTGGCCGGGAAGACCGTGTCGCCCCAGGCGTTGGCGAGCATGAGGGCCGCGCCGTTCTTGTTCAGCTGGTCGACATAGGTCGCGGCGGAACGTTTCCGCCCCCAGTCGATCATCTCCTGTTCCCTGGACAGGTCCGAGGCGTAGAAGTGGTCGAAGATGTCCCGGACTTCGGGGCTCTCCCGGCCGGTGAGGGTGGCCGCGCCGTCCAGTACGGCGGCCGCCTGGACGTGCTGGGTGCGGCCCGAGTAGATCGAGTCGATCAGGTCCGACCAGCCGCTGAGCGCGGCAACGGCCTTGATGCGCTTGTCGTGCGCGGCGGCGAGCAGGCTGATCCCGGCGCCGTACGACACCCCGGCCATGCCCACGTGCCGCGGGTCGGCCGGGGTGTTCGCGAGGGCCCAGTCGATGACCTTGGAGGCGTCCGCTATGTCCGGCGGACCGGCCACTTCTATCTGTCCGCCGGACTGCCAGAAACCGCGCACGTTGTATGTGAGCACCACATAGCCGGAGTCGGCGAGCTTCTGCGCCTGGGCGAGGTACTCCACCTGGGGCAGGCCCCAGCTCGTGGGCAGCACGATGAGCGGGTAGCCGTGCGAGCCGTCGGCGTCCGCGGGCGTGACGACGTTCGCCTTCAGCACGGTGCCGCCGTCGCCGGTGATGTCGACGAACCGGACGTTCGGGGTGCCGGCCTGAGCGGCGGGCGCCAGGCCGACGACGCCGCCGGCGACGAGTGCCGCCGAGACGGCTCCTGCGGCGGCGGTACGCAGAGCGGTGCGACCGTGTCCCATGGGTCACTCCTTCACTTGTGTCAGTGCAAAGTGACCCGACGGTAACCGTGCGCGCTTACCGCAAGTAACCCGTCAGTAAGTTACGTACCAGTAAAGATTGTTGAACCGCTAAGCGGCGGCCTCGGCGGACGCCGTGTCGGGCAGGGGAGTGCGGGCCGCCCGCGTCACGTCCGCCACCAGCTCCACCACATCCGGGCCGTACGCCTGGGAGTTGACCACCTTCAGCAGCAGCACGAAGGAGCCGGTGCCGTACTTGCGGGCCAGTCGCTCGTGGTGGCGGGCGAGATAGCGGGTGGCGGCCTGGTTGGTGATGGCTAGCTGGCCGCAGAAGAGGAACACCGGGCGGGCGTCCCGGCCCATGGTGAGCCGGGCGAGCAGCACGTACTCGCTCTGCCCCTTCTCCAGCCGGTAGTTCTCGCCGCCGATGCGGAAGGCGCCGCGGTCGGGCCCGGGTTCGGCGTCCGTGTTCACCCGGACCCCCGGCAGCAGCGAGGCGAGATGGGCGGCCATCCGGCGGTTGGAGGCCGGGCCGCCGAGGCAGAACTCGGTGCGCTCGCCGAAGCCCTGCTGGGCCCCGTCGTGCGCGACGACCCGGGCGTTCGCGTGGCAGTCCTTGATCAGGGCCGAGAGCTCCAGCAGCGCGAACACGTCGTTCCGCGTCACCGTCAGGTCCGGCCCGCCCGCGTCGCGGTTGACCACCAGCAGGGACTCGGAGTTGTCCGGCAGCCCGAAGAACGCCTGCTTGCGCCGGAGTTTGCGGCGCCACAGATACGTACGGGCGAGCCAGCCCAGCGAGGCCGATATCCCGGTCGCGACCAGCCCAAGGACGATGTTGCGCACGTCGTCGTTCATGGCCGCGCATGGTAGCGGGCTCGGGCGACGGCTACGTACCGGTGTTCGATCTGTGACGGTCGTATGGCGGGTGCCCCAGGCGTACTGTCGGTACTACGACAATCTGGCTACGCTGCGCGGACTGTCCCGACGGGAGGTACGGATGGGTCGTCCTGGCACGCGGAAACTGGCGGTACTGGCGGTCTCGGCCGCGCTGGTGTCGGTGGGAGCGGCGGCGCCGCCCCCCGCGACGAAGAGCGAACCCCCCCCGAAGGTTCCCGTGGCCGTCGGCTACGGCGGCGCGGTGGCCAGCGTCGACGCCGACGCCTCCGCCGCCGGCATCGAGGTACTCAGACACGGCGGCAACGCGGTCGACGCCGCTGTCGCCACCGCCGCCGCGCTCGGTGTCACCGAGCCCTACTCGGCCGGCATCGGCGGAGGCGGCTATTTCGTCTACTACGACGCCAAGTCGCGTACGGTGCATACCATCGACGGCCGCGAGACGGCGCCGCTCAGTGCCGACTCCGACCTGTTCGTGGAGAATGGCAAGCCCCTCGCCTTCGCCGACGCCGTCAGCAGCGGCCTGAGCGTCGGCACCCCCGGCACGCCCGCGACCTGGCAGACCGCGCTGGACGAGTGGGGCAGCAGGCGGCTGGGCACGGTCCTGAAGCCGGCCGAGCGGATCGCCCGTGACGGCTTCACGGTGGACGACACCTTCCGCTCGCAGACCGCGTCCAACGAGACCCGGTTCCGCTACTTCCCGGACACCGCGAGGCTGTTCCTGCCCGGCGGGCAGCTGCCGGTCGTCGGTTCCACGCTCAGGAACCCCGAACTGGCCCGCACCTACGAGGAACTGGGCCGCGAGGGCGTCGGCGCCGTCTACCGCGGGGACATCGGCGACGACATCGTCAAGACGGTCGAACACCCGCCCGTGGACTCCGCCTCCGGCTGGAACGCCCGCCCCGGCAAGCTGGAGGAGAAGGACCTCGCCGTCTACCGGGCCAAGCTCCAGGCGCCCACCCGGACGTCGTACCACGGCCTGAACGTGTACTCCATCGCCCCCTCCTCCTCGGGCGGCACCACGGTCGGCGAAGCCCTCAACATCCTGGAGAACACCGACCTGTCGAAGGCGAGCGAGGTGCAGTACCTCCACCACTTCATCGAGGCGAGCCGCATCGCCTTCGCCGACCGCGGACGCTGGGTCGGCGACCCCGCCTTCGAGGACGTACCGACGAAAGAGTTGCTCTCGCAGGAGTACGCCGACTCGCGGGCCTGCCTGATCAAGGACGACGCGGTCCTCACCAGCCCGCTCGCCCCCGGCGACCCGCGCCACCCGGCGGCCTGCGGCAAGGGCGGTACGGCGGCCCCGACGACGTACGAGGGCGAGAACACCACGCATCTGACCGTGGCCGACATGTGGGGCAACGTCGTCTCCTACACGCTCACCATCGAGCAGACCGGCGGCAGCGGCATCACCGTGCCCGGCCGGGGCTTCCTGCTCAACAACGAGCTGACCGACTTCTCCTTCGCCCCGGCCAACCCGGCGGTGCACGACCCGAACCTGCCGGGTCCGGGCAAGCGGCCCCGCTCCTCGATCTCCCCGACGATCGTGCTGGACAAGAGCAACCGGCCCGTGGTGGCGCTCGGTTCGCCCGGTGGCGCGACCATCATCACCACCGTGCTGCAGACCCTCACCGGGTTCCTCGACCGGCGTCTGCCGCTGGTCGACGCCATCGCCGCACCCCGCGCCAGCCAGCGCAACGCGGCCCAGACGGAACTCGAACCGGCTCTGTACAACGGTGACTTGAGGAAGCAGCTGGAGGCCATCGGGCACTCCTTCAAGCTCAACCCCGAGATCGGCGCGGCGACCGGTGTGCAGCGGCTGCCGGGCGGCAAGTGGCTGGCCGCCGCCGAGAAGGTACGGCGCGGCGGCGGATCGGCGATGGTCGTGGACCCGGCACCCTAGCCGCGGTGACTCAGGCGCCGGGTCCCCTAGGGGGCCCGGCGCCCGAGGTCTCACAACTCCGGTGCGGGCGGCGGGGTTTCCTCGGGGGCGGGCGGCGGGGTCTCCTGGGGGCGGAAGTCCAGCCGTCCGTCCCGGACGTCCACCGTCACCCGGCTGCCCTCGGAGATCGTGCCGTTCAGCAGCAGCCGGGACAGCTGGTTGTCCACCTCCCGCTGGATGGTGCGGCGCAGCGGCCGCGCGCCGTACTCCGGCTGGTAGCCGCGCTCGGCGATCCAGTCGACGGCCGCGTCCGTGAACGTGACCGTGACGCCCTGCCCGTCCAGCAGCCGCCGGGTGCCCTCCAGCAACAGGTCGGTGATCTGCCGCAGTTGCTCGCCGGTCAGCTGCTTGAAGACCACGATCTCGTCGATACGGTTGAGGAACTCCGGCCGGAAGTGCTCGCGCAGCGGCCGCAGGATCTGCTCCCGGCGCGCCTCCTCGTCCGCGTCCGCGCCGCCCGGCCCGAAGCCGATCCCGGCACCGCGCCGGGTGATCGCCTCGGAGCCGAGGTTGCTGGTCATCACGATGACCGTGTTGGTGAAGTCCACCGTCCGGCCCTGGGAGTCGGTCAGCCGGCCGTCGTCCAGCACCTGCAGCAGGATGTTGAAGACGTCCGGGTGCGCCTTCTCCACCTCGTCCAGCAGGAGCAACGAGTACGGGTGCCGGCGCACCACCTCGGTGAGCTGACCGGCCTCCTCGTGGCCGACGTACCCGGGCGGGGCGCCGACCAGCCGGGAGACGGTGTGCCGCTCCTGGTACTCGCTCATGTCGAGCCGGACCATGCGGTCCTCGCTGCCGAACAGCGCCTCGGCGAGCGCCCGGGCCAGCTCGGTCTTGCCGACGCCGGTCGGCCCGAGGAACAGGAAGCTGCCGATCGGCCGGTTCGGGCTCGCGAGCCCCGCACGGGAGCGCAGCACGGCCTCCGAGACCACGGCGACCGCGTCCTCCTGGCCCACGACCCGCTGGTGCAGGTGCTCCTCCAGGCCGAGCAGCCGTTCCTTCTCCTCCTGGGTGAGCCGGCTGACCGGGATGCCGGTCTGCCGGGACACGACCTCGGCGATGGCCTCCGCCGTCACCTCCAGGTCCAGCCCCTCGTCGGCCTTGTCCTCGTCGCTCGCCTGGGCGATGCGCTGCTTCAGCTCGCCGATCCGGTCGCGCAGCTCCTTGGCCTTGTCGTAGTCCTCGCCGGCGACCGCCTGGTCCTTGTCGCAGACCAGCTGCTCCACCTCGCGCTCCAGGGCGCGCACGTCCGCGCCCTTCGTCCGGGCACCGAGCCGGACCCGGGCGCCCGCCTGGTCGATCAGGTCGATCGCCTTGTCCGGCAGCCTGCGGTCGGTGAGATACCGGTCGGACAGCTCCACGGCGGCGACCAGCGCCTCGTCGGTGTAGCGGACCTGGTGGTGGGCCTCGTACCGGTCGCGCAGCCCGCGCAGGATCTCGATGGTGTCCTCGGCCGTGGGCTCGGGCACCAGGATCGGCTGGAACCGGCGGGCCAGCGCCGCGTCCTTCTCGATGCGCCGGAACTCCTCCAGCGTGGTCGCGCCCACGATGTGCAGCTCGCCCCGCGCCAGGGCGGGCTTGAGGATGTTGCCCGCGTCCAACGAGCCGCCCTCGCCGCCGGAGCCCGCGCCCACGACGGTGTGCAGCTCGTCGATGAACACGATCAGCTTGTCCGAGTGGGCGCGGATCTCCTCCACGATGTTGTTCAGGCGCTCCTCGAAGTCGCCCCGGTAGCGGGTGCCGGCGACGACGCCGGTCAGGTCCAGGGCCACGACCCGGCGGCCCGCCAGGACGTCCGGGACGTCCGAGTCGGCGATGCGCTCGGCGAGACCTTCGACGATGGCCGTCTTGCCGACGCCCGCGTCCCCGATCAGCACCGGGTTGTTCTTGCCGCGCCGGGACAGCACCTCGATGGTCTGCTCGATCTCGGTGTCCCGGCCGATGACCGGGTCGATCCGGCCCTGCCGGGCCAGGTCGGTCAGGTCACGGCCGTACTTGTCCAGCGTGGGCGTGCCGGTGGCGCGCTGCCGCTCCACGCGGACCGGGGTGCCGGCCTCCGGGGCCTCCGACGGCAGGGAGCCGGCCGAGAACCGGGCCGCGTTCAGGATGTGGCCCGCCGCCGAGTCCGGGTTGGCCGCCAGCGCGCTCAGCACGTGCTCCGGGCCGATGTACCCGGCGCCGCTCGCCCGCGCCATGTCGTGCGCGTCCAGCAGGGCGCGCTTGACGGCCGGGGTGAGCGACAGCGAGGTCGGCGGCGGCACCTCGCCCGGCGGGTGCTGGGCCGGGCCCGCCCGGCCGTCGATCTCCGACGCGAGCGAGTCCGGGTCCGCGCCCGCCCGGCTCAGCAGGCTCCGGGTGGGCTCGGCCGCCACGGCCGCGCGCAGCAGGTGCTGGGTGTCCAGGTCCCGGCTGCCGTGCTCGGCGGCGTACAAGGCGGCCCCTCTGACCAGCTCGCGGGCCGGCTGGCTGAGCAGGCGGCCGATGTCGATATGGCGAGGCGCGCCCCGGGCTCCGCCGGACCCGCCGAAGAAGCGGGCCAGGAATTCACCGAAGGGGTCAGGAGGGTAGCCGTCGGTCATGGCATGGGCTCCTTCGCTGACGACAGACGGAGCGGCCGGGTAACCCGGGGCGGGTTGCTCATGCCCACGATGTCACGATCTGTGGGGGTGGGCATGTTCGCCTGCGGGGGAGGGGCTCTCCGGCTCCGCGCCCCTCAGGGGATCAGGGTGTCTCCCGCGCCGTGAGGATCCTGGGACCGGACTCCGTGACGGCCACCGTGTGCTCGACGTGGGCCGCGCGGGAGCCGTCCGCCGTGCGCAGGGTCCAGCCGTCGTCCGCCGCGTAGTAGGCGTCCTTGCCGCTCGCGATGAGCATGGGCTCGATGGCGAGGACCATGCCGGGGCGCAACGGCAGCCCTCGACCGGGGCGGCCCTCGTTCGGCACGTCGGGGTCCTCGTGCATACGCCGGCCCACGCCGTGGCCGCCGAAGCCGTGCGGGATGCCGTATCCGGCCGTACGGCAGACCCGGCCGACGGCGTGGGCGATGTCGCCGACGCGGTTGCCGGCGACGGCCGCCTCGATGCCCGCCGCCAGGGCCCGCTCGGCCGTCTCGACCAGGCGGAGGTCCGCCGGGCGCGGGCGGCCCACCGTGAAGCTGATCGCCGAGTCGCCGGCCCAGCCGTCCAGGATGGCGCCGCAGTCGATCGAGACGAGGTCGCCGTCGCGCAGCCGGTAGCGGGTGGGGATGCCGTGCACGATCGCGTCGTTGACGGAGGCGCAGATCACGGCGGGGAAGGGGGTCGGGGCGAAGGACGGGCGGTAGCCGAGGAACGGCGACGAGGCCCCGGCCTCGCGCAACACCTCCCGCGCCACCTCGTCCAGCTCCAGCAGGCTGACGCCGACGCCCGCGGCCCGCTGTACGGCCGTCAGGGCCCGCCCGACGACCTGGCCCGCCGCGTGCATCGCGTCGATCGATGTGTCTGTCTTCAGCTCCACCATGCCAATTACTATACCGGTATTTAAATGGGGGGCGCCGTGCGGGCCGGTATTAGAATGGGCGCATGGTGCGCACCCCTCTCACCCCCGAAGAGCGCGAACGCGGCGAGCGGCTCGGACGGTTGCTGCGCGAGGCGCGTGGCGGCCGGAGCATGTCCGAGGTCGCCGCGCAGGCGGGCGTGTCCGCCGAGACGCTCCGCAAGATCGAGACGGGCCGGGCGCCGACGCCCGCGTTCTTCACCGTGGCCGCGCTGGCCGGGGTCCTCGGGCTGTCGATGGACGAGCTGGTCGCACGGTGTGCGTTCGTGGCCGCGTGAGGCGCCCGCGCTCTGCCGGAAAACTCTGCGTAGCAGCGCCGTAACACGACTCGTGTTGCCTACCCAGCGAAAGGGCCGGCGGTCGGGCGGGAGCTGAGCGATGGCGGTGGATCGACTTCCCGGTGGAGTACGGGAGTTCGCGAGCTACCTGGACGGTCTGCTGGCGCGCCTGGATCAGGGCGGAGGATGGAGCGGGGTCTTCTGGCAGCGCGACCCCGACGGCATGCGGGCCTGCCTGGACGGGCGCGAGGTGCCGCCGTGGGACGTGGTGGAGGCCCTGCTGGAGGACCTCGCCGCGGCGTACGGCCCCGCCGCCGCTGCCGCCGAGCGGGAACGGGCCCGCGCCCTGTACCGGGCCGCACTCGCGGCGTACGACGCCCGCCCCGGCGCGCGGGACACCCTGCTCGACCGCCTCGACGTGATGCTCCGCGAACAGCGCTACGCCGCCGAACGCCACGCCGAACTCACCCGCCTCCTCTCCACCGCCGCGGACCCCGATGCCCTCCGCCTCGACCTCGCCTGGGCCCAGGACGACCACGACCGCGCCACCGCGAGGTACACCGAACTCCGCGCCCGCCTTGCGGAGTTGGACCGCCGGGGAGCGGCGGACACGGGCGCCGTGCGGCGTGCGGGCGAGTCCGGGCCGGGGTGGGTCGAGGACGGGGGCATGGAAGCGGCGGGGCGGGTGGCGCTCGGCGGAGTGCCGTCGGCCGCCTCGGGTGCCGGCCGTGAGGGGCGATCGGCGGAAGGGGAGTGGCGGGGAGAGCGGCGTGGTGGTGAGTCCCGGCCGCCGTGGTTCGGAGAAGGCGGGGGCATGGAAGCGGCGGGGCGGCAACAGCCCACAGCGGTGCCGCCGCGCTCCCCGGATGCCGACCCCGCGCCACGCGCCTCGGCGGCCGCTCCGGCCCCGCACGGCATCAGGACCGCCCACAGCCCGCAGGCCCGCACCCCCGAGGACTCCGGCGCCCGCACCCATCACGTCCCCACGCCCGACCCCACCGCGCCGCCCGCGGAGGCCAACCCGCCCGCTCGGGGCGTCGCCGCTCCGGCCCCGCTCGGCGGCACACCCGCCCACGCCCGCCACCCCGGTACCCTCCACGTCCCGGCCCCCGACGCAGCCGTGCCGACCCCGCAGGCCATCCCGCCCGGCGCCATGCCGACCCGGCAGGCCGGCCCGCCCGCTCGGGGCCTCGAGGCGCGGGCCTGGGAAGCCACCCCTCCCGCTCCCGACGTCACCACGCCACCCTGGCAAGCCACCCCTCCCGATGCCGCTGTACCGCCCCGGCAAGGCACCCCGCCCCCTGCCGGCCTCGCCACGCCGATCGGGCAAGCCACCGCCCCCGCTCCCCACGCCGCCCCACGGACCCCGCAAGCCACCCCGCCCTCGCCCCGCACCCCACCCTCCACCCCGCCCTCCCCGTCCCCCGGAACACCCGCCCCCGCCAAGCCCCGCAAACGTCGCCGTGGCAGTGCGCGGTTCGCCGGGATGGCGGCGGAGGGCGACGCGACCGAGCAGGTCGTGTTGCCGTCGGCGGCGCCGTCGGGCGCGCCGGAAGTGAATGGGCGTCGCACGCCGAGGGGGGCGAGGTTCGCCGGGGGCGTGCAGGCGGACGAGCCCGCGGCGGCCCCCGTCGAGGTGGTGGACGCCGAAGTAGGAGCGGCGGTGGCCGGGGTCGTGGAACGGCTCGCCCGGCTCAGGGCCGAGGGGCGGAGCGGGGAGGCACATGTGCTGCTCGTCGAGGTCGTGCAGTGGCCCGCCGAACGGTTCCCGGCGCTCGCGGACGCCCTGCATCGCGCCGGCCTCGGCGCCGACTGGGCGACGCTGCTGTGGGAGGGCGCCTCGCTGCCCGCGGAGCGGCTGGTCGCCGCCGCCGACGCGCTCGCCGCGGCCGGACGGGAGGCCGACGGGCGGGAGTTGCTGCGGCAGGGCGTGGCCCGCCCGGCGGAGCAGATCGGCGCGGCCGTGCTGCGGCTGGAGGGGGAGGGGCGCCGACGGGCGGCGGAGGCGCTGCTCGACGCCTGGGTGCGGGTCCGTACGGCCGAAGAGGCCGCCCGGAGCGTCGTACCCGATCCGCCCCGGCTCGTGCCGCTGCTGCTCCGCGCCGCGCGGGCCGTCTCCGACGAGCGGCACTGGGATCTCCTGCACGCGCTGCGGGTGGCCGGACACGCGACGTGACCGGCAATCCATCACCTCGGCCCGGTATGCTCCGTTTCACCCCTTCGAGCGACGCCCTCGCTCACCCACAGGAGTGTGAAACGTGATCGACTCCGCGGGTTGACGACGATGGTCTTGGCAAGGGCCTCCCGGAGGCTTACTTTCGTCCCTCTACGGCCTGCTCTACGGGCGTAGAGGCTCTGACGGTCCCGTCGAAGGAGCAGCTCATGGCCAACGTCGTACGAGCCGCCCTGGTCCAGGCCACCTGGACCGGCGACACCGAGTCCATGGTGGCGAAACACGAGGAGCACGCCCGTGAGGCGGCCCGGCAGGGCGCCAGGGTCATCGGGTTCCAGGAAGTCTTCAACTCGCCCTACTTCTGCCAGGTCCAGGAGCCGGAGCACTACCGATGGGCCGAGCCGGTGCCCGACGGGCCGACGGTGCGGCGGATGCGGAACCTCGCGCGTGAGACCGGGATGGTGATCGTCGTCCCCGTCTTCGAGGTCGAGCAGTCCGGCTTCTACTACAACACCGCCGCCGTGATCGACGCCGACGGGACCTGCCTCGGCAAGTACCGCAAGCACCACATCCCCCAGGTCAAGGGCTTCTGGGAGAAGTACTACTTCAAGCCCGGCAACCTGGGGTGGCCCGTCTTCGAGACGGCCGTCGGCAAGGTCGGCGTCTACATCTGCTACGACCGCCACTTCCCGGAGGGCTGGCGGCAACTCGGCCTCAACGGTGCCCAGTTGGTCTACAACCCCTCGGCCACCCATCGCGGCCTGTCCGGCTATCTGTGGCAGCTGGAGCAGCCGGCGGCGGCCGTCGCCAACGAGTACTTCATCGCCGCCATCAACCGCGTCGGCCAGGAGGAGTACGGCGACAACGACTTCTACGGGACCAGTTACTTCGTCGACCCCCGCGGGCAGTTCGTCGGCGAGCTCGCGAGCGACAAGTCCGAGGAACTCCTCGTCCGTGACCTCGACTTCGACCTGATCGAGGAAGTGCGGCAGCAGTGGGCCTTCTACCGCGACCGCCGCCCCGACGCCTACGAAGGGCTGGTGCAGCCGTGAACGACCTCTACTCCCGCCACCGCCAGGTCATGCCCGACTGGCTCGCCCTCTACTACGACGAGCCGATCGAGATCACCCACGGCGAGGGCCGCCACGTCTGGGACTCCGCCGGCAACAAGTACCTGGACTTCTTCGGCGGCATCCTCACGACCATGACCGCGCACGCGCTGCCGGAGGTGACCAAGGCGGTCGGTGAGCAGGCGGGGCGGATCATCCACTCCTCGACCCTCTACCTCAACCGCCCGATGGTCGAACTCGCCGAGCGCATCGCCCAGGTGAGCGGCATCCCGGACGCCCGCGTCTTCTTCACCACCTCCGGCACCGAGGCCAACGACACCGCCCTGCTGCTCGCCACCGCCTACCGGCGCAGCAACACGATCCTGGCCATGCGCAACAGCTACCACGGCCGCTCCTTCAGCACCGTGGGCATCACCGGCAACCGCGGCTGGTCACCGACCTCGCTGTCCCCGCTGCAGACCTTGTACGTCCACGGCGGCGTGCGCACCCGGGGCCCGTTCGCCGGGCTGGACGACCGCGCGTTCATCGACGCCTGTGTCGCCGACCTGAAGGACATCCTCGGGCACACCCGCCCGCCGGCCGCGCTGATCGCCGAGCCGATCCAGGGCGTCGGCGGCTTCACCTCCCCGCCCGACGGGCTCTACGCCGCCTTCCGCGAGGTCCTGAAGGAGCACGGCATCCTGTGGATCGCCGACGAGGTGCAGACCGGCTGGGGCCGCACCGGCGATCACTTCTGGGGCTGGCAGGCGCACGCCCGCAGCGGCCCGCCGGACATCGTCACCTTCGCCAAGGGCATCGGCAACGGCTCCTCGATCGGCGGGGTGATCGCCCGCGCCGAGATCATGAACTGCCTGGACGCCAACAGCATCTCGACGTTCGGCGGCACCCAGCTCACCATGGCCGCCGGTCTCGCCAACCTCACCTACCTGATCGAACACGATCTCCAGGGCAACGCCCGCCGGGTCGGCGGCCTGCTCATCGAGCGGCTGCGGGCCGTCGCCGCCCAGCTGCCGGGAGTCCGGGAAGTGCGGGGACGAGGGCTGATGATCGGCGTCGAGCTGGTCAAGCCCGGCACCGACGAGGCCGATCCGCAGGCGGCCGCGGCCGTGCTGGAGGCGGCCCGCGAGGGCGGCCTGCTCATCGGCAAGGGCGGCGGCCACAACACCAGCGCCCTGCGCATCGCCCCACCGCTGTCGCTCACCGTCGCGGAGGCCGAGGAGGGCGCGGCGATCCTGGAACGGGCGCTCAGGAGCACGCACTAGAGAAACGGGCGCTCAGGAACACGCACTAGAGAAACGGGCGCTCAGGAACACGCACTAGAGAACGGGTGTACGGCCATGACCACCACCTTGGAGTCCCGGTACGGCTGGGAACCCGCCCTCTCCGTCCGCCAGGTGCTCACCCTGGAACGGGTCCTCGCCGGAGAACCCGAGGTGGTGGCGGGCGCCGGACAGCTCGACCGGCCGGTGCGCTGGGTGCACGTCGCCGAGGCCGCCGACGTCGGGGTGATGCTCAGCGGCGGCGAGATGGTGCTCACCACCGGGGTGCTGCTGGCCGGTGACGAGGCCAAGCAGGCCGAGTACATCCAGTCGCTGCACCGGGCGGAGGCCTCCGCCGTCGTGCTCGGCCTCGGGCGCGCCTTCCCCGCGCCGCCCGAGGTGATGCGCCGGGCCGCCGAGCGGTGCGGACTGCCGATGGTCGTCCTACACCGGCCCTTCCCGTTCGCCGAGCTCACCGAAGAGGTGCAGTCCAGGCTGGTACGGCGGAAATTCGCCGCCGTCAGCCTCTCGGAGGCCGTACGGACCGAACTCACCGCCCTGATCACGGCCGGTGCGCCGCTGCAACGCCTGCTCGACGAGGTCGCCCGGCACAGCGGCTGCCCGGTCGTGCTCACCAACCTCGCCCACCGCGTCCTCGCCACGGCGGGCGAGCGGTCCGCGGTGGACGACGTGCTGCGCGACTGGGAGCGGATCGCTCGGCAGGCCGGCGCCGGCGCCGAAGGCGGCTGGATCAGCGCCGAACTCGGCGGCCGCGGCGAGCGCTGGGGCCGGCTCCTGCTGTGCGGCTACCGGGGGGACGCGGCCACCGGACAGCTGCTCGCCGACCGGGCCGCCGAGGCGCTGGTCCTGCACCGCATGCTCGGCGGCGGCTCCGCGCACTCCTGGGAGGAGGAGTCCGCGCAGAGCCTCGTCACCGATCTGCTCTCCGGTGTCGTACCCGCGTGCAGGCTGCTGCCCAGGGCGCGCGCGGCCGGGCTGCCGGTCAACCGGCGCACCTTCGTCCCGCTCGTCGTGCTCGGCCGCGCCCCGGACGAACTCGACCGCGTGCTGCGGCTGCTGGGGATGTCCGGGCTGGTCGCCGAACTCGCCGACGGCCGGGCCGCCGTGCTGCTCAGCCTCGCCCGCGACCAGGACGCCGAGGCCCTCACCGCCCACTTCGCGGCCCGGCTGCGCGCCGGGTCAGGGGCGGTGGTCGCCGCCAGCGACCCACGCACCGGCTGGGACGACGTGCCCGGCGGATTGCGCGAGGCCCGGCATGTCGCCGACGCCGTCGCCGACTCCTCCGCCGCCCTCGACCTGCCGGCCGTGGTCCGGCTGAAGGACGTGCACCTGCGCGGCCTGATCCGGCTGCTGCGCGACGACCCGCAGGTGCAGTCCTTCGCCGAGCGGGAGCTGGACGGGCTGCTGTGCGCGGCCGAACCGGAGCTGCTGAACGTCCTGCGGACGTATCTCGCGACCGGCCGCAACAAGTCCCGCACCGCCCAGCTCCACCACGTCTCCCGGCCCGCCCTCTACCGCCGCCTGGAGGTCATACAGGCCCGCCTCGGCGTCGACCTGGACGACTTCGAACAGGCGGCTTCCGTGCACATCGCGCTCCTCGCGCACGACGCGCAACAGGGGTGAAACATGCGACGACCTGGGAAAACGGCGGTGAAACATGGGCCTCTGCACACGTGACACGGTGGCACGCGCACGGCCCGCAGACGTGACACGCTGCCAATCGAACCGTCCTCGCGGGCTTTCTACGCTCACGGCACACCGAGCTACCGGAGGTCCCCGATGAGCCGAGTGATCCGCGCCGCCCTGTTCCAGACCGCATGGACCGGCGACAAGGAATCCATGATCCAGGTCCACGAGCAGGCGGCCCGTGACGCGGTCGCGCAGGGCGCCCAAGTCCTCTGCTTCCAGGAGCTGTTCTACGGCCCCTACTTCTGCCAGGTCCAGGACAAGGCCTTCTACGAGTACGCCGAACGGATCCCCGAGGGCCCGACCGTACGCCGCTTCCAGTCCCTCGCCCGCGAGCTGGGCATCGTCCTCGTGCTGCCGATGTACGAGGAGGAGCAGCCGGGCGTCCTGTACAACACCGCCGCCGTGATCGACGCGGACGGCTCCTACCTCGGCAAGTACCGCAAGACCCACATTCCCCAAGTGCAGGGATTCTGGGAGAAGTTCTACTTCCGCCCGGGCAACAGCGGCTGGCCCGTCTTCGACACGGCCGCGGGGAGGATCGGCGTCTACATCTGCTACGACCGCCACTTCCCGGAGGGCTGGCGGGCGTTGGGCCTCGCGGGAGCCGAGATCGTGTTCAACCCCTCGGCCACCTCCCGCGGCCTGTCCCGCTACCTCTGGCAGCTGGAGCAGCCGGCGGCGGCCGTCGCCAACGAGTACTTCGTCGGCGCGATCAACCGGGTCGGCGTGGAGGACCTCGGCGACAACGACTTCTACGGCACGACGTACTTCGTGGACCCCGAGGCCCAGTTCGTCGGCGAGGTCGCGAGCGACAAGGAGACCGAACTCGTCGTACGGGACCTGGACCTGGCCAAACTCCGCGAGGTCCGCGACCGCTGGCAGTTCTACCGGGACCGGGCACCGGGGGCGTACACACCGCTGACCGCACCCTGACCGCAGCACTGTTGACCGAGGGAGCAGCATGAGCAGCCGTACCGTCATCCGTGGTGGACTCGTCATCACCGCGTCGGACGAGATCCACGCCGACGTCCTGATCGAGGACGGCCGCGTCGCCGCCCTCGCCGCCTCCGGCACCCCCGCCGCCGAGGCGTTCACCGCCGACCGGGTCATCGACGCCACCGGCAAGTACGTCATCCCGGGCGGCGTGGACGCCCACACCCACATGGAGCTGCCTTTCGGCGGCACCTTCGCCTCCGACACCTTCGAGACCGGCACCCGCGCCGCCGCCTGGGGCGGTACTACCACGATCGTCGACTTCGCGGTGCAGAGCGTTGGCCACACCCTGCGCGAGGGCCTGGACACCTGGCACGCCAAGGCCGAGGGCAACTGCGCGATCGACTACGCCTTCCACATGATCGTCTCCGATGTGAACCAGGAGACGCTCAAGGAGATGGACCTCCTGATCGAGGAGGGCGTGACGTCGTTCAAGCAGTTCATGGCGTACCCGGGCGTCTTCTACTCGGACGACGGGCAGATCCTGCGCGCCATGCAGCGCTCCGCCGAGAACGGCGGCCTGATCATGATGCACGCCGAGAACGGCATCGCCATCGACGTCCTGGTCGAGCAGGCCCTCGCCCGCGGCGAGACCGATCCGCGCTACCACGGCGAGGTCCGCAAGGCCCTGCTGGAGGCCGAGGCCACGCACCGCGCCATCCGGCTCGCCCAGGTCGCGGGCGCCCCGCTGTACGTCGTCCACGTCTCGGCGATGGAGGCGGTGGCCGAGCTGGCACGGGCCCGCGACGAGGGGCTGAACGTGTTCGGCGAGACCTGCCCGCAGTATCTGTTCCTGTCCACCGACAACCTCGCCGAGCCCGACTTCGAGGGCGCCAAGTACGTGTGCAGCACACCGCTGCGGCCGAAGGAGCACCAGGCCAAGCTGTGGCAGGGCCTGAGGACCAACGACCTCCAGGTCGTCTCCACCGACCACTGCCCGTTCTGCTTCACCGGCCAGAAGGAACTGGGCCGCGGCGACTTCTCCAAGATCCCCAACGGCCTGCCGGGCGTGGAGAACCGCATGGACCTGCTCCACCAGGCCGTCGTCGACGGGCACATCTCCCGCCGCCGCTGGATCGAGATCGCCTGCGCCACCCCGGCCCGCATGTTCGGGCTGTACCCGAAGAAGGGCACCATCGCCCCCGGCGCCGACGCCGACATCGTGATCTACGACCCGCACGCCGAGCAGGTCATGTCGGCCGAGACCCACCACATGAACGTCGACTACTCGGCCTACGAGGGCAAGCGCACCACCGGCCGGGTCGAGACCGTGCTCTCGCGCGGCGAACCCGTCATCACCGAGCGCGAGTACACCGGGCGCGCCGGCCACGGCGCCTTCACCCCGCGCTCCACCTGTCAGTACCTCAACTAGGAGTGGCGCCCATGGACTTCGGACTCGTCCTGCAAGCCGACCCGCCGGCCTCCCGCGTCATCAGCCTGATGAAACGGGCCGAGCGCAACGGTTTCACGTACGGCTGGACGTTCGACTCCGCCGTGCTCTGGCAGGAGCCGTTCGTGATCTACAGCCAGATCCTGGCCAACACCTCGAAGCTGAAGGTCGGCCCGATGGTCACCAACCCGGGCACCCGCACCTGGGAGGTCACCGCCTCCACCTTCGCCACCCTCAACGACATGTTCGGCAACCGCACCGTCTGTGGCATCGGCCGCGGCGACTCCGCGATGCGGGTCGCGGGCCGCAAACCCAACACCCTCGCCCGCATCAGCGAGGCGATGAAGGTCATCCGGGCCCTCGCCCGGGGCGAGTCCGCCGACCTCGGCGGCGGCACGGTCGTGAAGTTCCCGTGGATCAAGCCGGGCGCCCAGCTCCCCGTCTGGATGGCTGCGTACGGCCCTAAGGCGCTGAAGATGACCGGCGAGGAGGCCGACGGGTTCATCCTCCAGCTGTCCGACCTGTATCTGACCGAGTACATGGTGAAGGCCGTCAAGGACGCGGCGGCGGCCGCCGGACGCGACCCCGGCGAGGTCACCATCTGCGTGGCGGCCCCCGCGTACGTCACCGCCGACGACTCGCCCGAGGCCCTCGCCCACGCCCGCGAGCAGTGCCGCTGGTTCGGCGGCATGGTCGGCAACCACGTCGCCGACCTGGTCGCCAAGTACGGCGAACACTCCGCCCAGGTCCCCGACGCACTCACCGACTACATCAAGGCACGGCAGGGCTACGACTACGCCCACCACGGGCGCAGCGGCAACCCGGACACCCAGTTCGTGCCCGACGAGATCGTCGACCGGTTCTGCGTCATCGGGCCGGCCGAGAAGCACATCGAGAAACTGACCGCGCTCCGCGCCCTGGGCGTCGACCAGTTCGCGGTGTACGACATGCACGACGCGCAGGAGGCCACCATCGACGCCTACGGCACGAAGGTGATCCCGGCCGTCAACGCCTGAGCCCCCGCCGTCACTTCGAGTCCCCCACCTCCTGGTCACCCCTCCCCGCAGCCGAAGGGGAGGGGCTGGTGCCCGCACGGCCTCTCCCGTCCCGACCTCGTTCGATTGGCCTGCCCATGACCGACACCGCTCCCACCGCCATACCGTCGTCCGCCCAAGTCACCCTGCCCGACGGCCGGGTGACGATAGCCCCCGGTTCGCCGCAGCCCAGCGGCCCCTACGCCAACGCGGATCTGCTGCCGGTCCCGGTCGAGAAGCGCACCTGGACCACGTACAACTTCTCCGCGCTCTGGGTCGGCATGGCCCACAACACGGCCTCCTGGACGCTGGCCTCCGGTCTGATCGCCGTCGGCATGGACTGGAAGCAGGCGGTGTTCACCATCGCCCTCGCCAACCTGATCGTGCTCGTGCCGATGCTGCTGACCGGGCACGCCGGCCCCAAGTACGGCATCCCCTTCCCGGTCTTCGCCCGCGCCTCCTTCGGCGTGCGCGGCGCCAACCTCCCCGCCGTGGTACGGGCGTTGGTGGCCTGTGGCTGGTTCGGCATCCAGACCTGGATCGGCGGCGAGGCGATCTACTTCCTCGCCGGGAAGCTGATCGGCGGCGGCTGGTCGAACGCGGCCCACGTCGGCGGTTACGCCTGGACCATGTGGCTGTCGTTCGCGATCTTCTGGGCGATCCAGGTCGCGATCATCTACCGGGGCATGGACACCATCCGCCGCTTCGAGAACTGGGCCGCGCCCTTCGTGCTCGTCGGCGCGTTCGTGATGCTGTGGTGGATGAGCAGCAAGGCCGGCGGCGTCGGCCCGCTGTTCGACCAGCCCTCCAAGCTGGGCTGGGGCGGGGGCTTCTGGAAGATCTTCTGGCCCTCGTTGATGGGCATGATCGGCTTCTGGTCCACGTTGAGTCTGAACATTCCCGACTTCACCCGCTATGGGCGCAGTCAGAAGGCCCAGACGTGGGGCCAGGCCCTCGGCCTGCCGACGACCATGACCCTCTTCGCGTTCCTGTCCGTCCTGGTCACCTCCGGCTCGCAGGCGGTGTACGGCCAGCCGGTCTGGGACCCGGTCCAGCTGGCGGCGAAGACGGACAACGTGGTCGGACTGCTCTACGCGCTGGTCACGGTCCTGGTCGCCACCCTCTCGGTGAACATCGCGGCCAACCTGGTCTCCCCGGCGTTCGACTTCTCCAACGTGGCGCCGCGGAAGGTCAGTTTCCGCACCGGGGCCCTGATCACCGCGGTCCTCGCCGTCCTGATCTTCCCCTGGAAGCTGTACTCCGACCCGCAGGGCTACATCTTCACCTGGCTCGGTCTGGTCGGCGGTCTCCTCGGCACCGTCGCCGGCATCCTCGTGGCCGACTACTGGCTGCTGCGCCGCACCCGCCTGGACCTCGCCGACCTGTACCGCACCGGCGGCCGTTACTGGTACGCGGGCGGCTGGAACTGGCGGGCCGTGGTCGCCTTCCTCGCGGGCGGTGTCCTGGCGATCGGCGGGGCCAGCTTCAAGCCCCTGATCGACGGCCGCCCCATCCCCGCCCTGTCCTCCCTTGCCGACTACGGTTGGGCGGTGGGCCTCGGCACGTCCCTGGTGCTCTACCTGGCCCTCACGCTGCTGACGGGCCGCCGGGAGGCGACGGCATAAGGAGGCGGGGGCGGTCAGCCGGACTGCGAGTCCGGCTGACCGCCTCCGAGCGCGCCCACCGCGGCCCGCGCCGCCTTGATGGCCCCCTTGTTGATCTCGTCCGTACCGGGCGCCTTCTTCGTCTCGAAGTCGCTGCCGTTGTAGGTGACGATCACCAGGGCGTTGGACACCCGGACCATCACCACGCCCTCGCGCGTCTGCTGCTTGTCCTCCGTGGAGAGGCCGACGACGGAGTAGGCGCTGTTCCCGAGCCCCGGCACGGCCCCGCCGCCGCTCTTCTCCTTCACCCGCTGCTCGTACTCCTGCGTCGCCGCCTGGTCCGACTCGCTGATCTCGAAGGTCACGTCGAGCCAGCGGTAGTCGTAGCCCTGCAGCGCGTTCCAGGAGCAGGTGCGGCGCAGTTTGGTGTCGGTCGAGGGGATCTCCTTGCCGGTCGTCTTCGCCCCCGGCACCAGGGACTTGACGGTCGCCGCGGGCACGCTGGTGCAGGGCGAGGGCGCGCTGCTGTACGCCTTCGCCGCCGCGGTGGACGACGGGCCGGAGGAGGAAGAGGACGAGGAGGAGGAAGAGGAGGAGGACTGGGTGGACGTCTGCTGGTTCGCCTGGTGCCCGGCGGCCGCCTGAGGCGCGGCCGGGCCGGACGTCAGCGCCCAGCCGGCACAGGCGAGGACCGCGACCGGCGTCAGTCGCGCGGTGAGGGCGAGCGGCAGAGGAAGGGAACGCACGGCTCACTTCTCGTGTGGGGGAGGAGGTACGGAAGGGGTCCGCATGGGGGACGTGGGACGCCAGTGTCACACGAGTCCCTGTGGTGCGGAAGCGGAAACTCGCAGCGTGCCCGCGCGGTCACGGCGGTGCGCTCATGACGTACTGCTCTGTCTGTTTTGTACCTCCAACCGGGTCGAGACGAGCGCCGCCGCCCCACCGTTCCGGCCCGACGCCGGCCGTGCCCTCCGGCTGATCGCCGCCGGGTGCGGGCGGGGCGAGGCGAGTCCTGCGGTGATCCCGGCGCCGCACCGGCCTCCCACGCCACGGCCACGACGGACGCCGCGATGCGGACGCGCAAGGCCGGCACCGCGAGCCACGCGGCGGCACCGAGCGTGCGGCGCGGCCGGTGGCGCGGACCCCGCCGGTACCAGGTGATGCCCGGCCTCGGCAGGGACGGGACGTCGAGGGGTGTTCCGCTCATGTTCCGGTGGGGTGCGCCTCCAGCCAGCGGCGGGCGCCGGCTTCGCTGGGGTACTCGCGGACCGTGAGCATGCCGGCGCTCCAGCCGACGGCGAACCCGGCCAGCGCCGGCAGGACGGGCGCCGCGAGCACCAGCAGACCGCGTCCGCCGTAGGCCAGCGCCCCGGAGCGGCGGACCTCCGCGCGCTTGCGCCCACGGAACTCGTCCGGCTCGGGCGGATCGAGGAGCTGCCTGCGGTGCTGCCGCCGCTGCACCACCCAGCCCCAGGGCAGGGCCGCGACGGCCCCGGCCACCTGCGCCCAGTCCCACACGGGGCGCACGCCCGACGGCAGCACCGTGCGGAACCCCTCGTAGAGCTCGACGGCGGCGAAGCAGAGGAAGGCCAGGACGGCCAGCATCAGGACGGCCAGGCGCACCCGGCGCAGCCAGTAGCCCGTGCCACGCTCGTACCAGCTGGTGCCCAGCCCGTTGAGGGACGGGATCCGGGCGGGCACGCGGGCGTCCGGCGTCTCAGAAGATGCTCGTGATGCCATGCCACACGTCCTTTCCGAGCCGTTTGAAGTCGTCCCCGGTCTTGGACAGTACGTGCCCCGTGCCGGTCAGCACTCCGCCGACCACTCCGTGATCATGGATGTCCTCGCTCCAGTGCTCGTGGAGTGAGTGGTCGATGATGCCGGTCGCGCCGATCACGACGGCACCGCCGACCCCCGCCGCCACCGCGACGGGCACATCGAACGGCGCGGCGGCCACGAGGCCCGCCGTGATGGCCGTGCCGGCCACCAGGCCGGCGACGTTGGCGCCGCCGTCGGTCGCGATCGAACGCTGCCACGACCAGCCCGCGTCATGGTCGCTGGAGGCCTCCAGCAGCCCGCAGGCACCCGCCGCGGCGACGTCCAGCACCGGGATCTCCTTCAGGAAGTCCGGGACCTTCTCCAGGCTCTCGCCCGCGCGCAGCAGGTCGGCGGCGTCGGCCAGCTTCACGTTGAGCGCACGGTCGTAGGGGAGTGCGGTGCTGCCGTTCTCGGCGCGGGCGATCGCGGTCTCCAGGTCGTCCACCTTGGTGAGCGCGTCGCGGTAGGCGCCCTTGGCGGGCAGGTCCTTGGGCAGGGCCCTGCCCGCCTTCTGGTACGCCTTGCGCTCCGCCCGGAGCTCCTTCTTGGCGGCCTGGGCCTCGTTCTTGGCGTCGTCGAGCTTCGCGCGGGCCTTCGCGCCGCCGGCCCGGGCGTCCTCGGCGTCGTACGCGTACAGGCCGCGGAGGTAGTCGGCGATGGTGACCTTGTCACCGGTGGAGGCCGCACCGTCCTTCGACGTCACCTGGTCGTACAGGCCCTGCAGCTGCTGCGCCGCGGTCAGCCGCGCGTGCTGGGCGGTGTGCAGGATCTCGTCGCGCACCTTGGCGTACTCGTTCATCGCCGAGATGGTCTTCTGGCCCTCCGCGCTCGGCGGGTCCGCCGTCATGATCGGCTGCGGCGCGCCCTTGGCGTCCGTCGCCACGCCCTTGCCGGCGGCGACGTGCTCCGCGTTCTGCAGGGACGTCTCGCAGGTCGACAACGCGTCGGCGAGGGTTCCCAGGATCTCGCCCGCCCGGTGCACCAGTTCGGCGAAACCGCCGGCGGTGATCTGGTCCTCGCTCCACTTGCCGCGGAACGTCTCGGCCGCGTCGCCCTTCCAGTCCGCGTCACCCGCCAGCTTCTCGACGGCACTGCTGAGCGGCTTGACCACGCCGTCGAGTTTGTCCTTGGCGTTCTTGTACGTGGTGGCCATCGTGTGCAGGCCGCCGATGTCGCCGCCCACCCAGCTGTCGCCCATCAGTGCCAGTCCTCCGGGGTGAGGTCCTCGAACACGCCGTGGACGTCCACGTCGTGCCGGTGGAAGGAGTCACGCGCGTACGCGGCCTTGTCCCCGTGCTCGTCCAGCCGGTCGGCGAGCAGGATGTGCAGGCTCTCGATGAGGTCGGCGACCTCCTTGATCGCGCTGTCCAGGCCCGGGTCGCCGCCGCTGACCACGGGCGGGGTCACGTCCGGTTTCAGCTTCCGGTAGTCGTCGGCCTGGTCGTGGAAGGTCTTCGCCAGCGTGGCGAGGTCGTCGTAGATGACCTTGAAGTCGGCCGTCACCGGCGCACCTCCCGCGCGTACGCGGCCAGGTCCTCCGGCCGCCAGTTGGGTTCCGCGGGCCTGACCCGCGGATCCAGCAGGACGGTGACGCCCTGCTCGTCCATCGCCTCGGCCAGCGGGCCGATCGAGGCGGCGACCCACGGCTGGGCCTCGCCGAGGGCCTCCACCAGCTTGTCCAGTGCGGTGAAGGCGAAGGCCACGGTGCCGCCCGAGGGGTGGGCGAACAGCTCGCACACGATGAACGGCACCCGTGCCGGGCGCCCGTTCGTCCCCGTCGCCGCGACGGACCTCGGATGTGCCGGGACGAACACCGGTGTGTGGTAGGGCGGCACGCCGGGTTTGGGACGAGGCCGCTCGTCCGTGGCCGCGCTCGGCCCAGGTGCCGCCTCGACGAGGTCCATCAGGTGCGAACGAGGTGCGTCCGGTCCCTGCTCGGGAGCGGCTTCTCCCGGCGGGTCCGGCTCCAGGAAATCGAGCAGGCGTGAACGTATCGGCGCCCCCATCGCCGTCACCTCTTCCCCGTGGTTGCGTGGCCGATCGGGCCCGACCACGGTAGCCAGCGGTCAAGGGCGCAAATCCGGCTATGTCGGGGTGGGAGGGCGGGCGTACACGGAACTCATACGACTGCTTGGCCGGCGATAGAGCAGTCCTTGACCCATTGCTGAACCGGGGCTTCCGGCCGGCCCGGCCGCTACGGCACCCGGGCCGTCCACCGCGCCGACGTGAACTTGGTCCGCGCCAGGTCCTCCGCGCGCGCCAGCTCCTCGTCCGTGATCTTGCCCGGCGCCAGGCCGTACCGCGCGCGGAACGACTCGATCATCCGGTCGATGACCGCCGCACGCGGCAGACCGGTCTGCCGCCGCAGCGGATCGACCCGCTTCTTCGCAGAGCGCGTCCCCTTGTCGGACAGCTTCTCCCGCCCGATGCGCAGCACCTCGACCATCTTGTCGGCGTCGATGTCGTACGACATCGTCACGTGGTGCAGGACGGCGCCGGGGCCCCCGCCGGGTCCGACGATCCGCTTCTGGGCCGCGCCCGCGATCTTGCCCTGGTCGGTCGCGATGTCGTTCAGCGGCTGGTACCAGGCCCGGATGCCCATGTCGCCGAGCGCGCCCAGCACCCAGTCGTCCAGGTAGGCGTAGCTGTCCTGGAAGGACAGGCCCTGCACGAGGGACTCGGGCACCGACAGGGAGTAGGTGATGGTGTTGCCGGGCTCCACGAACATCGCGCCGCCGCCGGAGATCCGCCGCACCACCTCGATGCCGTGCCGCGCGGCGCCCTCGGCGTCCACCTCGTTGCGCAGCGACTGGAAGCTGCCGATGATCACCGCCGGGGCGCCCCACTCCCACACCCTGAGCGTCGGCGGCCGCCGGCCGGCGGCGACCTCGGCGGTCAGCACCTCGTCGAGGGCCATGTGCAGCGCGGGCGGCTGCGGGTCCTCGTGGATCAGCTGCCAGTCGTAGTCGGTCCAGTCCGTGGCGTGCGCGAGGGCCCGGCGCACCGCGATCCCCACGCCCTCCGACGTCAGGCCGTACATCACCGTCCCCGTGGGCAGCGCCGCCTCGATCCGCGTGGCCAGACCGGCCGCGTCGGTGTCCGCCGGGGCGCCCTCCAGCGCGCCGTTCACCGCGTCCAGCGCTTCGTCCGGCTCCAGGAAGAAGTCGCCCGCCACGCGCACGTGCCGCAGCACGCCGTCCTCGACGTCCACGTCCACGACGACGAGCTTGCCGCCGGGCACCTTGTACTCACCGTGCACTGTCTGCGCCTCCGTCCCTGCCGCCTCCCGCACGAGATCAACGGCGCAGGTCGTCGCCGTGTTCCCGGACGGCGATCACGCTCGTACGATCACCCGCACGAGGTACCCGAGCCGAGGAGGCGTCTGTCGTGTTCACCACCCGGCCCACCCTGCAGGGCACCTTCGGCATGGTGTCCTCCACCCACTGGCTGGCCTCCCAGTCGGCGATGGCGGTCCTGGAGGACGGCGGCAACGCCTTCGACGCCGCCGTGGCCGGCGCTTTCGTGCTGCACGTGGTGGAGCCGCACCTGAACGGGCCGGCCGGCGAGGTGCCGATTCTGCTCGCCCCGGCGGGCGGTGAGGTGCGGGTGCTGTGCGGTCAGGGCGTCGCCCCGGCCGGCGCCACCGTCGCCCACTACCGGGGGCTCGGACTGGACCTCGTGCCCGGCACCGGGCCGCTCGCGGCCGCCGTGCCCGGCGCCTTCGACGCCTGGCTGCTCCTCCTGCGCGACCACGGCACGAAGTCCCTGGAGGACGTGCTGAAGTACGCCGTCGGATACGCCGAGCACGGGCACGCGCCCGTGGAGAACCTCGGCGCGACCGTGGAGACCGTGCGGGAGCTGTTCGAGACCGAGTGGACCTCGTCGGCCGAGGTGTACCTGCCCGGCGGCCGGGCGCCCCGGCCCGGTGAGCGGTTTCGCAACCCCGCTCTCGCCGATACCTGGAAGCGGCTGCTGGCCGAGACCGCCGGTGCCGGCGACCGGGAGGCCCGGATCGATGCCGCGCGCGAGGTGTGGCGCTCCGGGTTCATCGCCGAGGCGCTGGTGCGGCAGTCCCGGCGGCCCACCATGGACACCAGCGGCGCACGGCACACCGGCACGCTCACCGAGGCCGACCTCGCCGGCTGGTCGGCCACCTATGAGACACCGGTGACCTACGACTGGAACGGCTGGACCGTGTGCAAGGCGGGCCCCTGGAGCCAGGGCCCCGCCCTCCTGCAGCAGCTCGCCCTGCTCCCGCCCGAACTGCCCGCCTACGGCTCCGCCGAGTACGTCCACCTGCTGATCGAGGGCTGCAAGCTCGCCATGGCCGACCGCGAGGCCTGGTACGGGGACGCGGCCGAGGTGCCGGTCGCCGAGCTGCTGTCGGACGACTACAACGCCGCGCGGCGCGCCCTGGTCGGCGCCAAGGCCTCCTTCGAGCTGCGGCCCGGCAGTCCCGGCGGCCGCACCCCGCGGCTGCCGGCGCAGGCGTACGCGCGCGTGGAGAGCGGCGAGGACCGCGGCTTCGACCCGATGGGCGCCGGTGAGCCGACGGTCGCGGAGTTCCCCGGCGAGCCGCGGGTGGCCGCCGACGGCACGACCCGCGGCGACACCTGCCACCTGGACGTCGTCGACCGCTGGGGGAACATGATCGCCGCCACGCCCAGCGGCGGCTGGCTGCAGTCCAACCCGGTCGTGCCCGAGCTGGGCTTCCCGCTCGGCACGCGCCTGCAGATGACCTGGCTGGAGGAGGGCCTGCCGAACTCCCTCACCCCCGGCCGCCGCCCGCGCACCACCCTCACCCCGTCCCTCGCGCTGCGGGACGGCGCGCCGGTCCTGGCGTTCGGCACGCCCGGCGGCGACCAGCAGGACCAGTGGCAGCTGCACTTCTTCCTCGCCGCCGCCCTGCGCGCCCCGGTCCGCGGCGGCCTGGACCTCCAGGGCGCGATCGACGCCCCGAACTGGCACAACGACAGCTTCCCCAGCTCCTTCTACCCGCGCGGCCGCCGCCCCGGCAGCGTGACCGTGGAGTCCCGCACGGACGCCGAGGTGATCGAGGAACTGCGGCGGCGCGGCCACGACGTCACCGTCAGCCCCGCCTGGTCCGAGGGACGCCTGTGCGCGGTGGCCCGGCACCCGGAGTCCGGCGTGCTCTCGGCGGCGGCGAACCCGCGCGGGATGCAGGGGTACGCCGTCGGCCGCTGACTGATCGTCCGGCACCTGCTCTTCATCCCGATTCCACCCGCTGTGCACCGGGCGGGCGGGGATTGTCAGCGGGGCGTGGTCTCATGGAGGGCATGATCGAAGCAATGACGGAAACCATCGACGAGTTTCTCGCCCGCTGCTCGGCCGACGTGGAGGAAGCGGTCCGCAAGGCCGCCGCGGCCGAGATCCTGCCCCGCTTCCGCCGCCTCGCCGAGCACGAGGTGGACCAGAAGAGCGGCCCGCACGACCTGGTGACGGACGCCGACCGGCTCGCCGAACTGCGGCTCACCGCGGACCTCGGCGCCCTGCTGCCCGGCTCGGTCGTCGTCGGAGAGGAGGCGGTGCACGCCGACCCGGCGACCTACGCCGCGCTCCAGGGCGACGCCCCGGTCTGGATCGTCGACCCGGTCGACGGCACCCGCCAGTTCGTGCACGGCGACGACGGCTTCTGCACCCTGGTCGCCCTCGCCCACCGGGGCGTCGTCCTCGCCTCCTGGACCTACGCCGCGGCGCGCGACCAGCTCGCCACCGCGGTCCGCGGCCAGGGCGCCTTCCTCGACGGCGAGCGGCTGTTCGCGGGCCCGCCCGCGCCCGGCCGGGACCTCGTCGTCGCCACGTCCCACCCGGACTACACCACCGACGAGCAGAAGCGCGCGCTGCGCGCCCTGTGGACCGACGGCCTCGCCCCCCGCCCCTGCGGTTCGGCGGGCCTGGAGTATCTCGCCATAGCCCGGGGCGAGTTGGACGCCGTCGCGTTCTCCTGGGAGGCGGCCTGGGACCACGCGGCCGGGCTGCTCCTGGTCGAGGAGGCGGGCGGGACGCATCTCACCCGCGACGGCGAGCCGTTCCGCGTGACCGGCGGCAACGCCCTGCCCTTCACCGCGGCCCGGGACAGCGCGACCGCCCGCCGGGTGGCCGATCTGCTGCGCACGGTGGCCTGAATCCGAGGGGCGGCGTCCCGCCGGGCCCCGTCCGCCGGTCCACCGGGCCACCCGGCCCGGGGGAATGTCGGTCCCCCGGCATATCCTGAGCCCGAGTGGCCATCGGCTGACGAAGGGGTCCGAAGGTGCCGTCGATGCTCGATGCGGTCGTGGTGGGTGCGGGACCGAACGGACTGACCGCTGCCGTGGAGCTGGCCCGCCGTGGCTTCTCCGTCGCGCTGTTCGAGGCGAAGTCCACCGTGGGCGGCGGCGCCCGCACCGAGGAACTGACCCTGCCCGGGTTCCGGCACGACCCGTGCTCGGCCGCCCACCCCCTCGGCGTCAACTCACCGGCGTTCCGCGCCATGCCCCTCGACCGCTACGGCCTTCAGTGGCTGCACTCCGAGCTGCCGATGGCGCATCCCTTCCTCGACGGCACCGCGGCCGTGTTGTCCCGCTCGGTGGCCGAGACGGCCGCCTCCTTCGGACCACGGGACGCGGGCGCATACCGCAGACTGGTCGAGCCGTTCCTCGCCCACTGGGACACCCTCGTCGAGGACTTCATGTCCCTGCCGCTGACCGCGCTCCCGCGCGATCCCGTCACCCTGGCCCGCTTCGGCCTGGCCGGGCTGCCGCCGTCCACCTGGCTGCTGCGCCGCTTCAAGGACGAGCGGGCCAAGGCCCTGTTCGCCGGCCTGGTCGCCCATGTGATCGCGCCGCTCGGCGGCCTGGCCACCGGCGCCATCGGTCTCGTCTTCGCCCTGGCCGCCCACGCCCGCGGCTGGCCGGTGCCGCGCGGCGGCTCCCAGGCCATCTCCGACGCCCTCGCCTCCTACCTGAAGGACCTCGGCGGCGCCGTGCACACCGACTACGAGATCAAGCGCCTGGACGACCTGCCCCCCGCGCGGGCGTACGTCTTCGACACCTCGCCCACCGCGCTGGCCCGCATCGCCGGCTTCGGCGACCACTACGCGCACTACCGCTACGGCCCCAGCGTCTTCAAGATCGACTACGCGCTGGACGGCCCCGTGCCCTGGACCGCGCCCGAGGCCCGCTCCGCCACGACCGTGCAGATCGGCGCGAGCAAGGACGAGATCTCCACCGCCCTGCGCGCCGCCTCCCGCGAGGACCGCGCCCCCGGCCGGCCGTTCCTGATCACCGTGCAACCCAGCATCGTGGACCCGGCCCGCGCCCCCGAGGGCAAGCAGGTCTTCTGGGCGTACGGCCATGTCCCGAACGGCTGGTCCGGCGACCTCACCGACGCCATGGAACGCCAACTGGAGCGCTTCGCCCCCGGTTTCCGCGACCGCGTCCTCGCCCGCGCCGTCGCCGGCCCCGCCGAGCTCGCCGCCCACAACGCCAACTACGTCGGCGGTGACATCGCCTGCGGCGCGGCGTCCGGACTCCAGCTGCTGCTGCGCCCCAGACTGTCCCTGTTCCCGTACCACACCCCTCATCCGGCCGTCTTCATCTGCTCCTCGGCCACCCCGCCGGGACCCGGCGTGCACGGCATGTCGGGGCACAACGCGGCCAAGGCCGTATGGCGAAGACTGAGGCAGGCATGACCACCATCACCCTCGTCCTGGGCGACATCACCCGGCAGAGCGCCGACGCGATCGTCAACGCGGCCAACTCCTCCCTCCTCGGCGGCGGAGGGGTCGACGGCGCGATCCACCGGCGCGGCGGCCCCGCCATCCTCGAGGAGTGCCGCGCCCTGCGCGCCTCCCGGTACGGCAAGGGCCTGCCCACCGGGCGGGCGGTCGCCACGACGGCGGGTGAACTCGACGCCCGCTGGGTCATCCACACGGTCGGCCCGGTCTACAGCCAGAGCGAGGACCGCTCCGACCTGCTCGCCTCCTGCTACCGCGAGTCCCTGAAGACAGCCGACGAACTCGGCGCCCGCACGGTCGCGTTCCCGGCCGTCTCCACGGGCGTGTACCGGTGGCCGATGGAAGACGCGGCACGGATCGCCGTGGAGACCGTGCGGAACACGCCGACGGCCGTCGAGGAGGTGCGCTTCGTCCTCTTCGACGAGCCGGCGTACGAGGCGTTCGCCCACCAAGTCGGCTGATCCGCGCCGCGGTTGTCAGGACAGCTCGCGCAGGGTCCTGCCGAGCAGCGCCACGCCCTCGGCGACGACTCCCGGCGCGGTGGCCGCGTAGCCGAGGACGAGGCCGGGCGGGCCGGGCAACTGCCGGTGCCAGGACAGGGGCTGGCACTTCACACCCCGGGCCAGCGCGGCGGCGGCGAGCTCGGTGTCGGGTACGTCCGCGGTGTAGGTGACCGTCAGATGCAGGCCCGCCGCGGCGCCGTGCACGGTCCCGCCGGGCAGATGTTCGGCGAGCGCGGCGATCATCGCGTCGCGGCGATCGCGGTGCCGTCGCCGCAACAGCCGCAGATGCCGCTCCAGCCCACCGGACTCCATCAGCCCGGCGAGCACCAGCTGCGGCAGCACCGCGTTGCCCAGATCGTTGAACCGCTTGGCGTCGACCAGGCCGGTGCGATACCGGGGCGGGGCCACCAGCCAGCCGATGCGCAGCGCCGGAGCGAGCAGCTTCGACACGCTGCCCATGTAGCACACCCGGTCGGCCAGCAGCGCCCGCAGCGCGGGGACCGGCGGCCGGTCGTAGCGGTGCTCCGCGTCGTAGTCGTCCTCCAGGATCAGCCCGCCGTCCCGTGCCCAGCCCAGCAGCTCACGCCGGCGCTCGCCGCTGGTCACCACGCCGGTCGGGAACTGGTGGGCCGGCGTGAGCAGCACCGCGCGGGCGCCGGTCGCGTGCAACGCGTCCACCCGCACCCCGTCCCCGTCGACCGGCACCGGCGGGGTGTCGAGGCCCCCGTTGCGCAGGTGCTGGCGGCCGCCGAGCGAACCGGGGTCCTCCACCGCGACGGCGTCGATGCCGTCCGCCCGCAACACCTGGTGCAGCAGCGTGAGCGCCTGGGCGGTGCCGGCCACGATCAGCACCTCGTCCGGCTCCACCCGTACGCCCCGCATCCGCGCGAGCCATTCGGCGACGGCCCGCCGCAGCGCGGGAGCGCCACGGGGGTCGCCGTAGCCGAAGTGCTCGGCGGACAGTTCCGCGAGCACGGCACGCTCGGCACGCAGCCAGGCGGTACGCGGAAAGGCGGCGAGATCCGGCCGCCCGGGAGTGAGATCGACGACGGCCGGCGCCTCCCGCAACGCGTCGAAGACGTCGGCACCGGGGGCTCGGAAGAACGGCGTCGCGGGTGCGGTGGGGACTGTGGGGCGATCGGAGCTTCTGGGGCAGGTGCGACTGGTGGGCGGCTGCGGGGGTCGCGGTGCGCGAGGCGGCGGCGACGGGCACCGCGCGCTGGAGGGCGGCGTCGCGGCGCGGGCGCGACAGGACGGTGTGCCGGGTGCGGTGGGGGGCGCTGCCGATGGACCGGATGGCACGGTCCGGGACGCGTGTGGCGGGCCGGGCGACTCGGTGCCGGATGCCCCTGGCCACACGGCGCCGGTCATGCCGGTGCCCTGGGTTCCGGGCGTGTCGGCGGGCAAGGTCGCTGATGCCCCGGGGAGAGGCCGGCCGAGCGCCGCACCCGCAGGGGCCGTACGCGCCTCCTCGCGTCCCGGAGACCCGTCGCCGCGGACGCCAGGAACGAACGGGGCCGCCACCACCACCGTCCCCCCGCGGCGGCGGCCCTCCAGGTGGCCGTCCTCGGCGAGCCGGCGGTAGGCCTCGGTGATCACCCCTCGGGAGACCCGGAGTTCGGTAGCCAGCACCCGGGTGGGCGGCAGCCTGCTGCCCACCGCCAGACGGCCGTCCGCTATCGCCTGCCGCAGCCGTCCGGCCAGCCACTCGGCCTTCCCGCCGGCCGGCACGTCACCGGCCGCCAGCTGCAGAAAGTCCGAGCCGCGGCCCGGGAGTTCGCCCGCGCCCGCCTGCACCCCTCGCCCCTCGTCCACCGTGCTCATGCTGTCACGCGCCCGCTTCAGCCGCCGAAGACGAAGTCCGGCGCGGCCCGGGTGAGTACGGCCGTCTGCGTCCCGATCCCCCAGTGTGCCGCGACCTCCGCCTCGACCGTCTTCAGCAGCTCGGGCACGGTCTGCGCGCCGCCGTCGTGCATGGCCTCCGCCACCACCAGCACCCGGCGGGTGTGCTCGCCGACCGCCGAGTGGCCGCTCTGCCGGTGGGTCCAGCGCCGGGCGTGCGCGCGGCCCGCGGAGTCGACGAAGGTCACCTCGCCGGGCGCGGGACGCTCGACGCCCCCGCCGAACGCCGTGTACGTCTCGTCGCCGCCGGCCGGCCGCACCTCCAGCAGCGGCCCGGTGATCCGGTCGGCGTCGAGGACCGCCACCGGGACCGCGTACGCCACCGACAGCGCGTTGCACAGGTCGACCAGCGGATGGATGCGCGGCAGCGTCCCCTCCTTCCGCAGCCGCCGCAGCAGCGACTCCGAGGCGCACCGGTACTGCGTCGGCTTCAGCCCCGTCCGGCTGAACGTCCGCCGCCACGCCAGCACTTCGGGGAACTCTCCCTCGGTGGCGCCGGCCAGCCGGGCCAGGGCGCGGGCGGTGTACTCGGCGGCGCGCGGCCCGGTGTCCACACCGGCGCCGACGCCGTCGGCGTACAGCGCGCCGGAGGCCAGTTCGGGAAACGCGGCCCAGACGGTGTCCGCGTGCCGGAATCGCATGGTCAAGGACCTCCTCGGGGTTCGGGAGCACCACCTTGCCGGGGGCGTGGTCCGGTCACCAGAGCCAAAGCCGGTACGTGTCACCGGTCCATAACCCGCCTGCGGGCTCGGCGCCCCATGCCGGGCCACGCGGCTGGCGGGCGACCGCACGGTCTCCCCGGGGGGTGGCCCCGGGCCGAGGCCCCCGCACCCCGCGTGACATCATCGGCCGGGGTCCCGAACGCCGTCGTACGAGGAGCACGATGAACCCCGCTCTCACCGCCACCCCGGCGGTCGGTGCCGCGCTGCTGGACGACTTCTCGCTGGAGATGACCGGCAAGGACGTGCCCCGGCTGGAGGAGGCGCGGGGCAGCATCCCGCAGGGCGCCCGGATCAACATCACCTTCCTCGCCGGCGAGGACCTCGGCATGCGTCTGGCGGCCGCCCGCGCCGTCAAACGGCTCGGTTTCGTCCCCGTGCCCCACATCTCGGCACGCCGCCTGCCCTCCCAGGCCGCCCTGGAGGAGTTCCTGTCCGGGCTGGCCGAGGACGGCACCGCCGAGAACGTCTTCGTCGTCGGCGGCGACCCCGCCCGCCCCGAGGGCCCCTACCCGGACGCCCTCTCCGTCCTGCGCACCGGTCTGCTCCAGCGCCACGGCGTCCGGCACGTCGGCATCTGCGGCTACCCGGAGGGCCACCCCGCGATAGCCGACGGCACGCTGTGGTCCGCGCTCACCGACAAGGCGGCGGCCATCGGGGCGCACCGGTTCGGCGGCGACGTCATCACCCAGTTCGGCTTCGACGTCGACCCCGTCCTCGGCTGGCTGGAGGCCGCCCGCGCCCGGGGCGTCCAGCTGCCCGTCCGCATCGGCGTGCCCGGACCGGCGGGCGTACGCCGCCTGCTCGGCTACGCCACCCGGTTCGGCGTCGCGACCAGCGCCTCCGTCGCCCGCAAGTACGGCTTCTCGCTGACCAACCTCATGGGTACGACCGGCCCGGACCGCTTCCTGCGCGCGCTCGCGCACCGCTACGACCCCGAGCGGCACGGCGCGGTCAAGGTGCACTTCTACACGTTCGGCGGGCTGCGCCACACCGCCGAGTGGATCGCCGGGTTCCGGCAGGCCGCGGGCCTCAGGACACCCGCGCCGTGAGGCTGGCGCGGCCCGGTCCGGCCGCCCACGTCCTCACGCCCCGCCCCCGCCCACCCGGATCGGCACCCCACCAGGCCCGGGAACGCTGCTGTCGGATTTCCGCCAGCGTTCGCCGCACTGGGTGGCCGATGCTGGACGCATGCAGACAGCCACGCACCTCGACCGGGAGCACTGCGTACGCGCCGTGCAGTCCAAGGACGCGCGGTTCGACGGGTGGTTCTTCACGGCCGTCCTGACCACCCGGATCTACTGCCGCCCCAGCTGTCCCGTCGTCCCGCCCAAGCCGGAGAACATGACGTTCTACCCGAGCGCGGCCGCCTGCCAGCAGGCCGGGTTCCGGGCCTGCAAGCGCTGCCGACCGGACACCAGCCCCGGCTCACCGGAGTGGAACCAGCGTGCCGACCTGGTGGCCCGCGCCATGCGGCTCATCGCCGACGGCGTCGTGGACCGCGAGGGCGTGCCCGGACTCGCCGACCGGCTCGGCTACAGCACCCGCCAGGTGGAGCGGCAGCTGCTCGCCGAGCTGGGCGCGGGTCCCCTCGCGCTCGCCCGCGCCCAGCGCGCCCAGACCGCGCGGCTGCTCATCGAGACCACCCCGCTGCCCATGGCGGAGATCGCCTTCGCGGCCGGCTTCGCCTCCATCCGCACCTTCAACGACACCGTCCGCGAGGTCTTCGCCCTGTCCCCGAGCGAGCTGCGCGCCCGCGCGCCGAAGGCCGGGGCCGGCACCCCGGGCGGGATCGGCCTGCGGCTGCCATTCCGCGCCCCGCTCAACCCCTCCAACCTCTTCGGCCACCTCGCCGCCACCGCCGTACCCGGCGTCGAGGAGTGGCTCCCCCACTCCCCGGACGGCGTGGGAGGTACCCCCACCGGCGCGTACCGGCGCACCCTGCGCCTGCCGTACGGCCACGGGATCGTCTCCCTCACCCCCCGCCCCGACCACATCGCCTGCCGCCTCACCCTCAGCGACCTGCGTGACCTGCCCGTGGCGATCAGCCGGTGCCGCCGCATGCTCGACCTGGACGCCGATCCCGTCGCCGTCGACGACCGGCTGCGCACCGACCCGCTGCTCGCGCCCCTGGTCGACAAGGCGCCCGGCCGCCGGGTGCCGCGCACGGTCGACGAGGCCGAGTTCGCCGTCCGCGCCGTCCTCGGCCAGCAGGTCTCCACGGCCGCCGCCCGCACCCACGCGGCCCGCCTGGTCACCGCGCACGGCAAACCCCTCGACGACCCCGAGGGCGGCCTCACGCACCTCTTCCCTTCCCCCGAGGCCCTCGCCGACGTCGACCCCGAGACCCTGGCGATGCCCCGCACCCGGCGCACCACCTTCACCACCCTGGTCCGCGAACTCGCCGACGGCTCCCTTCACCTGGGCGCGGAGTCCGACTGGGCCGAGACCCGCGCCCGGCTTCTGGCGCTGCCCGGATTCGGGCCGTGGACGGTCGACGTCATCGCCATGCGCGCCCTCGGCGACCCCGACGCCTTCCTCCCCACCGACCTCGGCATCCGGCGCGCGGCACAGGAGCTGGGCCTGCCCTCCACCCCGGCCGCGCTCTCCGCCCGCGCGGAGGCATGGCGGCCCTGGCGGGCGTACGCCGTGCAGTACCTGTGGGCGACCGACGGCCACCCGATCAACTTCCTGCCCGTGTAAGAAGGTTCCCCATGTCCCACACCGTGATCGACAGCCTGTACGGCCCGCTCACCCTGGTCGCCGACGCCGACGGCACCCTGTGCGGCCTCTACATGACCGGCCAGCGGCACCGCCCGCCCGAGGAGAACTTCGGCCCGCGCGAGGACGACCTGCCCTGCTTCGCCGCGGCGAAGGAGCAGCTGTCGGCCTACTTCGCGGGCGAGTTGAAGCGGTTCACCCTCGAACTCGCCCTGCGCGGGACCCCCTTCCAGCGCGGCGTGTGGCAAGAGCTCACGCGCATTCCCTACGGCGAGACCCGCACCTACGGCCAACTCGCCGACTCCCTCGGCAAGCCCCAGGCCTCCCGCGCGGTCGGCCTCGCCAACGGCAAGAACCCCGTCGGTATCATCGTCCCCTGCCACCGCGTCATCGGCTCCGACGGCAGCCTCACCGGCTACGGCGGCGGCCTGGACCGCAAACGGCGCCTGCTGGACTTCGAGCGAGCCGGCGCCCTCTTCTGAACCGCCGGGACCGGGCACGGGCATGTTCGGCAACGGAACGTCCATGGGGCTCGCGCTGCCGCGTTGGCAGTGCTTCGGGGCTGTGAAACGCTGGCCGTATGGCATGTATGTCCGGCATCTGCACATCGATCTGCAACGGATGAGGCCGACTGCCTCCCGGGAGCCCTCCGGTTCCGGCCCCCGTTCGGGACAAGGAACAGCCATGACGACGACCGACCACGCCCACCACGGTGGCGACCACGGTGACCCCACCTTGTACCGCACTCCGGCGGACGCCGTCGCCGCACCCCCGGAGAAGCTCGCCTATGTCGTCGGTTTCGACCCGGCCGCGCAGCGCGCGGACGCGTTGTTCACCGTCGTCACCGACCCCGAATCCGCTGCCTACGGCCGTGTGACCGCCCAGGCCGAGCTGCCCGGCCCCGGCAACGAACTGCACCACTTCGGCTGGAACGCCTGCTCGAGCGCGCTGGCGCACGCCGGTCATCAGCACGCCGCGCGGCGCTACCTCGTCGTCCCGGGACTGCGCTCCTCCCGGCTGCACGTCTTCGACACCGGTCCCGATCCCGCCCGCCCCCGCCTGGCCAAGGTGGTCGAGCCGGAAGAGCTGGCCGCCAAGGCAGGGTATTCGCGTCCCCACACACTCCACTGCGGTCCCGACGGGGTGTTCCTTTCCTGCCTGGGCGGCGCGGACGGTGCGGACGGGCCCGGCGGCGTCGCGCTGCTGGACCACGAGAGCTTCGACGTGCTGCGCGCCTGGGAGAGCGACCGCGGACCGCAGTGGTTCGCCTACGACGTCTGGTGGCATCTGCGCCAGAACATCGCCGTGACCAGCGAGTGGGGGACCCCGTCGATGGTCGAGGACGGACTCGTGCCCGAGTTGCTGCTGGGTCGCCGGTACGGCCACTCACTGCACTTCTGGGAGCTGGACTCCGGCCGGCACCGGCAAGTCGTCGATCTCGGGGACGAGAACCAGATGGTGCTGGAACTGCGCCCCGCGCACGACCCCGAGGCCACGTGGGGGTTCGTGAACACCGTGGTCGACGTGGAGGACCTCTCGGCGTCCGTGTGGTTGTGGAACCGGGAGGGCGAGGACTACGTGGTCCGCAAGGTGATCACCCTCCCCGCCGAGTCCGCTCCGGCGGAGGACCTGCCCCCCGCGCTGCGGCCGTTCGGTGCCGTGCCCCCGTTCATCACCGACATCGACCTGTCGGTGGACGACCGCTGGCTGTACGTGTCCGCGTGGGGAACCGGTGACCTGGTCCAGTACGACGTGAGCGACCCGTCCCATCCGAGGCGGACCGCGTCCGTGCGTCTGGGCGGCGTCGTCGGCCGAGTGCCGCATCCCGCCGAACCGGACGTTCCGCTCACCGGTGGAGCGCAGATGGTCGAGCTCAGCCGCGACGGACGGCGCGCGTACGTGACCAACTCCCTGTACTCCGTCTGGGACGCGCAGCTTTATCCGGCGGGCATCGACCCGTGGATGGTCAAGCTCGACGCCGACACCACCCACGGCGGCCTCTCCGTCGACAGCCGCTTCTTCCCGCACGGTCCGGACTTCCTCGGCTTGCGCGTGCACCAGACGCGGCTGCAGGGCGGCGACGCGTCCTCGGATTCGTACTGCTACCGCAGCTGACCGCTCACGCTCGGACTCCCTCGCGCGGCGAACGGGACCCTACGTACCGCTCTCGGCCCGGATACGACCCAGCAGCGCGGGCAGTGCGGTGCCGATCGGCTCGCGTACGACCTCGTCGGCGATGTCGTCGTACGGCGTCGGCTCGGCGTTGACGATGATCAGGCGGGCGCCGTGGTCGGCGGCGACGCCGACGAGGCCGGCGGCGGGCTGCACCTGCAGGCTGCTGCCGACGGCGACGAACAGGGTGCACGCCTTGCTGATGGACACCGCCTGGCCGAGGACGACCGGGTCCAGCCGCTCGCCGAACATCACGGTCGCCGACTTCAGGATGCCGCCGCACTCCAGGCAGGCCGGGTCCTCCTCGCCGGCCTCGACCCGGGCGAGGGCGTCCTCCATCGGTCCGCGGGCGTGGCACCGGGTGCATACGACACCGCGTGCGCTGCCGTGCAGTTCGAGCACCTTGCGGGCGGGCATGCCGGCGAGCTGGTGCAGTCCGTCCACGTTCTGGGTGATGACCCGCACCGGGATGCCGGACTTCTCCAGCTCGGCGACGGCCCGGTGCGCGGCGTTCGGCTCGGCCTTGAGCGTCCGGTTCTTCCGCCGCATCTGCCAGGACCGCCGCCGGATCTCCGGGTCCGCCATGTAGTACTCGTAGGTGACGAGCTTCTCGGCCTCCGGATCCCGCCGCCACAGCCCGTTCGGCCCGCGGTAGTCCGGGATCCCGGAGTCGGTGGATATGCCTGCGCCACTGAGCAGGGCGAGGAGGGGCTTGTCCATGGGCCGAGAGTAGGACGCCGGTCCCATCGGGGCGAGCGGATATCGGAGCCGGGTCCCCTGTCCTCGGCCGTGGTGCGGTGAGGCGCCGGCCGGCAGCGCAGCGGCTGCTGACCGAGCGTCACGCCTGGGGCCCCCACCCGGGTTCCAGGATGTCGAGGAGAACGTGGAAGGCCTTGTCGGCCCGGTCCCAGTGGCCGTTCGCCAGCGGGGCGATCACGAGGCCGAAGGCGGCGTCGGCCAGCAGGGCGGCCTGGGTGCGGGCCCGCTCCTGGTCCATGCCGAGGTCGCGGAAGACGCCGGTGAGCAGGTCCGTCCACTCGGTGACGATGTCGTGCAGGACGGGCCCGTACCGGTCCGGGTGGAGCACGCTGGCGCTCATGACCTCGAGATAGAGGGGGAGCGAGGCACGTACGTCGGGGTTGCCGAACTGGCGCCACAGCTCCTCCAAGAAGCGGCGCAGGCCCGCCGCGTCCGTTGGTGAGCCGAAGGCCTCCAGCAGCTCGCGGGCGCGCAGGAGAGGCCGGCGCTCGTAGCCGGCGAGGGCCTCGGCGACCATGCGTTCCTTGGAGCCGAAGTAGTACAGGAGCATGCGGTCGCTGGTGCCCAGCGCACGGGCCAGGGGCCGCAGGGAGAGGTCCGTCAGCCCGTTGCGGAGGACGTATGCGCGGACCCGGCCGAGCAGGTCACGTCGTTTGTCCGGGTCGGGCGGCCGGGGCATGGGGGGCTCCTGTGTGCGGTGAGGAAGCTCGGGGCTATATGTCCCGATAAATACCTTTTGGCAATCTCTTTACCGTAGCACCCGCTACGTATATATTTGAGGTGTAGCGACTGCTACATGTACGGCCTCGTTCAGAAGGACTGATTCCTATGGCCACCCACGCCGCCCTCTCCTGGGCCACCCGGCAGTGGGCCCTGTGGTCTCGTGCGCTCGCACCGCTGCGACCGCTGGACGCGCCCCGCGGCCGGGCCACCGTCTGGGATGCCTCCTGGCCCCTGCCCCGGGATCTGACCTCGGCGGGCCAGGCCCGGCGGCTGGTGACCGCCCAGCTGAGCGACTGGGCCCTGGCCGACCTGGCCGACACCGCCGAGCTCCTGGTCAGCGAGGTGGTCACCAACGCCCTGCGCCACACCCGTGGGCCGCTCAGGCTCAACCTGCGGGTGCGCGACTCCCGGCTGACGTGCGAGGTGGAGGACACCGAGTCCGCCGGCCCCCTGCGCAGCGTCGTCGACACCGACGCGGAAGGCGGGCGGGGAACGGAACTCCTCGACCTGCTCGCCAATGCCTGGGGCAGCACGGAGACGGCCACGGGCAAGACCATCTGGTTCGAACTGCGGTCCGAGCACCAGACCGTGGAAAGCGCCGAGACCGCCTTGGCGATGGCCTGAGCGCGGTCAGCCCAGACACGCCCAGCGCGCCGCCGCCACAGCGGCCAGTGCCGCCGCCGGAGCCGCCCAGCCCCAGCCCAGCACCCGCCGGCCGAGCAGCCGCACCCCGACCGCGGCCGCCGCGGCGAGCAGGCTGAGCAGGCAGGACAGGACGACGGCGGCGTAGGCGTCGTCGTCCCAGGGCCCGGACGGGCGGGTCACCAGCGCCGCCCAGCAGAAGAAACCGGTGACCAGGGTCAGCAGCGCCACGGGCACGGCGAGGACCAGGCGCAGGCAGCCCCGGTCGTCGTCGGCGGATCCGGCAGCGGCGGCGGGAGGGGTGGGATTCGGGCCGGTCATGCCACGCGGTGGCCGTTCTCCAGTTCCGCGGTGCCGGAGCCGTCCGCGAGGACGTCCAGGGCGGTCAGGACGCGGCGGCCCAGGGCGCCGGGGAGGTGGTCGGTGATCTCCTCGCGCGGGACCAGGCGCCAGGACAGCAGCTCCTCCTCCTGGAGGCGGATCGCCTTCAGTTCGGCCTCCGTGAGGACACCGCCGTCGTACAGGTACGCCACCAGCGGGGGCCGGCCCACGCCGTGCACCCAGTCCACGGCCAGCAGCCGGCCCGGCTCCCGGTCGAGGCCGATCTCCTCCAGCGTTTCCCGGCGTGCGCCCTGGCGTGGCGTCTCCCCGTCGTCCGACTCGATCGTGCCACCCGGAAGCGCCCAGCCCTCGCGGTAGTTGGGCTCGACCAGCAGTACGCGCCCCTCGGCGTCCCGGAAGAGCGCGGCGGCGCCGGCGAGGACGCGGGGCAGGCTCGCGATGTACGTGGCGAAGTCAGGAGTCGTGGTCATTGGGGAAGGGTAACCAGGCGCGGGGCGGCTACGGGCCGGCCGTCGCCAGGCGCAGGGTGCGTTCCGCCAGCGCACTGATCCGTACGCCGTCGAAGCCGAACACGGCGCTCCGTACCGTGTCCCGCAGCGGGTCCTTCCACTGGGCCGGGATCGCCGCCGCGCCCGTGAGCACCCCGGCCACCGAGCCGGCCGTCGCCCCGTTGGAGTCGGTGTCCAGTCCGCCGCGCACGGTCAGGGCGATGGTCCGGGTGAAGTCGCCGTCGCCGTAGAGCAGCCCGGCGGTGAGGACGGCGGCGTTCGGGACGGTGTGGATCCAGCCGAGCCCGGCGGTCTCCGCGGCCAGCGTGGCCAGGGTCTCCTCCCAGGGCAGCCGCGTCTCGTGCAGGGTCATGACCCGCCGTACGGTACGGGCGAGCCTGCTGCTCGCGGGGATCACGGCGAGCGCCGTGTCCAATGCGTCCCGCACGGTGGGGGCGGTGAAGGCGGCCGCGATCAGCGCGGCCGCCCACATGGCGCCGTACACCCCGTTGCCGGTGTGCGACAGCACCGCGTCCCGGCGGGCCAGACCGGCGGCGCCGGCCGGGTCCCCGGGACTGGTCCAGCCGTAGACGTCGGCGCGGATCAGCGCGCCGATCCACTCCTGGTACGGGTTGTCGTACGTCGCCGTCAGCGGTGGCTTCAGCCCGTTGGCGAGATTGCGGTACGCCGCCCGTTCCGCGGTGAAGGTCTGCAGATACGGCAGCCGCAGCAGCCACAGGTCGCCGACCTGCTCGGTGCTGAAGCCGAAGCCGTACGTCTCCAGCAGGTGCAGGCCGAGGATCGCGTAGTCGACGTCGTCGTCGCGCACACTGCCGTGGATCCGGCCGCGCACGCACTCGCGCCACTCCGGGCGCAGTACGGCGGTCTGGTCCGGGTCGGCGGGCTCGGGCAGGTAGTCGGTGAGCGGCAGCGCCTCGGCCTTGCGCAGATAGCGGTCGATGAGCTCGCGGGTCCACACCTCGCCCTGCTCCACCGGCTTGCCGAGCATGTTGCCCGCGATCCGGCCGAGCCAGCCGCCGTGGATGCGGTCGGCGAGGGCGGGGAGGTCGGCGGGCTGCGGGCGCTGGCGGGTCATGGCTGGGGTCTACCCGTTTTGCCCAGGGTCTTCCCAGCCGGTTCCCAGCCTTCGGTCGGGGCATGACGACGGGGGTGTCCTCCGGTTAAGGTCGCAGCGGCGCGACTGGCCCTGACGTGCGCGGGGCCCGGAGAGCAAGGGGAAAGCAAGGTGGCGGACGCTGCAGTGAACGAGACCCGTCGGGTGCTCATCGCCGCGGACAAGTTCAAGGGCTCGCTGACGGCCGTGCAGGTCGCCGAGCGGGTGACGGCCGGGCTGCGCCGGGTCGTGCCGAACCTGACGGTCGAGGCGCTGCCCGTGGCCGACGGCGGCGACGGGACCGTGGACGCGGCGGTCGCGGCCGGTTTCGAGCGCCGCGAGGTACGGGTCGCCGGGCCGCTCGGCGAGGAGGTGACCGCCGCGTTCGCGCTGCGCGGCCGGACCGCGGTCGTGGAGATGGCGGAGGCGAGCGGTCTCCAGCGCCTCCCCGCCGGGGTCTTCGCGCCCCTGACGGCCTCCACGTACGGATCCGGGGAGCTGCTGCGGGCCGCGCTCGACGCGGGCGCCCGGACGATCGTGTTCGGCGTCGGCGGCAGCGCCACGACCGACGGCGGCGCCGGGATGCTGTCCGCGCTGGGCACGCGCTTCCTGAACGAGGGCGGCGAGCCGGTGTCGCCGGGCGGCGGCGGGCTGGCGGACCTCGCCCGCGCCGACCTGTCCGGCCTGGACCCGCGCCTGTCCTCGGTGGAGCTCGTGCTGGCCAGCGACGTCGACAATCCGCTGACCGGGCCGAAGGGCGCGCCGGCGGTGTACGGCCCGCAGAAGGGCGCCTCGCCGGACGACGTGGAGGCCCTGGACGCGGCCCTCGCCCACTTCGCCAAGGTGCTGGAGGCCGAGGCCGGGCCGCGCGCGGCGGAGTACGCGGCGTCGCCCGGCGCGGGTGCGGCGGGCGGCATCGGCTACGGCGCGCTGCTGCTCGGGGCCCGCTTCCGGCCCGGTATCGAGATCATGCTGGACGTCCTGGGCTTCGCGCCCGCGCTGGAGCGGGCCTCGCTGGTGATCACCGGTGAGGGCTCGCTGGACGAGCAGACGCTGCACGGGAAGGCGCCCGCGGGGGTCGCCGCCGCCGCGCGGGCCGCGGGCAAGGAGGTGGTCGCGGTGTGCGGCCGGCTCGCCCTGCCCACGGAGGCGCTGGAGCGGGCCGGGATCCGGCAGGCGTACCCGCTCACCTCGGTCGAGCCGGACGTGGCCCGGTGCATCGCGGAGGCCGGGCCGATCCTGGAGGGCGTGGCGGAACGGATCGCCCGGGACCGGCTGGTCTGAGTCGGCGGGACGCCTGACGGGCCTGGCGGCCCGTCAGGCGTCCTCGGGGTGTGCGCGGCTGCTACTGGGGTGTGATGTCGCCGTCCACGTCCCGGAAGTAGCTTCCGGTCGTGAGCCCGTACGCCTTGCCGTCGTCGAGCCACTGCCTCGATGTCTCGTGCAGGGCCTGGGCCCGGCGTTCCCAGACCATGGAGTGTCCGGCCGCCGCGAAGCGGAACATGAGCTTGTCGTCGCCCTGGATGGCCTGGTAGAGCGCCGGCACCGAGAAGTACAGGACGTCGGGCGACGAGGGAGAGGTGTTGGCCTGCTTGTCCTGCTCTCCGTAGATGATGAGCACGGGCACCCGGTCGCCGAGTATGGGCCTGCCGGCGGCGTCCTCGAGCGGTACGGTCTGCTTGTTCCAGCCCCACCAGTACGAGTTCCGGAAGCGCAGCACACCCTCGGGCGTGCCGTCCGGCAGCCAGCGTCCCCACTTGGCGCCCTCGGGGTCCTCGGCCATGAAGGCGTCCCACACCGCGTCGACCATGCCCGGCTCACGCTGCTCGGAGCTCGACTGCTCGCCGTCCCACCCGGTCGTGAAGCCGGTCTTGCTGCCGACGTACATCGGGAAACCGAAGGTGTAGGCAGGCGTGGAGACGGGCAGCGTCCGGGCTTCGTCGGGACGCCCGAACGGGTCCGAGGGGACGTTGGACCAGCGCCCCTTCGGCGGGAAGATCGGGGCCAGCAGGGTCAGTGTCCTGACGTTGCCCGGGCGTCTCAGGGTGTACGGGCCCATGACGAACGCGCCCGCGGACCAGCCGATGAAGTGGATCGGCTTGTTCCTCTCGGGCAGACTCCGGATGAAGTTGACCACGGTTTCCAGCTCCGCCCACTCACTCTCGGAATTGCCGAGTTGGTGCGGGTAGGGCGGCGGCGGTGGACACGGTTGGGTCAGGGGGTTGGGCACCAGGACCGGTTGCTGCTGGGCCGGGTTGGCGTTGCAGGGGTCGTCCATCATGGGCCGCGGGGAGCGACCGTTGCCCTGCAGGTCCATGAGGAAGACGTCGTAACCGTGGTGCGCCAGCTCCTGGGCCCAGCTGTACCGGATCTCGTTGCCGTCCTGGCTGGGCGCAAGAACGAGGTCGAAACCGGCGACCACCGGGGAGCTTCTGCCGTGGAGCATCAGCACCGGTTTCGGCTCCTGGTGTCCGCGGGTGCCGTTGTACTCACGGACGAACAGTTCGACTGATTCACCCGAGTTCGCCGGGATTGTAGATGTGTGGTGGACGCGGTAGTCCGCGCTGAAGTACGAGGACATGGCCGCCCTCCGATGCGAGAAGGTGTGAGAATCCCCCCGAGACGGGCAAATGCCATAGGCAAGCCCTGCGTATTTCCACCGCCCTCCGCCCGGTGCACCGTCGCAACTCGGCTGGAACAGCGGGTAGTTGACAACTCAACGGGGAATCCGGGCAGACCTTGAACGCAAAACGGGTGTGGCCCGGGCCGCAAGGGCCCGGGCCACACCCGTCAGCGCTGGGACGAGGGTCAGGGCAGCTGCGCCGCCCGCGCCTCCCGTCGGTTGTCGCGGAAGTTGTTCACCCGTCGAGCCGTGGCGAACAACGGGATCACCGCGCCCATGACCAGCTGGAGCGCGCAGCCCGTCTGCAGGAGCAGCTGACCGCTCGGGGCGTCGAAGGCCCACGCCGCCAGCAGACCCATGGACAGGACGATCCAGGAGAGCATCGCGCCGGCGAGGCGCCCCCTCGGCTTCGGGTACTCCACCCGGCTCACCATCAGCCACGCCGTGCCGAGAATCGCCAGCAGCGTCGCCACGAAGGGCAGCTCCAGCAGGACGATGGAGACCACCGTCAGCGCCCCGAAGGGGCTCGGCATGCCCTGGAACATGCCGTCCTTCATGGTCACGCACGAGAAGCGGGCCAGGCGTAGGACGACGGCCAGGAGCACCACGATTGCCCCGAGCGCCGCCACTCTCTGGTGCGCGTCGTCCGCGACCATGCCGTAGACGAGGACGAAGTACGCGGGCGCGAGCCCGAAGCTGATCAGGTCGGAGAGGTTGTCCAGCTCCGCGCCCATCGGCGACGAGCGCAGCTTGCGGGCCACCAGTCCGTCGAACAGGTCGAAGACGGCCGCGCAGAGCATCAGGATGACGGCCGTGGCGGCGCTGTGCCGCGCCATGCCGGTGGACTCGTCGTTCCCGGTCAGGTGCGGGATCAGGATGCCGGTGGTGGTGAAGTACACCGCCATGAACCCGCACGTGGCGTTGCCCAGGGTGAGGGTGTCCGCTATCGACAGGCGCAGAGAGAGGGGCATCTCCTCCTCTTCGTCCACTTCATCGGCCTCGGGCACCCAGCCGGCCTGGGTCTCCGGATCAATCACGGTCAATGCGAGTCACCCCAGCCACGGTCTTCTGGCCGACCTCGACCGCGACCTCCACGCCCTCGGGCAGGTAGAGGTCGACACGCGAGCCGAAGCGGATCAGACCGATACGGTCGCCCTGCTCGACCTTCGTGCCCTCAGGGATGTAGGGCACGATGCGGCGGGCCACCGCGCCGGCGATCTGGATCATCTCGATGTCGCCGAGTTCGGTGTCGAAATGCCAGACTACGCGCTCGTTGTTCTCGCTCTCCTTGTTGAAAGCCGGAACAAAGCCGCCGGGGATGTGCTCGACGGACGTCACCGTGCCCGCGAGGGGCGCGCGGTTGACGTGGACGTTCAGCGGGCTCATGAAGATCGCGACGCGGGTGCGCCCGTCCTTCCACGGCATGATGCTCTGCACCACACCGTCGGCGGGCGAGATCACCCGGCCGGAGCCGATCTCGCGCTCGGGGTCGCGGAAGAACCACAGCATGCCCGCGGCGAGCGCGGTGGCGGGCACGGCCACGGCCTTCGCCGCGCCGGAGCGGCGGGCGCGGGCCAGGCTGAGGGCTGCGGTGGCGACGGTCGGGAGAAGCCACGGCGATGCTCCGCGCGCGAGGCGTACGCCGGCTCGGCTGTCGCGAGGTGCAGAGGTTTGGCTGTGGGGCATGGATGACCTTCGTAGCGGATGATGCCGCGCAGGACGGGGGACGGCGGCTTTCCCGGGATCGTACCGGTCGCGGGCCACAACTGGGCAAGCCAGGCTGTCGAGTCGACGGCCGAAGTGCGTCTACGGGGTGTGATCTTCTTCTCGAAGAAAACACCCCGTATCCGGACAATCAGCCCTGGAATCGATACTCTTCGAGCAGTCTGCGGCCGATGATCATTTTCTGGATCTCGGCGGTACCTTCACCGATGAGCAGCATCGGAGCCTCCCGGTAGAGGCGCTCGATCTCGTACTCCTTGGAGAAGCCGTAGCCGCCGTGGATCCGGAAGGCGTCCTCCACGACCTCCTTGCAGTACTCGGAGGCCAGGTACTTCGCCATGCCGGCCTCGAGGTCGTTACGCTGGCCGGAGTCCTTTTTGCGCGCCGCGTTGACCATCATCGCATGGGCGGCCTCGACCTTGGTGGCCATCTCCGCCAGCTTGAACTGGATGGCCTGGTGCTGGGCGATCGGCTTGCCGAAGGTGTGCCGCTGCTGGGCGTACTGGACCCCGAGCTCGAAGGCACGCTGGGCGACGCCACAGCCACGCGCCGCCACATTGACCCGGCCGACCTCGACGCCGTCCATCATTTGGTAAAAACCTCGGCCGGTGACGCCGCCGAGCACCCGATCGGCCGGTACCCGTAGGCCGTCCATGATCAACTCGGTGGTGTCGACCCCCTTGTAGCCCATCTTCTCGATCTTGCCGGGGATGGTCAGGCCCGGGCGGACCTCGCCGAAGCCCGGCTCCTTCTCGATCAGGAAGGTCGTCATGGACTTGTGCGGGGCCGTGCCCTCGGGGTGACCCTCGTCACTCCGGACGAGAACGGCCACCAGGGAGGACGTACCGCCGTTCGTCAGCCACATCTTCTGGCCGTTCAGGACGTACTCGCCGCCGTCCTTGACCGCCCTGGACGTGATCGCCGACACATCGGAGCCCAGGCCCGGCTCCGACATGGAGAAGGCGCCCCGGATGTCGCCGGCCGCCATCCTCGGCAGGAAGTGGTCCTTCTGCTCCTGCGTGCCGTGCTGCTTGAGCATGTACGCGACGATGAAGTGGGTGTTGATGATGCCGGACACCGACATCCAGCCGCGGGCGATCTCCTCCACGCACAGCGCGTAGGTCAGAAGCGACTCGCCCAGGCCCCCGTACTCCTCCGGGATCATCAGACCGAACAGGCCGAGTTCCTTCAGGCCGTCCACGATCGCTTGCGGGTACTCGTCGCGGTGCTCCAGCTCGGTCGCGACAGGAATGATCTCCTTGTCGACAAAGTCCCGGACAGTCGAGAGGATCTCCTGCTGGACGTCGGTCAGACCGGCGGTCTGGGCGAGGCGCGCCATTACTTCTCCTGCTGCTTCAGCTCCGGGCGGCCGGGCTGCTCGCCGCCGCGCTCCTTGATGTAGGTCTCGGTGGGCACCATGACCTTGCGGCGGAAGATGCACACCAGGGTGCCGTCCTGCTTGTAGCCCTTGGTCTCGACATAGACGATGCCGCGGTCGTTCTTCGACTTCGACGGCCACTTGTCGAGCACCGTCGTCTCGCCGTAGATCGTGTCGCCGTGGAAGGTCGGCGCCACGTGCCTGAGCGACTCGATCTCCAGGTTGGCGATCGCCTTGCCGGAGACGTCCGGCACGGACATGCCGAGCAGCAGGGAGTAGATGTAGTTCCCGACGACGACGTTCTTGCCGAAGTCCGTCGTCTTCTCCGCATAGTTCGTGTCCATGTGGAGCGGGTGGTGGTTCATGGTGAGCAGACAGAACAGGTGGTCGTCGTACTCCGTGACCGTCTTGCCCGGCCAGTGCTTGTACGTCGCCCCGACCTCGAACTCCTCGTACGTGCGTCCGAACTGCATCGCGCTCAGGCCTCCGGGATCTCGAACGTGCTGGTGCGCCGCATGCCGGCGGCACGGCCCTTGCCCGCGATGACCAGGGCCATCTTGCGGCTGGCCTCGTCGATCATCTCGTCGCCGAGCATCGCGGAGCCCTTCTTGCCGCCCGCCTCGGACGTGTAGTAGTCGTACGCGTCCAGGATCAGCTCGGCGTGGTCGTAGTCCTCCTGGGAGGGCGAGAAGATCTCGTTGGAGGCCTCGACCTGGCCCGGGTGCAGCACCCACTTGCCGTCGAAGCCGAGCGCGGCGGCGCGCTGGGCGACCTCGCGGTAGCCCTCCACGTTGCGGATCTGCAGGTAGGGGCCGTCGATCGCCTGGAGGTTGTTGGCGCGGGCGGCCATCAGGATCTTCATCAGGATGTAGTGGTAGGCGTCCGCCGGGTAGCCGGGCGGCTGCTCGCCCACGACCAGGGACTTCATGTTGATGGAGGCCATGAAGTCGGCCGGGCCGAAGATGATCGTCTCCAGGCGCGGGGAGGCCTGCGCGATCGCGTTGACGTTGTTCAGGCCCTGCGCGTTCTCGATCTGCGCCTCGATGCCGATCTTGCCGACCTCGAAGCCCATGGTCTTCTCGATCTGCGTCAGGAGGAGGTCCAGCGCGACGACCTGCTGGGCGTCCTGCACCTTCGGCAGCATGATGCAGTCGAGGTTCTGGCCGGCGCCCTCGACCACCGTGACGACGTCCCGGTACGTCCACTCGGTCGTCCAGTCGTTGACCCGCACGACCCGCGTCTTGCCCGTCCAGTCGCCCTCGTTGAGGAACTTGACGATGGTGTGCCGCGCCTCGGGCTTGGCCAGCGGCGCGCAGGCGTCCTCCAGGTCCAGGAAGACCTGGTCCGCCGGGAGGCCCTGCGCCTTCTCCAGGAAGCGCGGGTTCGAGCCCGGCACGGCCAGGCAGGAGCGCCGCGGCCGAAGGCGGTTGACGGGGGTGGTCATGCGGGGACCTCCAGAGGGTCGAGCTTGTTCGCTTTCCGGATCTCGTCGACGATTCGGCCGATGATCCCGGTGATGTCGAAGTCCTTCGGGGTGAAGACGGCGGCCACTCCGGCGGCCCTGAGCTGCTCGGCGTCACCGTTCGGGATGATGCCACCTGCGATCACCGGTATATCTGTGGCACCGGCCACACGCAGCCGCTGGAGTACGTCCGGCACCAGTTGGGCGTGCGAGCCGGACAGGATCGACAGGCCGACCGCGTGCACGTCCTCGGCGAGGGCGGCGTCCACGATCTGCTCGGGCGTCAGCCGGATGCCCTGGTAGACCACTTCGAAGCCGGCGTCACGCGCCCGTACGGCGATCTGCTCGGCGCCGTTGGAGTGCCCGTCCAGGCCCGGCTTGCCGACCAGGAAGCGCAGCTTGCCGACGCCCAGCTCGCGGGCGGTGGCGTCCACCCTGGCGCGCACCTCGGCGAGCGCGGAACCCGGCTCGGCGGCGACGGCCACGGGCGCGGAGGAGACCCCGGTGGGCGCCCGGAACTCGCCGAACACCTCGCGCAGCGCCCCCGCCCACTCGCCGGTCGTGACCCCGGCGCGGGCGCACTCCAGCGTGGCCTCCATCAGGTTGTCGGTGCCCTTGGCGGCCTCCTTCAGCCGCTCCAGCGCCTTGCAGGGGCGCGGGTGGTTGAAGGGCGGCTGGTAGCGGGTGTCGCGCCAGTTCTGCAGCCCGGCGATGACCCGGGCCTCGACCGCCGGGTCGACCGTCATGATCGCGGTGTCCAGGTCGGCCGTGAGCGGGTTGGGCTCGGTGCCCTCGAAGGCGTTGACACCGATGATCTTCTCCTCGCCGGACTCGATCCGGGCCCGGCGCTCGGCGTGCGAGGAGACCAGCTGGGACTTCAGGTAGCCGGACTCCACGGCGGCCATGGCGCCGCCCATCTCCTGGATGCGGTCGATCTCGGCGAGGGCGTCCGCGACCAGCTGGTCCACCTTCGCCTCGATCACCTTCGAGCCCTCGAAGATGTCCTCGTACTCCAGCAGATCGCTCTCGTACGCCAGCACCTGCTGGATGCGCAGCGACCACTGCTGGTCCCACGGGCGGGGCAGGCCCAGCGCCTCGTTCCAGGCGGGCAGCTGCACGGCACGCGCGCGTGCGTCCTTGGAGAGGGTCACGGCCAGCATCTCCAGGACGATGCGCTGGACGTTGTTCTCCGGCTGAGCCTCCGTCAGGCCGAGGGAGTTGACCTGGACGCCGTAGCGGAACCGGCGCTGCTTGGCGTCCTGGATGCCGTACCGCTCGCGGGTGACCTTGTCCCAGATGCGGCCGAACGCCCGCATCTTGCACATCTCCTCGATGAAGCGGACACCCGCGTTCACGAAGAAGGAGATGCGGGCGACCACGTCACCCATGCGCTCCTGCGGCACCTGGCCGGAGTCGCGGACGGCGTCGAGGACGGCGATCGCGGTGGACATCGCGTACGCGATCTCCTGCACCGGCGTGGCCCCGGCCTCCTGCAGGTGGTAGCTGCAGATGTTGATCGGGTTCCACTTCGGCATGTGGGAGACCGTGTACGCGATCATGTCCGTCGTCAGGCGGAGCGAGGGCCCCGGCGGGAAGACGTGCGTCCCGCGGGACAGGTACTCCTTGACGATGTCGTTCTGGGTCGTGCCCTGGAGCTTGGTGATGTCCGCGCCCTGCTCCTCGGCGACGACCTGGTAGAGCGCCAGCAGCCACATGGCGGTGGCGTTGATCGTCATCGAGGTGTTCATCTGCTCCAGGGGGATGTCCTGGAACAGCCGGCGCATGTCACCGAGGTGCGCGACGGGCACGCCCACCCGGCCGACCTCGCCGCGGGCGAGGATGTGGTCGGGGTCGTAGCCGGTCTGCGTCGGCAGGTCGAACGCCACCGACAGACCGGTCTGGCCCTTGGCGAGGTTGCGCCGGTACAGCTCGTTGGACGCCTCGGCCGTGGAGTGGCCGGCGTACGTCCGCATGAGCCACGGACGGTCCTTCTGACGCTCTGTCATCTGCGGCTCTCAGACGTTCCGGAAGCGGTTGATGGCGTCGATGTGCTTGGCACGCATCTCCTCGTCGCGCACGCCCAGGCCCTCCTCGGGCGCCAGGCACAGCACGCCGACCTTGCCCTGGTGCAGGTTGCGGTGCACGTCGTAGGCGGCCTGTCCGGTGTCCTCGAGGGAGTACACCTTCGACAGGGTCGGGTGGATCTTGCCCTTGGCGATGAGGCGGTTGGCCTCCCAGGCCTCGCGGTAGTTGGCGAAGTGGGAGCCGATGATCCGCTTCAGGGACATCCACAGGTAGCGGTTGTCGTACTCGTGGTTGTACCCGGAGGTGGAGGCGCAGGTGACGATCGTGCCGCCCTTGCGGGTGACGTAGACCGAGGCGCCGAAGGTCTCGCGGCCCGGGTGCTCGAAGACGATGTCGACGTCCTCGCCGCCGGTGAGCTCACGGATGCGCTTGCCGAAGCGCTTCCACTCCTTCGGGTCCTGGGTGTGCTCGTCCTTCCAGAACTTGTAGTCCTCGGCGCTGCGGTCGATGATCAGCTCGGCGCCCATCTTCCGGCAGATCTCGGCCTTCTGCTCGCTGGAGACCACGCAGATCGGGGTGGCGCCGCCGGCGAGCGCGAACTGGGTGGCGTAGGAGCCGAGGCCGCCGCTCGCGCCCCAGATCAGGACGTTGTCGCCCTGCTTCATCTGGGCGCCGTTGCCGGAGACCAGCTGGCGGTAGGCGGTGGAGTTGACCAGGCCCGGGGCCGCGGCCTCCTCCCAGCTGAGGTGGGCCGGCTTCGGCATCAGCTGGTTGGACTTGACGAGCGCGATCTCGGCGAGGCCGCCGAAGTTGGTCTCGAAGCCCCAGATGCGCTGCTCGGGGTCGAGCATGGTGTCGTTGTGGCCGTCGGAGGACTCCAGCTCGACGGACAGGCAGTGCGCGACGACCTCGTCACCGGGCTTCCAGGCGTTGACGCCGGGGCCGGTGCGCAGGACCACGCCCGCGAGGTCGGAGCCGATGATGTGGTAGGGCAGGTCGTGGCGGCGGGTCAGCTCGCTGAGCTTGCCGTAGCGCTCCAGGAAGCCGAACGTCGGCAGCGGCTCGAAGATCGAGGTCCACACCGAGTTGTAGTTGACCGAGGAGGCCATGACGGCCACCAGGGCCTCGCCCGGGCCCAGCTCGGGCACGGGCACGTCGTCCAGGTGGATCGACTTGCGGGGATCCTTGTCGCGGGTCTGCAGGCCCGCGAACATCTCCGTCTCGTCCTTGTGGACGGTGATCGCGCGGTACGACTCGGGGAGCGGCAGGGCGGCGAAGTCGGCGGACGTGGCGTCCTTCGACTGGATCGCGTCCAGGATGTCCTTCACGGTCACGGTGTTGCCTCCGGCGGTGAGCGCCCTGAGGGAGGGGCGCTGAGGGATCGTCGGTGCTGCTGGGAGTGCTGCTGAGGGTTTGGGGAAGGTGCCGTCGGTTCGGCCCGGTGGTGCTTCGGCAGCGCTTTGTGGCGCGGGAGGTTGCCTGTGACGCAGGCGTCCGGGCGCGCGGGCCATGAGCCCTTGGGGACAGCCGGCGAGCGAACGGTCTCTGCTCGCCGGCCGCCCGGACACCATCAAGGTATGACACCGCGTGTCAGGCGGCAAGGCACTGAGTGCCAGAAACTTGGCTCAGGTGAAATCTTTACGTAACAAATGAGCGATGATCGATCGAACGGGCTCTGAAATCTCCACGAAAACGGGCCCTGACATGGCAAAACGGCCACCCGGTCGGGTGGCCGTCGTCACAGCGGGGGAGGAGCGGGCTCAGCGCTCCTTGAGTGCTTCCTCGATGGTCCGCATCACCTCGTCCAGCGGGGCGTCGGTACGGGCGACCGTGACGAGCACCTCGCCGTGCGTGGACGCCGTCGCGGGGGCCGTCGCGGCCGGCTTGGGGGCCGCGCCGCGTCCGGCGCCGATGCCGGTGCCGAACGTCTTCCGCACGATCGCGAAGGCGTGGTCGAGCTGGGCCTCGACGTCGCCCTGGCCGCCCGCCCGCAGCCAGCGCCTGAGGACGTGGTTGTGGGCGGTGACGACGGCCGAGGCGGCCACCTCGGCCAGCAGCGGGTCGTCGTTGGCGTCGTCGGCGTGCGCGTGCTCGTCGAAGTGGCCCAGGAGATAGCGGGTGAAGAGGCGTTCGTAGCGGGCCACCGAGGCGATCTCGGCCTCCCGCAGGGTGGGCACCTCGCGGGTCAGCTTGTAGCGGGCGACGGAGATCTCGGGGGCGGCCGCGTACATCCTCATGACTTCCTTGATGCCGCGGCACACGGTGTCGAGCGGGTGCTCGTGCGCGGGGGCGGCGTTGAGCACCGCCTCGGCGCGGATCAGCGTGTCGTCGTGGTCCGGGAAGATCGCCTCTTCCTTGGAGCGGAAGTGGCGGAAGAAGGTGCGGCGGGCGACTCCGGCGGCGGCCGCGATCTCGTCGACGGTGGTCGCCTCGTAGCCCTTGGTCGCGAACAGCTCCATCGCCGCGGCCGCCAGTTCTCGGCGCATCTTGAGCCGCTGGGCGGCGGCGCGACTGCCTGCGGCACTTTCCGGCGCGTCGGGCGTAGCTGGTGTACGTGAGGACTTGGCGGGCTGGGACATGACCCGAACGTACTGCATGTGCGCAGTTCGGTGCGCGGGTGAGGGGTTTCTCCCGTCCCCGGAGCCTCCCCCGCCCCAGGAGGGCGGGGGAGCGTCCACCGGGTCGAGCAGCCCGCCCCAGTCCGTCTCCGCCTGGGACCAGTCGCCGGCGCCCTCAGCGGCGGGCATACTCGCGGAAGCCGCGGCCGGTCTTGCGGCCGAGGCAGCCCGCGGCCACCAGGTGCTCCAGCAGCGGGGCCGGGGCGAGACCGGGGTCGCGGAACTCGCGGTGCAGGACCTTCTCGATGGCCAGCGAGACGTCCAGGCCGACCACGTCCAGCAGCTCGAACGGGCCCATCGGGTAGCCGCCGCCGAGCTTCATCGCCGCGTCGATGTCGTCCAGGGACGCGTAGTGCTCCTCGACCATCTTGATCGCGTTGTTCAGGTACGGGAACAGCAGCGCGTTCACGATGAAGCCGGCCCGGTCGCCGCAGTCCACCGGGTGCTTCTTGATCTTCGCGCAGACCTCGCGGACGGTGGCGTGGACGTCCTCGGCGGTCAGCACGGTCCGCACGACCTCGACCAGCTTCATCGCCGGCGCCGGGTTGAAGAAGTGCATGCCGATCACGTCCTGCGGGCGCGAGGTGGCGCGGGCGCAGGCCACGACGGGCAGCGAGGAGGTGGTGGTGGCGAGGACCGCGCCGGGCTTGCAGACCTTGTCCAGCGTGGCGAACAGCTGCCGCTTGATCTCCAGGTCCTCGGCGATCGCCTCGACGGCCAGGTCGACCTCGGCGAAGGCGTCGTAGGACCCGGCCGGGGTGATCCGGTCCAGGATCTGCGCGGCGGCCTCGGCGGTCAGCCTGCCCTTGTCGACAGAGCGCGAAAGCGACTTGCCGATCCGGGCCTTGGCGGCCTGGGCCTTCTCCGCGCTGCGGGCGGCCAGCACGACGTCGTAGCCCGCCTTGGCGAACACCTCGGCGATGCCGGAGGCCATGGTGCCGGAGCCGGCGACGCCGACCGAGCGGACCTCCCTGCCCTGGGCCGCCGCGGCGTCCGCCGCCGGGGTCAGCGCGTCCGGCACGACCGTGGCGCTGCCCGGTGCCTCGTAGGTGTAGAACCCGCGCCCGGACTTGCGGCCGGTCAGGCCCGCCTCGCTGAGCTGCTTCAGGATCGGGGCGGGGGCGTGCAGCCGGTCGTGGGACTCGGCGTACATGGCCTCCAGAACCGTGCGCGCGGTGTCGATGCCGATCAGGTCCAGCAGCGCGAGCGGGCCCATCGGCAGGCCGCAGCCGAGCCGCATCGCCGCGTCGATGTCCTCGCGGGAGGCGTACCGGGCCTCGTACATCGCGGCGGCCTGGTTGAGGTAGCCGAAGAGCAGGCCGTCCGCGACGAAGCCGGGGCGGTCGCCGACCGCGACGGGCTCCTTGCCCAACTCGATCGCGAGGTCGGTGACCGCGGCGACGGCGCCCGGCGCGGTCAGCACCGAGGAGACGATCTCGACCAGCTTCATGGCCGGCGCCGGGTTGAAGAAGTGCAGGCCGAGAACCCGCTCGGGACGGGCGGAGTCGGCGGCGAGGCGGGTGACGGACAGGGCGTTGGTGCCGGTCGCCAGGATCGTCTCCGGGCGGACGATGCCGTCCAGCTCACGGAAGATCCGGTGCTTGACCTCGTACGACTCCGGGACCACCTCGATGACGAGGTCGGCGTCGGCCGCCGCCGCGAGGTCGGTGGTGGTGCGGATGCGGGCCAGGGCGTCGGCGCGCTCCTGCTCGGTGAGCCGGCCGCGCTCCACGCAGCCGGCGGTGCGGGCCTCCAGGGCGGCGACGCACCGCGCGGCCTGGGCGTCGCTGACGTCGATGCCGATCACCTCGCGGCCCGCCTTGGCGAGGACCTCGGTGATACCCGTGCCCATGGTGCCGAGGCCGACGACGGCGATCGTCTTGAGGGGGGACAGGCTCGAGTCGGAAAGGGGAGTGGCCATCGCGGGACTCCAGAAATGAGGGTGACGACGAGGAGCGCGCCGGGTGCGCCGAGGGGCGCACCACGGGGCGATGAAGGGATGCGGGTGTTTCCGGGCTGCGAGCGCACACGCCCGGTGCTGCCGGGTGCCACGGGCGATGCACACGCCCCCCGAAGGCCCTCGGCAGGGAATCCGACCGGCCCTGTCCCGGAGCCGGGTCGTACTGCGGTACGTGGTACCGAACCGACAACGCTCACAACGGCTGCGTCACCAAACCGTCGCCAGCGGAAGCGCGAGTGGGTAACTCGCTCGTCTGAGCTTAACCCGCGAGTAACGAGCGCGCCAGACCTGAGGGCGGAACCGACTTTGTGATGTGGCTCCCTCGGGCCTCGCCACCCGCCTACGCTGGACTTCGTGGACGAAGAGTTGCGATCGCTCACGGAGCGCTTACGGCAGGAGTCGCACGACTCGGCGGCGTTCGACCGGCTGCTGACGACCGAGGACCACGACGAACTCGCGGAGGTGCTCACCGCGCCGGGACAGCCGCTGTGGGCGAGGGAACTGGCCGCGTTCCGGCTCGGCCTCGCCGGCGACCGGCGCGCCTTCGAGACCCTGGTGCTCCTCCTCAACCACCGCGACCCCCCGCGCTGCGCCTCCGCCGCCCATGCCCTCGCCCGCCTGGGCGACCCGCGCACGGCCCGCGCCGCGGCGGCCCTCGCCACCAACGAACTCCGCGTCGCCTACGCCCTGCACCCGGTACGGCTGCTGACCGACCTGCGCGCCCCGGAGTCCGCGCCCGCCCTGATCACCACCCTGGAACGCCGCCTGCACCCGCACGACCCCTACCGCCGCGTCGCCCTCGCCTGCGTGGAGGGGCTCGGCACGCTCGGCGACCCCCGCGCCCGCCGCGTCCTGAAGGAGGCCCTGGCCCATCCGGCGCTCGCGGAGGCGGCGGTGCGGGCGCTGGCCCTCATCCCGCAGCAGAACGAATCCGGCTGACCGACGCCCCGTCAGCCTGACGGTTCCCTGACGTACCGCACCTCGGGCACGGACACGCCCCCCGCCTCGAAGGGCTCCTCGGCACCGTCCGGCCGGAAGCCGGCGCGCTCGTAGAAACGGCGCGCCGGGGCGTTTCCCTTGAGGACCCACAGATACATGCGCGGGTACGACGAGCACCGCTCGACCGCCTCAGCCAGCAGGGCCCGGCCGAGACCCGCGCCGAGGTGCGCCGGATCGACGTACAGCGCGTACAACTCGGCGCCGTCGGTGCGCACCTCACCGTCCCGGTACGGCCCGTACGCCGCCCAGCCGAGGACCTTGCCCGCCCGTTCGGCGACCAGGTTCACCACCGAGCCGTCCCCCTGCGCCAACCACGCCCGCCGCCGCTCGGCGTCCGCCGCGATGCTGAGCCCGTCGAGGTAGGACTGCGGCATCAGCCCCTGATAGGCGTGCTGCCAGCCGTGGATGCGGATCTCGGAGACGCGGTCGCAGTCGGCGAGGCCCATGGGCCGTACGAAAGTCACCTGATCATCCATGCCCGCACCCTAATGCGGCGGCAGGGGAGCCGATCCGCCCGCGGGCAGTGCCGTCCCGGTCCGGAACACCGGCCGGCAGACCTCGGTCCGCCGGCGCGAGCTGTCGGACGTGTCGCACCGACCGACGAGGCAGTACTCGCGGATCGGCCCGTCGACGGTCACGGCGTGGCGCGCGACGTAGGCGGCCGGCGCGCCGTAGGCCCGGTCGACCTCGGACGGCGCTCCGCAGTGTTCGATCACGGCGACCTCCATCGCCGGGACCACCAGCGCCCGGACACGGCCGACCGTCCGGACCGGATCGTCGAGGACTACCACCTGACGGTGCAGCCCCTGCCCGCCTAGAAGGTTGCTGAAAATCTCGGGTTCTGGCCCCGGCTGGGTGCAGTCGGGGCCAGTCTTGTAGGCATGCAGGGGGAATGGGCCGGGGAGATGGTCGGGCCGGATGTGTGGGAGACGTGCCGGGAGTTGATCCCGGCTGGGAGTGTGTTCGCGTTCCTGGCCGAGCACCGTGAGGTGCTGTTCCCGCCGTCGATGTTCGCCGACATGTATCCGTCGTCCAACGGCCGTCCGAGTCTGCCGCCGCAGGTGCTGGCCGCCACCGTGGTGCTGCAGAGCCTGCACGGGCTGTCGGACTTCGAGACGGTCCAGGAACTGCGGTGCGACCTGCGGTGGAAGGCGGCCTGCGGGCTCGGCTTGTACGACATGGCGTTCGATCCGTCGCTGCTGACGTACTTCCGGCGCCGGCTGCGTCACTCGGCCGATCCGACGCGGATCTTCACCAAGGTCAAAGCTTGAGATTAAACCCCGGCAAGATCATTTCTTGTCGGGGTTCATCGTTCTCCTGCCGACAGGCACGGCCACCCGCGACCCTTCGGAGTGCTGAAG
>NZ_JBITGJ010000005.1:0-12126 GCF_044456925.1 Streptomyces sp. NPDC050743
CTGACGGCGATCCGGCTGTCCCTGCCCTGCTCCGCAGGAGTCCGATTCCTCCCCGGCCTGAAGGCCGGGGCATCCTCGGAGGAACCCGGTGAACCCGGGACGACTCCTCCGGGGGCTCCCCTGGGCACGGCCCCGGTTCGGCTCCTCCGGGAAGTCGCCTGGGCACGGTCCCGGGTCGGCTCCTGCGCGAGCCCGGGCGCGATTGCCGGGACGGCTCCTTTCGGGACTCCTCCTGGACACGGCACCGAGTCGGCTCCTGGCAGGTCCCGGTCCCCGGCTTCCTCAAGGCCTCTCGTCGTGTCTCACAGCGGTGGCTGGGCCGGTGCCGGGCCCAGGGTCGTGGTGCCCGGGGTCGTGCGGTGGCCGAGGCCGGTGCGGTAGGCGTCCAGGGCGGCGTCGATACGGCCCGTGCGGCGCAGCAGGTCGCCGAGGAGGCGGCATAGGTCGGCCAGGTCGCCGGCCGCACCCGCGCGTTCCAGCAGGCTGAGCGCCCGGACGTAGTGTTCCTCGGCGGCCTCCGTCTCCCGGGCGTCCTCGGCGATGATGCCGAGCAGGCGGTGGGCGGCGGCGGCGTGGACCGCGCCGCGCTCGGAGGAGAAGTCGCCGAGGACCCCCTCCAGGAGCACGGCGGCCTCCTCCGACTTGCCCCGGCGGTGCAGCACGTCGGCCAGCTCCACGGCGGCCTGGCTGCGGTAGAGCGCGGCCCGGGTCTCCGAGAGCATGGCGTACGCCTGGCGCAACTCGGCCTCGGCGCGCTCCAGTTCGCCGTTCTGCGCACAGACGTAACCGCGCATCCAGTGGCAGTTGGCCAGCTCGGTGCGCAGGCTCAGCCGGCGGTACAGCTCGGCCGCCTTGGCGAGCGAGGCGTCGGCCTCGGTGACCCGGCCCTCGGCGATCAGGGTGCGGGCCACCGAGCGGTGCATCCGGGCGATCAGCGCCGGGTCGCCGGCCTGCGGGGCGAGCGCGAGGGCGAATTCGGCGGCCTGGGCGGCACGGGCGTGCGCGCCCATGTCCATGTACGGGCCGATGATGCTGGCGTAGAGCAGGAGCAGGGCGTCGGGATCGTGCAGTCCGCCGCGGTTGAGCTCGTCGAGGGTGGATTCCAGGAGGTAGACGGCGTAACGGAGTTCACCGGCGAGGTAGTGCGCGACCGCGCGGCCCCGGACGGCCGGTACGCGCACCGGGAGGGATTCGTCCGCGAGGTGTGCCTCGGCGCGTTCGAAGAACTCCCGGGCCTTCTCCAACTCGCCGGTCTCCAGCGCGCATTCACCGAGGCCGAGCAGCGCGGTGGTCTGCTCGCAGCCCAGCCCGTGGGACTCCGCCTCGGCGAGTAGCGCCGCGTACTGGCCGGCGGCCTCCTCGGCCCTGCCGTCGGCGAGGACCCGCTGGGCCTCGGTGAGCCGCAGCCTGAGGTCGGTGGCGAGGTGGGCGGGTTGGCCGACGGCCAGCTCCTCGAAGGCCACGCCGAGCCGGCCGGCGATGTGCCGCAGCGCCTCGTCGGAGGGTCGCACCCGGCCCGCCTCCACGGTGGAGATGTAGGCGGGCGTGTAGGCGGCCTCCGCCAACTGCCGCTGAGTCAGCCCGCGCTGGGTGCGTAGGTGCTGTACGCGCCGTCCGATGACCGCAGGGTCGTCCCGTTCCCGCATATCGCTGACCCCCAACTCTCCTGGCATCACTTGCCGTTGGACCCGTAGAGCCTCTAGGTTAAACGGCGGATTAAGTCTGCTTAATACGTCGCTGTTGTGTTGCGAGGTCGCCGTGCCCGGACGTACATCCGCACCCTACGGAAACACCACCGCCCGCAGGGCCTTTGCCGCAGCGGTGATAGCCGCGGCGGCCCTGATCCTCGCGGCGAACGCGGGCCCGGCCCGTGCGGCGGACCCCGGGCCGAACGCCGACCGGACCCAGCAGTCGGCGCCCGCGCGGTGACGGTCAGCCGGTCTTGAACCCGGCAAAGGGCCGGCACGACCGGCCCTCCCGCCCGCCCCGCCGGAGGCCTACGCTGCGACCATGACCTCTGCCGCCGCCCGTACCGCCCTGGACCTGACCTGCGACCTCCCGGTGACGCGGTGGGAGGACTTCTACCGCGACCTGCACCGCCACCCGGAGCTGTCCCTGCGCGAGCACCGCACCGCCGGGACGCTGGCCGGGCGGCTGCGGGGCGCCGGGTTCGACACCGCCGAGGGCGTCGGCGGCACCGGGGTCGTGGGCCGGCTGGCCAACGGCGACGGGCCGACCGTGCTGCTGCGGGCCGACATGGACGCGCTGCCGGTCCAGGAGGCCACCGGGCTGCCGTACGCCTCGGAGGCGGACGGGGTGATGCACGCGTGCGGGCACGATCTGCACGTCACCTGGCTGACCGGCGCCGCCGAGGCCCTGGCCGCCGGGCGGGAGACCTGGCGGGGCACCCTGCTGGTGGTGGGCCAGCCGGCCGAGGAGACCGGGCAGGGCGCGGCCCGGATGGTCGCGGACGGGCTGTACGAGCGGTTCGGCCGGCCGGACGTGCTGCTCGGACAGCATGCCACTCCCGGCCTGGCGGGCCTGTACCCGCACGCGCCGGGACTGATCATGTCGGCGGCGACGGACGTGGACATCGTGGTGCACGGCCGGGGCGGCCACGGTTCGCGTCCGGAGGCGACCGTGGATCCGGTGGTGACCGCCGCCTACCTGGTCACCCGCCTGCAGACGGTCGTCTCCCGGGAGCTGGCCGCCGGCGAGTCCGCCGTGCTGACCGTGGGCCGGATCGAGGCCGGCACCCGGCACAACATCATCCCGTCCGAGGCCCGCATCTCGCTGAACCTGCGCAGCCAGTCCGAGGAGGTACGGCAGCGGATGCTGGCCGCGATCCGGCGCATCGCGCACGGCGAGTGCCTGGCCGCCGGCTGCCCGCGTGAGCCCGACATCGTCCTCGGCAACACCTTTCCCGTGACCGTGAACGACGCGCCCACCGACGCCACGGTGGCCGCCGTGCACGGCGAGGTCTTCGGCGCGGGCACGGTGTTCGACCCGGGTCCGGCGATGGGCAGCGAGGACTTCCCCGCGCTGGCGCTCGACGGCGCCATCCCGTACTCGTACTGGTTCGTGACCACCACCCCGGCCGAGGTGTGGGACAAGGCCCCCGGCGACACCCTCCCGGAGAAGTTCGCGGCCGTACCGAGCAACCACAGCCCGCACTTCGCCCCCGACCTGTCCGTGATCGCGCCCGGCGTCCGCACGCTGGTCTCCGGGGCCCTGGCACTGCTGTCGGTGGCCTGACGGGGCCCTCCGGGGGCTACCGGGCGGTCTGAAGCTGCCGCAGCTGGCGCCGGACGTTCTCCAGCGCGCCCCGCCGGCGGCCCGGCACCCGTAGCCGCAACTCCGCGAGTTCCGGCCCCAGTTCACGGGCCCGCGCCGCGTCCGTGATCCGGCCCCACTGGTGGTGCGCCCGGTCCACGGCCGCCTCCACGGCAGGCGCGTCCACGGCCTGCCCGGCGGCCAGCCGCACCCCGGCGACGGCGAGCCACGCCCGACAGCTGCGCTCCGCGTCCCCCGCGAACATCGCGAGATCCGCCCGGACTTCGGCCCAGTGCAGGGCTTCATCGGAGGCGGGACCATGAACCCGCACGGCAAGCCGCTCCTGCTGAGCGGCCAGTACCTCGGCCTCCCCATGCCGCCCACCCTGCACGGCGGCACTGATGGCGGCGTGGGGGTCTTGGCCGATGGGGCGGGGGGCTGCCTTGGCGGCATCGGCAGCCTGACCGACGGCACGGGGATCTCGACCGGCGGCATCGGCAGCCTGGCCGATGGCACGGGGATCCCGACCGGCGGCGTCGGGGGCCTGGCCGATGGGTCGGGGATCGCGACCGGCGGCGTGGGAGTCCTGGCCGACAGCGCCAGGCTCTCGACCGGCAGTGTAGGAGTCCTGCTCGGTGGTGCGCGGGGACTGCTTGACGGCGGCCGGAGCCTGCGTGATGGGGTACGGGGGCTGCTGGACGCCGGGCGGAAGCGGGAGCTGCGTGACGGCGGGCGGGGCCTGGTCGGTGCCGGGCGGGTTCGACCTGACGGCGGACGGCTGCTGCTCGGTGCCGGGCAAGGGCGGGGCCTGCCTGACAGCGGGCGGATCCTGCTCGGCGCCAGGCGGAAGCGGGACCGGCGTGACAGCCTGAAGGGTTAGGTCGGTGCCGGGCAGGAGCGGGCCCTGCTTGGCGGCGTAGGAGTCCCGCTTGATGCCGGGCGGGTTCGACCTGAAGGCGGACGGCTCCTGCTCGGTGCCGGGCGGAAGCGGGACCTGCGTGACAGCGGGCGGCGTCTGCTCGGTGCCGGGGGCCGTGGGGGGTCGGCCCTCCGGGCGACCGGGGTGGGTGGGCGGGTGGGTGAACGGGGGTCTGGGGGCGGAGCCCCCGGGGACGGCCAGCACCAGGTCACGCCCGGCACTCGACTCCGCGATCCGGGCCAACGCCTGCTCGTGCAACTGAACGAGCGGCGGCCGATGCCCACTGCGCAGCAACGTCGCCACCGCCTTCATGTACACCGGCTCCGCCGCCCCCCGCCGCGCACCCCCCGGCGCCACACGCCCGTAAACGGCGGCGTTCGCACCGCAGTCCAGCCCGCGCTCGGCGACGTACCGCCACGCCTCCGCGTCCGCGTGCACATCCACGACCAGCGCGGTATTCACAGCGGAGCGCAACCGCAGCTCCTCCCGTATCCAGTGCCACGGCAACCCGGTGTAACGAACCGTCGCCGCGGTGGTGCGCGCCAGCGCCAGATGCGGCAGCCGCTGCCGGCGGTCCAGCTGGAGCTGGCCGGCGATGTACAAGGTCAGCGGCCCGGGCGCGGCCGCCGCGGCGCGCAGCCGGGTCAGCACGGCCTGCGGCTCCAGCGGGTCGGCGAGTTCCACGACGTTCGCGGTGTCGGTGCCGGACAGCACGGCGGGCGCCACGGCGGCCAGCACCGGCAGCACACCGGCCGCGTCCACCAGCCGCCCCCGGCCCACCGGCGAGGCGGCGAGCAGCAGCACGGTTCCGGGCATCGGTCCTCCCCCTGTAGCCCTGTAGCCCCTGTCGGCCCTGCCGACCTGGTCGGCTCTCCACGCTCTCCAGCCAGCACCGTAACCGCTGCGGCTGCAAACGCGCGCCCCGGGAAAGCCTCAGGACCGCAAACGTCCCTCTTCGCCGTCTTCGCCGTCTTCGCCCGCCGCCTCCCGCGTCCGCCGCACGGCGAACACCGTGGTGTCGTCGTCCAGCCGGCCGCCGCAGTGCCGCAGGACGCCGTCGCGGACCAGCCGGACCAGCCGCGAGGGGTCGGCCAGGTCCGGCCGGTCGGCGACCGCGGGCGCCAGCCGGAGGGCCAGCGGATAGAAGGCGCCCCGCCGGTCGCGGGCCTCGGTCACCCCGTCGGTGACCAGCAGCAGGGTCTCGTCGGCGGCGAGCGGCACCCGGTGCACGGGCGGCAGAGCGCCCACGAGGTCGGCGAAGCCGAGCGGCAGCCCGTCGCCGCCGGGCAGTTCGCGGACTCCGCGCGGGCCGACGGCGAGCGGGGGCTCGTGGCCGAAGTTGACGACGTCGACGCTGTCCGTCGCGTCCTCGGGGAAGCCGATCAGCACGGCGGTGGCGAACCGGTCGCCGTCCGCGCGGCCGAGCGCGGTGGTGTGCCGGCGGTGCCGCAGCATCCGGATCTCCAGACGCTCGGCGACGGTCACGAGGTCCGCCTCGTGGTAGCCGGCCTCGCGGAACGTGCCGAGCAGCGCGGCGGCCGTCTCCACCGCGCCGAGCCCCTTGCCCTGCACATCGCCGACGAAGAGGCGGGTGCCGTGCGGGCCGGGCTGGATGTCGTAGAAGTCGCCGCCGACCCGGGCCTCGACGTCGGCCGCCAGATACACCCCGGCGTGCTCCAGTCCGGCCCAGCGCGTCGGCAGCGGGCGCAGCACGGTACGGCGGGTGGTCTCGGCGATGTCCTGGATGTGCAGGGTCTGCCGCTCCTTGCGCAGCCGCATGGCACAGGCGATCACGGCCAGCAGACCGCCGACGGCGACCAGCACGAAGTCGCCGAGCCCGGCCTGGTACTCGCCCGGCCAGGCGCTGTCGACGGCGAAGTACGTCACCACCGTCAGCACGGCGAAGGCGCCCGTCGTCCACACCCCGCAGATCGCGGCGGCCGTGCCGGGGACCAGCACGATCCAGGTGATGATCCGGAACCGCTCGCTGGTGTTGAGGTCCAGCAGCACGATGCCGACGAGCAGCAGCAGGGGCGGCACGCAACCGAGGTTCCGGCCACGGACGCGCAACGATCGGCGCCGCCGGCCGTACTCGATGTCCGTCACGGCGGGCAGCCCTCCATGTGTCTCGGCATTTCCAGCGAAACACGGGAGAGAACCCGCCGCATCCGGGCACCCGTCACCCTCCTGGCCGACTTGCCAGGCCGTGCCCCCAGGTGTGCTCTGGAAGGCGGGGGCGAGGAGAGAGAGGAGTGCTCTCATGACTCAAGCGGCACCCGTGCCCGGCGGCATGGCCCGCCCCGGCCGCAGGGAGATCGGAGAGCGGGTTCCCGGTGGGCGGCGCACCCGTCCGCCCGACGTCTTCGACGCGCGCACCCACCGCATCGCGCACTTCGCCGTCCCGGTCGCACTGGGCCTGGTCTACGGCTACTGGGTCGCGGCCGACGCCCGCCAGGGCGGCCCCATCACCGGCGGGAACCTGCTGCTCGGCTGGCTCAGCGCGCTGGTGTTCGCGGTGGTGTCCATCGCCCTGCTGAGGCTGGCCCCGAGGATGACGCGGGAACTGCACGCGCTGCTGTGGTCGGCGTTCGCCGGCATCGCGTTCGGCTTCCTGTACATCCAGACACCGCACTCGGCCTGGCGGGCCGTGATGATGTCGCTGCTCGTCGCGGGCTGCACCTTCGGCACGTTCTTCTACCGCTACTACACGCGCGAGGACGCGTTCGGGCACCGGGTCCGCTGACCCGCGCGGGCCGCGAAGGCCGCGAGGGTGTGGACGAGGGTCCCGGCGGGCCGGGACCCACGCCTCCCCGTGATTCCCCACTTCCCTCACCCGGCCTTGCACCGGTCTCCTCCCCCCAACACCAGGAAACACCCGTTCGGGTGAACCCTCCACCGGAGATCGGAGTCCCCAGTTCCGCCAAGGGGTGCGGGTCTTCGCCCGAATGCGCGCGCCCCGCTCGCGTCCGCGCCCGCGGGACCGTTCGCTGGAAACGTGCCCCCACGTATCCGGAGCGCCCTGTCGGCCCTGCTGCTCGTCCTGTCCTGCCTCCTCGTGCCGTTCGGCGCGCTGGCGGCCTGGGCGGCGTACGGGCTCGCCGACACGAGCCGGTACGTCACCACGATGGCACCGCTGGCCACCGACCCGTACGTGCGCGAGGCCGTCGCGGACACGGTCGGTGACGGCATCCTGCGCGCGGTGGACCAGCATCTCGACGTCCGCCCGGCTGGGGGTACCCCCTCTGGGGGAGGCTCCCTCCGCCCGTTCGTGCGCGACGCGGTGCGCTCCTTCACCCAGACCGAGGCCTTCCGGCTGGCCTGGGACACCGGCAACCGGGTCACCCACGACGCGGTTCTGCGCGCCCTGCGCGACGAGGAGGACGACGAGGCGGCCGGGCGGGCGGTCACCGTCGACTTCGCCGCCGTCACCGCCCAGGTCAAGCGTCAGCTGACCCGTGACCATGTGTCGATCGCCGCGCGCATCCCGGTGGAGCACACCGCGGTCTCGGTGCTCCCGGCAAGCGAACTGGCCTCATTCCGGAAGGGTTTCCACGTGCTCGAAGTAGCCGGTTTCTGGCTGCCGGTGGCGACCGTCGCGTTCGCCGCCACCGGGATCGCCCTCGCCGTCCACCGCCGCCGCGCCATCGCCGCGACCGCGCTGGGCACGGCCCTGGGCGGCGGTGTGCTGGCCCTGGCCGTGGCCGTCGGCCGCCGCCTCACCCTCGCCGGCCTGCCCGACGACGTCCCCCACCCCGCGGTCGGCGCGGTCTACGACGCCCTCACCGGCACCCTGCGCACGGTGGCCTGGCTCCTGCTGGGCCTCGGCCTCACGGTGGCGCTGACCGCATGGCTGACCCGCCGCCTCCGCCTGACCCGCCCCCCACGCCGCTCCGCCCCACCGGTGTCGCCCCCACCCCCACCCCCACCCCCACCCCCACCCACGTCCCCGCCCCAGACCCCGACCCGGGCCCAGGCCTGACGCCCCCGGCACACCCGCCGTCCCCAGCCTGTGGACAACCGCGCGGGTCCGGCGGGTCCGGGCCGACAGCGCCCTCCCGCCGTCGCTGTCGGCCTCGGCGGCCACCGCGCGGGCCGTGAGCAATGCCGGACACCGTCCGACTCGCCGCGCACGAAGCCGGGTCGCGGGAGCCGGACGGTGTCCTTCCACCTGTCGATTTCCCGGCGCGCGGCGGAACGCCCACCGTAGGCTCGGTGGCGTGAACCGCCGCCCCGCACGCAGGCTCGGTGCCTGGTGTGCCGGACTGCTGCTCGCCGGGGTCGGCGTGGTCGTCGGCTGCCGGTTCGCCGACACCGACGGTGTCACCCCGGTGCCCCAGTTGCTCGCCTTCCTGCCCTGGCTGCTGGTGCCGACGGGCTTCGCCCTGCTGTGCGCGCTGCTCGCCCGCTGGTGGCCGGGCCTGGTGTACGGGGCCGTCGTACTCGGCGTGCTCGCCTGGTACGTCCAGCCGTACGACGACCCCACCGGCACCGGCGGCCCGCCGCTCGCCACCCTGCGCGTGCTGACCGCCAACGTGGAGTTCGGGCGCGGCGCACCCGCCCTGGTCCCGCGGATCCGAAACCGGCGCCCGGACGTCGTGTTCGTCGAGGAGTGCGAGTTCACCTGCCAGGCCACGCTGGAGGCCGACTTCGCGACCGCCTACCCCTACCGGCAGGCGGTCCGCGCGGCCGGCTCCCACGGCTCGCTCATCCTCAGCCGCTACCCCTTGAAACCGACGGCCGGTGTCCCCGGCACCATGGGCATGCCCGGCGCGGTCGCCGACGTGCACGGCCGCGCCGTTCGCCTCCAACTCGCCCACCCCATGCCCCCGCTGCCGGGCCAGGTCGGCCTGTGGCGGCGCGAACTCGGCCGACTCCGCGACTTCGCCGCCGCCGACCCCCGTACGCCCACCATCCTGGCCGGCGACTTCAACGCCACCCAGGACCACGCGGCCTTCCGCCGCATCCTCGGCACCGGCCTGACCGACGCCGCCCCTCTCGCCGGCCACGACCACGCCGCCAGCTGGCCCGCACGCACCGCCTCCGTCATCGGCGCCCAGATCGACCACGTCCTGCTCTCCGCGGACTTCACCGCGACCGGCGCCGGCTTCCTCCGCGTGACCGGCAGCGACCACCGGGCCCTCGTCGTGGACGTCACCCTGCACCGGCGCGGGTGAGCCCGGCGGGACCAGGGCGCCGACCTGGGAGGACTCCGATCGGCGCGGAACGAACCGGCGATAATGGCCGCATGTCGCGCGAGTTCCCCATCGGCCTCACCCCTCCCGACTGGCTGGTCCGGAACCTCCGCCCCCAGCAGGCGCCCGTCAACAAGGCAGCCGTCGCCCGCGCCGCCATCGCCATGGCCCTCCCCCTGGCGATCGGGCTCGCCACCGGCTACCCGGCGTACGGCGCCCTCGCCTCCATGGGCGCCCTGTCCGGCGTCATCGGCGACACCGCCGACGCCTACCGCATGCGCATCCTCAACATCGCCGTCCCGCAGTTCTTCGGCGCGGTCGGTGTGACGCTGGGCACGCTGGTGTACGGCCACGGCTGGTACGCGGTGGCCGTGGTGACCGGGATCGCCCTGCTCTCCGGCATGATCTCGACGATCGGCGCGGTGGCCTCGGTCTCCGGCCTGCTCCTCCTGCTGAACTGCGTGGTGGGCGCGGGCATCCCGCTGCCCCGCCCCTGGTGGCTGGCCCCGGCCCTGATGACCGGCGGAGGCCTCCTGGTCCTCCTCCTCGCCCTCCTGGCCTGGCCGCTGCGCTCGGGCGTGCCCGAACGCGCGGCGGTGGCGACCGCCTACCGCACCGTCGCCACGCTCCTCACCGTCTCCGGCACGGACCACATCGAGGAATACGACGAGGCCCGCCGGGCGGTCACCCAATCCCTCAACCAGTCCTACGACCTGATCCTCGCCCGGCGCGCCCGCCATCACGGCCGCAGCCCCGAACTCACCCGTCTCCTCGCCCAGTTGAACGCCATCATCCCGGTGGTGGAGGCGGCCCCCGCCGCCCACCTGGCGGCCCGCCCCCTGCCGCCCGAGATCCCCGCGGCGGTCCACCACCTGGCCCAGGCGGTGGAAACGGGCTACACGGGCCCGACGGCCCTGCACCTCCCGGTACCGACGACGGAGACGGCCCGCGCGGTGGACCACGCCCTGCGCCACACGGCCGAGGTGGTGACGGCCCCCGACGTGGACCCCCGGGGCATCGACGATCGCCTGGGCCGCCCGGCGGCGCTGGGCATCCGAACGGCCAGAGCGGCCCGCAACGTCGTACTCTCCGCCAACTCCTGGCGCTACGGCCTGCGCCTGGCGGTCTGCATCGGCATCGCCCAGGCCCTGGTGTCGCTCATCCCCGTCCCCCGCTCCTACTGGGTCGCCCTGACCATCACCTTCGTCCTGAAGCCCGACTTCGGCTCGGTCTTCTCCCGCGCCCTGCTGCGCGCCCTCGGCACGGTGGCGGGCCTAGTGATCGCGGCGGTGGTCCTGGCGGAGGTCCCGCTGGGCTGGTGGGACGTCCTCGCGATGCTGCTCCTGGCCCCCCTGATCCCGGCCCTGACCCCCCGCGGCTACGGCTACCAGACGGCGGCCATCACCCCGGTGATCCTCCTCCTGTCGGACATCCTGAACCACCAGGGCACGGCGTTGCTGCTGCCCCGTCTGACGGACTCGCTCCTGGGCTGCGCGATCGCCCTGACGGCCGGCTACCTCCTCTGGCCGGAGAGCTGGCGCACCAGAGTCGGCGACCGCCTGGCCGACGCGGTGGCGGACACGGCGCGGTACGTGGAGACGGCGTTCGCCGCCGACCGGGACCCCGCCGAGCGGGCCCGCATGCGCCGCCGCCTCTACCGCGACCTCTCGGTGATCCGTACGGAGTTCCAGCGGGCCCTGACGGAACCACCGCCGACCGGCCGCCGCGCGGCCGCGTGGTGGCCGCTGGTCGTGGCGGTGGAACGTATCGTCGACGCCACGACGGCGGCGCGCGTCCGCGTGCGGCACGGGGCGGCGCGCCCGTCCGCGGCCGAGATCACCCAGGTGGTCCTGCAACTCCGGGAGCTTTCGGAGGGCGTACGGGACGCCGAGATCCTCACCCCGGTCCGCACCGACCTCACCGGTCCCGCGGGCAGCGTCCTGGAGCCGCTGCGCCAGGAGGTCGCGGCAGCCCGGTCGATCGCTTCCCCCCACTGAGTGCTTCGCTAACCTTACGTGTCCGTCCTGGCCAAGGATCGACGTGGATCAACTCACGCGAAGGGTTGCACACATGGGCATTCTCACTCTCCTGCGGAACGCATTCAGCCGCTCCCGCAAGGGACGAGCCACGGAGGCAGAGGGTGCGGACCGCCTGCCGGCGCAGCCGAAAACCCCCCAGCCCACAGCCCCCGCGGCCGACCCCACCGTCCCCGAACCCCGCCGCTCCTCCCACGAGGAACACGACCTGGTGGTAGCGGCCTTCAACAACATCAAGGTCCCCCGCCCCTCGGAGGCGGAACCCACGGTGAAGGCGGAGACCGAGCCCCCCGCCACCCCGACGCCCGACAAGCCGACCGAGCCCGAGGAGCCGATCACGGAGACGGCCGAGGCCGAGGTCACGCAGCCGGCAGAGGCCGAGGCACAGACCGAGCCGGAGGTCGCGGAGACCGCCGAGGCGGAGGCGACGGCCGAGGGCGACACCACGCCGCAGGCCGAGCCGCAGCCCGCCGAGGACCACACCGAGCCGGAGGCCGAGCAGGCGGCCGCGCCCGAGGAGCCGCAGGCCGAGAAGGCAGAGGTCGAGGAGCAGACCGAGCCGCAGGCCGAGCAGCCGGCACAGGCCGAGACACAGACCGAGCCGGAGGCCGCGGAGACCGCCGAGGCGGAGGCGACGGCCGAGGGCGACACCACGCCGCAGGCCGAGCCGCAGCCCGCCGAGGACCACACCGAGCCGGAGGCCGAA
>NZ_JBITGJ010000005.1:12222-289440 GCF_044456925.1 Streptomyces sp. NPDC050743
GGCCGAGCCGCAGCCCGCCGAGGACCACACCGAGCCGGAGGCCGAACAGCCGGCCGCGCCCGAGGAGCCGCAGGCCGAGAAGGCAGAGATCGAGGAGCAGACCGAGCCGCAGGCCGAGCAGCCGGCACAGGCCGAGACACAGACCGAGCCGGAGGCCGCGGAGACCGCCGAGGCGGAGAAGACGGCCGAGGGCGACACCACGCCGCAGGCCGAGCCGCAGCCCGCCGAGGACCACACCGAGCCGGAGGCCGAACAGCCGGCCGCGCCCGAGGAGCCGCAGGCCGAGAAGGCAGAGATCGAGGAGGCAGAGGTCGAGGAGCAGACCGAGCCCGAGGCTGAGGCGCAGGAGGCCGTCGAGGCGGTGTCGGTGACGGCGGAGGAGACCGCCGCACCGGCCGACGAGACGACCGCCCCGCAAGCCGCCGACGGCGAGGACGCCCCACAGGGGCCACCCGCAGCCGACGACGAAAGCCGCACGGGTGGTGCGGGTGGGGACACGGACGCCGAAGGCGAAGCCGAGGCGAACGCCGACCCGACCCCCACGCCGGAGGCCCCCGCCACCCCCGCCACCACCCTGGCCAAGGTCAGGTCCCGCACCCCCTCCCTCGCCACCGCCTACAAGGCCGCCACGACCACCCTGAAGAAGAGGGACCTCACCGGCACCCGAGCCAAGGTCTACCTCGTCCTCGACCGCTCCGCGAGCATGCGGCCGTACTACAAGGACGGCTCCGCCCAGGCCCTCGCCGACCAGACCCTCGCCCTCGCCGCCCACCTGGACCCCGAGGCCACCGTCCACACCGTCTTCTTCTCCACGGAGATCGACGGCACCACCGACCTCACCCTCGCCCCGGACCACGAGACGAAGATCGACGACGTCCACGCCGGCCTCGGCCGCATGGGCCGTACCAGCTACCACGCCGCCGTAGAAGCCGTGCTCGCGCACTACGACGAGTACGAGAAGGACACCACCCCCGCCACCCCCGCCCTCGTCGTCTTCCAGACCGACGGCGCCCCGGACGCGAAGACCCCCGCGACCCAGGCACTCACCGCGGCGGCGGACACCCACCCCGCCGTCTTCTTCTCCTTCGTCGCCTTCGGCGAACACGACAACAAGGCCTTCGACTACCTCCGCAAACTGAAGAGCGACAACACGTCGTTCTTCCACGCGGGCCCCACCCCCCGCGAGCTGACCGACGCGGAGCTGTACGAGGGCGTCCTCGCCACCTGGCGCCCGTAACGGACCACGACGGACGGTCACCCTGGGTGACATCCGGGCCGTCCGCTTCCCACCCTGCAAAACGGGAAGCGGGCGGCCCACCCATGTCGGCTACGATTTCAAGGTTCGAAACCGCAGAAAAGCAGCGACCTGGGAGCAGCCACGATGGCTCGACACCTCATCACCAGCGCCCTTCCGTACATCAACGGGATCAAGCACCTGGGCAACATGGTGGGGTCCATGCTCCCGGCGGACGTGTACTCCCGGTATCTGCGCCAGCGCGGTCACGACGTCCTGTACATCTGCGCCACCGACGAGCACGGCACCCCTGCCGAGCTGGCCGCCAAGGAGCAGGGCCTGCCGGTCGACCAGTTCTGCGCCCAGGCGCACGACGCGCAGAAGGCGGTCTACGACGGCTTCGCCCTCGCGTTCGACTACTTCGGCCGCAGCTCCTCCCCCGAGAACCGCGACATCACCCAGCACTTCGCCCGCAAGCTGAACGAGAACGGCTTCATCGAGGAGCGGGCGATCCGCCAGGTCTACAGCCCCGCCGACGGCCGCTTCCTGCCCGACCGCTATGTCGAGGGCACCTGCCCCCACTGCGGCTACGACAAGGCCCGCGGCGACCAGTGCGAGAACTGCACCCGCGTCCTGGACCCGACCGACCTGATCAACCCGCGCTCGGCGATCTCCGGCTCCACGGACCTGGAGGTCCGCGAGACCAAGCACCTCTTCCTCCTCCAGTCCAAGCTGGAGAACGAGGTCCGCGAGTGGGTGGCCCGGCACGACAAGGACTGGCCGCAGCTCGCCTCCTCCATCGCCCACAAGTGGCTCACCGAGGGCCTGCACGACCGCGCGATCACCCGTGACCTGGACTGGGGCGTCCCGGTCCCGGCCGACACCTGGCCGGAGCTGGCCGCCGAGGGCAAGGTCTTCTACGTCTGGTTCGACGCGCCGATCGAGTACATCGGCGCGACGAAGGAGTGGGCGGACCAGGACCCGGAGAACCGGGACTGGAAGTCGTGGTGGTACGACGCGGACTCCGGCGAGAACCCCGTCCGCTACACCGAGTTCATGGCGAAGGACAACGTCCCCTTCCACACCGTCATGTTCCCGGCCACCGAGCTGGGCGTGCGCGAGCCGTGGAAGAAGGTCGACTACGTCAAGGCCTTCAACTGGCTGACGTACTACGGCGGGAAGTTCTCCACCAGCCAGAAGCGCGGTGTCTTCACCGACCAGGCCCTGGACATCCTCCCGGCCGACTACTGGCGCTACTTCCTCGTCGCCAACGCCCCCGAGTCGGACGACTCGTCCTTCACCTGGGAGCACTTCACCGCAACGGTCAACAAGGACCTCGCCGACACTCTCGGCAACTTCGTCAACCGTGTGCTGTCCTTCTCCAAGAAGCGCTTCGGCGAGGAGGTCCCGGCCGGCGGCACCCCCGGCGAGGCCGAGACGAAGCTCGGCGAGCAGATCGCCGAACTCCTCGCCGAGTACGAAGGCCACATGGAGGCGCTCCAGTTCCGCAAGGCCGCCGCGGCCCTGCGCGCCCTGTGGTCGGCGGGCAACTCCTACCTGGAGGAGAAGGCCCCCTGGCTGCAGATCAAGACCGACAAGGACGCCGCGGCCCTCACGCTGCGCACGGCGATGAACCTGATCCACCTGTACGCGGTGGTCTCCGAGCCGCTGATCCCGGCGACGTCCGCCGCCATGCGCCAGGCCTTCTCCCTGCCGGACGACACCGCCACCTGGGTCACCCCCGACGAGGCCAAGGCCCTGGCCTCGGTCCCCGCCGGCACCCCCTTCACGGTCCCGCCGGTCCTCTTCGCCAAGCTGACCGACGAGGACCTGGCGACGTACAAGGAGCGCTTCGGCGGCGAGGAAGGCTGACGAGTCCGACAGCCGCAGCCGGCGACCACCACCGGCGCCGGTGTGCTGAAGTAGCTCAGGCGACGTGGACGGCCCGGGGAGAACGTCTTCCCGGGCCCGCTCAAGAGGCGTGCCCGAGGACGAGCGCGCCGACGACCGGTGCGGCGTAGACGAGCGGGAACGGGATGTGCGCGTACCAGCGTGCCCGCGCCACGGTGACCGCGGCCCCGAGGAAGTAGGCCACCAGCCCGATCCCGGCCAGCACCCCGACCACCGGCACGAACAGCCCGGCCACCAGCCCGACGGCCCCGGCGGTCTTGGCCAGCCCCAGCGCCGTCCACCAACTGCGCGGCACCGCGTAGTCGGTGAGCGCCTGCACGATCCAGTCGGCCCGCATCAGCAGCACGGCCCCGGAGAACCCGGCCATCAGCGCGGCGAGCAGGGTGACGACGACGTAGGCGATGTGCATGAGAGGCTCCCGTGGAGAGGTGATCCGGCTGCGGACGCCTCTCTGACACCGGCGCTCGCGGGCGTGTGACAGGGAGCCGGAAAAAATCTCTGGCAAAGTACCGGTGTCGTGAACCTCCCCGAATCCCACCACCGGCTCCTCGCCGACGTCGTCACCGCCGGCGGCCCCCACGGGCTGGTGCTCGCCGGCGGATACGCCCTGCAGGCGCACGGCCTGGTGCAACGCCCCCACGCGAACCTCGACTTCGCCACGGAGAGCGCCGAGGCCATGGACCGGATCGCCGGTGCCCTCGGTACGGCCCTGGAGGCGCGGGGCTGGCAGGTGCGCCTGGGGCCCGCGGGCATGCTCACCGCCCAGCTGACCGTCACCGACCCGCCGACCGGTGAACCCTGCGCCCTCGCGCTGCACAAGGAGGCCTTCTGGCAGCCGCCGGCGCTCACCGGGTACGGGCCGGCCCTGTCCCTGGAGGACGCCGTCGGAACGAAGATCCGGGCCCTGTACGACCGGGGCGCAGCCGTCGACCTGATCGACGCGCGGGCCGCCGCGGCCCGGTTCTCCCTGCCGGACCTGGAGGAACTGGGCCGCCGGCACGCCCACGACCCCTTCGACCTGCCGACCCTGCAGTCCCGGCTGACGGGCACGGACTTCTACTCCGACCGGGACTTCGTCCGGTACGGCCTGGACGAGGCCGAGGTCACCGGCCTGCGCGCCTGGGCCCAGCAGTGGTCCGACGACATCGCCGAACGGCTGCTGGAGGACGGCGCGTCGCCGGACGCGGAGGACGCCGAGGACGGGGACTGACGAGGGAGAGGCCCGGAACCCCACGCCGGGGTTCCGGGCCTCTCCCGTGAAACCTCTGCCGTGCTACTTCGGCTGCGGCTTCCTGATGTTCAGGTGCAGCTCGCGCAGGCGGGCCTCCTCCAGCTCGGTCGGGGCGCCCATCATCAGGTCCTGGGCGTTGCCGTTGAGCGGGAAGGCGATCGTCTCGCGGATGTTGGGCTCGTCCGCGAGGAGCATGACGATGCGGTCCACGCCGGGGGCGATGCCGCCGTGCGGCGGGGCGCCGAAGCGGAACGCGCGGAGCATGCCCGCGAACTTCTCCTCGACGGTCTCGCGGTCGTAGCCCGCGATCTCGAAGGCCTTGAGCATGATCTCCGGGTCGTGGTTCCGGATGGCGCCGGAGGACAGCTCGACACCGTTGCAGACGATGTCGTACTGCCAGCCCAGGATGTCCAGCGGGTCCTGGGTCTGAAGGGCCTCCAGACCGCCCTGCGGCATGGAGAAGGGGTTGTGCGAGAAGTCGATCGCGCCGGTCTCCTCGTCCTTCTCGTACATCGGGAAGTCGACGATCCAGCAGAAGCGGAACACGCCCTCCTCGAAGTGGCCGGCGCGGCGAGCCGCCTCCACCCGTACCGCGCCCATGATCTTGGAGACCTCGTCGAACTCGCCCGCGCCGAAGAAGACCGCGTGGCCGGGGGCCAGGGACAGGCGCTTGGTCAGCTCGGCGACGTTGTCCTCGGTGAGGAACTTCGCGATGGGGCCGGACAGCGCGCCGTCCTCGCCGACGCGGACCCAGGCCAGGCCCTTGGCGCCCAGCGAGACGGCGAACTCGCCGAGCTGGTCGAAGAACTTGCGCGGCTGGTCCTGGACGGCCGGGACGGGCAGCGCGCGCACGTGCTTGCCGGCGAACGCCTTGAACTCCGAGCCCTCGAAGACATCGGTGATGTCGACCAGCTCCAGCTTGGCGCGCAGGTCCGGCTTGTCGGAGCCGTACTTCAGCATCGCCTCGCGGAACGGGATCCGCGGGAAGGGGGAGGTGACGTGGCGGCCGTTGCCGAACTCCTCGAACAGCTCGGTCATCAGCTTCTCGACCGGCTGGAAGATGTCCTCCTGCTCGACGAAGGACATCTCGATGTCGAGCTGGTAGAACTCGCCCGGCGAGCGGTCGGCGCGGGCGTCCTCGTCGCGGAAGCAGGGCGCGATCTGGAAGTAGCGGTCGAAGCCGGAGATCATCAGCAGCTGCTTGAACTGCTGCGGGGCCTGCGGCAGCGCGTAGAACTTGCCGGGGTGCAGGCGCGAGGGGACCACGAAGTCACGCGCGCCCTCGGGGGAGGTGGCGGACAGGATCGGGGTGGCCATCTCGTTGAAGCCCATCGCCGTCATCTTGTGGCGCATCGCCGAGATGACCGCCGTGCGCAGCATGATGTTGCGGTGCATGCGCTCGCGGCGCAGGTCCAGGAAGCGGTACTCCAGGCGCCGCTCCTCGTTGACCCCGTCCTCGGTGTTGATCGTGAACGGCAGCGGCGCGGCGGCGCCCAGCAGCTCGACCTCGGCCACCTCGACCTCGACCTCGCCGGTGGGCAGGTCGGAGTTGATGTTCTCGGTTCCACGTGAAACAACGCGGCCGTCGACGCGGACCGTGGACTCCTTGGAGAGCTTGTCCAGGGCCTCGTACGCGGGCGTGCCGGGGCGGGCCACCAGCTGCGTGATGCCGTAGTGATCGCGCAGATCGATGAAGAGGATGCCGCCCAGGTCGCGCCGATTGTGCAGCCAGCCACTGAGCCGGACGTCGGTGCCGACGTCAGAGGCGCGGAGCTGGCCGCAGGTGTGGGACCTGTACCGATGCATCGTCGTTCATCGTCCTTCGTGTGTGGGTCTGCGGGGGAGGGGTGCTCTCCCCGGCGAGAACGGGCACGGGGCCCGGACCCATCAAGGGTACCGGGCACCCCAAGATCGGCTCCCCACCATTACCGTTCGGTCACCTAGGTGGCATCCACCGGTCATATGTTCCTAAAGTGGGGCGATGCGTACTGGCGAGCCCCTCCCGTCCGTCGGAGACGTCCTCGCCGCCCTCGCGACCGGGCTGTGGCACTGGGACACGGCCGCCAAACTGGTCACCGTGGACGCGGAGGCGGCGCGGCTGCTCGGGCTGCCCGCGGAGCCGACCACCCTCACGGAGGTCCAGACCCGGGCCCGGCTGCACCCCGAGGACTGGAACGAGATCACCGGTGTGGTCCCGCTGGCGGTCGACGAGGGCACGCTCGCCGAGGTGCGCATCCGGATCATGGACGAGCAGGGCAACGTCCTGCGGGTCGTGCGCAGCCGGTCCAAGCCGTCCTTCGATCCCGAGCGGCGGGCGTACGAGCTGATCGGCACCCTCCAGGAGGTCACCGAGCCGACCCCGGGCACCCGGGCCGCCCGCAGCGCGGTCACCGGCGACTGGCGGCGCTCGCGGGAGGCGTTCCTGCTGGACGCGGGCCGGGCGCTGGCCGAGGCGCGGTCCACGGCCGAGGTGCTGCGGGTGGCCGGCGGCCTGTCGATGCCCGGGTTCTCCCCGGACGGGCTCGTGGTGTTCGGGGTGGAGGGCGACCGGCTGACGATCACCGGCCAGCACGGGCACCAGCCCGGCGACATGAACCCCTTCTCGGACATGCCGCTGACCACCGACTATCCGGCGGCCGAGGTCGTCCGCACAGGCCGCGCGGTGTATCTGTCCTCCCCCCAGGAGTACAAGGCCCGCTACCCGGCGACCTGGCCGCTGGCCCGGCACTTCGGCCGCCGCTCGTGGGCCTTCCTGCCGCTGACCGCGGCCGGACGCCCGATGGGCGCCTGGATGGCGGCCTTCGCCTATCCGGTGGCGTTCACGCCCGACGAACGGGCCGTGCTGACGACGGTGGCCCGGATGCTCGCCCAGGCCCTGTCCCGGGCCGGCGCCGAGGAGTCCGAGCGGGAGCTCACCGAGGGCCTGCAGCGCTCCATGCTGCCCTCGCTCGGCCCGGAGATCCCCGGCATGCAGGTGGCCGCCCGGTACATCCCGACCGGCGGCGGACTCCAGGTCGGCGGCGACTGGTACGACATGATCCCGCTGCCCTCCGGCCGCTTCGCGCTGGCCATGGGCGACGTCCAGGGCCATGACGTACGGGCCGCGGGCCTCATGGGCCAGCTGCGCATCGCCCTGCGCGCCTACGCCTCCGAGGGCCACCGCCCGGACGCCGTGCTCACCCGCGCCTCCCGGTTCCTGCACGGCATCACCCACGACGACCAGATGACCGACATCCGCTTCGCGACCTGCGTGTACGTGGAGGCCGACCCGGCCACCGGGATGCTGGAGATCGCCCGCGCAGGGCACCCGGACCCGGCGATCCGGATGGCCGACGGCACGGTGATGATGCGGCCGACGGCGGGCGGGCTGCCGCTGGGCGTGGACCCGGACGCGGACTATCCGACGACCCGGTTCGCCCTGGAACCCGGCGAGACGCTGATGCTCTGCACCGACGGCCTGATCGAGACCGGCGGGCACGACCTGGACACCGGCTGGCGCAGGCTGCGCACGATCCTGGAAGAGCACCCGGGGGACGACGGGGTCGAGCTGGAGTCGCTGGCCGACGCGCTGGTGCAGGGTGTGCACGGGCCGTCCTCGCACCACACCACCGGTCCCCTGGCCGACCGCCGCGAGGACGACATCGCACTGCTTCTGCTGGGCAGGCCGCTGGACGGCGCCGGACGCCCCGCGAGACGGCGCACCCTGCTGTCGGTGGCGCAGGACGAGCCGGACCGGATCGCCGAGGCCCGCCGGCACCTGCGCGAGCTGCTGCACGACTGGGCCTCGCCCGAGCAGATCGACTCGGCGGTGCTGCTGGTCTCCGAGATGGTCACCAACGTCCTGGTCCACACCGACACCGACGCGCTGCTGCTCGCCGAGGTGACCGGCAAGGCGGGTGCGCGCGGGCTGCGGGTGGAGGTCACCGACGCGGGCGACGACCTCCCGCACAAGCGCCGCCCCGGCGAGCTGGCGTCCTCGGGCCGCGGCCTGATGCTGATCGAGCTCCTGGCGGACGCCTGGGGGGTGAACCCGCGGGGCGAGGGCAAGAGCATCTGGTTCGAGCTCTACGAGTCGGGGGGTGCGTCCGGGGGCGTGTCCGAGGGGCGTGCGGCGGAAGGCGATGCGTCGGTGGACGCCGGGCCGGAAGGTGCCGCGGTGGAGGGCGCCGAGTCGGAGGGCGCCGCGTAACGCGCCCGCAGCTCCTGTACGACACCGAAGGCGGCCGCGGTCAGCGGCACCGCGAGCAGCATCCCGAGGATCCCCGCGACGGACGCCCCCGCGGTGATGGCGAGCATCACCGCCGCCGGGTGCATCTGCACGGTCCGGCTCTGGATGGCCGGCTGCAGCACATGCCCTTCCAGCACCTGCACGGCGAGCACGAGCCCGAGCGCCCACAGCGCGATGACGAAACCGCGGTCGGCGAGCGCGACCAGGACGGCCACCGCGCCGGAGATGAAGGCGCCGAGATAGGGGATGTAGGCGCCGACGAAGACGAGCGCGCCGAGCCCGACCGCGCCGGGCACCTGGAGGATCAGCAGGCCGACGGTGATGCACACGGCGTCGATGAGCGCGATGAGGGTCGTCCCGCGCATGAACCCCTCGACCGCCTCGAAGGCGCGCCGGGCGACGGCCTCCAGGGTGTCGGCGGTGCCGCCGGGCGCCACGGCCCGCAGGACCTCCACGGCCCGGTGGGAGTCGCGCAGGAAGAAGAAGACGAGCAGCAGCGCGAGCACGGCCATGGCGAGGGACTCGCCGACGACGCTGACCCCGCTGATGACGTTGGACGCGGCCGTGCTCCCGAACCTGCTCAGCAGCTTGCGCGAGTTCGCGGCGAGGTCGTCGAGACCGGTGCCGGCCGCCCCGAAGTGCCGGGCGACCGCCTTGGCGGCGTCCCGCAGCGAGGCGATGATCTCGTCGCCCGTGTCGATGAGCGCGGCGACGACGATGTACACGGCACCGCCGACGACGGCCACGACGGCGACACAGGTGAGCCCGGCCGCCACCGACGCCTGCACCCCGGTCCGCACGAGCCGCCGGTGCAACGGGCCGAGCAGCGCGGTGCCGAGCAGGGCGAGCAGCACCGGGGTGACGGCGGTACGGAACTCCCCGCACAGCCGCACCCCGACCCAGCCCACCCCGGCGACGAGCAGCAGCACTGCGCACCAGGCGGCGAGGCGTCGAACGGGGTCGGGCAACAGCTGCACACGTCCAGCGGATCATGGGCGCCGACGGGTGTCCTGCCGCACGGGGCCGGGCGGGTGAGGTGCGGCTCCGGCGGGCCGGGAGGCTCGTATCCTCGCCCCATGCGTATCGGAGAGCTGGCGCAGCGCACGGGAGTCCCGGTTCCGACGATCAAGTACTACGCACGGGAGGGCCTGCTGCCGCCCGGCGTGCGCACCAGCCCCAACCAGGTCCGGTACGACGACACACACGTGCACAGGCTCAAGCTGATCCGGGCGATGCTGGAGGTCGGCGGCATGTCCGTGACCGCGGTCGGACAGGTGCTCGCCCGGATGGACGCCCCGGACCGCACCGTCCACGGGATGCTCGGCGGCGCCGCCCGGCCCGCCGTCAGCCGGGCCGCCGCGGAACGGGGCACCCCGCGGGACCGCGAGCGGGCCGAGGCGGACGCGGCCGAGCTGGTGCGCCGGCACGGCTGGCGGGTGGAGCCGGAGAACCTCGGCTGGGTGGCGCTGGTCCAGCTCATCCTGACGTACCGCGATCTGGAGCGGGAGGATCTGCTGGCGCTGCTCGACGAGTACGCCTCGGCGGCCGGCCGGCTCGCCGGGGCCGAACTGGCCACGGTGGCCCGGGTGCCGACCGCGGACGGCAAGGTCGAGGCCGTGGTGCTGGGCACGGTGCTGGGCGACGCCGCGATGGCCGCGCTGCGCCGGATCGCCCAGGAGGACGCCTCGAGCAGGACGCCGGTGCCCTCGGCCTAGCGCCGGCTCCCGGCCGGCCTCTTCGGCCGACCGACTCGGATCAGGGGCGGGTACAGGCCCGGGGGGCCAGGGGGCACTGCCCCCTGGTACCCGTACCGGTACCGACGCCGTCAGGCCTGCGGGCCCTCGCCGGTCATGCCGTGCACCGCGGGAATCGTCCCCAGCCGCCCCTTCTGGAAGTCCTCGAACGCCTGCATCAGCTCGTCCTTGGTGTTCATGACGAACGGCCCGTAGTGCGCCATGGGCTCACGGATCGGCTGCCCGCCGAGCAGGACGACCTCCAGGTCCGGCGTGTGGGAGTCCTGCTTCTCGTCCGCGCGGACGGTCAGCGAGGACCCGGCGCCGAACACCGCGGTCTGGCCGAGGTGGATCGGCCGGCGCTCCGCACCGACGCTGCCGCGGCCCGCGAGGACGTAGGCCAGCCCGTTGAAGTCCTCCCGCCAGGGCAGGGTGACCTCGGCGCCCGGGGCGACGGTCGCGTGGATCATCGTGATCGGGGTGTGCGTGATGCCGGGACCCTTGTGGCCGTCCAGCTCACCCGCGATGACGCGCAGCAGCGCACCGCCGTCCGGGGACGTCACCAGCTGGACGCTGCCGCCGCGGATGTCCTGGTAGCGCGGGGCCATCATCTTGTCCTTGGCCGGGAGGTTCACCCACAGCTGCAGGCCGTGGAAGAGACCGCCCGACACGACCAGGGACTCCGGCGGCGCCTCGATGTGGAGGAGGCCCGAGCCCGCGGTCATCCACTGGGTGTCGCCGTTGGTGATGGTGCCGCCACCGCCGTTGGAGTCCTGGTGGTCGAAGACGCCGTCGATGATGTAGGTGACGGTCTCGAAGCCGCGGTGCGGGTGCCAGGGGGTGCCCTTGGGCTCGCCCGGCGCGTACTCCACCTCGCCCATCTGGTCCATCATGATGAACGGGTCGAGGTGGCGGTAGTGGATCCCCGCGAACGCCCGGCGCACCGGGAAGCCCTCGCCCTCGAACCCGCTCGGAGCGTTCGCGACGGCCAGCACCGGACGCGCCACGGCGTCGGCGGGAGCGGTCACACGGGGCAGCGTCAACGGGTTCTCGACGGTCACTGCAGGCATGGTCGGTACCTCCTTGTGCACTCACTTTAGTTGAGCGTTGAACTTTCTGCCACCCCCAACGGAACGAGCCCGGAGGGAATTCCCTCCGGGCTCCAGGCGACGTCGGCTCCCGCACGGGTCAGGAGAAGGCGAACGTCACGGCGATCACGCCCGCCCCTGCAGCGCCCACCCGAACCGGAATCCCGAACACCAGCAGCAGGACGGCGCCGAAGACGAACATCCCCGCGGTACCGGTTCCGGCCTGACTGCTCCCGTCGGGGTCCGCGGGGTCGTACAGGATCCGCACCCATGCGGCACCGCCGGTATCGACGCCGACGCACTCGCGGCGCGTCCCGCGCGCGTCGGTGTAGGAGTACACCCAGCGCGTCAGGGGGCCGTCGTCGGTACCGATCTCACGGGACGACTCCAGCCGCCCCTCCGCCGCGACCCCCGTGTGCGCAGCACCCACACCGCCCGCACCAGCCGCAAGCCGCCCCGCGTGGCCAGACAGCCGCAGGCGACCAGACCGGGAACGCAGAGCCAGATCACGAAAGGCGCCCACCCCCAGGCGACCCCCAGCGCCCCGCCGTCAGCGCGAAGACCCCGCCGTCGGCCCACCACAGCCGCCGTCCGCGCGGCAAGGACGGCTAGCCGTACATCCGCCGCATGGCGAAGTCGACCATCTGCTCGACCGCCTTCGCGTCGAAGACCATCCGGTGCTCGCCCTCCATGTCCAGGACGAAGCCGTAGCCGGTGGGCAGCAGGTCGATCACCTCGGCGCCGGTGATCACGAAGTACTTGGACTCCTTGCCCGCGTACCGGCGCAGCTCCTTGAGCGAGGTGAACATCGGGATCACCGGCTGTTGGGTGTTGTGCAGGGCGAGGAAGCCGGGGGTGTCGCCGCGCGGGCAGTACACCTTCGACGTGGCGAAGATCTGCTGGAAGTCCTCGGCGGACATCTGCCCGGTGGTGAAGGCCCGCACCGCGTCCGCGAGGGAGGGCGGGGACGGCTCCGGGTAGAGCGGCGGCTGCTGGCCGTACCCGCCGACACCGCCCGGCATCTGCTGCTGCGGCGGGGCGTACTGCTGCTGAGCGCCAACGTTCTGGTCGTAGCCGTACATGGGCGCAAGAGTACCGAGGGAGGGGGTGGAGCGGGTGCCGGAGTCGCCTGTGCGGCGAGCACGGGGGATCGCCGCGAGTGAGGGGCGAGTTGACGGCCCGGTACCGCGTGATCGGGGATACCGGGCGGTCACCTGTCTTTCGCCGGACCCCCTCGGCGGTGGGCGGCCCCGCTCACCAGCGCCGCGGAGTAGACCCTTCTCACACTTGCCGGGGCAGGGGTTGCTTCTTATTACCGGCGGGTAGCATCATCGGAGCTACTTGTTGGTACGTGAACTAGCTGCGAGGAGCCAGTGCCTCGCCGATCCCTCTACGGAGCCGTGACCATGGGGCACTACAAGTCGAATCTCCGCGACATCGAGTTCAACCTCTTCGAAGTGCTGGGGCGCGACAAGGTGTACGGCACCGGCCCGTTCGAGGAGATGGACGTCGACACCGCCAAGAGCGTCCTGGAGGAGCTGACCCGCCTCTCGGAGAACGAGCTGGCCGAGTCCTTCGCCGACGCCGACCGCAACCCGCCGGTCTTCGACCCCGAGACCAACACCGCGCCGGTCCCGGCGTCCTTCAAGAAGAGCTACCAGGCCTTCATGGACTCCGAGTACTGGCGGCTCGGCCTGCCCGAGGAGATCGGCGGCACCACCTCGCCGCGCTCCCTGATCTGGGCCTACGCCGAGCTGATCCTGGGTGCCAACCCGGCCGTGTGGATGTACTCCTCGGGTCCGGCGTTCGCCGGCATCCTCTTCGAGGAGGGCAACGAGGTCCAGAAGCACATCGCCAAGATCGCGGTCGAGAAGCAGTGGGGCTCCACGATGGTGCTCACCGAGCCCGACGCGGGCTCCGACGTGGGCGCCGGCCGTACCAAGGCGATCCAGCAGGAGGACGGCTCCTGGCACATCGAGGGCGTGAAGCGCTTCATCACCTCCGGTGAGCACGACATGTCCGAGAACATCCTCCACTACGTGCTCGCGCGGCCGGAGGGCGCCGGTCCGGGCACCAAGGGCCTGTCCCTCTTCCTCGTGCCGAAGTACGAGTTCGACTTCGAGACCGGCGAGCTGGGCGAGCGCAACGGCGTCTACGCCACCAACGTCGAGCACAAGATGGGCCTGAAGGCCTCCAACACCTGCGAGATGACCTTCGGCGACCAGCACCCCGCCAAGGGCTGGCTCATCGGTGACAAGCACGACGGCATCCGCCAGATGTTCCGCATCATCGAGTTCGCCCGCATGATGGTCGGCACGAAGGCGATCTCCACGCTGTCCACCGGCTACCTGAACGCGCTGGAGTACGCCAAGGAGCGCGTCCAGGGCCCGGACCTGGCCAACTTCATGGACAAGTCCGCGCCCAAGGTCACCATCACCCACCACCCGGACGTGCGCCGCTCGCTGATGACGCAGAAGGCGTACGCCGAGGGCATGCGCGCCCTGGTGCTGTACACCGCCTCGATCCAGGACGCGATCCAGATCAAGGAGGCGGCCGGCGAGGACGCCTCCGCCGAGCACGCCCTGAACGACCTGCTGCTGCCGATCGTCAAGGGCTACGGCTCCGAGAAGGGCTACGAGCAGCTCGCCCAGTCGCTGCAGACCTTCGGCGGCTCCGGCTTCCTGCAGGAGTACCCGATCGAGCAGTACATCCGGGACTCCAAGATCGACACCCTGTACGAGGGCACCACCGCGATCCAGGGCCAGGACTTCTTCTTCCGGAAGATCGTCCGCAACCAGGGCGCCGCGCTGAACTCCCTCGCCGAGGACATCAAGAAGTTCCTGGCGCTCGGCACCGGCGGCGAGGAGCTGGCGGGCGCCCGTGAGCACTTGGCCAAGGCCGCCGTGGAGCTGGAGGCGATCGTCGGCCTGATGCTGACCGACCTCGCCGCCACCGAGCAGGACACCAAGAACATCTACAAGGTGGGCCTGAACACCACCCGCCTGCTCATGGCCTCCGGTGACGTCGTCGTCGGCTACCTGCTGCTCAAGGGCGCCGCGATCGCCGCCGAGAAGCTGGCCACCGCCTCCGCCAAGGACAAGGCCTTCTACACCGGAAAGATCGCCGCGGCGAGGTTCTTCGCGGCGAACGTCCTGCCGGGCGTCACCCTCGCCCGCAAGGTCGCCTCCGGTGTCGAGCTGGACCTGATGGAGCTGGACGAGGCCGCGTTCTAGCAGGTACCTGCCGGCCGTTCCGGCACGTACGTACGGATTCCCTGTGCGGGCCCGCTCCCTTTCCGGGAGCGGGCCCGTGCACGTCGTTAAGGTGAACCCCATGAGCGCACCAGCCCGCTTCGACCGCGGCCACACCGACGACCTCATGTCCTTCCTGGCGGCGAGCCCGTCGCCGTACCACGCCGTGGCGAACACCGCCGAGCGGCTGGAGAAGGCGGGCTTCCGTCAGGTCGCCGAGACGGACGCCTGGGACGGGACGAGCGGCGGCAAGTTCGTGCTGCGCGGCGGCGCGATCGTCGCCTGGTACGTCCCCGAGGGCGCCGAGGCGCACACGCCGTTCCACATCGTCGGCGCACACACCGACTCCCCGAACCTGCGCATCAAGCCGCGGCCCGACAGCGGGGCGCACGGCTGGCGGCAGGTGGCCGTCGAGATCTACGGCGGCCCGCTGATGAACTCCTGGCTGGACCGCGACCTCGGCCTGGCCGGCCGGCTGAGCCTGCGCGACGGCTCCTCGGTCCTGGTCAACGTGGACCGGCCGCTGCTGCGCGTGCCCCAGCTCGCCATCCACCTGGACCGCTCGGTCAGCACCGAGGGGCTCAAGCTCGACAAGCAGCGTCATCTGCAGCCGGTCTGGGGCCTGGGCGACGATGTGCGCGACGGCGACCTGATCGCCTTCCTGGAGCAGGAGGCGGGGCTCGCGGCCGGCTCGGTCACCGGCTGGGACCTGATGACGCATCCGGTGGAGCCCCCGGCCTACCTGGGTCGCGACCGGGACCTGGTCGCCGGTCCGCGCATGGACAACCTGCTGTCGGTGCACGCCGGCGCCGCCGCCCTGGCCGCCGTGGCGACCTCGGGCGCCCCGCTCGCCCGTATCCCCGTGCTGGCCGCCTTCGACCACGAGGAGAACGGCTCCCAGTCGGACTCCGGCGCGGACGGCCCGCTGCTCGGCAGCGTGCTGGAGCGCTCGGTCTTCGCCCGCGGCGGCTCCTACGAGGACCGGGCCCGCGCCTTCGCCGGCACGGTGTGCCTGTCCTCCGACACGGGCCACGCCGTCCACCCCAACTACGCCGAGCGGCACGACCCGACGCACCACCCCCGGGTCAACGGCGGCCCGATCCTCAAGGTCAACGTCAACAACCGCTACGCCACGGACGGTTCGGGCCGCGCGATCTTCGCGGCGGCCTGCGAGAAGGCCGACGTCCCCTTCCAGTCGTTCGTCTCCAACAACTCCATGCCCTGCGGCACGACGATCGGCCCCATCACCGCGGCCCGGCACGGCATCCGGACCGTGGACATCGGCGTGGCGATCCTCTCCATGCACAGCGTGCGTGAACTGTGCGGCGCCGACGACCCGTTCCTGCTGGCGAACGCCCTGACGGCCTTTCTGGAGGGCTAGCCGGGACCTCGCCGGGTACCCGTCCGGGACCGGAGATTCCGGCACCGGAAGGGGAGGCGAGGTCTCATGGGGCTCGGCGGATGCATCATCCTCATAGCCGTGGGAGCCATCCTCACATTCGCGACGGACTGGCACATGCGCGGCGTGAACCTCGACGTCGTCGGCGTGATCCTGATGGCCGTGGGCCTGATCGGCGTCGCGACGTTCAGCGGGATCGCACGGCGCCGGCGGGTCGTGGTCCCGCCGACGCCGGTGGTGGAGGAGGAACCGCACCATCACCACCGCTACCGCGACGACGGCTACACCGACGGGTACGGCGTCTGACGCGGGCGCCCGGTCCGGCGCGTGCGTCCGCCTACTGCTCGTCCATGCCCGCGAGGACGAGCGGCAGGCGGTCCGTCGCGCCCTCGGTGAGACGGACCGGGACGCCCCAGTCCTGCTGGTGGACGTGGCAGGCGGGGTACTCGCCGGCAGAGTCGTCGTCGCAACTGGCGGCCATCGCGGAGACGTGCAGGACGCCCTCCGCGACCTCCGGGTTCAGCTCCAGGTCACGGCTCAGGTCCGTGTCCGCTCCCTCGCCCTTGAGCAGCAGCTCGGGCGGGGTCGAGGAGACCAGCAGACGGGTCGAGGGCCCGTATCTGGTGTCCAGCTTCTGGCCCGCCGGGGCCTGGAAGACGACGTCCAGCCGGAGTCTGCCGGGGGCGACCTCGGTCGCCGCGCGCCGGGTGCGGTGGGCGACCGGCTCGACCCGCACCGCCTCCTCGGGCAGCCGCAGCCGGGTCAGCCGGTGCCGGGCCGACTCGACCACCACGATGTCCCCGCCGACGAGGACGGCGTCGCTGGGCTCGCGCAGGTCGGTGGCCAGCGTGGTGACCTCGCCGGTCGCCGGGTCGTAGCGGCGCAGGGCGTGGTTGTAGGTGTCGGCGACCGCCACCGAGCCGTCCGGGAGGGCGGTGACGCCCAACGGGTGCTGGAACAGTGCCTGTTCGGCCGCGCCGTCCCGGTGGCCGAAGTCGAACAGGCCGGTGCCGACCGCCGTGTGCACGTGCCCGTCGAGGTCCACCCAGCGCAGGGCGCTCGTCTCGGAGTCGGCGAGCCACAGCCGCTCGGCGGTCGCCGCGAGACCGGAGGGCTGGGCGAACCAGGCCTCGGCGCCGGGGCCGTCGACCAGGCCCTCGTTGGTGGTGCCGGCCGTCACGGCGACCGTGCCCGCCGCGGGGTCGTACGTCCACAGCTGGTGGACGCCCGCCATGGCGATCCACACCCGGCCGCCGAAGACCGCCACGTCCCAGGGCGAGGACAGATCCACCTCGCGGGCCGGGCCGGAGGTGGCGGACCCCTGCCACCACTGCTTCCCGGTGCCGGCCAGAGTGGTCACCGCGCCCGTGGCCGGGTCGAGGCGGCGCAGGGCGTGGTTGACGGTGTCGGCCACCACCACCGCGCCGTCCTCCAGCAGCGCCAGGCCCTGCGGCTCGTTGAAGGCGGCCTCCTGCGGGCCGCCGTCCGCGAAGCCGCGCGTGCCCGAGCCGATGCGCCGTACGACGGTCTCGGCGTCCTCGGCCAGCTCCACCAGCTGGTGCCGGGTGGTGTCGCTGACCAGGAAGTTCCCGGAGGGAAGCAGCAGCGCCTTGCCCGGGAAGCGCAGGGTCGTCGGCTCGGGCTCCGGCGGCACGTACGGACCGTCGCCGCGGCGCAGGGTGCCCTTCGCCTCGTGCTCGGCCTCCAGCTCCTCCACCAGCCGCTCGATGGCGTGCGCGTGTCCCTCGCCCGCGTGCTGGGCGACGACGTACCCCTCCGGGTCGATGACGACCAGGGTCGGCCAGGCGCGCACCGCGTACTGCTTCCAGGTGGCGAGCTCCGGGTCATCCAGCACCGGGTGCTCCACGCCGTAGCGCTCCACCGCGTCCACGACCGCCTGGTGCTCGGCCTCGTGCACGAACTTCGGGGAGTGCACGCCGATGATCACCACCGTGTCCCGGTGCTTCTCCTCCAGCTCGCGCAGCTCGTCCAGGACATGCAGACAGTTGATGCAGCAGAAGGTCCAAAAGTCCAGGACGACGATGCGTCCGCGCAGGTCGGCGAGGGTGTACTGCTTCTCGCCCGTGTTCAGCCAGCCGCCCTTGCCGATCAGCTCGGGGGCGCGGACGCGGGCGCGTCGGGATGCGGAGTCGGTCATGGCTCCAAGAGTGCCACCCGACTCCGACAGCCGGTGGGGCGCCTGTGGACAACCGGCGGGACCCGCTAAGGCGCCTGTGGAAAAGTCGCTCTCGGTCGTGCGGTCGCTCTCAGTCCTGGTGGATCACATCCGTGCCCGGGCCGCCGGAGAGCGTGTCCCGGCCGGGGCCACCGTACAGCCGGTCGTTCCCGCTGTTGCCGTACAGCTTGTCGTCGCCGCTGTTGCCGTACAGGACGTCGTTGCCGGTGCCGCCGTTCAGGGTGTCGTTGCCGGTGCCGCCGGTGATCGTGTCCTTGCCGTCGTCGCCGGACAGGTACTGGGCTCCGGCGCCGCCGTGCAGCGCGTCGTCGCCCTTGCCGCCCTGGACGATGTTGTCACCGCCGCTCGCGTAGATCGTGTCGTTGCCGTCACCGCCCCAGGCCAGGCCCTCCGCACCGACGGTGAGGGTGTCGTCGCCGGCGTCACCGGAGACGTAGGCGCCGTCCAGACGGCCGGAGTCGGTCGCCTTGTCGTTGCCCCCGCCCAGCGAGATCTGGGCGTAGAAGTAGACCTGGTCGGTGCCGTTCTTGTAGGCGACCGTGTCGTTGCGGTCGCCCAGGTTCGCGATCAGGGCGGCGTACGGGTCCTGGCTGTCCACGAGGGTGACCGTGCAGGAGACCTTGGTGCGGTCCGCGCGGTCGGGGTGGGCGCAGTCGTGGCCCGCCTTGATCGGGACGACGTCGTCGATCACATAGGTGATGCCGGCGCGGTCCGCGGTGAGGGCCGCGGTGGCGGTGGCTTTGTTGGTCTGGCCGGGGGCGGCCTGGTAGGTGAGCTGCCAGTCGTACTGGTTGACCGCGGCGGTGGCCGAGGCGGTGGCGGCGCCGGCGGTCCCGGCCAGGGCGAGGGGTGCGGCCAGGGCAGTGCCGAGGGCCAGGACGGCGGCGGCGCGTATCGAGGGCATGCGGGTCATGCGGGGCCTCCGGGAGGAACGGGCGGACGTGGTAACGACTTCCGCACCGTTCGACTCGGGGACCCCGCCCCGGGTTGGCCAACTTCCTTGTCCATGCCGGAAGTTCACCTGCGGGACACGCACCCGCCCGGTGGATTCCGGACCCCGGTCAGGACAGGGCGTGGCCCGTGGTCACGTCCACGTGGTCGGGGACCTCCTCGTGCCGGTCGCCGACCGAGAGGGTGCCGGTGGGCTCGAAGAGGAGGACTTCGGCGCGGCGGGGCGCGGACGGCTTGTGATAGGTGCCGCGCGGCACGGTGAACACCGAGCCCCTGGTCAGGACGAGGGTGCGCTCGCCGGCCGGCTCGCGCAGGCCCAGGTGCACCTCGCCGTCGAGGACCAGGAAGAACTCGTCGGTGTCCTCGTGCACATGCCAGACGTGCTCGCCCTCGAACTTGGCGATCCGGACGTCGTAGTCGTTGACGGCGGCGACGATGCGCGGGCTCCAGCACTCCTCGAAGGAGGCGAACGCCTTGTCCAGGGAGACAGGCTCGCCGGCGGGTCGGGAGGTGGGTTCGGAGATGGGTTCCATGGGGTCATCGTGCGGGGTTCCGGTGGCGCCCCACGAGTGCTAGGAATCGCATATGCCGCAAGGATCCTCTCAGCCTCTCCACCGGGTCGTGCCGCCGCACCGGGTCGTCGTGATCGTGGACGCGGGCACCAACCCCTTCGAGGTCGGCGTCGCGACCGAACTGTTCGGACTGCCCCGGCCCGAACTGGGCGATCAGGGGCCGCTGTACACGGTGACGCTGTGCGCGCCCACCCCGCGGATCCGGATGAACCACGGCTTCTTCACCCTGACCGGCGTACCCGGCCTGGAGGCGGTGGACGAGGCCGACACCCTCGTCGTACCCGGACGCCCCGACAACGTCGTACCGCGCGGCGCCTACGTGCTGGAGGCCATCCGGCGCAGCCACGCGCGCGGGGCGCGCATCGTCAGCTTCTGCACCGGCACCTTCGCCCTCGCCGAGTCCGGGCTGCTCGACGGGCGCCGTGCCACCACCCACTGGATGTGGGCGGACACCTTCCGGGACCTGCACCCCAAGGTGCTGCTGGAGCCGGACGTCCTCTTCGTGGACGACGGCGACGTCCTCACCGCCGCCGGCAGCGCCGCCGCGCTCGACCTCGGGCTGCACCTCTGGCGCCGCGACCACGGCGCCGAAGTCGCCAACGCCGTCTCCCGGCGCCTGGTCTTCGCCGCCCACCGCGACGGCGGCCAGCGGCAGTTCGTGGAGCGCCCCGTGCCCGACGTGCCCGACGAGTCGCTCGGCCCGCTGCTGGCCTGGGCGCAGGAGCGGCTCGGCGAGCCGCTGACCGTGGCGGACCTCGCCGACCGGGCGGCCGTCAGCCCCGCCACCCTGCACCGGCGCTTCCGCACCCAGCTGGGTACGACCCCGCTGGCCTGGCTCACCGGGGAGCGGGTGGCGCTCGCCTGCCGGCTGATCGAGCGGGGCGAGGAGCGCCTGGACGTGGTCGCGGCCCGCTGCGGCCTCGGTACGGCGGCCAATCTGCGGGCCCGGCTGCGCCGGGAGACGGGGCTCAGCCCATCGGCGTACCGCAGGCGCTTCGGGCCGGCCGGCCCGTGACGATCAACGCGCGGCGGGGAACGGTACCCGCATGAGACTCCTCGTACACGACCGGCTGCTCGGCATCGGCGACGACTACTGGATCGAGGACGAGCACGGCCGCAAGGTCTTCCTCGTCGACGGCAAGGCCATGCGGCTGCGGGACACCTTCCAGCTGAAGGACGCCCACGGGCGCGTGCTGATCGACATCCACCAGAAGATGTTCGCGCTGCGCGACACCATGGTGATCGAGCGGGACGGCGAGGGCCTGGCCACCATCAAGCGCAAGCGGCTGTCCCTGCTGCGCAACCACTACCGCGTGTCCCTGGTCGACGGCACCGAGCTCGACGTCAGCGGCAAGATCCTCGACCACGAGTTCGCCGTCGAGTACGACGGCGAACTCCTGGCCGTCATCTCCCGCCGCCGGCTGACCCTCCGGGACACCTACGGTGTCGACATCGTGCGCGAGGACGCGGACCCGGCACTGCTGATCGCGGTGGCGGTGTGCGTGATCCACCTGGCACAGAAGGAGCGGGCGGACGACTGACGGGGGCTCTCCCACCCCGGAGCCCCGCTTGAGGGGCCCCGCTAGCGCCGCGGCGGCTCCAGGCCCAGCACGCGGTCCTTCAGCGCCGGGAACTGCTCGCGGGTGGTCGCCACCTTCGCCGGGTCGAAGTCGACGGTGAGGACCTCCTCGTCCGGGCCCGCCTCGGCGAGCACCTCGCCCCACGGATCCACCACGATCGAGTGACCCGCCTGCGGAACCCCGGCATGGGTCCCGGCTGTTCCACAGGCGAGCACGAACGCCTGGTTCTCCACCGCCCGCGCCTGAGCCAGCAGCGTCCAGTGCGCGCGTCGCCGCTCGGGCCAGCCCGCCGGGATCACCAGCGTCTCGGCACCGGCGTCGACCAGTGCCCGGAAGAGTTCGGGGAAACGGAGGTCGTAGCAGGTGGCCACGCCGAGCGTGGTCCCGGGCAGCCGGACCGTCACCACGTCCCGCCCGGCGCCCATCAGCACGGCCTCGCCCTTGTCGAAACCGAAGCGATGGATCTTGCGGTAGGCGGCGGCCGGCTCACCGGAGGGGGAGAAGACGAGAGAGGTGTTGTAGAGCGGCCCGTCCGGGTCCCGCTCGGGAATCGATCCCGCGTGCAGCCACACGCCCGCGTCGCTCGCGGCCTTGGCCATCGTCTCGAACGTCGGCCCTTCGAGCGGCTCGGCCTCGCGGCCGAACTCCTCGTAGGCGAAGGCGCCGGTGGTCCACAGCTCCGGCAGGACCACCAAGTCGGCACCAGCCTGTTCCCGGACCAGCGCGGCCACCCGCTGCCGCCGGTTGTCGACCGATTCGTCCTCGTTCACGGCGATCTGGATCAGCGAGGCGCGCACACTACCACCGTCCTGGCATTCGAGTCGTCCACACAGGCCTACGATCGTCACACGAAAGCACTGCCCGGGTGCCTGAAGGCAGCGTAACTTGGGGGTCCCCCGGTTCGAGCGAAGCCGAGAACCAGGGGGCTCCCAGACGCCCGCCGAAGTGCAGCCGCCGCCCGCTGGCAACGCCGCCACAACCTGCCCGAGTACCGACCGCCGAGGGGTCCCGTTCCGTGAGTCTGCATCCCACCCTCCAGCCCTACGCCGACGCCTGGACGCACTCCATCGACGCGATATCCGAGATGGTCCAGTCGCTCGCGGAAGGCGAGTGGAACCGGCGGACCCCGTGTCCCGGCTGGTCGGTCCGGGACATCGTGTCGCACGTCATCGGCATGGACTGCGAGATGCTCGGCGACCCGCGCCCGATCCACACCCTCCCCCGCGACCTCTTCCACGTCACCACCGAGCACCAGCGGTACACGGAGATGCAGGTCGACGTCCGCCGCCACCACACGGCGCCGGAGATGACGGCCGAGCTGGAGTACACGGTCATCCGCCGCAACCGCCAGCTGCGCAACGAGTCGCGTGACCCCGGCACCACGGTCCGCGGCCCGCTGGGCACGGAGATCACGGTGGAACAGGCCTACCGCGCCCGCGCCTTCGACGTGTGGGTGCACGAGCAGGATCTGCGCACGGCCCTCGGCCGCCCTGGCAACCTGGACTCGCCGGGCGCGTACGTGGTCCGGGACGTCCTCCTCGAGGCGCTCCCCAGGGTCGTCGCGAAGGACGCGGCGGCGCCGCGCAGTTCGGCCGTCGTCTTCGACGTGCACGGCCCGGTGGAGTTCCTGCGCACCATCCGCGTCGACATCCAGGGCCGCGGCTCCCTGGAAACCGCCCCCGCCCTCGGACCCGCCGCCACCCTCACCCTCGACTGGGAGACCTACGTCCGCCTCGCCTGCGGCCGGGTGACCCCGGAGGCGGTGGCCGACCGGGTGAAGACCGAGGGCGACCCGGACCTGACGGCAGCGATCCTGCGCAACTTCACGGTGACGCCGTAGCCGGAGCGGGGCGGTGCCGCGCGACTCTGCGCAGCCGCCCCACGGTGGCCACGGGCCCGGCCGGCTCACGGGAAACGGCCGGCGCGCGGGTGGGGGAGCGCTGCTAGGCCGCGGGCACGTGCACCGTCTCCACCCGGCTCGCCACCAGCCGCTCCCGCTCACGCCGGGCCGCCCGCCCACGAAGCCGCAGAATCTGGGACACCCCGAGCGCCTGCAACACGAACACGGCCGAGAACGCCACGGAGTAGTCGTCCCCGGTGGCGTCCAGCAGCACCCCCACCGCGAACAACGTCGTCATCGAGGCGACGAACCCACCCATGTTGGTGATCCCCGACGCGGTCCCCTGCCGCTCGGGCGGGTTGGCCGGCCGCGCGAAGTCGAACCCGAGCATCGAGGCCGGCCCACACGCCCCCAGCACCGCGCACAGCACCACCAGCAACCACATCGGCGCATGCGTACCGGGATACAGCAGCGTCACCGCCCACACGGTCGCGGTCGCCCCCACGGTGCCCAGCGCCAGCGGCAGCCGCGCCGCGTGGTGCCGGGCGACGATCTGGCCGTAGACCAGCCCGATCACCATGTTGGACAGCACGACCAGGGTGAGCAGCTCACCGGCCGTGGCCCGGCTCAGCCCCTGCGCCTGCACCAGGAACGGCAGGCCCCACAGCAGCAGGAACACCATCGCCGGGAACTGGGTGGTGAAGTGCACCCACAGCCCGAGGCGCGTCCCCGGCTCCCGCCAGGCCGCCGCGATCTGCCGGCGGACGTACGCCGCGCCCTGGTGCGGCGCCGGCTCGGGCTCGTGCCCCTCGGGGTGGTCCTTCAGGAACAGCAGTGTCAGCACGAGGACGACGACGCCCGCGAGCGCGCTCCCGCCGAATGCCGGGGTCCAGCCGATGCCGTGCAGCAGCCGGGCGAGGACCAGCGTGGAGACCAGGTTGCCCGCCATGCCGACCAGCCCCGCGAGCTGCGCGACCAGCGGCCCGCGCCGGGCCGGGAACCAGCGGGTGCCGAGCCGCAGCACGCTGATGAAGGTCATCGCGTCGCCGCAGCCCAGCAGGGCCCGGGAGGCGAGGGCGGTGCCGTACGAGGGGGAGAAGGCGAAGCCCAGCTGACCGGCGGTGAACAGGACCGCGCCGATGCTCAGCACCTTCTTCGTGCCGAGCCGGTCGACCAGCAGGCCGACGGGTATCTGCATGCCGGCGTAGACCAGCAGCTGGAGGATGGAGAACGTCGACAGCGCGGAGGCGTTGACGTGAAAGCGGTCCGCCGCGTCCAGTCCCGCCACGCCCAGTGACGTACGGAAGATGACGGCGACGAAGTAGACGGCGACGCCGATGGACCACACGGTGACGGCGCGTCGGCCGCCCGGGGGATCATCCGGAAGGGTGAGGTTCCGCTCCGGACCGCTCATCGGACCTCACCCCGCGCGAGGTGCTCGAACCAGCTCACATGCCGGTGCACGACCCCCACGGCCGCCTCCGCGTCCCCGGCGCGCAGCGCGTCGAGGATCTCCTCGTGCTCGGCGAGCGTCTTGGCGATCCGGTCGGGGTGGGAGTGCATCACGGCGACGCCCATCCGCAGCTGCCGGTCGCGCAGCTGGTCGTAGAGCCGGGACAGGATCTCGTTGCCGCCGCTGCGCACGATCTCGGCGTGGAAGTTGCGGTCGGTCACCGCGGCCGCGGCCAGATCACCGGCGGCGGCCTGCGCCTTCTGCAGCTCCAGCAGCTCGGTCAGCCTCTCCAGCAGACCGGGCGGAGCGGGTACGGCCTTGCGGGCGGCGTGCTCCTCGACCAGCTGGCGGGTCTCCACCACATCCGCGATCTCCTGCGCGGAGACCGGCAGCACCAGCGCGCCCTTCTTCGGGTACAGCCGGATCAGCCCCTCGACCTCCAGCCGCAGCAGCGCCTCCCGCACGGGCGTGCGGGAGACCCCGACGGCCTCGGCCAGCTCCCCCTCGGTGAGCAGGGTGCCGCCCTCGTAGCGGCGGTCGAGGACGCCCTGCTTGACGTGGGCGTACACGCGGTCGGCGGCGGGCGGGGGCTTGGGGTCCCGGCGGGTGTGCTGTTGTACGGCCGTCTGCATGTCCACAGCATAGATACAACACGTACGCATGCGACGGCAGCGTCCAGCATCCGGACGCGATGGACGGCCCGACGGAACGCACGGCAGAAGGTGTGACGCAGATCGCACTCAGCAGCCGCACAACCTTCTGTGCTACTTACGTGTCCCACACGTGCGGCCCTCTGCTCTTGCCACCTCAACTTGGCCGCACTTCAGGGGCATTCACGACAATCGGGGTACATCACTTTGATTACCGGTATCAAGGGCATCCGCAGCACGCGCATCCGCAGAGCCGTCGCCGTCGCCGTCAGCTCCGGCGCGCTGGTCGCGACCGGTGCCCTCACCGCGGCGCCCGCTCAGGCCGTCACCACGCCCTCGATCATCGCCAAGGGCGGCTTCGCGATGAACAACGCGAGCGGCACGACGCTCTACACCAAGGCGGCGGACACCCGGCGTTCCACCGGCTCCACCACCAAGATCATGACCGCCGAGGTCGTGCTCGCACAGTCGAACCTCAACCTCGACAAGAAGGTGACGATCCAGAAGGCGTACAGCGACTACGTCGTCTCCCACAACGCCTCCCAGGCCCACCTGATCGTCGGCGACCAGGTCACCGTCCGCCAGCTGCTGTACGGCCTGATGCTGCCGTCGGGCTGCGACGCCGCCTACGCGCTCGCCGACACCTACGGCACGGGCACCACCCGCGCCGCGCGCGTGAGCAACTTCATCAGCAAGATGAACGCCGCCGCCAAGAGCCTGAACCTGACGAACACGCACTTCGACTCCTTCGACGGCATCGGCAACGGCAGCAACTACTCGACGCCGCGCGACCTCACCAAGATCGCCAGCAGCGCGATGAAGAACTCGATGTTCCGCACGATCGTCAAGACCAAGTCGTACACCGCGAAGACGATCACCAAGACGGGCAGCACCCGCACGATGGCCCCGTGGACCAACACCAACGGTCTGCTCAGCAGCTACAGCGGCACCATCGGCGTGAAGACGGGCTCCGGCCCGGAGGCCGGCTACTGCCTGGTCTTCGCCGCCACCCGCAACAACAAGACCGTCATCGGCACCGTCCTCGCCTCCACCTCCATCCCGAACCGGGAGTCGGACGCGAAGAAGCTCCTCGACTACGGCTTCGCCAAGCTCGGCTGACACACCCCAGGCACACACGGGCCCGTCGCGCACAGCGGCGGGCCCGTTCTGTTGCGGACGGCGGGGCCCCGCGTCGTCCGGCGTTTTCGGTGATCTTCACCCTGAATCGTGAACTTCGCCCTTGCGGTTGGCATATTCGAATTCCTCCGCTCTACGTTCCGCAGCGGAGGTGGTTCACATGAGCGAACCCAGCAAGCGACCCGACTCGTCCGAACGGCACGAGGCGATCGACATCAGCGACTTCGTGTACGCGGCGACCGGAGCCCGTGTGCGGAGGCTGACCATGCCGGACGGGAGTCACTGGTTTCCGGCGGTGGATGTGTGCAAGGAACTCGGTTACACCACGCCCCGAAAGGCACTGACGGACCATGTTCCACAGGGCAATCGAGAAAGTCTCGAGACAGTGACTGGAAGTCACTGTCTCAGCATTCCCGCAGGTAGGGAGTGGCGCCGAGACTTGCAACTCATCGATCTGCAAGGTCTCATCCTGCTCGTGCAGGCCTGCACGAAGCCCGCCTGCGCCCCCTTCAAACAGTGGGTCGCCGAGGTGATCGAGACGATCCAAAGGGAGGGTTCCTACACCCTGGAAAAGGCCGAGGTACAGCCCACCGAACCGGGCGCCCCGATCGCGTACGCCATGCCCGAGCAGGTCGCCGAGGCCATCGTCCGGCTGGAGGCGCACAACCTTCAGCTGGACGAGGAGTTGGCGAACGGGCAGCGCAAATCGATCGAACTGCAACAGCAGACGCTGGTCCTGCAGCAGGAAAGGCTGGTCCTGCTGCAGGAAACCGTGACCCTGCAGCGCGAGATGCTGGCCACGCAGAAGGCCACCCTCGCCGTGCAGCAGGCCATGGTCCGGGCGCTGGAACGGATCGCGGACCGGCTCGACGCGCTGGTGATGGACGGCCGGACGCCTGGTGAGCACGTCAAGGCGCTGCCCACCACGGCCTCCGTCCTGGCCGACTGGCGGCAACGTCTGTCCGTCACGGCCGACGTATGGACCGTGGCCGTAGTGATCGCGCCCGTACTCGTGGAGAAGGGGGAGCTGCGCGAGCCGCTGGAATCCATCGCGGCCCGCACGGGGCTCTCGGTGCACCGGGTCAACGAATGTCTGCGGCTGCTGCGCAAGCACGCCTGCATCCGCTCCCGCGGCGGAGCCGAGGACGGTGCGCCCGTGTACGTGCTCAACCAGGCCTGAGAGCCGGACATCGAAGAAGAGGGGGCGGTCGCAATGCGAGTTTGCGGCCGTCCCCTCAACGCTTCGAGGCTACCCGCCCCGGGGCCGTCATGCCCAGGTGATCAGCCTCTTCGGCTGCTCCAGGATCGCCGCCACGTCCGCCAGCACCTTCGAGCCCAGCTCGCCGTCGACCAGGCGGTGGTCGAAGCTCAAGGCCAGGGTTGTCACCTGACGCGGCTTGACCTTGCCCTTGTGGACCCAGGGCTGGAGCTTGATCGCGCCGACCGCGAGGATCGCCGACTCACCGGGGTTGAGGATCGGCGTGCCGGTGTCGACGCCGAAGACGCCGACGTTGGTGATGGTCACCGTGCCGCCCTGCATGGCCGCCGGGGACGTCTTGCCCTCGCGGGCCGTCGCGACCAGCTCGCCGAGCGCGGAGGCCAGTTGCGGGAGCGTCTTGTCGTGCGCGTCCTTGATGTTCGGCACGATCAGACCGCGCGGGGTGGCCGCCGCGATGCCCAGGTTGACGTAGTGCTTCTGCACGATCTCCTGGTTGGCCTCGTCCCAGGACGCGTTGATCTCCGGGTTGCGCTTGATGGCGACCAGCAGGGCCTTGGCGATCAGCAGCAGCGGGTTGACCCGCAGGCCCTGCATCTCCTTGTCCTGCTTCAGCTCCTCGACCAGCTTCATCGTGCGGGTCACGTCGACCGTCACGAACTCGGTGACGTGTGGCGCGGTGAACGCCGAGCCGACCATCGCCGCCGCCGTGGCCTTGCGGACGCCCTTGACCGGGATACGGGTCTCGCGCGCGCCGTCGTAGGACGCGACCGGTGCCGGGGTCACCGGGGCAGCGGCGACCGGGGTCGGTGCCGGCTCCGCCGGCTTCGGCGTGGCCGCCGCGTGAACGTCGTCACGGGTGATGATGCCGTCCGGGCCGGACGGGGTGATCGTGGCGAGGTCGACGCCCAGGTCCTTGGCCAGCTTGCGCACCGGCGGCTTGGCCAGCGGGCGGGGCTTCTCGGCGAGCGCGGCGTGGCCGTGGCCGTTCAGCTCCGTCTGGATCGCCTGGGCCGGCGCCGGGACGCTCACCTCGGGGCCCTTGCGGGGGCGGCGCTTGGTGGAGGACGTCGACACGCCGTAGCCGACCAGGACCGGCTGGCGGCCCTCCGGCTTGGCCTCGGGCTCCGGCTCCTCGGCGGCCGCCGGTGCCGGCTTCGGCTGCTCCGCCGGGGCCTCGGCGGGGGCCGCGCCGGCCACCTCCACCGCGATGATGGACGTGCCCACGTCGACCGTGGTGCCCTCGGGGAAGTGGAGTTCGCGGACCACACCGTCGTAGGGGATGGGCAGTTCGACGGCCGCCTTGGCGGTCTCGACCTCGCACACCACCTGGCCGTCGGTGACCGTGTCACCCGGCTGGACGTACCACTTGAGGATCTCGGCCTCGGTGAGTCCCTCACCGACGTCCGGCATCTTGAACTCGCGTACGGACGCTTCCGTCATCGTCGTCACGACCTTCTCCTCAGTACGCCAGCGAGCGGTCGACGGCGTCGAGCACGCGGTCCAGGTCCGGCAGGTACTCCTCCTCCAGACGGGCCGGCGGGTAGGGGGCGTGGTATCCGCCCACTCGCAGGACCGGTGCCTCCAGGTGGTAGAAGCAGCGCTCGGTGATCCGGGCGGCGATCTCCGCGCCGGAGCCGAAGAACACCGGGGCCTCGTGGACCACGACCAGGCGGCGGGTCTTCTCCACCGAGGCCTGGATGGCGTCGAAGTCCAGCGGGGAGACCGAGCGCAGGTCCAGGACCTCCAGGGACTTGCCCTCCTCGGCCGCGGCCGCCGCGACCTCCTGGCACAGCTTCACCATCGGGCCGTACGCCGCCAGGGTGAGGTCGGTGCCCTCGCGGACGACCTGGGCCTTGTGCAGCGGGGCGGGGATCGCCTCGAGGTCCACCTCGGCCTTGTCCCAGTAACGGCGCTTCGGCTCGAAGTAGATGACCGGGTCGTCGCTCTGGATGGCCTGCTGCATCATCCAGTACGCGTCCGACGCGTTCGACGGAGACACGATCTTCAGACCCGCCACATGCGCGAACAGGGCCTCGGGGGACTCCGAGTGGTGCTCGACCGCGCCGATGCCGCCGCCGTAGGGGATGCGGACGACGACCGGCATCTTGACCTTGCCCAGCGAGCGCGCGTGCATCTTCGCGAGCTGGGTGACGATCTGGTCGTAGGCCGGGAAGACGAAGCCGTCGAACTGGATCTCCACCACCGGGCGGTAGCCGCGCAGCGCGAGACCGATCGCGGTGCCGACGATGCCGGACTCCGCCAGCGGGGTGTCGATGACCCGGCTCTCGCCGAAGTCCTTCTGGAGGCCGTCCGTCACCCGGAACACGCCGCCGAGCTTGCCGACGTCCTCACCCATGACGAGGACCTTGGGGTCCTCCTCCAGGGCGCGGCGCAGCGACTCGTTGATGGCCTTCGCCATCGCCATCTTCTCGGCCATCTCAGCGACCCCCTTCGCTTGCGTCCGCGAACGACGCCTGGTAGGCGGCGAACTGCGCTCGCTCCTCGTCGACGAGCGCGTGCCCGTCCGCGTACACGTTCTCGAAGATGGCGAAGTGGTCCGGGTCGGGCATGGCACGGACCGCTTCGCGCACTCGTTTGCCCAACGCTTCGGACTCGGCCTCGAGTTCCGCGAAGAATCCCTCGTCCGCGTGGTTTGAGGCCTCCAGGTACCGGCGAAGGCGCAGGATCGGGTCCTTGGCCTCCCAGGCCAGCCGCTCCTCGTCGCCGCGGTAGCGGGTGGGGTCGTCGGAGGTGGTGTGGGCGCCCATGCGGTAGGTGTACGCCTCGACCAGGGTGGGGCCCTCGCCGCTGCGGGCGCGCTCCAGCGCCCACTTGGTGACGGCGAGGCAGGCCAGCACGTCGTTGCCGTCCACGCGCACGCCCGGGAAGCCGAAGCCCTGCGCACGCTGGTAGAGCGGCACGCGGCTCTGCTTCTCGGTCGGCTCGGAGATGGCCCACTGGTTGTTCTGGCAGAAGAACACGACGGGGGCGTTGTAGACCGCGGAGAAGGTGAACGATTCGGCGACGTCGCCCTGGCTGCTCGCGCCGTCGCCGAAGTAGGCGATGACCGCGCTGTCGGCGCCGTCCTTGGCCACGCCCATCGCGTAGCCGGTGGCGTGCAGCGTCTGGGAGCCGATGACGATCGTGTACAGGTGGAAGTTGTTGCCGTTGGGGTCCCAGCCGCCGTTGTTCACGCCGCGGAACATGCCGAGCAGGTTGGTCGGGTCGACCCCGCGGCACCAGGCGACGCCGTGCTCCCGGTAGGTCGGGAAGACGTAGTCGTCGTCGCGCAGCGCCCGGCCGGAGCCGATCTGGGCGGCCTCCTGTCCCAGCAGGGAGGCCCACAGGCCCAGCTCGCCCTGGCGCTGCAGGGCGGTGGCCTCGGCGTCGAAGCGGCGGGTGAGCACCATGTCGCGGTACAGGCCGCGCAGGTCTTCGGGGGTGATGCCGGCGACGTAGGCGTCGTACTCGGCGTTCTCGACCCGCTCGCCCTCGGGCGTCAGCAGCTGTACGAGCTGCGGTTCGGTGCCCTGCTGGGCGGCGGCGCGGGCGGTGCGCCGGGTGCCGGTGGCTCCGGACTTGGTACCGGTCGTGCCGGTCTTGCTGCCGGTGGTGCCGGCTTTGCCTGCGGCGCTGCGTCGCGGCTTGCGCGCGGCACTGCTGTCCACGGTCACGTGTGCTCCTCCGTCGTTCCGGCCCCCGGGGTTGCCGGTAGGCCAGTGCGGCTCACCTGTTTCGACCACCGGGCACGGGGTGGGTGCCACTCGGCCGGGAACAGGCGTGACAGGTGCCCCGGCGAGCGCCCTGCAACCATCACGTTACCCAGTGCTCCACATTTCTGTGAAACCCCACTTGACCTGCGATTTTGCTTGGATTTCCAAGTAAATCGAGGAAGTGTGCAAGCGTGCTGGTCACAGCCCTGCTTCAACGCCGAAGCAACGGAACGTTAACCCGCTCACCCGGGTCACGGGAAGAGTCGAATTGTTTGCGTGTGACATGGGCTGCGCCGCTTATGCCGTCCGTATCCCGGCCGAGAAGAACGGAAGCGGCGCCCATTTGATAAAGCCCACGGCATGATCATCGCGCGACCGAAAGCGATCGTCGGTGACCGCCTGTGACAAGCCCCAGCTCACGGCGGTTTTTCGTGCCCTAACATCTGCGGCGTGCCGCGCTCATGTGTACCACCCCTTGTGTCCCACGCGCTCCCTCTGGGCGCCCTGCTGCGCCTGTACGCCGCCGGTACCGCCCTCGCCTGTGAGCCGGTCGACCAGGGACTGCTGAACCGCGGCTACCGGCTGCGCACCACCCGCGGCCGCTATTTCCTCAAGCACCACTTCGACCCCGACACCGCCGACCCGGCCGCCATCGAGCGCCGGCACCGCGCCACCCAGCGCCTGGCCGACCTCGGCGTCCCGGTCGCCGTACCGCTCGCGCACCGCGGGGGCCGTACGGTCGCCGTCGTCGGCGGCCACGCCTACGCCCTGCACCCGTGGATCGACGGCAGGCACCGCCACGGCGGGCAGCTCACACGCGGGGAGAGCGCACGCCTCGGGGCGCTCCTGGGCGCCGTGCACGCCTGTCTGGAGCGCGTGATGCCCCCCAAGGGGCGCACGCGCCCGGCCACGAGCCCCCACCCCGTGGAGAGCGCCGACCCCTCCGACACCTTCACGCTCATCGACGACCTGCTCGCCCATGTGCGCCGGCACCGCCCCGCCGACGCCTTCGACGAGCTGGCCCGGCACCGGCTGCTGGAACGCCGGGCGCTGCTGGAGCAGCACACGGACCGGCGCCCGCCGCGCGGCGGCTCGGTGGGCTGGGTGCACGGCGACTTCCACCCGTTCAACGTGCTCTACAAGGACGACGCCCCGGCGGCCATCGTCGACTGGGACCGGCTCGGCGTGCAGCCCCGCGCCGAAGAGGCCGTACGCGCCGCGGCGATCTTCTTCGTGCGCCCCGCGGGCGCCCTGGACCTGCCGAAGGTGCGCGCCTACGCGCGCGCGTACCGGCGCACGGCCGGTGCCGGGGCCGCGGAGCTGGCGGCGGCGGTGCACCGGGTGTGGTGGGAGCGGCTGAACGACTTCTGGATGCTGCGCTGGCACTACGAACGCGGCGACACGCGCGCGGACTGCCAGTTCCCGGCCGCGTCGGCGCTCGTGGTGTGGTGGACGCGCGCGTACGACGCGGTGCGCGAGGCGTTCACCGAGTGACGGCGCCCCTGGCGGAACCGCTCAGGGGGACGCCGTCAGCGGCGAGGCCGGTGTCGTTCAACCGGTGGGCAGGCCCGTGCCGCCGTCCGTCGTGGCGCCGGTGTCCGTGCCGCCGTCCGTCGTGCTGCCCGTGCCGCCGTCCGTCGTACCGGTGCTCGTGCCACCGTCCGTCGTACCGGTGCTCGTGCCGCCGTCCGTCGTACCTGCGTTGGTGCCGCCGTCCGTCGTGGTGCCCGAGGACTGCGACGGGGAGGTCTGCGGGTCCGTGGGCTCGTCGGTCGGGCCCGTGGACTGCGACTGCGACGTCTGCGGGTCCGACGGGGTGTAGCCGGAACCGCCCGAACCCTGGTCCGAGCCGTCGTCGGTGGCGGTGTCCGACGGCTGGTCGGTGGTGTCGTCCGACGGGGCCGGGGAGTCCGAGTGGTCCTTCGTGGACGTCGAGTGTGTCGCCGGCGGCTTGGTGTCGGTGCCGTTCCCGGTGCCGTTGCCCGTGTGCTGGAGCGCGAACGCGACGCCCGCCGCGATCGCGATGACCGCGAGGACGGCGAGGATCCACAGCTTGCCGCGGCCGCTGCCCCTGTTGCCGTGCCCCTCGAAGCCGCCGTCGTCGCCGCCTCCGTAGCCCTGCGGCAGGATCGGCTGGGGGATCTGCGCGGTCCCGGCGCCGAAGTCGCCCGGGTGCTGCATCGCGGTCGTCCCCGCGAAACCGCCCGCCGGAGTGTGCCGGCCGTCGTGCACATCCACCGGACCGGTGTTCCAGGTGCCGGTGTGCCCGCCCTGCTCGTACAGCATCTGCAGGCCGTACTGGACCAGGCCGCGCATCTCCTCGGCCGTCTGGAACCGGTCGTCCGGCTCCTTGGCGAGCGAGCGCATGACCAGGCCGTCCAGCTCCGGCGGGCAGCCCTCGGAGGCCTCCGAGGGCGGGGTCGGGATGTCCTGGACGTGCTGGTAGACCACCGACAGCGGGGTCTCGCCGGTGAACGGCGGCCGCAGCGCCAGCAGTTCGTACAGCAGGCAGCCGGTCGCGTACAGGTCGGAACGGTGGTCGACGGCCTTGCCGAGCGCCTGCTCCGGGGAGAGGTACTGCGGCGTGCCCATGACCATGCCGGTCTGCGTCATCGTGGTCGACGCGCCGTGCAGGGCACGCGCGATGCCGAAGTCCATCACCTTGACGGCGCCGCTGTTGGTGATGATCACGTTGGCGGGCTTGATGTCGCGGTGCACGATGCCGTGCTGATGCGAGTAGGCGAGCGCGTCCAGCACCCCGGAGACGATGATCAGGGCCTGCTCGGGGCCCGGCGCCTCGGCGTTCAGCAGCAGGTCGCGGATGGTGCGGCCCTCGACCAGCTCCATGACGATGTACGGCACGGACTGACCGCCGACGAAGTCCTCGCCGGAGTCGTACACGGCGACGATCGCGTGGTGGTTGAGGCCGGCGACGGACTGCGCCTCACGCGTGAAACGGGCCTTGGAGACCGGGTCCTCGGCCAGGTCCGCGCGGAGCAGCTTCACCGCGACGGTACGGCCGAGACGGACGTCCTCGGCCGCGAACACCTCGGCCATGCCGCCCCGGCCCAGCCGGTGCGTCAGCCGGTACCGGCCGTCGCCGACGAGCCCGCCGTTGCCCCATGCCTCCGGCGCGTCCGACATACCGCCGCCACTCGCCTCGGGGTCGGACGGGCCCTGGGCGCGCTGCGTCTGTGCCATCAGTCCTCGCCGTCGTTTCTGCCCGCGGTGCGCGCGGTGTTGTCACGGTCTCCGTCGGCCACGCTACAGCCTCCGCGCGAGCCGCCGGTTCGGAACCGGAACCGGGACCGGCCGAAGCCGGACCGGCCATGAAACCTCTAGCACGCGCTGTCGTGCAAATTCTGTGTGCCGGTCGTACGCCCCCTGTAACGCTTGCGCGACGCTTCTTGCCCGTACGGTCACGGAACGGGCACCGCGCTTGACGTGTCAGTGCCCTCGGGCAGACTTGGCCGGGAATGACACATTCGATCAAGGTCCGTGCGATGAGCGAAGGCGCCGGACGGCCAGTGGGGGACACGGAGAGATGAGCCAGGACGGCGCACACGGCCGGTACTCGGGGCAGTCGCTGGCCGGCGGCCGGTACCAGCTGCGGGACCTGCTCGGCGAGGGCGGCATGGCCTCGGTACACCTCGCGTACGACGCCGTGCTCGACCGCCAGGTCGCGATCAAGACCCTCCACACGGAACTCGGCCGGGAGCAGGCTTTCCGCGAGCGCTTTCGCCGCGAGGCCCAGGCCGTGGCGAAGCTCACGCACACCAACATCGTCTCGGTCTTCGACACCGGCGAGGACGATCTCGGTGGCCTGACCACTCCGTACATCGTCATGGAGTACGTCGAGGGCCGCCCGCTGGGCTCGGTCCTGGAGGAGGACATCCGCCAGTACGGCGCGATGCCCGCCGACAAGGCGCTGAAGGTCACCGCGGACGTGCTGGCCGCGCTGGAGATCAGCCACGAGATGGGGCTGGTCCACCGCGACATCAAGCCGGGCAACGTGATGGTGACCAAGCGCGGCGTGGTCAAGGTCATGGACTTCGGCATCGCCCGCGCCATGCAGTCCGGTGTGACGTCGATGACGCAGACCGGCATGGTCGTCGGCACCCCGCAGTACCTCTCGCCCGAGCAGGCCCTCGGCCGTGGCGTGGACGCCCGTTCCGACCTGTACTCGGTCGGCATCATGCTGTTCCAGCTGGTCACCGGGCGGCTGCCGTTCGACGCGGACTCCCCGCTGGCGATCGCGTACGCGCATGTGCAGGAGGAGCCGGTCGCGCCCTCCTCGATCAACCGTGCGCTGCCGCCCGCGGTGGACGCGCTGGTCGCCCGCGCGCTGAAGAAGAACCCGAACGAGCGCTTCCCGACCGCCGAGGCCATGCACGACGAGTGCCTGCGCGTCGCCGCGTCCCTCCAGGCGGCCGCGCCGAGCATCGTGCCGGGCGCCGGACCGACGCAGAGCGGTGCGGGGGTCGGCTCCGCGGTGTTCCCGCCGGTCGACCGGACAGCCCAGGCGGCCCCCGGGCCGGTCCAGACGCCGTACCAGCCGGGTCCGTACGGCGCCCCGCAGACACCTCCGCAGACGCCCGCCCCGGCCTACGGCTATCCGCAGCAAGGACAGCCGGCCGGCTACCAGACGCCGCCTCCCATGGGGTACGGCCCGCAGGCCCCGCAGGCCGCGACGACCCCGCCGCCGTACGCGGTCTCGCCGCAGACGGCCGCGCAGCCGTCCGCTCCGGGCTCCGGTGGGGGCAAGAGCAACAAGCCGGTGATCATCGGCTCGGTCGTGGTGTCGCTCGTCGCGGTCGTCGCCCTGATCGTCGCGCTGACGATGAACAAGGACGGCGGTGACGACAAGGGCGGGGGCGGCAGCGCGAGCGCCTCGGCGTCCGCCTCCCACCAGGCGGGCTACCGCGGGCCGGACCGGACCCGGGTGATCGACAAGGCCAAGTGCACGGACCCGACGGAGTCCTGGAACGACGAGAGCAAGGTGCAGCTGCCCGACTTTCGGTACAAGGACATCAACTCGGTGAAGGCCTGCTTCCAGGCCGCGAAATGGCAGTACAAGGTCAAGCTCGAGCCCGACAACACCTGGGGCGACGGCACCGTGCTGGACCAGTTCCCCGCCGCGGGCACGAACATCGACCCGAAGAACCCGGGCACCATCGAGCTGAGCGTCTCGACGGGCAATCCCAGCTGAACAGGCTTCTCGCACAAAGGTCGGGCCCGGCACTCTCCGTGCCGGGCCCCGGTTGTTTCGGCTAGGTCAGGGTCGGTTACAGGTACGGCCCGCCCGAGCGGCCCGCGGTGCGGTGGTCGTCGCCGCCCTCGTGGCCGGTCACGCCCGGCGGGAGCGCGCGGCGCATCTGCTCCAACTGGGCCCGCGCGGCCATCTGCTGGGCGAACAGCGTCGTCTGGATCCCGTGGAACAGGCCTTCCAGCCAGCCCACCAACTGCGCCTGTGCGATGCGCAGTTCCGCGTCACTGGGGGTGACGTCGTCGGTGAACGGCAGGGAGAGCCGCTCGAGTTCCTCGACCAGCTCCGGCGCGAGGCCGTCCTCCAGCTCCTTCACCGAGCTGGCGTGGATCTCCTTCAGCCGCACCCGGCTCGCCTCGTCCAGAGGAGCCGCGCGCACCTCCTCAAGGAGCTGCTTGATCATGCTGCCGATCCGCATGACCTTGGCCGGCTGTTCCACCTGCTCCGTCACCGGGGTCTCACGGGACTCGTCGTCCCCGTTACCACCGCCGAGCGCCATCCCGTCCTGGCCCACGACGAGGATCTGGGGGTTCTCCGGCAACCGTTCGTTCCTCGGCATCTCCATGCCGCCATTCTCTCGCACCCGTACACCTCATCACCGTGGTGCCCCCTCATGGGAGCGATCCACCGTTTAGACCCGACGGCCTAATCTGAAATGCCCTTTTTGCCTATGAATGTGAGGGTTATTTCTGTTGGTCATCCATCGATCACGCATCCGGGCTCCGGGAGGTCACCGACGTGACTCCATGGCTGCGCATCACACGCCGCTGTATACCGCTGCTGCTCGTCCTCGCGGTGGCCCTGCCCGCGTACGACGCCGTCACCGACCGCACCACGACGGCGCACACCGGCACCCCTGGCCCGAGGAGCTCCACCGCCCCCGGCCCCGGCAGCACCGACCCCGGCCCCGCGGACCGGCCGACACCCGGCGACGCTGACCACCTCGCATCCTGGGACACGGACCGCCCGGTCCACCCCGGCCACCCGGCGAACAGCGGTCGCAAACCCAGGGACAGTGCCGCTCAGGAGCCCTCCTGGGACACCACCGGACCCGATCACGATCACGATCACGGTCGGAGTCACAGCCACGGTTACTACCGCTCCCAGGCCCCCGAGCCCTCATCCAGCTCCCCCGTGCCGCCCATGCCCTCGGATTCCGCGTCCGCCTCGTATCACCCGACGGCCGTCGAGCCGACCCGTGCGGGCAGCCGGGCCGGTGAGGGGCGGATGCGGCCGGGCCGACCGGACGGCCCCATGGCCGAGGTGGAGGGCGACGACGACCCCGTGCCCACCCCGGCTCCCGGCACCGGCGAGGCGAAGGAACCGGAGACCGCGGACCTTCCGACCACGACGCCGACGGCCTCGACCGTCCCCGACGAGGCCGGCCTCAACCACCCCCCGCCCCAGAACGCCCCCGATGACGGGAACGTCTCCCAGCCGGTCCTGCAGATCCTCCCCCTTGGCAGCGGTCTGGTCCTCATAGGCATAGGCCTGGCCCTGGCATTCCTGGGCCTGAGACTCCGCAAAGACTGACCGACCGGCGAGCCACGAACAGACACCCCGCCGGACCCCTACCGACCCAACAGCGACCGGCGTACCCACGCAGCTGCAGCCAAAAGTCCCGCCGGACCCCACCCAGCAGCAGCGGTCGCATCCCGCGAAGCTACACACAAGCGTCCCGCCGGACCCCCACCCACCCAGCAGCGGCTCCCGTATCCCGCGTAGCTGCGGGCAGTCGTGCCGCTGGGGCGGCACGGGTGGGCGCAGCGGCCCCGGCCAGCGCCGGCAAGCGACCCACCGCACCCCGGCCCGCACCAGCACCGGGCACTCATGCGGCACCGGCACCCGGCACCGTGCAAGGGCCTCAAGCCCAGCACGCACCCGGCACCCGGCACCCGCACCGCTCCGGCTCGCCGGCGCGAAGACCTCCCGGCGCTACGACGTGACCAGCAGCACCTTCCCCACATGCCCGCTGGCCTCCACCACGCGATGCCCCTCGGCCGCCTCCGCCATCGGCACCTCCCGATCCACCACCGGCCGCACATGCCCCCCGGCCAGCAACGGCCACACATGTTCCCGCACAGCCGCCACGATCGCCGCCTTCTCGCTCAGCGGCCGCGCCCGCAGCGAGGTCGCACTGATCGCGGCCCGCTTGCTCAGCAGCGTGCCGATGTTCAGCTCCCCCTTCACCCCGCCCTGCATGCCGATGATCGCGAGCCGCCCGCTGACGGCGAGCGCCCGGACGTTGCGGTCCAGGTACTTCGCGCCCATGTTGTCGAGGATGACGTCCGCCCCCGCACCCCCGGTGGCCTGCTCGATCTCGGCGACGAAGTCCTGCTCGCGGTAGTTGATCAGGATGTCCGCGCCCAGCTCGGCACACCGCTCCAGCTTCTCCTTCGTGCCGGCCGTCACCGCGACCTTGGCCCCGACGGCCTTGGCGAGCTGGATCGCCATGGTGCCGATGCCGCTGGACCCGCCGTGCACGAGCAGCGTCTCGCCGGGCCGCAGATGGGCGATCATGAACACGTTGGACCAGACCGTGCAGACGACCTCGGGCAGCGCGGCCGCCTGCTTGAGGTCGACCCCCTCGGGCACGGGCAGCAGCTGCCCGGCCGGCACGACGACCTTCTCGGCGTACCCGCCGCCCGAGAGCAGAGCGCACACCTCGTCGCCGACGGCCCAGCCGGACACTCCGGGTCCGAGCGCGGCGATCCTGCCGGAGCACTCCAGGCCGGGGTAGGGGGAGGCGCCGGGCGGCGGGTTGTAGAAGCCCTGCCGCTGCAGGACGTCGGCACGGTTGACGGCGCTGGCCACCACCTCGACCAGCACCTCGCCCTCGCCGGGCGCCGGATCGGGGACCTCCGCCCACACCAGCGCCTCGGGACCACCAGGTTCGGGAATCGTGATCGCATGCATGCCCGTGACGCTACTCCCCGCGCATGGCGCTTCGGGGCAGACCCGCGCGCTCGGGGCCGCAGGCCTGGTGCCCCTGCTCCCCGACTCGGCCGCACGGCGGTGAACGGCCGGTCCGTCAGCTGCAGCGTGCCGACGGGCCGGGATCCGTGTTTCACGTGAAACACGCCGTTTCAGGTAAAACACACCTCGATTCCGGCGGTCGCCCACGGCAGGTCGAGGAGTTGCGTCTCCTCACCCTGCCGGGCTCCGCCGGGTGGTACGACGGCCAGCGCATCGGCGGCGGCGATGCCGCGGAGCATGGCCGGACCGTTGTAGTGCAGCGGTACGGCGCGGTCGCCGCGGAGCACCACGGGGATCAGTCGGGTGTCGTACGGATGCCCCTGCACCGCCTCGCTGAGCGGCAGCGTGTACGGCTCGGGGGCCGGGTGGGCGGCCAGGGTGCGCAGCAGCGGTTCGGCGAGCGTGAGCAGGCCGGAGACGGCGGCGAGGGGGTTGCCGGGCAGGCCGACGAGGTGCTGATCGTCCTTGATGCGGGCCAGCAGCATGGGGTGGCCGGGGCGCACCTTGACACCGTCGACAAGGAGTTCGGCGCCGATGCGTTCCAGGATGGGGTGGACGTGGTCGACGGGTCCGCCCGCGGTGCCGCCCGTGGTGACGACGAGGTCCGCCGTGGAGCCGGTGACGGCCCGGCGCAGGGCCTTGGCGTCGTCGCCGATCCGGCGCACCGCGACAACCTCGGCGCCGAGCGCGCGCAGCCAGGGCGGCAGCATGGGGCCGAGCGCGTCCCGGATCAGCCCGTCGCGCGGCCACCCCTCGGTCAGCAGCTCGTCGCCGAGCACGAGGACTTCGGCACGGGGCCTCGGTACGGCGGTGACGGTGTCGTATCCGGCCGCCGCGGCGAGCCCCAGGACGGCGGGGGTCACCCGGGTGCCGACGGGCAGCAGCTGATCGCCGCTGCGGCACTCCTGGCCGCGTGGGCGGATGTCCTGGCCGTGCACGATCTCCCGCGTGGCGTGGAGCCGCCCCTGCGCGTCGGTACGGCCGTGCTCGCTACGCAGGACGGCGGTGGTGTCGGCCGGGATGCGGGCGCCGGTGGCGATACGGACCGCTTCGCCGTCGGTGAGCGGCTCGGGCTGCGCGTGCCCGGCGAGCACGCCCTTGTCCCGGACGTCCCAGGGTCCGGGCCCGGCGACCGCCCAGCCGTCCATCGCGGAGGTGTCGAAGGAGGGCAGGTCGGTGAGCGCGTCGAGCGGGGCGGCCAGGACCAGGCCGAGGGCGTCGCCGAGCGGCACGGATACGGGGGTGCGGCGGACCCGGGCGCGGGCGGCGCGGGCGGCGATCTCGCGGGCCTGGGTCCACGGGATGGCCCGGTGCCGCTCGCCGTGCGCTTGACCTGCCGGAGCGGGGCCCTGGCCCGCGCGGTCGTCCTTGGCTTCCCTCACGAGGGCCAGGGCCTCCTCGACGTCGAGGTCGTCGCTGTCCTCGGCGGGCGCTCCGGCCCGGGTTCCGGGGGCGGTCATCCGGCGTCCGGGGCGCTCGGGCCCCCGCTGTTCTCTTTCCCGGCCCCGCTGTTCTCTTCCTCCCAGCGCAGCGCGAGTGCGGCTGCCTTGCGGGCGGCCTCGGCGACCGCGTCGGGGCCGCCCTTGCCCTGGGCCGCGGCGTAGCCGACGAGGAAGGTGGTCAGCGGGGCGGCGGGCCGGGCCACGCCGTGCGCGGCGTCACGGGCGAGGTCGAGCAGGACGCCGGTGTCGACGTCCAGGTCGATGCCCAGCTCGTCCTTGACTGCGGAGATCCATTCATCCAACACGTGCCCATGCTCCCTGATGCGCGCCCTGGCATTGACGAGGTCGTCCCAGGTGTCGCAGTCGAAGGACGCGAGCGGGTCCGGGACGCGGGTGAGGCTGAGGGCGCCGGTCAGCCGGCGCAGGGGCAGTCCGGTCAGGCCGTCGGGTCCGGCCGCGAGGGCGGTCAGCTCGCGGCGGAGCGCGGCGGTGCGGTAGGCGGCCACGAGCGGCTGGTCGCGGCCGTCGGCGTCGGTGAGCAGTGCGCCGTCGGCGCCGGTGTCGCCGAGGGCGGTCAGCAGGCGCTGCAGCGTGTCCGGCCGCAGGAAGGGCAGGTCGGCGGAGAGGACGACCGCGTGCTCGGCGGTGGTGTGCCGCAGGCCGGCTTCCAGTGCGGCGACCGGTCCACCGCCGGGCGGCTCCTCGCGTGCCCAGCGCACCGGTCGGGCGGTGGGCCGCCGGTCGGCCACCACGACGGTGGTCCCGGCGCCCGCGCAGGCCGTGAGCACCCGGTCCAGCAGTGCCCGGCCCCCGACCCGCAGACCGGGCTTGTCGGCCCCGCCGAGCCGCCGGGCGGCGCCACCGGCCAGCACGACGGCGTCGTACGGCACGGGCGGCCCGGGATCGGCGGGGGCGTTGTCGGTCACCCCCCGAGTATGTCCCGAGGGGCTTCGCCCATGTCTTCCGCGAGGCCCTTCTTCCAGGCCCCAGGCTTCCCTTCCTCCGGGCCTCGGGGGCCCTTCCTCCGGGGCCCCGCGTGTGTCACAGCGTGCGCAGGAGCACCGCCAGCTGTTCCACGCAGTCCGCCACGTACCGCAGGAAGCCGCCCGCCGTACCGCCGTCGCACACCCGGTGGTCGAAGGTGAGCGAGAGCTGCACGACCTGACGCACCGCCAGCTCGCCTTCGTGAACCCAGGGTTTGGGGACGATCCGGCCGACACCGAGCATGGCCGCCTCGGGGTGGTTGATGATCGGCGTGGAGCCGTCGACGCCGAAGACACCGTAGTTGTTCAGCGTGAAGGTCCCGCCGGTGAGTTCCCCGGGGGTGAGCGTCCCGGTACGGGCGGCCTCGGTGAGCCGGGCGAACTCTGCGGTCAGCGCTTCGGCGTCGCGCGCGTGGGCGTCACGGACGACCGGCACGACGAGCCCGCGTTCGGTCTGCGCGGCGAACCCGAGGTGGACGTGGTCGAGCTGGACGACCTCGCGGGCCTCGGTGTCGACGTACGAGTTCAGGTCGGGGAACCGGGCGAGCGCGGCCGTGCAGATGCGGGCGAGCAGTGCGAGCAGAGAGATCTTCGGTGCGCCGGCCGCGTTCATCGCCGCACGCGCACGCATGAGTTCGGTCGCGTCGGCGTCGACCCAGCAGGTGGCGTCCGGGATCTCCCGGCGGCTGCGGGAGAGCTTGTCGGCGACGGCACCGCGCACGCCCTTGAGGGGGATGCGGGTGCCCCCGGCGCGCGTGCCCGAGGCGGCGGAGGCCGACGGGGTCGCGACGGGTGCCGACGGGACGGTGGCGCGTGCCGCCGTGGCGGAGGCGGCGGCCGTACCGGCGCCAACGGCCGCCTTGGCCCGCAGGGCGCCCTCGACGTCCGCGCGCAGGATCAGCCCGTCCGGGCCCGAGCCCGCCAGCTGCCGCAGGTCCACGCCGCCCTCGCGGGCCAGCCGGCGGACCAGCGGGGAGATCACGGGCACCGGCCCCTCGGCGTGGAGGGCGGCCACGCGCGCGTGGGCCGTCCCGGTGGTCGCCGTACCGTTGACGGCGGCCGGCCCGTCCGGTCGCGCCGTCCCGGAGGCCGCGGCCGGGCCGCGCCGCCCGCCCGGGCTCGTGCCGGAGGACGCGCTCGTGGTCCGTGTGCTGTCCGCGCCGGTGCTGCCGTGCATGGCACCCCTCGCCGGCGGCGTCGGCCGCACCCTCCGGCGCCGGGCCGGGGCTTCCGAGGTGCCGTATCCGACCAGGACGTTGCCCGACCCCTCGCCGTCCCCCGCCGGGGCCTGCGGTCCCACCGCCACCGTCAGCAGGGGCGCGCCGACCGGCAGTTCGGTGCCCTCCTCGCCGAAGCGGGCGGTGACCACGCCGCCGTACGGGCAGGGCACCTCGACCATCGCCTTGGCCGTCTCGACCTCGACGACCGGCTGGTCGACGGCGACGACGTCACCGACCTGGACCAGCCAGCGGACGATCTCCGCCTCGGTGAGTCCCTCGCCGAGGTCGGGAAGCTTGAACTCCAGCACCTGTGCCATCAGCCCTCGGCCTCCCACTGCAGCCGGGCCACGGCGTCCAGGATGCGGTCGACGCCGGGCAGGTGGTGCCGCTCCAGCATGGGCGGCGGGTAGGGGAGGTCGAAGCCTGCCACGCGCAGCACCGGCGCCTCCAGGTGGTGGAAGCAGCGCTCGGTGATCCGGGCCGCGATCTCGCCGCCCGGCCCGCCGAACCCGGTGGACTCGTGGACGACGACCGCGCGTCCGGTGCGCCGCACGGCCGCGCAGACCGTCTCGTCGTCGAACGGCACCAGCGAGCGCAGGTCGATCACTTCCAGGTCCCAGCCCTCGGCCTGCGCGGCCTCTGCGGCCTCCAGGCAGACCGGCAGGGAGGGGCCGTAGGTGATCAGTGTGGCGCTGCGGCCCGGCCGGCGCACCACCGCGCGGCCGATGGGCTCCACGTCCGTGGGCTGCTCGGGATTCCAGGAGTCCTTCGACCAGTACAGCCGCTTGGGCTCCAGGAAGACGACCGGGTCGTCGGAGGCGATCGCCTGGCGCAGCAGGCCGTAGGCGTCGGCGACGGTCGCGGGTGTGACCACGTGCAGTCCCGGCGTGGCCATGTAGTAGGCCTCGGAGGAGTCGCTGTGGTGCTCGACGCCGCCGATGCCGCCGCCGTAGGGGACGCGGACGGTGATGGGCAGGGGCATCCGGCCGCGCGTGCGGTTGCGCATCCGGGAGACATGGCTGATCAGCTGCTCGAACGCCGGGTAGGCGAACGCGTCGAACTGCATCTCCACCACCGGGCGCAGGCCGTACATGGCCATGCCGACGGCGGTGCCGAGGATGCCGGCCTCGGCGAGCGGGGTGTCGGTGCAGCGGTCCTCGCCGAACTCCTTGGCGAGGCCGTCGGTGACCCGGAAGACACCGCCGAGGGTGCCGACGTCCTCGCCCATGACGTGCACGGCCGGGTCGGCGGCCATCGCGTCGCGCATCGCGCGCGTGAGGGCCTGCGCCATGGTGGCGGGCTTGACGGCGACGGTGGTCATCGGGCGCCGCCTTCCTGCTCGCCGTGGCGCTCCTGCTCGGCTTCCAGCTCGGCCCTGAGCAGGGCGCGCTGTTCGCGCAGCTGGGCGGTGGTCTCGGCGTAGACGTGGTCGAAGAGGGCCATGGGGTCCAGTTCGGGGTCGCGGTTCATGCGTTCGCGCAAGGAGGCGGCCATCGTCTCGGCGTCCTTCCGGGCGGCCTCGATTCCGGTCTCGTCGAGCAGCCCGCGCTCGGTCAGCTCGTGCTCCAGCAGCTCGATCGGGTCGTGGGCGCGCCAGGCCTCGACCTCGGCGTCACCCCGGTAGCGGGTGGCGTCGTCAGCGTTGGTGTGGGCGTCGATCCGGTAGGTCACCGCCTCCACGAGGGTCGGTCCGCCGCCCGCGCGCGCGTGCCGTACCGCGTCGCTGAGGACCTCGTACACGGCGGCCGCGTCGTTGCCGTCGACCAGCCGGCCCGGCATGCCGTAGCCGACGGCCTTGTGGGCCAGGGACGGCGCGGCGGTCTGCTTGGCGAGCGGGACGGAGATGGCGAAGCCGTTGTTCTGTACCAGGAAGACGACCGGCGCCTGCCAGACGGCGGCGAAGTTCAGCGCCTCGTGGAAGTCGCCCTCGCTGGTGCCGCCGTCGCCGACCATGGCGAGCGCGACGACGTCGTCGCCCTTGAGGCGGGCGGCGTGGGCGAGGCCGACGGCGTGCGGCAGCTGGGTGGCCAGCGGGGTGCTGAGGGGGGCGACCCGGTGGGCGTAGGGGTCGTAGCCGCTGTGCCAGTCGCCGCGCAGCAGGGTGAGGGCCTCGACCGGGTCCACGCCCCGGGCGACGACGGCGAGGGTGTCGCGGTAGCTGGGAAAGAGCCAGTCCTGCTCTTCCAGGGCCAGGGCGGCGGCGACCTCGCAGGCCTCCTGGCCGGTGCTGGAGGGGTAGACGGCGAGGCGGCCCTGCTTGGTGAGCGCGGTGGCCTGCGTGTTGTAGCGGCGGCCGCGCACCAGCTGGGCGTAGAGCCGGCGCAGCAGGTCCGGGTCGGCCTTGGTGACCGCCTCGGTGCCGAGGACGCGGTAGGGCTCGGCATCGGGCAGCAGCGGCGCGGGGTCCATGCGGGGCTGCCAGGCGGGCGGCGGCGATGGCCGGTACGCGCCCCGCTGCTCCATGACCGTCATGACGGCACCTCCTCGTGGGAGCGGCTACGGGAGGCGCGTCGGCTGTGAGGCGCCTCACCAACCGATTGTTCGGTCGTCGGCACATTTTGGCTACAGCCGCCTCCAGGCTGTGGACAAACGGTTCTCCACAACCTGCAATGAACGCAGGACGTCCACAGCGAGGGAGCGGGGGGCAATGCCAGCTGAACAAATGGCCGACGGACCTCAGGATGGCACCGCGCTTGCGTCACCGCGCCCGCTGGACGGAGCCGCGCTGCCGCCGCCGCGCCCACTGGACGCCATCGACCAGGACATCCTGAAAATCCTCCAGGCGGACGGCCGTGCCTCGATACGGTCCGTCGCCGAACGTGTCCACGTCTCGCGCGCCAACGCCTACGCGCGCATCAACCGGCTCGTCGAGGACGGGGTGATCCGGGGCTTCAGCGCGCGCGTGGACCACGAGCGCGCGGGGCACGGCACCTCGGCGTACATCACGCTGAAGATCGTCCAGAACACCTGGCGCACGGTCCGCGAGCAGCTCAGGCTGCTGCCCGGCGCCTCCCACATCGCGCTCGTGGGCGGCGACTTCGATGTGCTGCTGCTGGTGCACACGCCCGACAACCGGGCGCTGCGCGAGCTGGTGCTCACCCGGATCCAGGCGATCCCCGAGGTGCTCAGCACCCGCACGCTGCTGGTGTTCGAGGAGGAGGACCTGGAGCCGGAGGCGTGACGAACGGTGTGCCGCAGGCGTGCGGGAGGCCTGGCCTCAGCTCTGCTTGAGGCCCGCGAAGACCAGCCGGACCACGGCGTCGGCCACCTCGCGTTCGCCGACGCCCCGCGGGTCCGGCCGGTACCACTCCACGATAGAGTTGATCATTCCGAAGACTAGCCGGGTGGCCAGCCGGACCTCGACGTCGCCGCGCACGTCCCCGTCGGCCGCCGCGGCCTTCAGCAGTTCCGCGACCCGGTGGTCGAAGTCGCGCCGCCGCTCCAGCGCCCACCGCTCGGTGGCGGTGTTGCCGCGCACCCGGAGCAGCAGCGTCACGTACGGCAGCTCGCGTATGAGTACCTCGACCATGCGCCGTACGACGTGCTCCAGCTGGTCGACGGGCCGCCCCACGCGCGCGTGCTCCTCGTCCAGGATGGCGAACAGGCCGTCCAGGGCGCGGCTGACGGCCCGGCGCAGCAGCTCCTCCTTGCCGCTGACGTGGTGGTAGATCGACGACTTGGAGATGCCGGCCGCCTTGGACAGGTGCTCCATGGAGGTGCCGTCGTATCCGCGCTCGTTGAACACCTGGACGGCCACGGAGAGCAGCGTCTCCGGTGTGTACGTGTCGCGCTTGGCCGTGGTCATGAGGTGCCCTCCCGCTTGTCGTCGATGGCGTAGGCGTGGCGGTAGAGCGCGAGGGAGGGCGCGTAGCGTCCGGAGGGGTCGCGCTCGTGCATCTCGTCCAGGACGTCGAAGGCGAACTCGCGGCCGAGCCTGCGGTCCCACTCGAACGGGCCGAGCGGGTAGTTCACCCCGAGGCGCATGGCCGTGTCGATGTCCTCCTGGGTGGCGATGCCCTTGGCGACGGCGTCGTGCGCGAGGTCGATGATCCGGGCGACCGTGCGCGCGACGATCATGCCGGGGACGTCGCCGATGACGCTGACGTCCTTGCCGAGGGCCTGGAAGAGGCCGGTGGCCTCGGCGAGGGTGCGCGTCGAGGTGTCCTGGGAGGCGGACAGCGCGATGCGGGTGGCCGCGCGGTAGTCGAGGGCGAGGTCGAAGTAGACGACGTCGCGGAACTCCACGGAGGTCTGGCCGTCGGCGAGCACCAGCTGGCCGCCGCCGGGCAGCACCAGGCGGGTGCCGTTGTCCTCGTCGTCCTCGCGGACCTGGATGCCCGCCTCGCGGATCAGTGTGAGCAGCTCGGCCGCCGGGCCGAGGCCGCCTTCGGCGACGACGTAGGCGGGCGGCTGCTCCTTGTCGGCGGTGTGCGGTTCGGGCCGCTCGGCGCCCTCGGCGTGGTCGTACCAGCCGTGCCCGGTCTTGCGGCCTAGACGGCCGGACTCCACCAGCCGGCGCTGGGCGAGGGACGGGGTGAAGCGCACGTCCTGGAAGAAGGACTGCCACACCGAGTGGGTGACGGACTCGTTGACGTCCTGCCCGATCAGGTCGGTCAGCTCGAAGGCGCCCATTCTGAACCCGCCGGAGTCGCGCAGGACGGCGTCGATGGTGGCCGGGTCGGCGGCCTGGGCCTCGTAGACGGCGAAGGCCTCGGCGTAGAACGGCCGGGCGATCCGGTTGACGATGAAACCCGGGGTGTCGGCGCAGGCCACCGGGGTCTTGCCCCAGGCGCGGGCGGTCTCGTACGCGCGCGTGGCCGACGTGACGTCGGTGGCGAACCCGGAGACGACCTCGACCAGGGGCATGAGCGGTGCCGGGTTGAAGAAGTGCAGGCCCACGAAGCGGCCGGGCTGGCGCAGGGCACCGCCGATGGCCGTCACCGACAGCGAGGAGGTGTTGGTGGCGAGCAGGCAGTCCTCGGCGACGATGTCCTCCAGCTCGCCGAAGAGCTGCTGCTTGACGTCCAGCCGCTCGAGGACCGCCTCGACGACCAGGGCGCAGTCCGCGAGCTCCGTGAGGCTCTCCGCGGGCCGCAGGCGGGCGCGGGCGGCGTCCCGGTCGGCGGCGCCGAGCCTGCCCTTGTCCACGAGCCGGTCGAGGCGGGCGCCGATCGCCGCCGCCGCGTCCCGGGCACGCCCGGCCACGGCGTCGTACAGCCGCACGGGGTGGCCGGCGACCAGAGCGACCTGGGCGATGCCCTGGCCCATGGTGCCGGTGCCGACGACGGCCACAGGGCTGCTGAGGTCGAGTGCTGTCATGTGCGCGATCCTCCCGCACGGCGTTTTCCACAGATGCGGCAGGCCCCCTTGTCCCGACCGATCGTTCGGTTACTCTAGCTCTGACCGGCCGTCCCTGCCCATGTTTCTGCCCAGGTCAATGAACTCGACGAAGAGTTCTCACGACGAGGAGTTGGTCCCGTATGGCCGCCGAACTGACCGCCGACGAGCTGATCGCCAAGCACCGGCCCACGCTCGACCAGGCGCTGGAAGCGATCCGCACGCGTGCGTACTGGTCCCCGCACCCCGAGCACCCCAAGGCCTACGGCGAGAACGGCAGCCTGGACGCGGCGGCGGGCAAGGCCGCCTTCGACGCCCTGCTGAACACCCGCCTCGAGCTCGGCCAGCCCGGCACCGACGACTGGGTGGGCGGCGAGGTCTCGCCGTACGGCATCGAGCTGGGTGTCGGTTACCCGCACGCGGACGTGGACGTGCTGATCCCCGCGATGAAGGCGGGGCAGCGGGCCTGGCGGGACGCGGGCGCGGAGATCCGGGCGCTGGTGTGTCTGGAGATCCTCAAGCGGATCAGCGACCGGACGCACGAGTTCGCGCACGCCGTCATGCACACCAGCGGCCAGGCCTTCATGATGGCGTTCCAGGCCGGCGGCCCGCACGCCCAGGACCGCGGCCTGGAAGCGGTGGCGTACGCGTACGCGGAGCAGGTCCGCACGCCCGACACGGCCGAGTGGACCAAGCCCCAGGGCAAGCGCGACCCGCTGGCCCTCACCAAGCAGTTCACGCCGGTCCCGCGCGGCCTCGCCCTGCTGATCGGCTGCAACACCTTCCCGACGTGGAACGGCTACCCGGGCCTGTTCGCCTCTCTCGCCAGCGGCAACGCGGTCCTGGTCAAGCCCCACCCGCGCGCGGTACTGCCGCTCGCGCTCACCGTGCAGATCGCGCGCCAGGTGCTCGCCGAGACGGGCTTCGACCCGAACCTGGTCGCGCTGGCCGCCGAGCGCCCCGGGGAGGGCATCGCCAAGACCCTCGCCACCCGCCCCGAGGTCCGGATCATCGACTACACCGGGTCGACGTCCTTCGGCGACTGGCTGGAGGCCAACGCCCGCCAGGCGCAGGTCTACACCGAGAAGGCCGGCGTCAACACGGTGATCGTGCACTCCACCGGCGACTACAAGGGCATGCTGTCCAACCTGGCGTTCTCGCTGTCCCTGTACAGCGGCCAGATGTGCACCACCCCGCAGAACCTGCTCATCCCCCGGGACGGCATCCGCACCGACGAGGGCCCCAAGACCTTCGACGAGGTCACCGCCGACCTCGCCCGCGCGGTCGACGGCCTCCTCGGTGACGACGCCCGCGCGAACGCCCTGCTGGGCGCGATCGTCAACCCGGACGTCAAGGCCCGTCTGGAAGCCGCCGCCGGCCTCGGCGAAGTGGCCCTCGCCTCCCGGGAGATCAGCAACCCGGACTTCCCGCGCGCGGTCGTGCGCACCCCGGTCATCGTCAAGCTGGACGGCGCCAAGCCGGACGACGAGGCCGCCTACATGAGCGAGTGCTTCGGCCCCGTCTCCTTCGCCGTCGCGGTCGACTCGGCGGACGACGCGGTCGGGCTGCTGCGCCGCACGGTCCGTGAGAAGGGCGCGATGACGGTCGGCGCCTACACCACCGACAGCGAGGTGGAGCGGGCCGTCGAGGAGGTGTGCCTGGAGGAGGCGGCCCAGCTGTCGCTCAACCTGACCGGCGGGGTGTACGTGAACCAGACGGCCGCGTTCTCCGACTTCCACGGCTCGGGCGGCAACCCGGCGGCGAACGCCGCGCTGTGCGACGGGGCGTTCGTGGCCAACCGGTTCCGGGTCGTCGAGGTACGCCGCGAGGCCTAGGAAGCCGAAGGCGCGCCCCCGGTCGCGCTCCAGTGGTACAGCGTCATCGCCACGCTCGTGGCGAGGTTGTAGCTGGAGACCTGGGGGCGCATCGGCAGGGCCAGCAAATGGTCGGCACGCGCGCGCAGGTCGGCCGAAAGGCCGCTGCGCTCGGAGCCGAAGGCGAGGACGGCGTCGTCCGGGAGCTTCACGCCCCGGATGTCGTCGCCCTCGGGGTCCAGCGCGAACACCGGCCCCGGGGGCAGCTCGGCGGCGCCCAGGCGCTCCACGGCGGTCGCGAAGTGCAGGCCGGCGCCGCCGCGCACCACGGTGGGATGCCAGGGGTCGAGGGTGCCCGTGGTGACCACGCCGGTCGCCCCGAAACCGGCGGCCAGCCGGATCACGGCACCGGCGTTGCCCAGGTTGCGGGGGTTGTCCAGGACCACGACGGGCGCGGTGCGGGGCGTGTGGGCGAGCGTGCGCAGGTTGGCCTCGCGGGAGGGCCGTACGGCGAGCGCGGCCACCCCGGTCGGGTGGGGCCGCGCGACGAGCGAGGCGTACGTCTCCGCGGGCACCTGGGTGAGCAGCGCGTCCAGCGCGTCCCGTACGTCCCCGGCCAGCTCCTCGGCGAGGGCGAGCGCGGCAGGCCGGTCGGTGGTGACCGCCACCGGGACCTCGGCGCCGAAGCGCAGCGCATGCTTGAGGGCGTGGAAGCCGTCGAGCAGCACGCCGTCGTCGGCGTGCTCGCGCCAGCGGGTCAGCGGGTCGGTCATGCCCTGAACCCTACGCGGCCCTGCGCACTCTGCTCGGAGCCGGCTTCGGGGGATCGAGGCGCGGGCACCGTACGGTCGTCATGCCGCACGAACCGCCCACGCACGCGTGCGACCAGCGCACCGAGCCGGCGCAGGAACGACGTCGGCAGGAAGACCGCGTCCGCGGTGATCATCGCCAGCGAGAAGAACGGCAGGCCGAGCACGACCGCGATCACCGCGTGCTCGAGCATCATGAACACCAGCAGGACGTTCTTGACCCGCCGGTTGAACAGGGTGAACGGGAAGGCGACCTGCACCATGACCGTTCCGTAGGCGGCGGCCATCATGATCGTGCCGCTGGAGGACATCAGGTCGGCGAGTCGGGGCCAGGGCGAGAAGTAGTCCAGGTGGAGCGGGTAGTAGACGGCGGTGCCGTCCTGCCAGCGCGAGCCCTGGATCTTGTACCAGCCGGCCGTCGCGTAGATCAGACAGGCCTCCGCCATGATCACGAACAGGCCGCCGTTGTGCAGGACGTTGGCGACGACGTCCAGCAGGATCCGCGGCTGCTGCGACTTCGCCGAGCGGCCGACGGCCCACCACAGGCCGAGCACCACCCAGGCCGTCCACAGCAGCGCGGGGATCAGCCAGCCGTTGTCGAACCGGCCGGTGAACGTCGCCATGAGCAGCGCCAGGCCCGACACCGCCCACAGGGCCGGGCCCATCCGGTCGGCGGGGGCCCGCTCGCCACGCGCGCGTGCCGCCTCGGCGCGCGCCGCCCGCCGGGCGTCCAGGGACCACACCTGTCCGCAGCGCGTGAACACGAGGTAGAAGGACATCAGGTGCAGGACGTTGTCGCCGCCGTCGCCCACGAAGACACTGCGGTTCTGCAGCGACAGCACACCGACCATGAACAGCACGGACGCCGTCCGGGTGCGCCAGCCGAGCAGCAACGCGGCACTGGCGAGGATCGCCAGAGCGTAGAAGCACTCGAACCACAGCTGTCCGTCGGACCACAGCAGGGCCGTGAAGGCGTGGTTGTCGTCGGTCAGCTCCTTGGCGAGGTTCCAGCCCCAAGGCCCGGCCGGGCCGTACAGCTCCTGGCGGTGCGGGAACTCGCGCAGCAGGAACAGCAGCCAGGTCCCGGCGAACCCGATGCGGATCACGGCGCTCTGGTACGGCCCGAGAGCGGACTCGGTGACCTTGGCGATACCCCGCGAGAGGGTCAGGGAGAGCCTGTTCACCGCACACCACCCGCTGCCTCGTCGGCCGTCACGGTCCACCAGGGCAGCACGCGGTAGATCGGCTTGTCGGACACGCGCTCACGGCTCCACTCGGGCGGCTGCACATTGGTGGTGCTGGACCGGATCTGCACGCGCTGTATGACGCCGTCGCGGCCGGCCGGATAGGTCCGGTACAGGCGCATCACCACGACCCGGCGCAGGTACTGCTCGGAGAGGGAGCCGCGCATGCCCACCGGTCGGTTGTCGGTGCTGTGCGTGGCGGTGAAGAAGTCCCAGGCGCGGCGCAGCTCGTTCTGCTGGGTGTGGCTCGGCACCAGGTTGCCGTCGATGGCGGCGCCGTCCTGGGCGGAGAGGTCGGTCCAGCCGGTGGTGCGCAGCCCGCCGTCCTTCGCCCGCACTTCGGCGCGCACCTGGACGGCGATGTTCTGCTGCAGCGGGTTGGGCGCGAACAGCTTCCAGTTCTGCTCGAACTCCGGGAACACCCACTCCTCGACGGCCTTGCCGTGCTGCTTGGTCACCGTGTTCGCGGGGGCGAGGCTGAGGAACACCATCAGCAGATGCACACATGCGGCGACACCGACCACCGCGAGCGCCAGCGCCGCGGCGACCTGGTAGCGGGGGGAGAGGGCGGCCACACCGGTACGGGGCGCGGGGGGCGGCACAGGGGCGTCGGCACGGGGGGCCGCGGAACCCGCACCGCGGACGGAAGCCGCGCCCGCCTGGGGATCCGCGCCGGCCGGGGACTGTACGCCGGCCTGGGAATCCGTGCCGGCCTGGGCCTGTATGCCGGCTGAGGAGTCCGCATCGGCCGGAGACCGCACCTGGGCCGAGGAGTCCACGTCGGCCCGGGAATCCACATCGGCTGAGGAGTCCGCATCGGTCGGGGAGGCCTCCGGGAGACGCGCCCGGGCCGACCCGCCGGGGTCGGGTCGGGCCCCCGGGTCCTCGTCGTACGCGTCCATTCCGCCCCGTCCCCCGTTTCGGCTCAGTCGTTCGGTTCAGTGGTCCGGCTCAGCGATGCGACGCCGCCACGAGCGCCTCACCCTTCACGCACGCCACTCTCGGCGATACTCACGGAACGGTACTCAGCCCCGGCCACCGGGCGCAGCCCCGGGTACGAGCCACGGCCGTGGTCCTCGCCACGCGGTACGGCCCGGCACCCCGCCCTACCTGCCCTCCCGCACGTTGTCCACAGGCTGCCCGCCGGAGTTTTCCACAGCGGTTGACACCCCACGGCGCCCCAGCACACCATTGATGCGCACGGACCGAACGATCGGTCGGGACAGTCCCAATCGCAGAGCCCGAGGTCAGGGGGACCGCATGGCCACAGCAGCCGCGCAGCGCACGGCCCGCACAGAGACGGACGGCGCACCGGACACCGCCGACACGGCCGCCTTCCAGCACGCCTTCGACGCGGCCGTGGCCGCCGACGAACGCATCGAACCGCGCGACTGGATGCCCGACGCCTACCGCGCCACCCTGGTCCGGCAGATCGCCCAGCACGCGCACTCCGAGATCATCGGCATGCAGCCGGAGGCCAACTGGATCACCCGCGCGCCCTCCCTGCGCCGCAAGGCGATCCTCATGGCCAAGGTCCAGGACGAGGCCGGCCACGGCCTGTATCTGTACAGCGCGGCCGAGACCCTCGGCACCAGCCGGGACGAGCTCCTCGACAAGCTGCACAGCGGCCGCCAGAAGTACTCCTCGATCTTCAACTACCCGACGCTGACCTGGGCCGACGTCGGCGCGATCGGCTGGCTCGTGGACGGCGCCGCGATCACCAACCAGGTCCCGCTGTGCCGCTGCTCCTATGGCCCGTACGCCCGCGCGATGGTGCGGATCTGCAAGGAGGAGTCCTTCCACCAGCGCCAGGGCTACGAACTGCTGCTGGCCCTCAGCAAGGGCACACCCGAACAGCACGCGATGGCGCAGGACGCGGTCGACCGCTGGTGGTGGCCCTCTCTGATGATGTTCGGCCCGCCCGACGACGAGTCCCAGCACTCCGCTCAGTCGATGGAGTGGAAGATCAAGCGCCACTCCAACGACGAACTGCGCCAGCGCTTCGTCGACATCTGCGTCCCCCAGGCCGAGTCCCTGGGCCTCACCCTCCCCGACCCTGACCTGCGGTGGAACGAGGAACTCGGGCACTACGACTTCGGCCCGATCGACTGGACGGAGTTCTGGGAGGTCCTCAAGGGCAACGGCCCGTGCAACGAACAGCGCATCACCCAGCGCAGGCGCGCCCACGACGAGGGCGCGTGGGTGCGCGAAGCGGCCGCCGCCTACGCGGCCAAGCGCACCGGCGGCACCGGTGAGACAGGCAACGAGACAGCACACGCGACAGGAGCGGACCGAGCATGAGCACCACCGACTGGCCCCTGTGGGAGGTCTTCGTGCGCTCCCGGCGCGGCCTCTCCCACACCCACGCCGGCAGCCTGCACGCCCCCGACGCGGAGCTGGCCCTGCGCAACGCCCGCGACCTGTACACCCGCCGCGGCGAGGGCGTCTCCATCTGGGTCGTCCCGGCCGCCGCGATCACCGCGTCCTCACCGGACGAGAAGGACCCCTTCTTCGAGCCGGCCGCCGACAAGCCCTACCGGCACCCGACCTTCTACGAGATCCCGGAAGGGGTGAAGCACCTGTGACCACCACCGGCCCCGCCACCGTCCCGGTGACCGCCGCCCTCGCCCTCGGCGACGACGCCCTGGTGCTCTCCCACCGGCTGGGGGAGTGGGCCGGGCACGCCCCCGTCCTGGAGGAGGAGGTCGCCCTCGCCAACATCGCCCTCGACCTGCTCGGCCAGGCCCGGGTGCTGCTGTCCATGGCCGGCGACGAGGACGAACTGGCCTATCTGCGCGAGGAGCGGGCCTTCCGCAACCTCCAGCTGGTCGAGCAGCCCAACGGCGACTTCGCCCACACCATCGCCCGCCAGCTGTACTTCTCCACCTACCAGCACCTGCTCTACGCCGAACTCGCCTCGGCGGACGGCCCGTTCGCACCCCTGGCCGCGAAGGCGGTCAAGGAGGTCGCCTACCACCGCGACCACGCCGAGCAGTGGACGCTGCGCCTCGGCGACGGCACCAAGACCAGCCACGAGCGGATGCGCCGCGCCTGCGAGGCCCTGTGGAAGTTCACCGGTGAGATGTTCCAGCCGGTGGAGGGCCTCGACGCCGACTGGACCCGCCTGGACAAGCGCTGGCAGGAGTCCGTCCAGGACATCCTCGGCCGGGCCACGCTCCCCCTCCCCGAAGGACCGCGCACCGGCGCCTGGTCGGCCGGCGCCGGCCGGCAGGGCCTGCACACCGAACCGTTCGGGCGGATGCTCGCCGAGATGCAGCATCTGCACCGCAGCCACCCGGGGGCGACATGGTGACCGCCACCGCCCTGGAGACCGAGCTGCTGGAGCTGGCCGGCTCGGTACCCGACCCCGAACTGCCGGTGCTCACGCTCCAGGAGCTGGGCGTGGTGCGCGCCGTGCACCTGCATGACGACGACACCGTCGAGGTCGACCTGACCCCCACCTACACCGGCTGCCCCGCCATCGAGGCGATGAGCGTGGACATCGAACGGGTGCTGCGCGCCCACGGCATGCGCGAGGTCACGGTCCGCACGGTACTCAGCCCCGCCTGGACGACCGACGACATCAGCGCCGAAGGGCGGCGCAAACTACGGGAGTTCGGCATCGCTCCCCCGCGTGTGCGTGGGACTTCCGCCCCGGTGCCGCTGGCCCTCGGCCCGACCCGGACCGCGGACGCGCCCACCGGGGACGCGCCCACCGAGCCCGTCCACTGCCCGCACTGCGGCTCCGCCGACACCGAGCTGCTCAGCAGGTTCTCCTCCACCGCGTGCAAGGCACTGCGCCGCTGCCTCGCCTGCCGTGAACCGTTCGACCACTTCAAGGAGTTGTGATGGCGCGCTTCCACCCGCTCCCGGTGGCCGAGGTCGAGCGGATCACCGACGACTCCGTCGCCCTGACCTTCACCGTCCCGCCCGAGCTGCGCGAGGAGTACCGGCACGCACCCGGTCAGCACCTGGCGCTGCGCCGGCAGGTCGACGGCACCGAGATACGGCGCACCTACTCGATCTGCTCCCCCGCACCCGACCCGTCCGGCACCGGCCCCGACACCCTGCGGGTGGGCGTGCGGCTGGTGGAGGGAGGAGCCTTCTCCGCCTACGCGCTGAAGGAGATCAACGCCGGCGACGTGCTGGAGGTGATGACCCCGGCCGGCCGCTTCACCCTGGAACCGGCGCCGGGGCTGTACGCGGCGGTCGTCGGCGGCAGCGGCATCACCCCGGTGCTGTCCATCGTCTCCACACTGCTGGCCCGCGTGCCGGAGGCCCGGTTCTGCCTGATACGCAGCGACCGCACGGCCGCCTCGACGATGTTCCTGGAGGAGGTCGCCGACCTGAAGGACCGCTATCCGGAGCGGCTTCAGCTGGTGACCGTGCTCTCCCGCGAGGAGCAGCAGGCGGGTCTGCCGTCCGGCCGGCTCGACCGCGAGCGGCTCACCGGGCTGCTGCCCGCGCTGCTGCCGGTCGGCGAGGTCGCGGGCTGGTTCCTGTGCGGGCCGTACGGGCTGGTGCTCGGCGCGGAGCAGGCACTGCGCGAGCTGGGCGTGGACCGGTCCCGGATCCACCAGGAGATCTTCCATGTGGACGCGGGCTCGGCCCCGGCCGCCGCCGCCCAGGCTCCGGCGCACAGCACGGTCACCGCCCGGCTCGACGGACGCGGCGGCACCTGGCCGGTGCGCGACGGCGAGACGCTGCTGGAGACGGTCCTGCGCAACCGCCCCGACGCGCCCTACGCCTGCAAGGGCGGCGTGTGCGGGACGTGCCGTGCCTTCCTGGTCTCCGGCGAGGTCCGCATGGACCGCAACTTCGCCCTGGAGACGGAGGAGACGGAAGCCGGCTATGTACTGGCCTGCCAGTCGCACCCGCTGACGGAGCAGGTGGAGCTGGACTTCGACCGCTGAGGAGTGCACGGGGGCCGACTCGGCGGGGCCAATTCAGCCGAGGGGGGTGGGAGGGAGGGGGAGGGAGGGGGGGGGGAGGGGCCCCGAAACACCGAAGACTCCGGTGCCATTCCCTTCTCCTAGAACCTGTTCTATCTTGACGGCCCGTCAGATCACCGACCCAGTCGGAGGGACAGGCCGTGGACTTCACCTTCAGCGAGGAGCAGCGGGCGGCGGCCGAGGCGGCGCGCGGGGTGTTCGCCGGCGTGGCACCGGACGCGGTGCCCAGCCCGGCGCTCACCACGGGTGCCGTGGCCGACGGCTTCGACCGGGAGCTGTGGTCCCGGCTGGCCGAGGCGGATCTGCTGAGCCTGCTGCTCGACGAGGCGCACGGCGGTTCCGGGCTGGACGCGATCGCGCTGTGCCTGGTGCTGCGGGAGTCCGCCGAGGTGCTCGCCCGGGTGCCGCTGCTGGAGCACAGCGCGGCGGGAGCGGCCGTACAGGCCTACGGGGGCGCACGGCTCGCGGACCGCGTGCTCGCGCGGGCCGGACGGGGTGAGCTGGTGCTGACCGTCGCGGCGAACGGCCGCAGTGGCCACGACGCGGCCGAACTGGCCGTCGGAGCACGGCGGGACGGCCCGGGGTGGGTGCTGGACGGGGTGCAGACGGCGGTGCCGTGGGCGTACGACGCGGACCTCGTCGTCGTACCGGCGCGCCTCGAGGGCACGGCCGCCGAGCGGACCGTCCTCGCGCTGGTACCGCGTGAGCGGGACGGGGTGGTGCTCGCCGAGCAGGTGTCCACCAGCGGAGAGCGGCTGGCCGAGCTGCGGCTCGCGTCCGCGCGGATCGACGCGGACGACGTCATCGAGGCCGACGGCGCCTGGGAGTGGCTGCACGCCCAGCTCGTCACCGGCAGCTGCGCGCTGGCGCTCGGGCTGGGCGAACGGGTGCTGCGGATGACCGCCGAGTACACCGGGAAGCGCGAGCAGTTCGGGTATCCGATCGCGACCTTCCAGGCGGTGGCCGTGCAGGCCGCGGACCGGTACATCGATCTGCGCGCCATGGAGGCCACCCTCTGGCAGGCCGCCTGGCGGATCGCGTCGGGAACGCCGGGGGCACTGCCCGCCGCCGGGGATGTCGCGGTCGCGAAGATCTGGGCGGCGGAGGGGGTGCGCCGGGTGGTGCAGACGGCACAGCATCTGCACGGCGGGTTCGGCGCCGACACCGACTACCCGCTGCACCGCTATCACGCCTGGGCCAAGCACCTGGAGCTGGCGCTCGGCCCGGCGGCGGCGTACGAGGAGAGGCTCGGGGACCTGCTGGCCGCCCATCCGCTGGGCTGACCCCGCGGCCACCGGGGCTGCGGGGAGTCGGGCTACAGGACGAAGCCGGGCCGGCCGTCGGCGGCGATCACGGGGCGGCCCGCGGCCTGCCAGACCTGCATGCCGCCGTCGACGTTCACCGCGTCGACGCCCTGCTGGACCAGGTACATGGTGACCTGCGCCGAGCGGCCACCGGAGCGGCAGATGACGTGAACGCGGCCGTCCTGCGGGGCGGCCTCGGTCAGCTCGCCGTAGCGGGCCACGAACTCGCTGATGGGGATGTGCAGCGCTCCCTCAGCGTGACCCGCCTGCCACTCGTCGTCCTCGCGGACGTCCAGCAGGAAGTCGCCGTCCTTGAGGTCCGTGACCTCGACCGTGGGCACACCAGCTCCGATACTCATGCCCCCGACGCTACCCGAAGGTCCCCGAAGCCTGCCGAAGCGAGTCCCGGCTCAGCCCTGCTCCTGCAGGGCCGCCAGCTCCGCCTCCCGCTGGGCGATGTCGGAGCGCAGCTGGGCGGCGATCTCCTCGAGCAGCCCGTCGGGGTCGTCCGGGGCGAGCCGGAGCATGCCGGCGATCGCGCCCTCCTCCAGTTCACGGGCGACGAGGGTGAGCAGTTCCTTGCGCTCGGCGAGCCATTCGAGGCGGGCGTAGAGCTCCTCGGCCGGGCTCGGGCGCCGCTCGGGCGGCACCGGGCCGGCCGCCCACTCCTCGGCGAGCTCCTTCAGCAGCGTCTCGTCGCCGCGGGCGTAGGCGGCGTTGAGGCGGGTGAGGAACTCCTCACGCCGCTGCCGCTCCTCTTCCTCCTGTACGAGGTCGGGGTGTGCCTTGCGGGCCAGCTCACGGTAGAGCTTGCGGGCCTCCTCGCTGGGCCGCACCCGCTCCGGGGGCCGTACGGCCTGGTCGGTGAGCATGGCGGCGGCTTCCGGGAACAGGCCGTGGCCGTCCATCCAGCCGTGCAGCAGCTCTTCCACCCCTGGGATCGGCAGGATCCGCGCGCGGGCCTCCTCGGCGCGGCGGAGGTCCTCCGGGTCCCCGGTGCGGGCGGCCCTGGCCTCGGCGATCTCGGCGTCCAGCACCTCGATGCGGGCGTAGAGCGGGCCGAGCCGCTGTTCGTGCAGCCGGGAGAAGTTCTCGACCTCGACGCGGAACGTCTCCACGGCGATCTCGTACTCGATCAACGCCTGCTCGGCGGCCCGTACGGCCTGTTCGAGCCGCTCCTCGGGGCGCGGGGACTGTTCGGCATCCGGGGTCGTCACGCGAACAGGGTAGGCGGTACGGACGCGGCAGGGCGCCGGAGGGCTACCGGTCGTCCGCCGGGCGCGAGCCGTCGTGGCTGCCCGGGCAGCTGCACGCGCCCACGACAGGGCGCCGCGGTTCCCCCTTGGAAGGGCCCCGCTCCCGCCTCACACGCCCAGCTCCGCCGCGATCCGCCCCGCCCGTGTCCCCGTGACCAGGTCGGCGTGGTCGGCCTCGGTGCGGTCGGCGTAGGTGACGGCGAAGGCGGCTATCGCCTCGTCCAGCTCCTCGTTCTTGCCGCAGTAGCCGGCGATCAGACGGGGGTCGGCGCTGTGGGAGTGGGCGCGGGCGAGCAGGGCGCCGGTCATGCGGGCGTAGTCGTCGATCTGGTCGGCTGCGAGGGCGGCGGGGTCGACGCTGCCCTTGCGGTTGCGGAACTGGCGGACCTGGAAGGGACGGCCGCAGGCCGTGGTCCAGCCGAGGAGGATGTCGCTGACCACCTGCATCCGCTTCTGGCCGAGGACGACCCGGCGGCCCTCGTGTTCCACCGGCGGCGCCTCGAAGCTGGCCGTGGCCAGATGCGGGACGAGCGCGGAGGGGCGGGCCTCCTTCACCTGGAGGACCAGCGGCTGCTCACGGTGGTCGAGGAGCAGGACGACGTAGGACCGGGTGCCGACGCTGCCGGTGCCGACCACCCGGAAGGCCACGTCGTGCACGGTGTGCCGGGCGAGCAGGGGGTGCCGATCCTCGGACAGCGTCGTCAGGTACTCCTCCAGGGACGCCGCGACCGCCGCCGCCTCGGCGTCCGGGATGCGGCGCAGGACCGGCGAGGCGTCCACGAAGCGGCGTCCGCCGTCCGCCGCCGCCTCGGTCGACTTCGCCGCGAACCGGCCGCTGGTGTTGGCGCGGGCCTTCTCCGAGACCCGCTGCAGGGTGCCGAGCAGATCGTGGGCGTCGGTGTGGGAGACCAGTTCCTCGTCCGCGATGGCGTTCCACGCGTCCAGCACCGGCAGCTTGGCGAGCAGGCGCATGGTGCGGCGGTAGGCGCCGACCGCGTCCTGTGCGGCCGCGCGGCAGGTGTCCTCGTCGGCGCCGGCCTCCCGCCCGGCGAGCACCAGCGACGCGGCGAGCCGCTTCAGGTCCCACTCCCAGGGGCCGTGCACGGTCTCGTCGAAGTCGTTGAGGTCGATGACGAGGTCGCCGCGGTGGTCGCCGTACAGGCCGAAGTTGGCCGCGTGCGCGTCTCCGCATATCTGGGTGCCGATCCTGGTCATGGGGGTGCGGGCCAGGTCGTACGCCATGAGCCCGGCCGAACCGCGCAGGAAGGCGAAGGGGCTCGCGGCCATCCGTCCGACGCGGATGGGGGTCAGCTCCTCTATACGGCCGGCGTTGGACTCGATGACCGCGCTCACCGCGTCGGGGCGGGAGGCGTCCAGGTCGAGCGTGCGGTGCGCGCCGCGCGGCACGCTCGTCCGCAGCGCCTTGCCCTCGTCCTTGGGCGAGCCCTGCCGCGGCCACTGGGCGAACCCGCGCACCCACGGCAGCCGCCGCGTCTCCCGGTCCACCGCGTCCGCCAGTACTTCCCGACCGGTTCCGGTCACCGCGACCGCCTCCCCCGAACGCCCTTCGGCGCGAACACCGACACGAACATCAACTCGTGCAGACCGTACAACCGGCGCCCGTGACGCGTCAGACCCTGTGGATGACGGTCTGTGGATGAACGCCGTCGCGATGACGGCCTGCGGAATGACGGTCTGTGGATGACGGCTTGGGGACAACCCACGCCGCGCAGCGAGGCACCTGCCGGCATGTGAGGAAGCTCTCGTCCATCAGTCGGCGTGCGGCAGGTGCCCGGCTCTGTCGCACGGGGCGGGCGGGGCAGGGAAAGCGAACGGTACGAACGGCAACGCGCCGGGCACTCGGAAGCACGTGCCGCGCCGCGCACCCGCACCCACCTTCGGCATCGGCATCGGCCCAGCGCAGCGAGGAGGCTGCCATGGACCTGAGGCACGAACGAGCGTCCGCGACCACGCCCGCTCCGGCTCCCGCACTTACACCCGCACCCGCACTCTCTCCAGCGTTGCTCCCCCGTCACGCCCCAGGCGTCGTAAGCCTCCGCAGGGACGTCCGTCATGCCTGAGCTGCCGGACGTCGAAGGTTTTCGCAGGGTGCTCGTGTCCTGCGCGAAGGGCAGGACCATCCGCCGCGTCGACGTGCGCGACGCGGGCGTCCTGCGCGGTGGTGTGAGCGCCCGGCGGCTGCGCGACGTGCTGGAGGGGCGGCGGTTCACCGAGCCGGAGCGGCACGGCAAGTGGCTGCTCGCCCACACCGGCGGCCCCACCCTCCTGCTGCACTTCGGCATGACCGGCCGGCTGCTCTGCGCCCGTCCCGACGACGCCGTCGAGGCCCACGACCGCGTCTTGTTCGACCTGAGTGGCGACCGCCAGCTCCGCTATCGCGACCAGCGCAAGCTCCAGGGCCTGTGGCTGGCCGACGACGACTCCGGCGTCGCCCGGCTGCTGGACCGCCAGGGTCCCGATGCGCTGGCGGTGGACCATGAGGACTTCGAGGCCGCGCTCGGTGCCCGCCGCGGTCACATCAAGACGGCGCTGACCGACCAGTCCGTCCTGGCCGGTCTCGGCAATCTGCTCGCCGACGAGGTCTTGTGGCGTGCCGGGCTGCACCCCGGCACCCGGGCCGGCGAGCTGACCGAGAGCCAACGTCGGCACTTGCACACCCAGATGCGGCGCACGCTGCGTTCCGCGGTCACCGCCGGCTGTGTGCCACCGCGCGATGCCTGGCTCACCGGCCACCGGGACGACCCCGACCCGGTCTGCCCCCGCTGCCGCACCCACCTGCGCCGCTCCCGGCTGGGAGGCCGCGGCACGGTGTGGTGCCCGCGGTGCCAGCCGAGCGAGTCCTGAGCCCCGCCCCCGAATGTCCAGCCGGCCCGATCCCCCAGCCCGCCCGGAGACCCGGCCGACCCGCTTCCGTGAGATAGCTCACCGACGACCCGACCCCGTCCGCCCACAGCCTGTGCGATCCCCCACGACCCGGCGTGAAACGCGAAACGGGCCCCTGCCGTGACTTCCGTCACCGGCAGAGACCCGTCTCATCTCTGTGCGCGAGGGGGGAGTTGAACCCCCACGCCCTTGCGGGCACTGGAACCTGAATCCAGCGCGTCTGCCTATTCCGCCACCCGCGCATTGGGTGTGTCTTCCGGTTCCGTCCCTTTCGGGTTGGCCCCTTCCGACACCCAGAACATTAGCACGTCGTACGGGGTGGGTTCACATCCCTTCCCCCCGGCCCGAGACCGCCCGCACCCGGGCCGGAGACCGCCCCACACCCGAGACGCCCCATGCCCGCCGGCCCCGGCAGGCCACCGCCACCGGAACCGCCACAACCCGCCACCCCCATCCACGCCCCTGCCGCACGACCCCTCTCCGGCCCCGCGCCGCCCGCCCGCTCCCACCAAGCCCCCGCCGTCACCCACCGCCCGCACCCCGCCCCCGCACCCGAGGCCAAGCCCAAGCCCAAGGCAGCCCAAGCCCCCAAAGCCGCCCCCTCCTACCCACCCCCTCCGCTCCCCACGTCTCAAGGAGACCTGGTTCACGTATCAACCTCGTACCGGTCCCCGGCATCTCCCCAGGAGGCGGGCCGGGTCCACAGCCGGGTGCGGGACACTGGTTTGCGCCCCCCTCTACGATCCATGGCAGCAGGAGTGCCCGCCGCGAGTTCGAAGGGGAGCCGCTGGGGGAACCGGCTGATTGCCGGGCGCGTAGATACGATCAGTAGCAGTACCAGCGGAAGCAGCAGTACCGGCAAGGCAACGGCCACACAGCAGGGCAAGGCAACGGCAAGGGTGGAGGAGGTGCCCCATGGGAGTCCTGAAGAAGTTCGAGCAGCGTCTCGAAGGTCTGGTGAACGGCACCTTCGCCAAGGTGTTCAAGTCCGAGGTCCAGCCCGTGGAGATCGCAGGCGCGCTTCAGCGTGAGTGCGACAACAACGCCACGATCTGGAACCGCGACCGGACCGTCGTACCGAACGACTTCATCGTGGAGCTGAGCGCGCCGGACTACGAGCGCCTCAGCCCCTACTCCGGGCAGCTCGGCGACGAGCTGGCCGGCATGGTGCGTGACTACGCCAAGCAGCAGCGCTACACCTTCATGGGCCCGATCAAGGTCAACCTGGAGAAGGCCGACGACCTCGACACCGGCCTGTACCGAGTGCGCTCGCGCACCCTCGCCTCCTCCAGCAGCCAGCAGGGACAGCAGGCCCCCGCGGCCCCGGCCTCCGGCCGTCCCGGACAGGGCGCCCAGGGCGGCTACGGCTACCCGCTCGCCGCACCGGCCGGTGCGCCCCCGATGCCGTCCGCGCCGCCGCCCGGCGCCCGCCCCGGCGGCTACGGCTACCCCCAGCCCGCCACCCAGCGGCCCGCGGCCGCTCCGATGAGCGGCGGGCGCACCCGCTACTGGATCGAGATCAACGGCACCCGCCACCAGATCTCCCGCGCGACGCTGGTGCTGGGCCGCAGCACCGACGCCGACGTGCGGATCGACGACCCCGGCGTCTCCCGCCGGCACTGCGAGATCCGGACCGGAACGCCCTCGACGATCCAGGATCTCGGCTCCACCAACGGCATCGTGGTGGACGGGCAGCACACCACCCGCGCTACGCTCCGCGACGGCTCGCGGATCGTCGTGGGCAGCACCACCGTTATCTATAGGCAAGCCGAAGGGTGAAGCGGGGGCAATGTCAGAGCTGACCCTCACGGTCATGCGGCTGGGTTTCCTGGCCGTACTGTGGCTGTTCGTGATCGTGGCCGTGCAGGTCATCCGGAGCGACCTGTTCGGTACGCGCGTCACCCAGCGCGGAGCGCGCAGGGAGGCCGGGCGTGCGCAGGCGCCGGGCCGGCAGCAGGCGGCGCGGCAGCAGTCCGCGCCCCCGCAGCAGCGCGCCCAGCAGGGCGGCGGCCGGCGCGGTCGCAACGCCCCCACCAAGCTGGTGGTGACCGAGGGCACACTGACCGGCACGACGGTCGCGCTGCAGGGCCAGACCATCACGCTGGGCCGGGCGCACGACTCGACGATCGTGCTGGACGACGACTACGCCTCCAGCCGTCATGCCAGGATCTACCCGGACCGCGACGGCCAGTGGATCGTCGAGGACCTCGGCTCCACCAACGGCACCTACCTGGACCGGTCCCGGCTGACGACCCCCACGCCGATCCCGCTGGGCGCGCCGATCCGCATCGGCAAGACCGTCATCGAGCTGCGGAAGTAGTACGACAATGAGCGAGCGGAGCGAGCACGCAGAAGCAGGCCACACCCCGGCCTCCGGCGCGCTCCCGACCGGAGGGTGGGCAGTGTGGCTCGACACGACCGGCTGCATTCGGAGCCGACGGGCGAGGTGCGCATGAGTCTGTCACTGCGCTTTGCCGCCGGATCGCACAAAGGCATGATCCGGGAGGGCAACGAGGACTCGGGTTACGCCGGCCCGCGGCTGCTCGCGATCGCCGACGGCATGGGCGGGCAGGCGGCCGGCGAGGTCGCCTCCTCCGAGGTGATCTCCACCCTGGTCACGCTCGACGACGACGTGCCCGGCTCCGACATCCTCACCTCCCTCGGCGCGGCCGTGCAGCGCGCCAACGACCAGCTGCGCGCCATGGTCGAGGAGGACCCCCAGCTGGAGGGCATGGGGACGACCCTCACCGCCCTGCTGTGGACCGGCCAGCGGCTCGGCCTGGTGCACGTCGGCGACTCCCGCGCCTATCTGCTGCGGGACGGAGTCCTCACCCAGATCACCCAGGACCACACCTGGGTGCAGCGGCTCGTCGACGAGGGCCGGATCACCGAGGAAGAGGCCACCACCCACCCTCAGCGCTCCCTGCTGATGCGCGCCCTCGGCAGCGGCGACCACGTCGAGCCCGACCTGTCGATCCGCGAGGTCCGGGCCGGCGACCGCTATCTGATCTGCTCCGACGGTCTGTCCGCGGTCGTCTCCCACCAGACGATCGAGGAGACCCTCGCCAGCTACCAGGGCCCGCAGGAGACCGTGCAGGACCTGATCCAGCTCGCGCTGCGCGGCGGCGGCCCCGACAACATCACCGTCATCGTCGCCGACGTCTTGGACCTGGACACCGGTGACACCCTCGCCGGGCAGCTGTCCGACCAGCCGGTCGTGGTCGGCGCGGTCGCCGAGAACCAGCACCATCTGCACGACAACGGCATCATGCAGACCCCGGCCGGCCGCGCCTCCCACCTGGGCCGCCGGGGACCCGGGTACGGCGGCGGCGAGTTCGGCCCGCCCGGCTCCGGCGACACCACCGGGTACATCCCGGCGGGCAGCTTCGACGACTACGCCGACGGCGACTTCACCAAGCCGCGCGGTGGGCGCAGGTGGCTGAAGAGATCCCTCTACGGCGCGCTCGCCCTGGCCGTCGTCGGCGGCGGCCTGTACGGCGGCTACCGGTGGACGCAGACGCAGTACTACGTCGGCGCCAAGGGCGAGCACGTGGCGCTGTACCGCGGGATCAGCCAGGACCTGGCCTGGGTGTCGCTGTCGAAGGTGGAGAAGGACCACCCCGAGATCGAACTCAAGTACCTGCCGCCCTACCAGCAGAAGCAGGTCAAGAACACGATCGCGGCGGGCGGTCTGCAGCAGGCCCAGGCGAAGATCGAGGCACTGTCGGTACAGGCCTCCGCGTGCAAGAAGCAGGCGCAACGCACGGCCGCCGAGTCGCAGCAGAACGCCAAGACGGGCCAGGGCGAGGCCGGAGGCACCACGGGAACCACCCGTACCGCCTTCACGTCCAAGGCATCACCGACACCGACACCGCACCCATCCGGTTCGGCGCCCGCTACGAAGAACCCTTCGAAGCCCCCGTCCGCATCCGCCACTCCGAACCCCGGCCCGAGCCTCTCCGAGGATGAGCAGAAGGTCGTCGATCAGTGCGGCAAGCAGTAGCGAAGCCGCGAGAGGCCCTGTCACACGATGAGCAGTACGACTAACTCGCCGACGCACCACACGTCCACGATCGGCGCGATCGGCGCGCCGAGCCGCCGCAACACCGAGCTGGCCTTGCTGGTCTTCGCCGTGGCCATCCCGGTGTTCGCCTACGCCAACGTGGGCCTGGCCATCAACGACTCGGTGCCCGCCGGGCTGCTGAGCTACGGCCTCGGTCTCGGTCTGCTGGCCGGCGTCGCCCATCTCGCCGTACGGAAGTTCGCCCCGTACGCCGACCCGCTGCTGCTGCCGCTGGCCACGCTGCTCAACGGGCTCGGGCTCGTCGTCATCTGGCGGCTGGACCAGTCGAAGCTGCTGCAGTCGCTGCGCGGCTTCTCCCCGGCCGCGCCCCGTCAGCTGCTGTACACGGCGCTGGCCATCGCCGTGTTCGCGGCGGTGCTGATCTTCCTGAAGGATCACCGGGTCCTGCAGCGCTACACCTACATCTCGATGTTCTGCGCTCTGATCCTGCTCATCCTGCCGCTGGTGCCGGGCCTCGGGGCCAACATCTACGGCGCCAAGATCTGGATCAGGATCCCCGGCCTGGGCTCCCTCCAGCCCGGTGAGTTCGCGAAGATCATCCTCGCGGTCTTCTTCGCCGGCTACCTGATGGTCAAGCGCGACGCCCTGGCCCTGGCCAGCCGCCGCTTCATGGGCCTGTACCTGCCGCGCGGCCGTGACCTCGGCCCCATTCTGGTCGTCTGGGCGATCTCGATCCTCATCCTGGTCTTCGAGACCGACCTCGGCACCTCGCTGCTGTTCTTCGGAATGTTCGTCATCATGCTGTACGTCGCCACCGAGCGGACCAGCTGGATCGTCTTCGGTCTGCTGATGTCCGCGGTCGGCGCCGTCGGCGTGGCGAGCTTCGAACCGCACATCCAGACGCGTGTGCAGGCCTGGCTCAACCCGATGCGCGAATACCAGCTCAGCCGCCAGGTCACCCACGACGGCATCCTCCACTCCGACCAGCTTCAGCAGTCTCTGTGGGCGTTCGGCTCCGGCGGCACCCTCGGCACCGGCTGGGGCCAGGGCCACTCGGACCTGATCAAGTTCGCCGCCAACTCCGACTTCGTCCTCGCGACCTTCGGCGAGGAGCTGGGTCTCGCGGGCATCATGGCGATCCTGCTGATCTACGGCCTGATCGTGGAGCGCGGCGTGCGCACCGCCCTCGCCGCTCGCGACCCGTTCGGCAAGCTGCTCGCCGTCGGCCTGTCCGGGGCCTTCGCCCTCCAGGTCTTCGTGGTGGCCGGCGGTGTCATGGGGCTCATCCCGCTGACCGGCATGACCATGCCGTTCCTGGCCTCCGGTGGCTCCTCCGTGCTGGCCAACTGGGCCCTGATCGGCATCCTCATCCGCATCAGCGACACCGCCCGCCGCCCGGCGCCCGCCCCCGCCACGAACCCCGACGCCGAGATGACCCAGGTGGTCCGCCCGTCATGAACAAGCCCCTGCGCCGGATCGCGATCTTCTGCGGCCTCCTCGTGCTGGCCCTGCTGATCCGGGACAACTACCTCCAGTACGTCAAGGCCGACCAGCTCGCCGGCGACCAGGACAACCTCCGGGTCCGCATCGAGCGCTACTCCCACCCGCGCGGCGACATCATCGTCGACGGCAACCCGATAACCGGCTCCGCCGAGTCCAAGGGCAGGCAGTTCAAGTACCGGCGCACCTACAAGGACGGGCCCATGTGGGCGCCGGTGACCGGCTACTCCTCCCAGGCCTTCGACGGCAGCCAGCTGGAGAAGCTCGACGACGGCATCCTCACCGGCAACGACGACCGGCTCTTCTTCCGCAACACCCTCGACATGATCACCGGCAAGCCCAAGCAGGGCGGCAACGTCGTCACCACGCTGAACGCGGCCGCGCAGAAGGCGGCGTACAGCGGGCTGGCCAGGCAGGGCGGCAAGGGCGCGGTCGTCGCCCTGGAGCCCTCCACCGGCAAGATCCTGGCACTGGCCTCCTACCCGTCGTACGACCCCTCGTCCTTCGCGGGCGACCGCGACAGCGACTCCAAGGCCTGGAACAAGCTCCAGAAGAAGAACAACCCCTCCGAACCGATGCTCAACCGCGCGCTGCGCGAGACCTACCCGCCGGGCTCCACGTTCAAGGTGGTCACCGCCGCGGCGGCGCTGGAGAACGGGCTGTACAACTCGGCGGACCAGGCCACCGACTCCCCGCAGCCCTACACGCTGCCGAACACCACGCGCGAGCTGAAGAACGAGGGCAGCATCCAGTGCAAGAACGTGTCCCTGCGGGAGGCGCTGCGCATCTCCTGCAACACGGTCTTCGGTCACATCGGTGACCAGCTCGGCAAGGACAAGATGTTGAAGGAGGCCGAGAAGTTCGGCTTCAACGCCGAGCAGTTCACCCCGGTGCGGTCGAACGCGTCCGTCTTCCCCAAGGAGATGGACCGCCCCCAGACGGCGCTCAGCTCGATCGGCCAGTTCGACACCGCCGCGACCCCGCTGCAGATGGCGATGGTCGCCTCCGCGGTCGCCAACGACGGCAAGTTGATGAAGCCGTACATGGTCGACGAGCTGCAGTCCTCCAACCTCGACCCGGTCGAGAAGACCCAGCCGGAGGAGATGAGCCGGCCGCTGTCGCCGGCCAACGCGCAGATCCTGCAGTCGATGATGCAGACGGTGGTCGAGAAGGGCACCGGTACGAACGCGCGGATCAACGGTGTCACCGTCGGCGGCAAGACCGGTACCGCCCAGCACGGTGTGGCGAACAGCGCCAACCCGTACGCGTGGTTCATCTCCTACGCCAAGCTGCCTGACGGCAGCTCGCCGGTCGCCGTGGCCGTGGTCATCGAGGACGAGAGCGCCAACCGCGACGACATCTCCGGCGGCGGCCTGGCCGCGCCGATCGCCAAGAACGTGATGCAGGCGGTCATCAAGAGCAAGTCGGGTTCCTGACGTACGGCCGGTTCCCGACTCCCGGCTGACCTCGGGAGAATTTCCACCGATGCCCTGCCCCGGATTCCGGGGCAGGGCATTGTTCTTCGACGTCGTGTACGTTCGGCTCCGCGAAGATCACGGGCGGGGGCTGCCCGTGGGCGGGCGTACAAGAACCCGTGCAGGCCCTAAAGGCCCCCCGCGGTCGGCCCCGGGCAAGAAGTCCTCCGCCGCGGCGAGCAGCTACACGGCCTCCCCCCAGGAGATCACCACCGCCGTCGATGACGTCGAGTGCGAGAAGAAGTCCTTCTACGCCGAGACATGGCACACAGTCGAGGCGGACCTGAAAAGGGCGCGCCATCCGGCAGAAGGCCGAGCCCCTGAAAGCAGCCGCCGTACAGGCCAGGGCGGCGCTCGCCGAGATTGACTCGGAAATCAGCCGACATCTACCGTTTTGCCCGACGACCACCAGCCGAATGAGCTGTACCGGTCCGGTATCAGCTTTCCCTGCCGTGCCAAGCACGAGGGTGACGCCCGGTAGCGTATGCCGGGGACAGCACACCGCCGGACCACACGTGGGTGTGGTCGGGACCGACGGAGAGGGCTGGTAGGTAGCTATGGAAGAGCCGCGTCGCCTCGGCGGCCGGTACGAGCTGGGCCAGGTGCTCGGCCGTGGTGGCATGGCCGAGGTCTACCTCGCGCATGACACCCGCCTGGGCCGCACCGTGGCAGTGAAGACCCTGCGCGCCGATCTGGCACGCGACCCTTCCTTCCAGGCTCGGTTCCGCCGGGAGGCCCAGTCGGCCGCCTCGCTCAACCACCCGGCGATCGTCGCGGTCTACGACACGGGCGAGGACTACATCGACGGGGTCTCCATCCCGTACATCGTGATGGAGTACGTCGACGGCTCCACCCTGCGTGAGCTTCTTCACAGCGGTCGCAAGCTGCTGCCGGAGCGCGCGATGGAGATGACCATCGGCATCCTCCAGGGCCTGGAGTACGCCCACCGCAACGGCATCGTCCACCGCGACATCAAGCCGGCCAACGTCATGCTCACGCGCAACGGCCAGGTCAAGGTGATGGACTTCGGCATCGCCCGCGCCATGGGCGACGCCGGGATGACCATGACCCAGACGGCGGCGGTGATCGGCACGGCCCAGTACCTGTCGCCGGAACAGGCGAAGGGCGAGCAGGTCGACGCCCGCTCGGACCTGTACTCGACGGGTTGCCTCCTGTACGAGCTGCTGACGGTACGACCCCCCTTCGTGGGCGACTCCCCGGTCGCGGTGGCCTACCAGCACGTCCGCGAGGAACCCCAGCCCCCGTCGGTGTTCGACCCCGAGATCACCCCCGAGATGGACGCGATCGTCCTGAAGGCGCTGGTCAAGGACCCGAACTACCGCTATCAGTCGGCCGACGAGATGCGCGCCGACATCGAGGCCTGCCTGGACGGCCAGCCGGTCGCCGCGACGGCCGCTATGGGCGCGGTGGGCTACGGCGGCTACCCCGACGACCAGCCGACGACGGCCCTGCGCCCGGACACCGGCGCGGGAGCGACCAGCATGCTCCCGCCCATGAACCCGGACGACGGCGGCTACGGCTACGACGAACCCACCGGCCGCCGCCGCCAGCAGCCGAAGAAGTCCAACACCTCCACGATCCTCCTCGTGGTCGCGGGCATCCTCGTCCTGATCGGCGCGATCCTGATCGGCAAGTGGATCGCCAGCGGCGGCAACACGGGCGACGGCAAGGTGGCGGTGCCGACGTTCAAGGGCCAGCCGCTGGCAACGGCCAGGAAGATGGCCGAGAACGTCGACCTGAAGGTGTCGGTCACCAGGAAGCCCTGCGACGACCAGCCCAAGGGCAACGTCTGCACCCAGGACCCGCAGGCCAAGACGGAAGTGGACAAGGGCAGCACGGTCAACTTGACGGTGTCCACGGGCGCGCCCAAGGTCACCGTGCCGGACGTCCGCGGCATCCAGTTCGACCAGGCCCAGTCCCAGCTGACGGACAAGGGCTTCAAGGTCGAGAAGAAGACCCAGGTGTCTTCCCAGACGCCCAACGTGGTCATCGACCAGGACCCGCAGGGCGGCACAAGCAAGCAGAAGGGCACCGTGATCACCCTCACGGTCGCCAAGGCCGAGGAAAAGGTCACCATCCCCGGCGACATCGTCGGCATGTCCTGCGACGACGCGAGGGCCAAGCTGCAGCAGCTGGGCCTGGCACCCAGCTCCACCTGTACCCCGACGCCTACTCCCAACCAGGACGACGACGGCAAGGTCCTCTCGACCAACCCGCCGGTGGGCCAGCAGGTCAGCAAGAACACGCCCGTCACGGTCAACGTGGGCCAGTTCCAGGGCCAACAGCAGACGCAGGTGCCGCAGATCCAGGGCCAGAAGCTGAAGGACGCCAAGCAGCTCCTGCAGCAGGCGGGCCTCCAGGTCGGAAACATCCAGGGCTCTCAGGACGACAACGCGATCGTCGTCCAGTCGGACCCGCCACAGGGCACCACGGTCAACACGGGCCAGGCGATCAACCTGGTCACCCTCGGCGGCAACCAGAACGGCAACAACGGCGGCACCAACATCTTCGGCGGCATAAACGGCTGACCCCGCCACCGACATACGGGTCAGCCCAGGAACACGGTTCCTGGGCTGACCCGTATTCGTATGGGCGGTGCAGAGGGCCCTTGCCGTGATCGCATTGCAGTGCTGCTGCCGGACGGGATGCATGTGACGACGGCGATCATGTGACAACGGCGATGGTGGCGGCGTACTTCGAGGTCACCGTCAAGACAAAGCTGATCGCTCTGCGGGCGGGAGTTCGAGGGGACGCGAGACGACCGATCCGCCGTCGGAGTCATGGCCTCCATGGACGCCACTGAACGGCCGCGTATTCGAGCATGCTGGAGTAGGCACGGCCCGACACAAAGAGGTCCGTAGCCGCAAAGAGTGGTTGCGGCTTCGGGCCTTCGCCATGCCAGAGGACAGAGGTGCCCGAAGAACCCCTGTCAGCCCCGCAACTCCGCCGGAGGCGTCCGCTCGCTGTCGACCTTCTCCACCCGGACCAGCTCGCCCCACACCACATACCGGTACTCCGAGGTGTACACCGGCGTGCAGGTCGTCAGCGTGATGTAGTGACCCGGCTTCTTCTTGCCGGACTGCTTCGGGACCTGGTCGATGACCTTGACGTTGTACTTCGAGGTCTCCGGCAGGATCGAGTAGACCTTGTAGACGTACCAGTCGTCCCGCGTCTCGAAGACGATCGGGTCGCCCTTCTTCAGCTTGTCGATGTTGTGGAACTTCGCACCGTGCCCGTCCCGGTGGGCGGCGAGGGTGAAGTTGCCGTCCTTGCCGGTCATGGGCAGGGCCGCCTTGACGGGGTCCGTGTAGTAGCCGGCCACACCGTCGTTCAGGACGTTCGTGCCCGTGCCCTTCTCGACCAGGACCTCGCCGTTCTTCATGGCCGGCACATGCAGGAAGCCGATGCCGTCCTTGGTGTCCAGTGCGCCCGGCCCGGAGTCCGGGGTGGCGTGCGCCCAGTGCTGACGCACCTTCTCGGCCTGCTTGTCCGCCTTGCGGTCCGCTATCACATTCGTCCACCACAGCGAGTAGACGACGAACAGGGCGAGCAACAGCCCGGCCGTGATGAGCAGTTCACCGAGGACGCTCACCACCGCCGCAATACGGCCCGGACGCCGGCCCCGCCGGGCGGAACTCGAATCGGACGCGTCCGTGTGTTCTTCGGTGTCGTCGGCGGTCGCTGCCACAGTGTCCTCTGCCTCTGCCCTTACTCGCGTCAGCCCTGCTCGATGAGCGCGTCCGGCTTGCCCTTGCTGCGCGGGCGTTCCTCGACCATCTTGCCCCAGACGATCAGCCGGTACTTGCTCGTGAACTCCGGCGTGCACGTGGTGAGGGTGATGTAGCGGCCGGGCTTGGTGAAGCCCGAACCCTTCGGGATGGGATCCAGCACGCTCGTGTTGGACGGCGAGGTCACCGGCAACGTCGAGGTCACCTTGTACACGAAGTACGAGTCCTGCGTCTCGACCACGACCGCGTCACCCGGATTGAGCCGGTTGATGTACCGGAACGGTTCGCCATGCGTGTTGCGATGGGCGGCGAGACCGAAGTTGCCGGTCTTCGCATCGGGCATCGCCGTCTTCAACGGGGCCTCGCCGTAGTGCCCGACCATGCCCTTGTTGAGCACCCTCTCGGTGCTGACACCCTCCGCGATCGGCGCGACCACGTCCAGCTTGGGAATGTGCAGGATGGCGAAACCCTGCCCGGGCGCGAAGACCCCCGGGTTGCGCTTGCCGCTCGCCCAGTCGTTCTGGAGCTGGTGCGTCTCGCTGCCCGCCTGCGCGTTGGCACGGACGTTGGTCCACCACAGCTGGTAGGTGACGAACAGCAGCATCAGCACGCCGGTGGTGATGAACACCTCACCGATCGCCCGGCTCGCGATGACCCCCGGACTCGGCTTGCGCAGCCGCGCCTGCCGCCGCGCCTCCATCCGGGACAGCGGCCGGCCGGGCTCCCCGGACTCCGCCGTCTCCTCTGGCGCCGCCTCCCGTCCACCGCCATGACGCCCCCCACGGCGCTTGGCGGCCTTTCTGCGGGCCGCACGGCCACCGCCCGCAGGAACAGTGGCGGAGGAGGCGGAAGAGGCCCCAGAGGCCGCAGACGCGGCACTCACGGACTCCCCATCGGTGCCCGGCCGCGGATCACCGGGGATCCGCAGCGCCATCGTCTCGTCATCCGGAACAGGCCGGTACGGATCGTCATACCGATCGCCGTACCGCTCCCCGCCCCGCTCCCCGCCCCGATCCCCGTACTGATCGGCGTACTGACCGCTGTACGACGCCTCGTAGGCCGCACCGTACGGCTCACCGCGCGACTCGCCGTACGGCGCGCCGTACTGCTCCTGGTGCGCCGCGCCCGCCGCGTTCCAGTCCCCAAGCGCACCGGAAGCCCCGTACGACTGATCCCCGTACGAGGCATCGGTCTCGCGCTCCGGGCGCAGCGCGGTCACGCCGTGGCCCTGCCCACCACCGGGGCCAGCCCCGTCGATCTCGCCACGGCACCCTGATCGCCGCACTGCACCAGCCAGTTGGCCAGCATCCGGTGCCCGTGCTCGGTCAGTACCGACTCGGGGTGGAACTGCACACCCTCGACCGGGAGTTCACGGTGCCGCAAGCCCATGATGATGCCGTCGTGGGTACGGGCGGTCACTTCCAGCTCGGCCGGTACCGTCGCCGGCTCGGCGGCCAAGGAGTGGTAGCGAGTCGCCGTGAAAGGCGAAGGCAGACCCGCGAAGACACCCTTGCCCTCATGCTCCACCAGCGAGGTCTTGCCGTGCAGCAACTCCGGCGCCCGGTCCACCACACCGCCGTACGCCACCTGCATCGACTGCATGCCGAGGCAGACACCGAAGACCGGCACACCGGTCGACGCGCAGTGGCGGACCATGTCCACACAGACGCCCGCCTCCTCCGGCGTCCCCGGCCCGGGCGAGAGCAGCACCCCGTCGAAGCCGTCCTGGGCATGCGCCGTCGACACCTCGTCGTTGCGCAGCACCTCGCACTCGGCCCCCAGCTGATACAGGTACTGGACGAGGTTGAAGACGAAGCTGTCGTAATTGTCGACGACGAGAATCCGCGCACTCACTGGTTGTCCACCGTCACATCGTTGAAGGGCAGCAGCGGTTCGGCCCAGGGGAAGACGTACTGGAAGAGGATGTAGATCACGGCCATGACCAGGACGAGGGAGATCAGCGCCTTCATCCACACGTTTCCCGGCAGATGCCGCCAGATCCAGCCGTACATGCCGTTCCTTCCGTATCCCCACGGCACCTGACTCACGCCGTACGCCACCAGACTAACGGCGCAGAGCCCTCGGTTCGCCTGCCTCCACGGACTGTGTGGAGTCCAGGTGCGCCCAGACGATCAACCGGTGACTGTGCCCCCATTCCGGATCGCACGTGGTCAGCGTCAGATACCGGCCCGGACGCGTATACCCGGACTTACGTGGCACAGGGTCGATCACCTCAACGTCCGTGGGCACGGTTTTGTAGGGCCCTTTGTCGATCCGATACGTGAACCAGGTCGTCCCGTCCGTGAGGACGACGGCGTCCCCGGACCGCAGCCTGGGGAAGTCCTTGAACGGGTCGCCGTGCGTGCGCCGGTGACCGGCCACCGCGAAGTTCCCCTCCTGGCCGAGCTGCGCGGTGCCCGCGTAATGGGCGAGCCCCTTCGCCAGCACATCCCGGCCGGTGCCCTCCAGAACCGGCTTGTTCCACGTGAAACCGAGCCGCGGGATGTACATGATCGCGAAGGCCCTGCCGTAGCGGTACGGCGCCGGTTTCGCCACGGCGACCGCCTGCTCGCCCGCGGCGGCCGCCTTCCTGCCCGGGGCGGCCGTCGGCCGCACGCTCCCCTGCGACCACTGCCGGTGCAACTGGTCGATCTGATCGTTCATGGCACCGTCAGCCCGCACGCCCGTCCAGAACAGTACATAAGCGACGAACAGCACGATCAGGGCGCCGACGGTGATGCACAACTCGCTGACGGTCCGGACGATCACGCGCACCGGCGCCTCCGTTGACGGACGGCTGGCGGACGGCCGACGAATGGCTGCTGCCGGCTACTTCACGGGCTTCGCGTAGTGCAGATCCACTGTGCCCGAGTAGCCGGGAAGAGTCACCGTCCCGTCATCGGTGACTTTCCAGCCGAGGCCGTAGACATTGACGTACACCATGTAGGTCTGGATCGCCTTGCTCGCCGCCAGCGCCTGCTGCAGCCTATCCGGATCACCAACCGCCGTGATCTTGTACGGCGGCGAGTACACCCGGCCCTGAAGGATCAGCGTGTTGCCGACACAGCGCACCGCACTGGTGGAGATCAGCCGCTGGTCCATGACCTTGATGCCCCGGGCGCCGCCCTGCCACAGAGCGTTCACCACGGCCTGCAGGTCCTGCTGGTGGATCACCAGATAGTCGGGCTGCGGCTCGGGATAGCCGGGCAGCTTGGCAGTGGCGTTGGGCGGGGCGTCGTTCAAGGTGACGGTGATGGCGCGACCGGTCAGCTTCTGCGTGCCCGCGCTCGTCTCCAGCCCGCTGAGCTTGCGATCCTGCGCCTTGCTGCTGCCGTCGTCGCTCTCGGCGAGGGACTCCACGCTCCCGCGCAGGGCCGCGTTGGACTCGTCCAGCCCCTTGTTCTTACGGCTGCGCTGCTGGATCAGGTCGGACAGCTTCAGCAGGGAGCCGTCCTGGCGGATGTCGGTGCCCTTGGCCGTGTTGAAGCTGGTGAAGAAGATCAGTCCCGCGAGCGCGAAGACGGCCGCCGTGAGAATCCGCGCGGGGCGGACACGCAGGCGGCGGCCAGGGCCGGAGCCCGTTGATTGCGTCCCGGGGGAGTCGGCAGAATTGCTCAACGTACCCTTATCTCCTTCGGCGCCACGGAAGCACTACGCTAACGGACGCCGGGGGAGCACACAGAGTCGCCATGTTGGCCCTTGTACGCTGCCCGAGCCCCGAACCGGTTACCTGCGCGGCCACGCAGCGCATCGACAGGAGAGACCCTCGTGCCGAAGTCACGTATCCGCAAGAAGGCCGACTACACGCCGCCGCCGGCGAAGCAGGCACAGGCGATCAAGCTGAACAGCCGCGGCTGGGTCGCGCCTGTCATGCTGGCCATGTTCATCATCGGCTTGGCCTGGATCGTCGTCTTCTATGTGACCGACGGTTCGCTGCCCATCGACGCGCTGGACAACTGGAACATCGTGGTCGGCTTCGGCTTCATCGCCGCCGGCTTCGGCGTCTCCACCCAGTGGAAGTAGCTCTGCCCAGGGCTATCCACTGAGTTATCCACAGGGTTGTCCACCCCATGGGGAAAAGAAAGAAGATCTGTGGATAACCCATCGGGCGTTGACGCCGGTATGACTGGCCCACCACCCCTCATAGACCTGTTGGCCCCCTGTCCGACCTGCGGAAACACATCCGAGCGACAGGGGGCACAGCTGTGCCCGCACTCCGTGCACAAGATCCGCCACAGGCTGTGGACAACGGTTCGGTATCAGGTGAGCTGAGCGGTCCTGACCAGCGTGAGAACCACCACCACGGCGAGTACGACCGCACAGGCGCCGTACTGGACCAGCGTCCGCCGCCGGCGCGGGGCGTGGACCATCGCATAGCCGACGGCGACACCGGCGACCAGTCCGCCGATGTGGGCCTCCCAGGCGATGTGCATGGCCGGGGTGAAGGTGATGATCAGGTTGATCACCAGCAGGGCGACGAGCGGGCGCAGGTCGTAGTTGAGCCGGCGCATCAGCACGCCGGTCGCGCCGAAGAGGCCGAAGATCGCTCCGGAGGCGCCCAGGGACTGCTGGGTGGGGTCGGCGAGCAGGTAGGTGAGGGCGCTGCCCGCGAGGCCCGAGACGAAGTAGAGCGCGAGGTAGCGGGCGCGGCCGAGGGCCGCTTCCAGGGGGCCGCCGATCCACCACAGGCTGAGCATGTTGAAGAGGATGTGGGCGTAGCCGCCGTGGAGGAACATCGAGGTCAGCAGGCGGTAGTACTGGCCTTCGGCGACGCCTTCGACCGGGCCGAACAGGGTGAACTGGGCTCGGCCGATCAGCTCGAAGTGGTCGGTGAAGCTGCTGCCGACGGCGAGCTGCGCCAGGAACACGGCGAGGTTGATGCCGATCAGGATCTTGGTGAGCAGCCGCGGGTCGGCCGTGACGGAGCCGCCGGCGATCGTGCGGGGTCGGGATGCCGCCGGTGCGGGTGCGGTGCCGGTGCTGCCGCGTACGCATTCGGGGCATTGGAAGCCGACCGAGGCGCTGACCATGCACTCGGGGCAGATGGGGCGCTCGCAGCGGGTGCAGCGCACACCGGTCTCGCGGTCCGGGTGTCGGTAGCACACGGGCACGCGGTGGGCGGCGTTCTGCGTGCTGCCTTCGGCGTGGTCCATCGGTTCCCCTTGTCGGTCGTCGTGGGACTGCCCCCGGCAATGCCCCGCCCCACTCATCCTTGGTACGGACGAGCGGGGCGTTTTGTTCCCTGCGGGAGGTTCCGGTGTGTTCCCGTGGGGTGTACCGGCGTTTTCCTGCGGGATGGTGTGGGGAGCGGTGGGCTCAGCCCTCGCGCTTCTCGACGACGACCTCGTTGATCACCACGTCGTTCGCCGGGCGGTCGTTGCGGCCGGTGGGCACGGCGGCGATGGCGTCGACGACCTTCTGGCTGGCCGGGTCGGTGACCTCGCCGAAGATGGTGTGCTTGCGGTTCAGCCACGTCGTGGGGGCGACGGTGATGAAGAACTGGGAGCCGTTGGTGCCCGGGCCGGCGTTGGCCATGGCCAGGAGGTAGGGCTTGTTGAAGGACAGGTCCGGGTGGAACTCGTCCCCGAACTTGTACCCGGGGCCGCCGATGCCGCTGCCCAGCGGGTCGCCGCCCTGGATCATGAAGCCGCTGATGACACGGTGGAAGATCGTGCCGTTGTAGAGCGGCTTCTTGCTCTTCTCGCCCGTGCCGGGGTGGGTCCACTCGCGCTCGCCCTGCGCCAGCTCGACGAAGTTCTTGACCGTTTCCGGCGCGTGGTTCGGGAAAAGCTGGACCACGATGTCGCCGTGGTTGGTCTTCAGGGTGGCGTAAAGCTGCTCAGCCACGATCTGCCTTCCGTTGTCTTCCTGTGACTCCCCGATCCTCGCACGGTCGGGGGCGTACGTCGCCCGGCAGCCACGAGTTCCGCCCGGAAGGCAGCGCTCGTCGGCGATTCGTGGCAGTGTCGAGGGCAGGGCAGGTTGCCCGGGAATTACCGGAATGGCTCCGAAGGGAGCAATCAGCACCCATATGCCCTGCCCTCGCATGCCGCGCGGACCGTTGGCAGGCATGATCCGTAAAAGGGTGGAAAGTCGAAATACCGTACGCCACCGAGGAGGAGGAACCCGTGACCCGCATCGACAGCGTGCGCGCCGCGACCGGCTCGGCGAAGGACAGCGTGCTGCACGCCGCGGAAGTGGTGGCGCCCTACGCCGACACGGCCAAGGAGCGTGCCGCGCTCTACGCGCAGGAGGCACGCGTACGGCTTGCCCCCGTTGTGTCGCAGGCAGCCGAACAAGCCCGCGTGCAGTACGACGCCCGGCTCGCTCCGCGTCTGGAGCAGGCTCGTGCGCATGTGCCGCCGAAAGTGGACCTGGCAGCGCAGGAGGCCGCCGTCCGCGCCCGTAAGGCTGCCCGTCAGGCGGCCGAGTACTCGCGTCAGGCCGCCGAGTACTCGCGTCCGAGGATCGAGCAGGCCGTGGCCGCGACGGCTCCGGTCCGTGAGGAGGCCGCCGCGCGTGGCGCGGCCGCCCTGGCCGCACTGCGTGGTCAGGTCTCGGCGGAGGAGATCCAGAAGCTGGCCCGCCGGAACGAGCGTCGGTGCAGGGCCGGCCGGGCTGTGAAGGGGCTGGCGCTGCTGACCCTGGTGGCCGGTGGTGCCTTCGCGGCCTGGAAGTGGTGGGACAAGCAGGCCAACCCTGATTGGCTGGTCGAACCGCCGGCGGCGACGGAGGTACCGGAGTCGGGTGGCCGGCTCAGCTCGGTGGACGGCAGTGGCGCCTCGGCGCTGGATCCCGAGGTCCAGGCGAAGCAGGCCGAGGAGGATGCCGCGAACCAAGACGACGAGCAGTAGCCGGTCCGAGCCGGTCGAAAGTGCCAGCCGGTCGGAGTGCCGGAGGTCACCGGCTGGCACAGGGCACGGATCACCTACCGTCGGCCGTCAAACGGGCTGTGGGACAAGCGGGTTGACGCTCGCTGCCCATGGCCCGTTTCACGTGAAACCACCCGGCCCGCACGTCGGCCAGGCCCAATAGCCCGGGGGACAAAGGGGATTTCATCCTCGGTGAACCCGGTCGGTGAACCTGGTCGCCGGGCAGAAGAGGCCGCGCTCGTCACCTCGCCGACTCCAGCACCTCCACCGTCATCCGGGCGGTCCCCTCCACACCGGGTCCGGCCGACGTCCGACCGAGGCGGTGCCCATCGGGACCGGTGTCCATCGTGGCGGAGTCCGTTTGGGCCGGTGTGCGGCCGGTCCGGCGTCCACCGCGGCCGCCGCCCCGGGCCCCTCACCCGCAGAGCGCCGCCCCGCTTCCCGGGTGCCCCACCACCTTCAGCACAGGCAGCGTCCTGCCCATGAAAAATGCCTCCCGAACCAGCGTTTCCGCAGGTCGGGAGGCGTTTCGGGGTGGAGCCTAGGGGAGTCGAACCCCTGACATCCGCCATGCAAAGACGGCGCTCTACCAACTGAGCTAAGGCCCCGGGAAGCAGCGGCCGCCCGGAGGAATCGCGTTCCGGTGGTCGCCGCAGACCAGAGTACCGGGTCACCCCCGGTATCCCGCAAAAAGATTGGGGGGTCCCCGCGAATGACCACGCTCCGTAAGATGCACGACGTGGTTCGCTACAGCGAACCGCGCGGTTTTTTGGGGAAGCGATGGGGAGACGCAATGGACGCCGCACAGCAGGAAGCCACCGCGAGAGCGCGGGAGCTGCAGCGGAACTGGTACGGGGAGCCTTTGGGGGCGCTCTTCCGTAAGCTCATCGAGGATCTCGGGCTGAACCAGGCCCGTCTCGCTGCGGTCCTGGGGCTGTCCGCTCCGATGCTCTCGCAGCTGATGAGCGGCCAGCGCGCGAAGATCGGCAATCCTGCCGTGGTCCAGCGGGTGCAGCTGCTGCAGGACCTCGCGGCGCAGGTCGCGGACGGCAGTGTGAGTGCGGCCGAGGCCACCGAGCGCATGGACGAGATCAAGAAGTCACAGGGGGGCTCCGTGCTCAACAACACCACCCACACCACCAGCGGTTCGGGGGCGCCGACGGTCAAGCGGGTGGTCCGCGAGATCCAGTCGCTGCTGCGCTCGGTGGCCGCCGCGGGCGACATCATCGACGCCGCGGACAGCCTTGCGCCGAGCCATCCCGAGCTGGCGGAGTTCCTCCGGGTCTACGGCGCCGGCCGTACCTCGGACGCCGTCGCGCACTACCAGTCCCACCAGAACTAGGGCCCTCGGCCCGGTCCACGGAGGGGGTCCGTGGGCCGGGCCGGGGCCGAGTCCGGTGAGGGGGCGACTGGGCGCGGAGTGTCGGTCCATGGGGGTGGGCCGGTCCTCGCACGTGGAGCGGGGTCGTATCACTCATCACGGGGGAGACCAGGGGGGAACCGAGGGGGAGCGGGGAACCAAGGGGGCAGGGGGACCGGCGCGGGTTCCGGGGGAGGAGCGATGGGCTGCCATGGGTGAGGTGTTCGCCGGCCGGTACGAGCTGGCCGACCCGATCGGACGCGGGGGCGTGGGCGCCGTATGGCGTGCCTGGGACCACCGCCGACGGCGCTATGTGGCCGCCAAGGTGCTTCAGCAGCGTGACGCCCACTCCCTGCTGCGCTTCGTGCGGGAGCAGGCTCTGCGCATCGACCACCCTCATGTCCTCGCCCCGGCCAGCTGGGCCGCCGACGACGACAAGGTGCTCTTCACCATGGACCTGGTCGCCGGCGGCTCGCTGGTCCACCTCGTCGGCGACTACGGGCCCGTGCCGCCGGCGTTCGTGTGCACCCTGCTCGACCAGCTCCTGTCCGGTCTCGCCGCCGTGCACGCCGAGGGGGTCATCCACCGGGACATCAAGCCTGCCAACGTCCTGCTGGAGGCGACCGGGACCGGCCGGCCGCGGCTGCGGCTGTCCGATTTCGGCATCGCCATGCGGCTCGGCGAGCCCCGGCTGACGGAGACCAACCTGGTGGTGGGCACGCCCGGTTACCTCGCCCCCGAGCAGATACTCGGCGCCGAACCGGACTTTCCCGCCGACCTGTTCGCCGTGGGCCTGGTCGCGCTGTATCTGCTCGAAGGCGCCAAGCCTGACGCCAAGGCGCTGGTGCGGTATTTCGCGGAGAACGGGACGCCGGGGCCGCCCAAGGGCATCCCGGAGCCGCTCTGGCAGGTCGTGGCCACGTTGCTCCAGCCCGACCCGGCCGCGCGTTTCCGCACCGCCACGGGTGCGCGCAAGGCGCTGGCCTCCGCGGCAAAACTCCTGCCGGAGCCCGAGCCCGACGACGAGCTGATCGAGATCTTCGACCAACTCGGCCCGCTCCCGCCCGGGTTCGGCCCCGACGGCCCCGTCAAAAGGGCCTCCGGAGTCGCCGTGGACCTTACCGAGGACGCGGATACGCGTCCGGCGGCGGACGTCGGTGCCCGTGGCGGTCCCCATGCCGGTACTGGTGGCAGCACGGATTCGTCTGCGGACGCGGGCACCGGCTCCCTCTCGGACACCGGCAGCTTCCGTCTGCCGCCGCCCCAGGATCCCTCGGCCTCCGCCCAGAATTCCCCGGCCTCCGCCCAGAATTCCCCGGCCTCCGCCCAGGAACCCCAGGAGCCCGCCACCTACGAGCCGTACGCCCCGCAGGAGCTCCAGTACCCCGACGAGCAGAGGCCGTACAGCCCGCCGCACCCCGCTCTCCCCCCTCAACTCCCCCTTCATGAGCCGTACATAGCCCCCCGGATCCACGCCCCCCGCGTTCACCACGGTCCCGGGACTCCGCACGCCCCCTGGAGCTCCACGCCGTCCTCCAGCGCGATGGCGGGTCATCGCTCCGATGCCTCTACTGCTGCGTACACCGCTCAGGACGCGCAGGTTCCCTCTCCGGCTCAGCCGGTTTCGGGCCTGCCCGCGCAAGGGCGGGCAGGGCGCCGGGCCAGGCGGAATCGGCGGCCCGGTCCGTCGGCGAAGGTCGCGATCCCGATCCTGTTGCTGGCGCTGGCCTGCTACGCGGTGGGCTTCTGGGCGTTGACCCGCGTCTGAATGCGCTGAGTCCTCCGCGCCGTCACCGTCCAGCCAGCGAGCACCAGCAGCAGCACCGTTCCCAGGCCGATCCCACTGATGGCGACCAGCCTCATCACGGGGGCGGCCCCGTCCCCGGTGTTCCCGGTGAGCGCCGCCTCCCGGTCCTGCTCGGAGACGGTGAACACCTCCCCCGGCACGGGTCGCCCGGCGTATTCCGGGCCGGCGTGCGCCCGCCCGGCCACCCGGACCCGCAGGGTCACCGCGAAGGGCCCCCGCCCGAAGGAGTCGGCCGTCTGCTCGCTGAGATGCAGCACGAGGTAGTAGTCGCCGGCGAAGCGGACGGAGGTCACCCCGGTGGGTACGGCGTAGCGGTTGGCGTACTCCACCGGCGGGAGCGGAGCGAGCACGGCGGGCTTCTGTGTGCCGGTGTAGCCGAGGGCGGCGTCCTCGACGTAGCCGCGGACAGGGTTGTAGAGGGAGAGGTTCAGGGCGCCGCCGACATAGCCGTGACCGGTGGCGCTGCCCAGTTCGGCGGAGGCGTGGAGCTGTCGGCCCCAGTCGAGCGGCACCTTGTAGAACCGCGTCTCGCCGGGCACGAGGGACGTCCGCCAGACGCCTTGCCCCAGGGGGCTCGCGGAGGCGAACCCGGTACCGCCGGACCGGTCGCGGGGCTCACCGGTGAGCGGCTCGGGCGTGGCGGAGTCCCAGGCCTGCGGCGCGGAGGTGGCGCCGGCCCGCGCGGTGCGCGGTTCCGTGACGGGCGCGATCTCCAGGTCCCAGCGCTGCGCGGGGGCGGTCGTACCCGGCCCCTGGGCGTCGAGGCGTCGGACGACCACGTAGTACGTGCCCCTGCCCTGGCACACCGCCTTGCCGGTCTCCCGCTGTCCCAGCGCGGTGACCGGGCGCGGGCTGAGCCCGGCGCCGAAGCGGGCGCCCGCGAAGGAGCAGGGCGTGCCGGTGGCGTCCTGGACCGACACGGTGATGCCGTCGGTGGCGGAGACGGTGGCGTGCGCGGGGGGTACGGCGGTGACGGGGACGTAGGCCGAGTCGGTGGCCCCGAGTTCGAGCCGGTAGTAGAGCTTGCCGTTCCGCGGAAGGGAGCTGCGGTAGGTGCGGCCGGCGTCCAGCCGTGGTGCCGTCGCGGTGCCCGTCGCGCCCGCGACGGTACGGGCGCCGGGCGTGAAGGCGTACGACTGCGGCGACCCCTTCTCGGTGGCGATCGCGTTCGCGTGGGCGGCCGCCATACCGCACGGCAGGACGAGCAGCGCGCAGAGTCCTGGCAGGAGGGCCGTCCGCAGGGCGCACGGTCCCGGCATCAGGGCTGTCCGCGGGGCGCCGGGGACCGTCCGGCGGCCGTACCGCCGCCACCACGCCGTACACCGCGCTCGTTCCCGCACGTGCCGCCCTCCCCAGTCGCGTACCGGACCGCGCTCCATCCTGCCCCGTGCGCCCTCGCCCCATCCGGACAATGCGTACAGCCGTCCGAAACGCCCGGCAACGCCCCGCGAGACCCGACCAGGCAAGGCACGGCCGCCCGTTGGGGCTCGGGCCGGCGTCTACAGCATTCCGCGGGCCCCCGCAACACACGGGCGGGATGGCGGGCAGCACAAAGCCCCGACCGCGATGGCGGTCGGGGCCTGTTTCAGATTCCGGTATCGGCACTCACGAACCCGTGGGCACGGAGTCAGTCGCCTCCGTCCACAGATCCTGCTCGGCGCGATCCGCCTGGATCTGGCGGTACACGAGGAGCCCGCCGATGGCGGCCAGTGCGACCAGGAGCAGCTTCTTCACCGCGCGACCTCGTCTTTCCTTGACGTAGGGGACCTCTGGCGCCCGACTATACACACCGACCGATATCGATCGGTGACCTGCGTCGGGCCCCAACTCCCGCCTTGGACAGCGCATTAGGCCAGGTCCGGCGGCATTCCGGGCGGAGGGTGATCGCACCTCCACGGACGGTTACTTTGCTCCCCCTTCGCCGGCGCTCGTCAGCTTTTGAGAGTTTTCCGCCACTCTTGCGGCCATCCGAGTGGTGTTGATCTGAACATCGCCGCGCCACGGGCGTCGGTCCACCACTTCGCAGCCCCGATACACATCATGAGGAAAGTACGCAAATCGCCCAACCCGAAAGTGAGGGGCCATGACCAAGAACAAGGTCATGCAGCTGTGGACCACCATCGTCACCGCTTTTCTCGCGCTGTGCACCGCGCTCGGACTCGTCACCACCACGGCCGCCACGACCGCGGCGGCCGCACCCCGGCCCGAGAGCCCCAGCACCGGCACCGCGCACAGGACCATCCCGACGATCCCGGCGCCACGGCACTGGTCCCGGTCCTACACCAGGGCCGCCCTGCCCCCCACGATGAAGCAGCGGATCAGGGCCGAGGCCCACGGGAAGACCCCCCGCTGCCGGCAGCGTCCCCTCATCGACACCCAGGCGGAGACCACGACCACCCCCGCGGAGCACTCGGCGTCCACGCTCGACTGCTGATCTCCAGCCGTCACGCAGTACCGCAACGTCTCGACACCACGGCGACTTGCGTACGCACCAGTCGACACGAAAAGACCCCCGGCCGGGTTCGGCCGGGGGTCTTGCGCTTTTGTTGCGTGTATGACCTGGGAGGATGATCGACAACACTCCGGAAAGGTGGTGAGTGCTGCCGTGACCCGGCGCGTCACCGTTGTCACCGCTGTCCACGGCCCGTCCGCGCGGTTCCTGCCGGACGCCTACGCGTCCCTGTGCGAGCAGCGGCTTCCCGGTGGCTGGGAGTGGGAGTGGGTGATCCAGCAGGACGGTACGACGGACGAGGTCCGCCCGTTCGTCCCGGACGACACGCGTGTGAGCTTCGGCCAGAGCCGGCCGGGCGGGCCCGGAGTCGCCCGCACGATCGCGCTGGCGCGCGCCGGGGGCACGTATGTGAAGGTGCTGGACGCCGACGACCGGCTCACGCCGGGCGCGCTGGCCCGCGATGTGGCGGTACTGGAGGCGCACCGCAGCGTCGGCTGGACGACGTCCCGGGCCCTGGACCTGCTGCCGGACGGCTCGACGGTGGGCTTCCCCGGCAATCCGGGCGACGGCCCGCTCGAACGCGGTGCCGTGCTCGATCACTGGAAGCGGAACGACTTCCGCGCACCGGTCCATCCGGCGACCCTGTGCGTCCGGCGCGAGCTGCTCATCGTGCTCGGCGGCTGGATGGCCCTGCCGGCGTCCGAGGACACGGGCCTGCTGCTGGCGCTGGACGCGGTGAGCCGCGGCTGGTTCTCGGCGGAGGTCGGCCTGCTGTACCGCAAGTGGGAGGGCCAGGTCACGGGCCAGGCGTCCCACGTCGACCCCGTCGAGCGCGCGGCGCGGATGGCGGTCGCCGAGGCCCGGGCCCGCGCACTGGCCGACTTCGAGTGGTCCTACCCGGCCGGGCCGGCCGGCACCTCGTCCACGGCTCGCCAGGGCGCTACTCCGTGAGCACGATCGCCTGCGAGGGGCACTTCTCGGCCGCCTCCTGGACCTGCGGGTCGTCGGCGGACTCCGCCCGGCCGGGCCGTACGACGCCGTAGCCGTCCTCGAACACGAACACGGCCGGCGCGCGGTGCGCGCACTCGGCAGAGCCGTAGCACAGGGAGCGGTCGACGGAGACCTTCATGCGTCCTCCAGCCCTAGACGGTGGCTTCGTGGACGTCACTGCCCGGCGAACCACCCGCTGAACCGGCCCTGCGCACGCTACTGCTCCGCGCCCGCGCTCCTGCTCCGCGCCCGCGCTACCGCTCCGCGCCCGCCACCGAGAGCCAGTGGGCCACCCGGCGGACCGTGGGTTCGTCGAGCAGGTCGGCCATCGTCCGCACCGCCTCGCCGTCCTCGGCGCTCAGGTCGTACAGGCCCGCCTTGCTCAGGCCGGCCATGAGCACCTGGTGCCGGCGGTCCGTCATGCGTTCCGTGAGCTTGGCCGGTGCACCGGCGCCGGGCGCGGGCGGGTCGGCCGAGGTGGCCGGGGCGGGAGCGGACGCCTTGCCGGACGGGATGTCGAAGAGGTGCCAGGCACCGTCCTTGGGCCCCCACAGCGCGACCGCCGCCTCCTCGCCGCGCGCCCGAACGGTCTGGGTCATGTCTCCGACGGCGTACAGCACGGGAGCCCGGTCGGGAGACTCGGCGCCCACCGTCCAGGAGTCCTGGGAGGGCTGGTGGAACATCGCGACCCAGCGCGGAGCACCCGGCGGTCGCGGGCACGGGGGACGCTTGTGCATGACACTCACCCCTTCGGGAACGGGACGCCCACCTTCGGGAACAGTCGCCGACAGGCACCGTATCTGACGGGCCATCAGATATCCAGGGCGTGGGGCGCGCTCGGATGGCATCCGCGCTTCCGGCTTGGTCACGGCCGACGCGGCACCCTGCCCGCATCCGGAACCAGGGTGCGGTGTCCTCCCGGACCGAGGCGCTGCGCAGGTGCAGAAACCGAGAAGCACACGGTGTTTCACGTGAAACGCCCATCCGGCCGGTCCGGAACACCCCCGCCGCCGGTCCGGAACACCCTCCGCCCGTCCGGCGCCGGTCCCTCCCCTCGCGGGGACCGGTGCCGGACGGTGCGAGGCATCGACCGCTGCCGCGTCGGCTCGGCACAGGTCGAAGTAACGAAGTTGGCCGAGATCCTTCGGCGCCAAGGGCTGTCTGTCCGAGCACGGCGCCGTGGCCTGTCCGGACGGTGTGTGACGAGTCCGCTACCGGGTCCGGATCCTGCCATCTGTTGCCCACGGCGAGGAGACCGCGACCTCCGGTCCGGTGCTTATCCGCAGGTCAGACGTATAGGGTGGGTTTTCCGGTCCGGACGTCCAGACACGGGGGGAAGTAAGGGGTGGGACCTTGAGTTCCGACTCAGGGGCACGCACAGCTTTCGCCGAGCGCCTCGCGCTGCTGTACAAGGAGGCCGGTAACCCTCCCCTCAAGAGCGTCGCCGAGGCGGTCGTACGGCTGCAGCGGGTCGACGAGCGCGGGCGGCCCGTACGGGTGTCGGCTCAGCGGATCAGCGACTGGCGCCGGGCCAAGAACGTCCCCGCCCAGTTCACCGCCCTCGCGGCAGTGCTGCACATCCTGATTCCGGAGGCACGCCGGCTGCGGCCCGCGCCGGTGTCCACGGGCCTGTACGACCTCGCGCACTGGCAGCGGCTGTGGGAGCGCGCGCTGGCCGACCCGGTGGGCGACCGGCCCGCGCCGCCCCCCGAGGAGAACCGGCAGGCTCCCGCTCAGGCCCCGCCCGTCACCGGAGGCGTCTGCCCCTACCGGGGGCTCGCCCCCTACCGGCTGGAGGACGCCCGGTGGTTCTTCGGCCGGGAACGGAGCACGGGCGCGCTCATAGCCCAGCTCCGCGCCGCCGAGCGGACCGGCGGTCTGGTGATGCTGGTGGGCGCCTCGGGAGCGGGGAAGTCCTCCCTGCTGAACGCCGGCCTGGTCCCCGCCGTACGCGACGGCGCGCTGCGCGACGCACCCGGCACCGGCGTAGCGCACACAGGCGCCGCATCACCCCAGACTCCGCAGGACACCACCGCCGACCGCGTCCTGCACCTCGTCCCCGGCGCCGACCCCCTCGGTGAGCTGGTCCGCCGTATCCCCGATCTCGGCGCGGTCGCCGCCGACGCGCGCCGGGCCGAACAGGAGGCCACGGAGAATCCGGCGGTTCCCGGCTCCGACTCCCCACGAGTGGCCCAGGCGGCTCGCGAGGCCGTGTCGGAGTGGATCCGCCGCGAGACGTCCGGGGAGTGCCGTCCGGTCGTCGTCGTGGACCAGTTCGAGGAAGCGTTCACCCTCTGCGCCGACGAGACGGACCGGCGTACGTTCATCCAGCTCCTGCACGCCGTCTGCACCCCGCCCGCCGGCTCGGGCGAGCCGGCACCGGTGGTCGTCGTCCTCGGCATCCGCGCCGACTTCTACGAGCAGTGCCTCGGCTACCCGGAACTGGCCGACGCGCTCCAGCACCGGCACATGGTGCTCGGCCCGCTGACCAGCACCGAGCTGCGCGAGGCGGTGACCGGTCCGGCCAAGGCGGTGGGTCTGGAGCTGGAACCGGGGCTCGCCGAGCTGATCGTCCGCGAGGTCAGCGCCGACGGACCGCGCGGGGCGCATGACGCGGGCGTGCTCCCGTTGCTCTCGCACGCGCTGCTCGCCACCTGGCAGCGCCGCAAGGCCGGGCGGCTGACGCTGGCCGGCTATCGCGCGGCGGGCGGGATCCAGGGGGCGGTCGCGGCGACCGCCGAGCGTGCCTGGTCGGGGCTGGACCCCGCGGCCCGTACGGCGGCCCGGCTGCTCCTGCTGCGGCTGGTCCGGCTGGGCGAGGACACCCACGCCACGCGGCGGCGGGGCACCCGGCGGCAGCTGGCGGAGGAGTCGGCGGACCCCGGCAAGACGGAGGAGTCCCTGGAGGCCCTCGTACGGGCCCGGCTGGTGACGCTGGACGCCGACACCGTGGAGATCACGCACGAGGCGCTGCTGCACGCCTGGCCCCGGCTGCGGCACTGGATCGACGACGACCGGGGCGACCAGCTGCTTCGCCAGCGGCTGGAGGAGGACGGCCGGGCCTGGGAGGACTCGGGCCGGGACAGCTCGCTGCTCTACCGGGGCTCCCGGCTGGAGCAGGCGCGCAGCTGGGCGCGATCGGCCGGGGACACGTATCTGACCCGCAGCGCGGTGGAGTTTCTGGCCGCGGCCGTCCGGCTGCGCAAGCGCACGGTGTGGATCAGCCGGGCCGCGGTGGCGGCTCTGGTGGTGCTGGCCCTGGTCGCGGGCGGATCGGCGGTGATCGCCCGGCAGCAGCGCGACGACGCCGTCTTCGAGCAGGTGCTCGCCGAGGCCGACCGGGTCCAGCGCACGGATCCGTCCCTGGCCGCCCAGCTGGACCTGGTCGCCCACCATCTGCGCCCGGGCGACGAGGGAACGTACAGCAGGCTGATCTCGATCGTGAACGCGCCGCTGGCCACCCCCCTGTCCGGCCACAGCGGTGCCGTCTACCTCACCTCCTTCAGCCCCGACGGCAGGACGCTGGCCACGGCCAGCTACGACCGGACCGTCCGCCTGTGGAACGTCGCCGACCCCGCCCACCCGAAACCGCTCGGCAAGCCGCTCACCGGCCACACCAGCTGGGTGAGCAGCGCCGTCTTCAGCCCGGACGGGCGCACCCTCGCCAGCGCCGGCGACGACGGGACGATCCGGCTGTGGAACGTGACCGACCCGGCCCAGCCGAAACCGCTCGGCAAGCCGCTCACCGGCCACCGGGGCACGATCTACCTGGTCGCCTTCAGCCCGGACGGCCGCACCCTCGCGAGTGCCGGCGAGGACCGCACCGTACGGCTGTGGAACGTGGCCGACCCGCGTCGCCCGGGCGAGCTCGGCGCCCTGCGCGGGCACAGCGCCGCGGTGCGCAGCGTGGCGTTCAGCCCCGACGGGCACACCCTCGCGGCGGGCGGTGACGACGACGCGATCCTGCTGTGGAACACGGCCGACCCACGCCACCCCAAGCTGTACCCCACCGCCCTGAAGGGCCACACGGACCTCGTGCACTCGGTGGCGTTCAGCCCCGACGGCCGCACCCTCGCCTCCGGCAGCGCGGACGACACGATCCGGCTGTGGAACGTCACCGACCCGGCCCACCCGGCCGCGCTCGGCTCACCGCTGGCCGGGCACACCGGCCCCATCTGGTCGGTGGCCTTCAGCCCGGACGGCAGCAGGCTGGCCGCCGCGAGCGCGGACAGCACGGCGAGCCTGTGGAACGTCGGCGATCCGTCCCCGTCGCAGGTCGGGGAGCCGCTCGCGGGCAGCAGCGGGGAGATGTACGCCCTGGGGTTCAGCCCCGACGGGCGGACCCTGGCCACCGGCAGCGGCGACAGCAAGGTACGCCTGTGGTCGCTGCCGACGTCGGACATCATCGGCCGCACCAGCGCGTTCCGGCCCGACGGACGGATGCTGGTCACGGCGGCGCGGGACGGCAGGCTACGGCTTTGGAACGTGACGCGGCCCGGGCGGCCCGTACCGCTGGGGAATGCCTTCATGCAGGCGGACGGCGGCCATCGCGCCCCGCTGTTCTCCCCCGACGGCCGCATCCTCGCCGTCCTCACCAACAACCAGGCCGTGTACCTGTGGAACGTCGGCGATCCGTCCCACCCGGCCGCCGCCGGACCGCCCCTGCGCCTGCGGACTCGCTTCGCGGGGCCGGGCACGCTCGCCTTCAGCCCGGACGGCCGCACCCTGGCCACCGCCTACGACGACGACACCATTCAGCTGTGGAACGTCGCCGACCCCGCGCACCCGGTGGCGCTCGGCAGACCGCTCACGGGCCACCGGGGCTACGTCAACGCGCTCGCGTTCAGCCCCGACGGCCGCACCCTCGCCTCCGGCAGCGCGGACAGCACGATCCGGCTGTGGAACATCACCGACCCGGCCCGACCGACCGGGCTCGGCCGGCTCACGAAGCACTCCGGCCCGGTCAACGCGATCGCCTTCAGCCCGGACGGCCAGGTTCTGGCCAGCGGCAGCGACGACGACACGGTCCGCCTGTGGAACGTCGGCCACCCCACCTCGGCGACCGCTCTGGGCGCGCCGCTCACCGGCCACACCGAGGCGGTCAAGTTGCTGACGTTCAGCCCGGACGGGCACGTTCTGGCCAGCGGCGGCAACGACAACACGATCCGGCTGTGGAACGTCGGCCACCCCGCCTCGGCGACCCCCATCGGCCAGTCGATGAGCCCCAACGCCAAGTCGGGCACCTTCCTGTCCTTCAGCCCCAGAAGCCGCGTCCTCGGCGTCTCCAGCGGCACTGACACGGTCCGCCTGTGGAGCCTGGACTCCGGCGCGGCGATCGACCACATCTGCTCGGTCACCCGGGGCGTACTGACCCCCCAGAAATGGCACGAGTACCTGCCCCGGCTCTCCTACGACCCTCCGTGCGACCGCTGATCGGCCAACCTGACTTATTCCCGCCCGACTTTTCCCCGCAAGGCCTCCGGGCTTGTTACCCTTGGCCACAGCCCGATCGCTGGTGCATCCCCCGTCGCCAGCGGTCGGGCCCTTTTTGTGCCGCCCGGTCGAGGTCCGCCGCAGATGCAAAAGACCCCCGATCCATCCGGACCGGGGGTCTTCGTGCTGGTGGGGCTAACAGGATTTGAACCTGTGGCCTCATCCTTATCAGGGATGCGCTCTAACCAACTGAGCTATAGCCCCGCCGCGCTTTGCGGTGTGTGTCCCGCGCGCTGACTCCTGAAGATTAGCGCACGACCACGTCAGTCCCAAAATCGGTTGTCGGAGGACCGTCAGGTCAGGGGACCCGCAGGGCGTCCGCAGGCCCTCCGCAGGGCCTATTCGTCCTCCGCCAGGGTCAACTCGACGCCGCCCACGAAGCCCGCCGAGAGGTTGTAGATGAACGCGCCGAGCGTCGCGAGCGCCGTGGCCAGGACCACGTCGATGACCGCGATGATCGTCGTGAACGTCAGGACGCGGGGGAGCGAAAGGAAGGCCTGGAGGTCGAAGCCGTTCCCCTCGTTCGAACCGGTCGCCTCCGAGATCGTGCCGCCCACCGTCGAGAACACGCCCATCGCGTCCATGACCATCCACAGCACCGCCGAGGCGACGATCGTGCAGATGCCGAGCGCGACGGAGAGCAGGAAGCTGACCTTCATCACCGACCAGGGGTCGGCCTTGGCCACCCGCAGCCGCGCCTTACGGGTGCGCGGCGCCGTACGCGCCCCCGTACGCGGCCGTCGTACGCCGCCGGCGGGCGCCTGGGCCGGATAGGCCTGCGGCGGGTGGTACGGCCCGGAGGGCTGCTCCGGGCGCCGCTCCCCGGGGAGCGGAGACGACGACTGCGCCTCGCCGGCCGCGGCCGGGCCTCGGGTGTCCGTCACAGTTCCCCCCTGGGATCCAGACGCGCCGGAGGAGTCCTTCGCGGACACCTTCACCGGCTTCAGGTTGGTCGTGTGCGGGTCGGCCACGCTCCCCGCGCCCGCACCATGCGCGGCGGAGCCACGGCCGCCGCCGTCCGTCTCCGTACCCGTAGGGGTACCGGCCGATCCGGCGCCCGTGGCTCCGCTCACGATGACTCTCTCCTCGTGCTACTCGGCCGAGGGCGCCTCACCCTCGTCCGTGCCGCTGGCCTGAGCACCCTCGGCGGCCTCGACGGCCTCCTCGCCGCCGACCTCCTCCGCCTCGCGCCCCGCCTCGGCGTTACGTGCGATGCCCACCACGGCATCGCGCTTGCCCAGGTTGATCAGTTGGACGCCCATGGTGTCACGGCCCGTCTCCCTGATCTCATTGACTCGCGTACGAATCACACCGCCAGAGAGGGTGATCGCAAGGATCTCGTCAGTCTCCTCGACGACCAGCGCCCCGACGAGCGAACCACGGTCCTCCACGATCTTGGCGGCCTTGATACCGAGGCCGCCGCGGCCCTGGACGCGGTACTCGTCGACGACGGTCCGCTTCGCGTACCCGCCGTCGGTGGCAGTGAACACGAACGTACCGGGTCGAACAACATTCATCGACAGAAGTTCATCGCCTTCACGGAAACTCATGCCCTTGACGCCGGAGGTGGCGCGGCCCATCGGGCGCAGGGACTCGTCGGAGGCGGTGAACCTGATCGACTGTGCCTTCTTGCTGATCAGAAGCAGGTCGTCGTCGGCCGAGACCAGCTCGGCGCCGATCAGCTCGTCGTCGCTGCCGTCCTCACGCTCGCGCAGGTTGATCGCGATCACGCCGCCGGAGCGGGGCGAATCGTAATCCTTCAGAGGCGTCTTCTTGACCAGACCGGACTTGGTCCCGAGGACCAGGTACGGCGCCGCCTCGTAGTCGCGGATGGCGAGGATCTCGGCGATCGCCTCGTCCGGCTGGAAGGCCAGCAGGTTCGCCACGTGCTGCCCGCGCGCGTCCCGGCCGGCCTCGGGCAGCTCGTACGCCTTCGCCCGGTACACCCGGCCCTTGTTGGTGAAGAACAGCAGCCAGTGGTGGGTGGTGGAGACGAAGAAGTGGTCGACGATGTCGTCTTCCTTCAGCTTCGTGCCGCGCACGCCCTTGCCGCCGCGCTTCTGCGCCCGGTAGTCGTCCGTCTTAGTCCGCTTGACATAGCCGCCGCGGGTGACCGTGACGACGATGTCCTCCTCGGCGATCAGGTCCTCGATGGACATGTCGCCCTCGTACGGGATCAGCTTGGTCTGGCGGTCGTCGCCGTACTTCTCGACGATCGCGGCCAGCTCCTCGCTGACGATCCCGCGCTGACGGACCGGGGAGGCGAGGATCTCGTTGTACTCGTTGATCTTCGCCTGGAGTTCGTCATGCTCCTGGACGATCTTCTGCCGCTCCAGGGCCGCCAAGCGCCGCAGCTGCATCTCAAGGATCGCGTTGGCCTGGATCTCGTCGATCTCCAGCAGGCCCATCAGGCCGTTGCGCGCGATCTCGACGGTCTCACTGCGCCGGATCAGCGCGATGACCTCATCGATGGCGTCCAGGGCCTTGAGCAGACCACGCAGGATGTGCGCGCGCTCCTCGGCCTTGCGCAGCCGGAAGCGCGTACGGCGGACGATGACCTCGATCTGGTGCGTCACCCAGTGGCGGATGAACGCGTCCAGCGACAGGGTGCGCGGCACGCCGTCGACCAGCGCCAGCATGTTGGCGCCGAAGTTCGTCTGCAGGTCGGTGTGCTTGTACAGGTTGTTCAGCACGACCTTGGCGACCGCGTCCCGCTTCAGGACGATGACCAGACGCTGGCCCGTACGGGAGCTGGTCTCGTCACGGACGTCCGCGATGCCGCCGATCTTGCCGTCCTTCACCAGGTCGGCGATCTTCTGCGCCAGGTTGTCCGGGTTCACCTGGTACGGCAGCTCGGTCACCACCAGGCACTGCCGGCCCTGGATCTCCTCGACCTCGACCACCGCGCGCATCGTGATGGAGCCGCGCCCGGTGCGGTACGCCTCCTCGATGCCCTTGCGGCCCACCACCAGGGCGCCGGTCGGGAAGTCCGGGCCCTTGATGCGCTCCATGAGCGCGTCCAGCAGCTCCTCGTGGGAGACGTCCGGGTTCTCCAGGTACCACTGGGCGCCGGCCGCGACCTCGCGCAGGTTGTGCGGCGGGATGTTGGTCGCCATGCCGACCGCGATACCGGCCGAGCCGTTGATCAGCAGGTTCGGGAAGCGGGCCGGCAGGACGGTCGGCTCCTGGGAGCGGCCGTCGTAGTTGTCCGTGAAGTCGACGGTCTCCTCGTCGATGTCACGGACCATCTCCATCGACAGCGGCGCCATCTTGCACTCGGTGTACCGCATGGCGGCCGCCGGGTCGTTGCCCGGAGAGCCGAAGTTGCCGTTGGAGTCCACCAGCGGCATCCGCATCGACCACGGCTGGGCGAGGCGCACCAGGGCGTCGTAGATCGAGGAGTCACCGTGGGGGTGGTAGTTGCCCATGACGTCGCCGACGACACGAGCGCACTTGTAGAAGCCGCGGTCGGGGCGGTAGCCGCCGTCGTACATCGCGTACAGCACGCGCCGGTGGACGGGCTTGAGGCCGTCCCGGACGTCGGGCAGCGCGCGGGACACGATGACGGACATCGCGTAGTCCAGGTACGAGCGCTGCATCTCCGTCTCGAGCCCGACGGGCTCGACACGCATCACGAGTTCGCCGCCCTCGGTCTCAGGGGTCTGTGGAGTGTTCTCGTCGGCCATTGCTGGTGAAGATCCTTCCTGGTGCGGTCAGCTGAGACCGACTCAGATGTCGAGGAAGCGGACGTCCTTGGCGTTGCGCTGGATGAACTGGCGGCGCGCCTCGACGTCCTCGCCCATCAGGACCGAGAACAGGTCGTCGGCCTGGGCGGCGTCGTCCAGGGTGACCTGGCCGAGGACCCGGTGCTCCTGGTCCATCGTGGTCACGCGCAGCTCCTCGGCGTTCATCTCGCCGAGACCCTTGAAGCGCTGGATCGAGTCCTCGCGGACGCGCTTGCCGCGCTGGCGGCCCATCTCGATCAGTGCGTCGCGCTCGCGGTCGGAGTAGGCGTACTCCACGTCGTCACGGCCCCACTTGATCTTGTACAGCGGGGGACGGGACAGGTACACATGACCGGCCTCGACCAGCGGCCGCATGAAGCGGAACAGGAAGGTCAGCAGCAGGGTGCTGATGTGCTGACCGTCGACGTCGGCGTCCGCCATCAGGATGATCTTGTGATAGCGGAGCTTCTCGATGTCGAAGTCCTCGTGCACACCCGTACCGAAGGCCGAGATCAGCGCCTGGATCTCCTGGTTCTGCAGGATCTTGTCGATCCTGGCCTTCTCCACGTTCAGGATCTTGCCGCGGATCGGGAGGATCGCCTGGTACTGCGGGTTGCGGCCGGACTTGGCCGAGCCGCCGGCGGAGTCACCCTCGACGATGAAGATCTCGCACTTGGTCGGGTCGTTGGACTGGCAGTCCGAGAGCTTGCCCGGCAGGGACGCGCTCTCCAGCAGGCCCTTGCGGCGGGTCAGGTCGCGGGCCTTGCGGGCCGCCACGCGCGCGGTGGCCGCCTGGATGCCCTTGCGGATGATGTCCGCCGCCTCGACCGGGTTGCGGTCCAACCAGTCGTTGAGGTGCTCGTAGACCGCCTTCTGCACGAAGGTCTTGGCCTCCGTGTTGCCCAGCTTGGTCTTCGTCTGGCCCTCGAACTGCGGCTCGCTCAGCTTGACCGAGATGATCGCGGTCAGACCCTCGCGGATGTCGTCACCGGTGAGGTTGTCGTCCTTCTCGCGCAGCAGCTTCTTGTCGCGCGCGTACTTGTTGATCAGCGACGTCAGCGCGGCCCGGAAGCCCTCTTCGTGCGTACCGCCCTCGTGGGTGTGGATGATGTTCGCGAAGGAGTACACGCCCTCGCTGTAGCCGCTGTTCCACTGCATCGCGACCTCGAGGGACAGGCTCTTGTCCTTGTCCTCCGCCTCCAGGTCGATGACGGTGGGGTGCACCACCTCTCCCTTGCGGGAGTTGAGGTACTTCACGAAGTCGACGATGCCGCCCTCGTAGTAGTACGTGACGGTCTTGACCTCGGCCTTCTCGTCCGCGCCCGCCTCGTCCGCACCGCTGGTGGCCTTCGCCGACTCACGCTCGTCGGTGAGCTTGATCGTCAGGCCCCTGTTGAGGAACGCCATCTCCTGGAAACGCCGCGACAGCGTCTCGAAGGAGTACTCGGTGGTCTCGAAGATCTCCGGGTCGGCCCAGAAGGTGACCGACGTGCCGGTCTCCTCGGTCGCCTCGTGCTTGGCCAGGGGGGCGGTCGGGACGCCCATCTTGTAGTCCTGCGTCCACCGGTGCCCGTCGGTCCTGACCTCGACGGAGACCTTCGTGGACAGCGCGTTCACGACGGACACGCCCACGCCGTGCAGACCGCCGGAGACGGCGTAACCGCCGCCGCCGAACTTGCCGCCCGCGTGCAGCACGGTCAGCACGACCTCGACAGCCGGCTTGCCCTCGGAGGGCACGATGCCCACCGGGATGCCACGGCCGTTGTCGACGACCCGGACGCCGCCGTCGGCGAGGATCGTGATGTCGATCGTGTCCGCGTACCCGGCCAGTGCCTCGTCGACCGAGTTGTCGACGACCTCGTACACCAGGTGGTGCAGACCGCGCTCGCCCGTGGAACCGATGTACATGCCGGGCCGCTTGCGGACCGCGTCCAGCCCTTCGAGCACGGTGATGGCGCTGGCGTCGTACGAAGCCGAGGCGGTGGCCTCGGCGTTCACGCCGGCGTCGGTGGACGGGATGTTCTCGTTGGGGTTGCCGGAATCGGCCACGAAGCGCCCTTTCTGGCACAGCACGAGCCGGGCTCGTCGGCAGGTTGCCGGAGCGGCTGCGGCATGTTGCGGTGGTAAGCCTTGATCAGCGTTGCTCAGCTTTTCCCGGGCGGTCCCCACAGTGGGGCGGGATTGTCTCCCAGTCTACCGGTAGCTCTGACATCGATGGGGGTTTGCCGGTACCTGAGTCCCCATGTGCCGCCCTGAACCGGCCTCGATCGGGTCCCGATATGCGGATGGGGGCTCCAAGGGGCTCACAGCGGCACTCAGCGCTTCGAGCCGTCAACCCTTGGCTACTGGGGGGTCAGATGAGGATCCACCGGTGCCCCAGCAGCTCTCCGCACCTGTGATACGGCGCCGCGCCGACGGCACGGTCCCACTTTGCGACGTGATGTACGTCACCCGTACGTATCGCCGGGCCCGGAGCTCCCCGGAGCCCGCAGCGGGCCGTAGCGCCGGGCCGGACCGCCCGGATTGAGCACCTTGATCATCCGTACGGTGCCGTGCCCCAGATCCTCGTTGAGGCGGGCGACCAGCGCGGGCGCGAGATGGCGCAGCTGGGTCGCCCAGGCCGTCGAGTCGCAGCCCACGACCAGCACGCGCTCGTCCTCGTCGTACCGCTGCGGCACACAGTGCTTGGCCAGGTCCTCACCGACGATCTGCGGCCAGCGGCCCATCACCCCGCCCACCGCCGCGGGGGTCTCCCAGCCGCGCTCGGTCAGCAGCCGGTTGATCGCGGCGCCCAGCGCCATCGGGTCGCGGCCGTCGGCGCGCGCACCGGAGCGCAGCCCGCCACCGCGACGGGCCTGCTTCTTCTGCCGCGCCGCGTCCCCACGCGCGCGTGCCTGCTCCTTCGCCGCGCGCAACGCCACGCGCGCAAGGTCGACACCGGAGGGCTCGTTCCCGCTCTTCTTCGGGTCCTTGGGGGTGGGTTCGTCGGTGCTCATACGCGCTCCACCGTCCCGCCGGACACGGCGTAGCGCGCCCCGGCCAGTACCTGCGGGACGTCGTCGTCCACGGCGGCGGTGACCAGCACCTGCTCGCCGGGTGCGACCAGCTCGGCCAGCCGCTCCCGGCGGCGCGCGTCCAGCTCGGCGAAGACGTCGTCCAGGACCAGCACCGGCTCGTTGCCCTCGGCCCGCAGCAGGTCGTAGGAGGCCAGGCGCAGGGCGAGCGCGTAGGACCACGACTCGCCGTGGGAGGCGTACCCCTTGGCGGGCAGCTGACCGAGTTTGAGTATCAGATCGTCCCGATGAGGGCCCACGAGGGTGACACCGCGCTCGATCTCCTGCTTTCGCGCCTCCGCCAGGGCCGCCATCAGCTGGGCGTAGAGATCCTCGCGCGCGTGGGCCTCGCCGGGCGCGGACGGCTTGTACTCCAGCGCCAGCGGCCCGCCGCCGGGGGCCAGCTGCTCGTACGCCTTGTCGGCCAGCGGCTGCAGCGCGGCGATCAGGTCGAGGCGCTGGGCGAGCAACTCGGCGCCCGCGCGCGCCAGATGCTGGTCCCACACGTCGAGCGTGGACAGATCCATGGACCGCCCGCCGTGCCGGCGCGCCAGGGCGGCCGTCTTGAGCAGGGTGTTGCGCTGCTTGAGGACACGCTCGTAGTCGGAGCGCACCCCGGCCATGCGCGGCGACCGGGCCGTGATCAGCTCGTCGAGGAACCGCCGCCGTTCGCCAGGGTCGCCTTTGACCAGGGCGAGGTCTTCGGGCGCGAACAGCACGGTCCGTACGATCCCCAGGACGTCCCTGGGTCTGACCTGCGCTGACCGGTTGATGCGGGCGCGATTGGCCTTGCCGGGATTCAGCTCCAGCTCGACCAGCTGCTGCCGCTCGCCCTGCCGGACCTGCGCCCGGATGACGGCCCGCTCGGCGCCCATGCGGACCAGGGGCGCGTCGGAGGCGACCCGGTGGCTGCCGAGGGTGGCGAGGTATCCGACCGCTTCCACCAGGTTCGTCTTGCCCTGCCCGTTGGGGCCGACGAAGGCGGTGACGCCCGGGTCGAGCGGGACCTCGGCCCGGGCGTACGAGCGGAAGTCGGCCAGCGAAAGATGCGTGACGTGCATGGTCGTTTCGCCGGCCTTCCCCAGAGCGCTGGTGAACTGTGGATCCACAGGACTCACGGCTGCGCCCCTGTGGATCTGTGGATTACTTCTTCTCTACGGCGTGACCGCCGAACTGGTTGCGCAGCGCGGCGATCATCTTCATCTGCGGCGAGTCCTCCTGACGGGAGGAGAACCGCGCGAACAGCGACGCGGTGATCGCCGGCAGCGGCACCGCGTTGTCGATCGCGGCCTCCACAGTCCAGCGTCCCTCACCGGAGTCCTGTGCATAACCGCGCAGGCCCTCCAGGTGCTCGTCGTCGTCCAGCGCGTTGACCGCGAGGTCGAGCAGCCAGGAACGGATGACGGTGCCCTCCTGCCAGGAGCGGAAGACCTCGCGGACGTTCTCCACGGAGTCGACCTTCTCCAGCAGCTCCCAGCCCTCGGCGTAGGCCTGCATCATCGCGTACTCGATGCCGTTGTGGACCATCTTCGCGAAGTGGCCCGCGCCGACCTTGCCGGCGTGCACCGAACCGAAGTCGCCCTCCGGCTTCAGCGCGTCGAAGACCGGCTGCACCTTGGCGACGTTCTCGGCGTCGCCGCCGTACATCAGCGCGTACCCGTTCTCCAGGCCCCAGACGCCGCCGGAGACGCCGCAGTCGACGAAGCCTATGCCCTTGGCCGCCAGCTCCTCGGCGTGCTTCTCGTCGTCCGTCCAGCGGGAGTTGCCACCGTCCACGACCACGTCACCGGGCTCCAGCAGCTCGGCCAGCTGGTCGATGGTCGACTGGGTGGGCTCGCCGGCCGGGACCATCACCCAGACCACGCGCGGGCCGCTGAGCTTGCCCACGAGCTCTTCCAGGCTGTGGACATCCGCGAGGTCCGCGTTGCGGTCGTATCCGATGACGGTGTGGCCCGCGCGGCGGATCCGCTCGCGCATGTTGCCGCCCATCTTGCCGAGGCCGACGAGACCGAGCTCCATCAGTTGTGTTCCTTAGATCGCTGTGTGGCGTGAGAGGCACCGGTGTGTGCCGAGCCGAGCCTAAACCCGGCAACTCGCGCACAGCTGTGGGCATACGCGCTCATCCGTACCCCCTGCGACCTGCCACTTTTCCACAGACCGCCACCGCTGCGGGCGGTCGCGGACCCGCCGCCGACCAGCCACAGTGCCGGGCACCCACAGGAGCGCCCGGCACTGTGCACAGCTGTGGACGAACGGTCAGCCGCTGAGCCGCACCGGCATGATCAGGTACTTGTACGCGTCGTCGGCCTCGGCATCCACCGCGGGCTTACCGCTGAGCAGCGCCGGCTTCGTGGACGTCGTGAACGACAGCTGAGCGACCGGGGAGTCGATCGCGCTCAGACCGTCCAGCAGGAACGTCGGGTTGAAGGCGATGGAGATGTCGTCGCCGTCCAGCTGGGCGTCAACCCTTTCCACAGCCTGTGCGTCGTCGCTGGAGCCCGCCTCAAGGATCAGCACGCCCTGCTCGAAGCTCAGCCGCACCGGGGTGTTCCGCTCGGCCACCAGCGCCACACGCTTCACGGCCTCCACGAACGGCGCGGTCTCGATCACGGCGACGGAGTTGAACTCGGTCGGGAACAGCGTGCGGTACTTGGGCAGGTCGCCCTCGAGCAGACGCGTGGTCGTACGCCGCCCCGCGCCCTCGAAACCGATCAGGCCCTCGCCCGCGCCCGACCCGGACAGCGCCAGCGTCACGCTGTCACCGGCACCGAGCGACTTGGCGGTGTCCAGGAGCGTCTTAGCCGGGACCAGGGCGACCGCGGAGGCGTCCGGGTTCTCCGGCTTCCACAGGAACTCGCGGACGGCGAAGCGGTAGCGGTCGGTGGAGGCCAGGGTGACCGTGTCGCCCTCGATCTCGATGCGCACACCGGTGAGGACGGGCAGCGTGTCGTCACGGCCGGCGGCGATGGCCACCTGGGACACGGCGGCCGCGAAGACCTCGCCGGGGACGGTGCCCGTGGCGTTCGGCATCTGCGGCAGCGCCGGGTACTCCTCCACAGGCAGGGTGTGCAGGGTGAACCGGGAGGACCCGCAGACCACGGTCGCCCGTACACCGTCTGTGGAAATCTCCACCGGCCGGTTCGGGAGAGCGCGCGAGATGTCGGCGAGCAGCCGGCCGGAGACGAGGACGGTGCCCTCCTCCTCGACCTCGGCTTCCACGGACACGCGCGCCGAGACCTCGTAGTCGAAGCTCGACAGGCTCAGCTGGCCGTCCTCGGCCTTGAGAAGGAGGCCGGCGAGGACAGGCGCCGGCGGACGGGCCGGGAGGCTGCGTGCCGCCCACGCCACTGCCTCCGCGAGTACGTCGCGTTCCACCCGGATCTTCACCGTAAGCCGCCTCCTGCTGTTGCTACTGAGTCCTCCGACTCGGTGTCACCGCCCACTGCGAAGGGAAGGACACCGGGGACCAGTCTGACGCACCGCACTGACAGTAGGTGCCCGTCGGGGTCAAGTCGCTCCGGGAGGCAGCCGGACACGAGACGGCGAGTTGTGCACAGGCCCCGCTTCAAAGCGATTCCCGAGCTCTCTCTAGTCGGGAGTAGTAGTAGGGCCTGTGGATACCGTGGATAACCGCGTTTTCCCAGCTCAGGCCCGAGATTTTGTCCACGGGGCCTGTGGGTGACGGCGGTGGACAACCGGGGGCATCTGTGGAGAACGGAAAGTTCTGCACACCCCGCCCACAGCCCGAGGGCAGTTCTCCCCAGCTGCGTCCCCAGGTTTACCCACGTTTCCCACACCCCAATCCGGCACCTTCGTGTGACGCCTTTCACTCGACGCGGTGAGCGGGTGCGTCGCGTTGCCGAACAGTGGACAGCCATGTGGAGAAGCCGGGGATCACTGGGGACAACCGGCTCCAGCCTGTGGGGCGCCAGTGGAAAACCTCGTGCACAGCCTGTGGATCTTCGCTCGGTCCACAGCCTGTGGAGATCGTTCGTCCACGATTCCACAGGCAGCTGAGCTGGGCGAACGCCGTATGAACAAGTTCCCTGTGGACGCCGTTCGGGACAACTCCACAGTCCCCAGGATGTGGACGGAAGAAACCCAGCGAATCTGTGGAGGATGGCCGTAACCCGGCAGAAATTCGAACACCCGGTGGCGTAGGAGGAACACTCCACCCGTACTCGCGGCACCCCGCCGGCGCGGGCGAGCGCGGCCCCGGCCCCGGGCCGGCCCCAGCGCAGGGCACCGACACCAGGCACTGGCCCCTGCGGGACAGTGGCCCCTGCGGGAGAGCGACCATGCCAAAGGGCGCCCTCAGGAGTCGTATCCCGAAGGCGCCCTCGACGTCGGCGCAGGCCAGGCGCGGCCGCCGTCAGCCGTTCTTGATCCGGTTCGTCAGCTCGGTCACCTGGTTGTAGATCGACCGCCGCTCGGCCATCAGCGCGCGGATCTTGCGGTCCGCGTGCATCACGGTCGTGTGGTCACGCCCGCCGAACTGCGCCCCGATCTTCGGCAGCGACAGATCCGTCAGCTCCCGGCACAGGTACATCGCGATCTGCCGTGCGGTGACCAGCGCGCGCCCGCGCGAGGTGCCGCACAGGTCCTCCACCGTCAGCCCGAAGTAGTCCGCGGTGGCCGCCATGATCGCCGTGGCCGTGATCTCCGGAGCCGAGTCCTCGCCACCGGGGATCAGGTCCTTCAGGACGATCTCGGTCAGGCCGAGATCCACCGGCTGCCGGTTGAGCGAGGCGAACGCCGTCACCCGGATCAGCGCGCCCTCCAGTTCACGGATGTTCCGCGAGATCCGGGAGGCGATGAACTCCAGCACCTCCGGCGGGGCGTTGAGCTGCTCCTGCACCGCCTTCTTGCGCAGGATCGCGATACGCGTCTCCAGCTCGGGCGGCTGGACGTCGGTGATCAAGCCCCACTCGAAACGGTTCCGCAGCCGGTCCTCCAGCGTGACCAGCTGCTTCGGCGGCCGGTCGGAGGACAGCACGATCTGCTTGTTCGCGTTGTGGAGCGTGTTGAAGGTGTGGAAGAACTCCTCCTGCGTCGACTCCTTGTCCGCGAGGAACTGGATGTCGTCGACGAGCAGGATGTCCATCTCGCGGTAGCGCTTGCGGAAGCTGTCGCCCTTGCCGTCGCGGATGGAGTTGATGAACTCGTTGGTGAACTCCTCCGAGCTCACGTACCGCACGCGCGTGCCCGGGTAGAGGCTGCGCGCGTAGTGCCCGATGGCATGCAGCAGGTGCGTCTTGCCGAGCCCCGACTCCCCATAGATGAAAAGGGGGTTGTAGGCCTTGGCCGGTGCCTCGGCGACGGCGACCGCGGCCGCGTGCGCGAACCGGTTGGAGGCGCCGATGACGAACGTGTCGAAGAGGTACTTCGGGTTCAGCCGCGCCGTCGGCTCGCCGGGACCGCTCGCCGGCGCGGGCTGCGCGGCCAGCGGGCCGGGCGCGCCGGGCGCGCCGGTCGTGGGCAGGTCCGGGCGGCCGGGGCCGCCCCGGTGCGCCGGGCCGCCGCCCGCCGGCTGCTCGGGCAGCTCACGGCGGACGGGGTCGCGCTGGTCGTACTCGGTGCGGGACGGGTCGTACTCGGGGCGCCCCGAGTCGTAGTCGGCGCGGGGGTTGTCGTAGTCGCCGCGCTGCTGCTCGTACGACGGCCGGTCCATGCCCTGCGAGCGGTAGTCCGAGGACGGCGAGCCGTAGGCGTCGGGTCCGGAGCCGTAGGCGTCCTGGGACGACGGCGAGGCGTAGGGGTCGCGCTCGGGGAAGCCGAGCCGGGGCTGCTGCCAGCTGTACTCGTCCTGCGTGGGCCGCGGCCAGGTGCCGGGTTCGCGGCGCTGGTACTCCGAGGGATACGCCGGGCGTACGACGGGGAGCTGGTCGGCGCGTCCGTTGGGCAGGTGGTCGGCGCGGTGCTGCTGCTCGGCCGGCGGCTGCTCGGGGGCGCGGTGGCGGCCGTAGCCCTCGTACGGCCGTTCCTCGTACGACGGACCGGACGGCAGCTCGGGCTCTTCGTAGCGCGGCTTGGGCGGCTGCTGCACCGGCGCCGCGGGAGCCGGCGGCTCGCCCGCGGAGTCGTCCACGGTGATCGCGATACGGATGGGGCGGCCGCACTCGCGGCTCAGCGTCTCGCTGACGACCGGCGCGAGCCGGCCCTCCAGTACGCCCTTCGCGAATTCGTTCGGTACGGCGAGCAGAGCGGTGTCCGCGACCAGCGCGAGCGGCTGGCAGCGACGGATCCAGTGCTCGTCCTTCGCCTCGACACCCTGTCCGCGGCCCTCTCCGAGGAGCTGCTCCAGTACTCGCGGCCACACTGCGGCAAGATCGGCGGGTACGTCAGCCACAGGGCACGCTCTCTCACAGGTCCCACGAACGTGTGATCGCGGAACGGGTCGGGGGGTACTTCGGGTGGTCGGTGGGTCAAACCCGCCGGGGCGGGGGACAAAAGAACGAATCGGAGTTCAGCCACGGTAGTCAGCGCGGCGGGTGCGGTTCAAGTTGTTGTCCCCAGCCTGTGGATAGTGTCTCTCCGTGACCCCCGGTTTGACCGGATGGTGCGGCCCCGCGTACCGTAACCAGGTCGAGTTGTCGATGGCTGCTGCCGCCTGCCTCCGATGGGCACAGATCACGTCAGGTGATCGGGAAGCGGTGCACTCGGGCGTGACGCGAGCTACTCGTGGGCGCACGGTGACAGCCAAGACGGCACCCCGCAACTACCGATTTCTTTCTGGAGCCCCCGAGTGAGCAAGCGCACCTTCCAGCCGAACAACCGTCGTCGCGCGAAGACCCACGGCTTCCGGCTGCGTATGCGCACCCGTGCCGGCCGCGCGATTCTCGCGTCCCGCCGTAGCAAGGGTCGCGCCCGCCTGTCCGCCTGATCCCGATCAGGTCATGACGTCGTGCTGCCCACCGAGAACCGGCTGAGGCGGCGCGAGGACTTCGCGACCGCGGTTCGACGAGGTCGCCGGGCAGGACGCCCGACCCTCGTCGTCCACCTTCGTAGCGGTGCCACGGACCCGCACGCGCCTGGGGAGAGCGCTCCCCCGACGCGTGCGGGTTTCGTCGTGAGCAAGGCTGTGGGTGGAGCGGTCGTGCGCAACAAAGTGAAGCGCAGACTGCGTCATCTGATGCGTGAGCGAGTCGCCCTGTTTCCCCCCGGTAGCCTGGTAGTCGTACGAGCGCTGCCCGGAGCGGGCGACGCAGACCACGCACAGCTGGCCCGAGACCTGGATGCCGCCGTTCAGCGGCTGCTGGGAGGGGGCGCGCGATGAAGTACCCGCTGCTGGCTCTGATCAAGCTGTACCAGTGGACGATCAGTCCACTGCTGGGGCCGGTGTGCAAGTACTACCCGTCGTGCTCGCACTACGGCTACACGGCCATCGACCGGCACGGTGCGATCAAGGGAACGGCACTCACCGCCTGGCGCATCCTCCGGTGCAATCCGTGGTCGCTGGGTGGTGTGGACCACGTCCCGCCGCGCAAGCGCCCACGGTGGCACGAAATGCTGCGCAACGCTTGGCGCGCACGCAAGGGCGGGCCCTCCGCCGCCGAACCGGCCACCGAAGTGAAGCCCGAGAGTCCTTCTTCCGAGCTTCCTCCGAGCCCGGCCGCAGAGACCTCGTCCCATGCCCAAGGAGCATGATTAGTGGACACGATTGCCAGCCTCTTCAGCTTCATCACGACACCCGTTTCATGGGTCATCGTCCAGTTCCACAAGGTGTACGGCGCCATCTTCGGCGCTGACACCGGGTGGGCCTGGGGCCTGTCCATCGTGTCCCTCGTGATCCTGATTCGCATCTGCCTGGTCCCGCTTTTCGTGAAGCAGATCAAGGCCACGCGCGCGATGCAGACGCTCCAGCCGGAGATGAAGAAGATCCAGGAGCGCTACAAGAACGACCGGCAGCGCCAGTCCGAAGAGATGATGAAGCTGTACAAGGAGTCGGGTACCAACCCGCTCTCCTCGTGCCTTCCCATCCTGGCGCAGTCCCCGTTCTTCTTCGCCCTGTACCACGTGCTCAACGGCATCGCGACGGGCAAGACGATCGGCGTCATCAACGAGCCGCTGCTCGCCAGCGCCCGTAAGGCGCACATCTTCGGCGCCCCGCTCGCGGCGAAGTTCACGGACAGTGCGGACAAGGTCGCGGCGCTCGGGGCCACCCTGACCGACGTCCGGGTCGTCACCGCGATCATGATCGTCCTGATGTCGGCGTCGCAGTTCTACACGCAGCGCCAGCTGATGACGAAGAACGTCGACACCACGGTGAAGACGCCGTTCATGCAGCAGCAGAAGATGCTGATGTACGTCTTCCCGGTCATGTTCGCCGTCTTCGGTATCAACTTCCCTGTCGGTGTCCTCGTCTACTGGCTGACCACGAACGTGTGGACCATGGGCCAGCAGATGTACGTCATCCACAACAACCCGACCCCGGGTTCCAAGGCCCAGGCCGCCTACCTGGAGCGCCTGACCAAGCACGTCACGCAGCACGGCAAGGTCCGCCAGCGCAGCGAGAAGGCCATCGTCAAGGCGATCGTCGCCAAGGGCCGGGACCGCAACGAGTTCGAGCGCAAGTTCATCAACGCCGTGAACAAGGCCGGTCTCGCCGCCCAGGCCGACGGCACTGTGGCGAAGAGCACGGTCCAGGCCGAGGCGCAGACCGCAGACGGCGCGGAGACCACCACGGTTGCCGGTACCGGCGCCGCGGCCCGGCGCCAGCAGCCCAAGCGCCAGTCCAAGGCCCAGCGTCAGTCCGGCGGGACCAAGCAGGCGGGCGGGTCCACCTCGTCCACCTCGCTGGAGAAGTCCGACGAGCCGCAGGACGCCAAGCCCGCCGCTGCCCAGCAGGCCCAGAAGCCCGGCTCCGGCACCCGCAGCAAGGCCCAGTCCGGCCAGCGCAAGGGTGGCCCGCAGCGGCCCAAGTCCCCGTCCAAGAAGTAAGAAGGAGCCCATCCCGTGACGGAAGGCACCACCTCCGCCGCTGCCGAGGGCGCAGACGCCCTGACCCGCCTGGAGCAGGAGGGTGAGATCGCGGCGGACTACCTGGAGGGTCTGCTGGACATCGCCGACCTCGACGGCGACATCGACATGGACGTCGAGGCCGACCGCGCCTCCGTGTCGATCATCAGCGACACCGGCAGCCGTGACCTGCAGAAGCTCGTGGGCCGGGACGGCGAGGTGCTGGAGGCACTGCAGGAGCTGACGCGCCTGGCCGTGCACCGGGAGACCGGCGACCGCAGCCGGCTGATGCTGGACATCGCGGGTTACCGAGCCAAGAAGCGGGCCGAGCTGTCCGAGATCGGCGCCAAGGCCGCCAGCGAGGCCAAGAACAGCGGCGAGCCCGTGAAGCTCAAGCCGATGACCCCGTTCGAGCGCAAGGTCGTGCACGACGCGGTCAAGGCCGCGGGACTGCGCAGCGAGTCCGAGGGCGAGGAGCCGCAGCGGTTCGTCGTCGTGCTGCCCGCCTGATCGGCCCCCACGTTCCACCGGCCCCGTCTGTTGAGCAGACGGGGCCGAACTTTGTCAGCCTGGTAGTTCTGGTGGCCGGTGCGCGAAGCGCCGGCGCTGTACGGAAGGACGGTCCCCGTGACGGAGGCAGCGGAGCTTCCCCCCGCGCCCGAGCAGGCGCGGGAAGTTTTTGGTGATCGCTTCGCCGATGCGGTCCGCTACGCGGAGCTGCTCGCCGAGGCGGGCGTGCAGCGTGGCCTCATCGGCCCGCGGGAAGTGCCCCGCCTGTGGGAGCGGCACCTGCTGAACTGCGCGGTGCTCTCCGAGGCCGTCCCCGAGGGCGTGACCGTCTGCGATGTCGGCTCCGGTGCCGGTCTGCCCGGTATCCCGCTGGCCCTGGTCCGGGACGACCTGAACATCACCCTGCTGGAGCCGCTGCTGCGGCGCACCAACTTCCTCACCGAGGTCGTCGAGCTGCTCGGCCTGGATCACGTCACGGTGGTGCGGGGCCGGGCCGAGGAGGTCCTGGGCAAGCTGCCGCCGGTTCATGTGGTGACCGCCCGGGCCGTGGCCCCGCTGGATCGCCTGGCCGCCTGGGGCATCCCGCTGCTGCGTCCCTACGGCGAGATGCTCGCGCTGAAGGGAGACACCGCCGAGGAGGAGCTGAAGGCCGCGTCCACGGCACTGAGCAAGCTCGGCGCGGTGGAGACGTCAATCCTGCATGTGGGTGAGGGCATCGTGGATCCGTTGTCCACGGTGGTTCGGGTCGAGGTCGGGGAGAGCCCGGGCGGTGTGCGGTTCGCGGCCAAGCGGGCCAAGGCCGCCCGGACGGGCCGGGCCCGTCGTCGCCGCTGAGCAGGGACGGGAGCGGGATCAGGGGCAGCAGCAGGAGCGTCTCGGATCCGCCCCGAGGACGAGACGTACTCCACACAAGCTGCCAAACCTATGCAGGTCGGAGTGTCGTGAAGGTCCGGTCGCCGCCGCTGTGCATCGTGTTTCACGTGAAACGTCGCTCACTGCTCCACGGCATCATCAGTCGCGGCCGCGCTGCGGCCGAACCTCGTGATCGCAAGCCCCTCGGTTCCCTGGCGGAGGATCCCCTCTCCCATGGCACTCCGTCCCTCCCCGGGGACACGGAGTTGTCCACAGAGGTGGATTTCTCCACAGAACACCAGGGCTCACTGGTTCGCGACCCCGAAGACATGGGAGGCTCTGTTCATTGCGAGCCTGAAGTCGAGGAGAGTGAATCCTTGCGGTCCGACGCCAACATCGCGGGACCGATGACCGATCCGGTCCCCGGTCCCCGTACCGAGTCGATGGGGGCGGATGTTTCACGTGAAACACCGCCTCCGATGGACGACACTCCGATCGGTCGTGCGGCCCAACTGGCGGTAGAGGCTCTGGGCCGCGCCGGCGAAGGTCTGCCCCGGCCGGAGCAGACCAGAGTCATCGTGGTCGCCAACCAGAAGGGCGGCGTGGGCAAGACGACGACCACCGTCAACCTTGCCGCTTCGCTGGCTCTGCACGGCGGCCGTGTCCTGGTGATCGACCTCGACCCGCAGGGCAATGCGTCCACCGCCCTCGGGATCGACCACCACGCCGAAGTTCCTTCGATCTATGACGTGTTGGTGGAGAGCAAGCCCCTCGCCGAGGTCGTCCAGCCGGTCCCCGACGTAGAGGGTCTCTTCTGTGCCCCCGCGACCATCGATCTCGCCGGTGCGGAGATCGAGTTGGTCTCCCTGGTGGCCCGGGAGAGCCGACTGCAGCGGGCGATCCAGGCCTATGAACAGCCGTTGGACTACATCCTCATCGACTGTCCGCCCTCGCTCGGCCTGTTGACGGTCAACGCGCTGGTGGCGGGCCAGGAGGTCCTCATCCCGATCCAGTGCGAGTACTACGCACTCGAGGGCCTGGGGCAGCTGCTGCGCAACGTCGACCTGGTACGGGGGCACCTCAACCCCGCGCTGCATGTGTCGACCATCCTGCTCACCATGTACGACGGCCGGACGCGTCTCGCCTCCCAGGTCGCGGACGAGGTGCGCACCCACTTCGGCGACGAGGTGCTGCGGACAAGCATTCCCCGCTCGGTCCGTATCTCCGAGGCGCCGAGTTACGGGCAGACGGTACTGACTTACGATCCTGGATCAAGCGGTGCCCTCTCGTATCTTGAGGCGGCCCGAGAAATCGCGCTGAAGGGCATCGGCATCAGCTATGACGCGAGCCAGGCCCACATCGGCGCCCAGAACGACCCGAGCATGGTGGAGGGGATCCAGTGAGCGAGCGACGGAGGGGGCTGGGCCGTGGTCTAGGCGCATTGATCCCCGCTGCCCCGACGGAGAAGACCCCGGCTCCGGCCGCGCTGGGTGGTGGAGTCTCCGCCTCCCCCGCAGCCGCCCCGGCGCTGACGACCGACCGCGGGGTTGCCGCGGCGAAGGTGGCCACGCTGCCGCCTGTTTCACATGAAACCGAGGAGCTCTCCGCAAGCCCCGTCACGGAGACGCCAGCGGCCCCGATAGGCGCGCACTTCGCCGAGATTCCTCTCGGCGCGATTTCGCCCAACCCCCGCCAGCCGCGTGATGTCTTCGACGAGGACGCGCTCCAGGAGCTCGTCACCTCCATCAGGGAGGTCGGTCTCCTCCAGCCCGTCGTCGTACGGCAGCTGGGGCCCGCCCGCTATGAGCTCATCATGGGCGAGCGCCGCTGGCGGGCCTGCCGCGAGGCAGGCCTGGAGGCCATCCCGGCGATCGTCCGGGCCACGGAGGACGAGAAGCTCCTTCTGGACGCGCTGTTGGAGAACCTGCACCGCGCGCAGCTGAACCCGCTGGAAGAGGCGGCCGCCTACGACCAGCTGCTCAAGGACTTCAACTGCACCCACGACCAGCTGGCCGACCGGATCGGGCGCTCCCGGCCCCAGGTCTCCAACACGCTGCGTCTGCTGAAGCTCTCACCGGCCGTCCAGAAGCGCGTGGCTGCCGGTGTCCTCTCCGCCGGACATGCCCGGGCCCTGTTGTCCATCGAGGACTCCGAGGAGCAGGACCGGCTGGCTCACCGCATCGTGGCCGAGGGGCTGTCGGTGCGAGCCGTCGAGGAGATCGTGACCCTCATGGGTTCGCGGCCCCAGAAGCCTCAGCGTCCCAAGGGGCCGCGCGCCGGCTCCCGGCTCTCCCCGGCTCTGAACGAGCTGGCGACCCGTCTGTCGGACCGCTTCGAAACACGGGTGAAGGTCGACCTCGGACAGAAGAAGGGCAAGATCACCGTCGAGTTCGCCTCGGTGGACGATCTTCAGCGGATCCTGAGCACGCTCGCCCCGGACGAGGGGCCGGTGCTGCACCAGGAGCTGCAAAACGCGACGGACGACGAGGACGACTGATCCCGTCCCCCAACTCGGCCAAACAAGAGTGGGCCGTGTCCGGTGTGTACCGGAACACGGCCCGCTCTTTGCTTTGAGGCGGTATCGAGCGAATCACATCGTGGATACGATGCGAACGGGTATGGCGCATCCACCGGACAGCATCTGCATCTCTGAGCGGGGAGACGGGGGCCATGCGATCGATGAGCCGCACCGGACTGGTGAGCGCGGGCCTGAGCCTTGGAGCGGTCGGCGGATTCGTCGGCAGCCTGCTCAGGCAGCGGAGCACTCTCACAGCCGCGCGTGATGCGGCGGGCGAAGGAAGCGAGGAACAGCCTTCATGGGGCGTCGGCTCGTGCCGCTCACGCTGGACAACGTTCAGGACCTTCCCCAACGCTGTCGGTCGTGTGTCTTCTGGGAGCTGGATCCCGTCAGTGGTGAAGCGGCGGTAAGGGCGGGCACCTCGGCACTGGAGAAGGAAGCCTGGATCTCCGCCGTTCTGCTGGACTGGGGTTCGTGCGGGCGAGTGGTGTACGTCGATGACGTACCGGTGGGATTCGTTCTGTACGCCCCTCCGGCCTATGTCCCGCGGTCGACGGCCTTTCCCACGAGTCCCGTGTCGCCCGACGCCGTGCAGCTGATGACGGCGTTCATCATGCCCGGCTATCAGGGGCAGGGGCTTGGCCGAGTGCTCGTGCAGACGGTCGCCAAGGATCTGCTGCGCCGCGGCTTCAAGGCGATCGAGGCCTTCGGTGACGCCCGCTGGAAGGAACCCGCCTGCCTGCTCCCCGCGGAACATCTTCTGGCCGTCGGCTTCAAAACGGTTCGGCAGCATCCCACGCATCCCCGGCTGCGGCTGGAGCTGCGGTCGACGCTGTCCTGGAAGGAAGACGTGGAGATGGCGCTCGACCGGCTCCTCGGGGCGGTCCAGAAGGAGCCGGCGCTGAGGCCGCTGTAGTCGCTGGGTCAGCGGAGGGACATAAGCGAATGGGCCAACCCGCGGGGGTTGGCCCATTCGTGTTTCACGTGAAACATGCACCGCCGTTCGGACGGCACCGCTCGGTTCTCGCCTTACTCGGCGATGAACTCCTCGAGGTCGCGAACGATCGCGGCCTTCGGCTTGGCACCGACGATGGTCTTGGCGACCTCGCCACCCTGGTAGACGTTCAGGGTCGGGATGGACATGACGCCGTACTTGGCGGCCGTACCCGGGTTCTCGTCGATGTTCAGCTTGACGACCTCGATCTTGTCGCCGTACTCGGTGGCGATGGCCTCGAGGGACGGGGCGATCTGGCGGCACGGACCGCACCAGGCGGCCCAGAAGTCCACCAGGACGGGCTTGTCGCTCTTGAGGACGTCCTCGTCGAAGGAAGCGTCGGTCACGTTCTTCAGGTTGGCCACAGCGGGCTCCTTGATCATGCGGTGGGGCAGGGAAGAAGGGGAAGGTCAGACGGCGGCGGTCTTCTCGGGCTCCGCCTTGTCCTCGTCCGCGAGGGCGGAGAGGAAGCGCTCGGCGTCCAGAGCGGAGGAGCAGCCGGTGCCGGCCGCAGTGATCGCCTGGCGGTAGGTGTGGTCGACCACGTCACCGGCGGCGAAGACACCGGTCACATTGGTGCGGGTGGACGGAGCGGCGACCTTCAGGTAGCCCTCCTCGTCCAGGTCCAGCTGACCCTTGAACAGCTCGGTACGCGGGTCATGGCCGATCGCGATGAACAGACCGGTCACGGGCAGCTCCGACAGCTCGCCAGTCTTGACGTTGCGCAGCTTCAGACGGGCGAGCTTCTGCTCGCCCTGGATCTCGGCGACCTCGCTGTCCCACACGAACTTGATCTTCGGGTCGCCGAAGGCGCGCTCCTGCATCGCCTTCGAGGCGCGCAGCGTGTCCCGGCGGTGGACGATCGTCACGGACTTGGCGAACCGCGAGAGGAAGGTGGCCTCCTCCATCGCGGTGTCACCGCCACCGATCACGGCGATGTCCTGGTCCTTGAAGAAGAACCCGTCGCAGGTCGCACACCAGGAGACACCGCGACCGGACAGGGCGTCCTCGTTCGGCAGGCCCAGCTTGCGGTGCTGGGAGCCGGTGGCGACGATGACGGCCTTCGCCTTGTGGACCGTGCCTGCGGTGTCGGTCACGGTCTTGATCTCACCGGCGAGGTCAACGGAGACGATGTCGTCCGGGATGAGCTCGGCGCCGAAGCGCTCGGCCTGCGCCCGCATGTTGTCCATGAGCTCGGGGCCCATGATGCCGTCGCGGAAGCCCGGGAAGTTCTCGACCTCGGTGGTGTTCATCAGGGCGCCACCGGCGGTGACGGCGCCCTCGAACACCAGGGGCTTCAGCGAGGCACGGGCGGTGTAGAGCGCCGCCGTGTAGCCTGCGGGCCCGGAGCCGATGATGATCACGTTACGGACGTCGCTCACGGCTTGATTCCTCGTCTCTGGTCTGCGTCAGTCGACCGGTGGGAGCCCCTTTCAGGACTCTCACCCCACCCAACGGATCCTACGGGGCCCGCATTCCCGCTGTGCCGGGGCACACGCATGCGTCGGGTGACGGCGGGAGCGGCCCGGCCGACTCAGGGGTGGCGCCCTCAGCGACGGGCGCGGTCAGAGATGGGCGCGCACAGAGACGAGCGCGCTCACGGGCGAGCGAAGGAATGCTTCAGAAGAACCGTGCCGGCGGAGCCGGGCTGCTGCCCGATACAGGCCGCGTCGACGATGTAGACCGTGACGCGTGCGCTGTCGGCGGCGTCGGGCACCACCACCAGGTAGGCGGACTTACCGCCGTACGTTCCTGTCTTGGCGCCCAGTACGTCGTCGCCCTGGTGGAGCGCCGCCCGGACACAGTCGGGGACGGCGACATCGGTCTGGATCAGGGTGTTGGCGCTCTCGATCGGCTTGGGAGTGTTCTGCCCGGAATCGATGCCCGATCGAGGCCGCTGGCCCTGCCTCCCGCTCTTCTTGTTGGTGAGCAGATCCTTCAGCTGGCTCTGGACACTCGCGCCGGAGAACGTGCCGACGGAAGGGGTCGGCTTTCCATGGGCAGTGGTGGTGTCGGAGGAGTGATCACCGAGTGACTGCAGCACCAGTGACCCCACCCCCAGGACGGCCGCGGTCAGGACAGTCCCCAGGACCACTCGCCTCCGGCGGCGTCCCCGCTCGTGCCCCTTGCGTCCCGGACCGGTCGCCGCCTGAGGACGGCCGGCGGGCCGGTCCGAGGGAAGCGATGTTTCACGTGAAACATGGCCCTGGCCGTCGCCATGCCTCAGCTCGGTCTCCGGAGAGACCTGGGCGCTGAGCGGTTCCGGAGCGGAGGCGCTGAGCAGCGCCTCGGCGGCCAGCGCGGCATCGATGCGCTCGGCCACGTCGGCCGGCATCCGCTCTGCTCCCGATACGGATCCCAGCAGACCCCGGATCTCCTCCAGCGAGGCCCACACGTCCGCGCACAGCTCACACGTCTGCAGATGGCGCCGTACGTCCGCGCCGCGGTCCGGAGGCAGAAGGCCTTCGGCGAGGTCGGAGATCTCCGCGACGTCCGGGTGCCCGGCCGTGTCTGTCGTGGAAGTCACGCTCGCCCACCTCCGCCCTTCACTACGGCTGAATCGCTCGGTCCCGTGTCCTCGGAAGTTCCACTCGGAGCCCCCGTTGCCGGTGGGACGGATGTCCCCTCCACCCGGTTCCGTCCCGCGCCGGGTTCTTCTCCGCTTCCGGAGCCTTCGGGCCGTAGATGCGTGAGGAGGGGCAGTAGCCGGGCTCTGCCCCGGGCACACCGGCTCTTCACGGTGCCCGTGGGCACATCGAGGATCCGTGCGGCCTCGGCCACGGGATACCCCTGCATGTCCACCAGGACCAGGGCGGCCCGCTGGTCGTGCGGGAGAGTGCCGAGCGCTTCGAAGAGCTGGCGCTGGACATCGTTGCGTTCGGCCGGCGCCGAGGCCGACTCGTGTGGTTCCAGCAATTGTTCCAGCCGCTCGGTGTCGTCGACGGGAGCGGTCTTCCGCGAGGCCGCCTTGCGGGCGCGGTCCAGGCAGGCGTTCACCGTGATCCTGTGCAGCCAGGTCGTGACGGCCGACTGGCCCCGGAAGGTATGGGCGGCCCGGTAGGCCGACACCAGGGCGTCCTGGACCGCGTCGGCGGCCTCCTCGCGGTCGCCCAGCGTCCGCAGCGCGACCGCCCAGAGCCGATCCCGATGCCGCCGCACGATCTCACCGAAGGCATCGGGATCGCCTTCCACATGACGGGCGAGGAGATCCTTGTCGCTCACCCGGTCGTATCCGGCGCCCTCCGCCATCTGCCCCTCCCGAGTGGAGACCTCAGCCGGTCACCTTGACGTCTGCCACTCTGCCCCGCCAGTGGCCCGACCCGTCCGAGGGCAGCTCGGTCAGCCACACCAGGAGGTACCGGGTCTTCAGGGGCTTGTCGGGCTTGAGCACCACCGTCGTGCCCGAGCCGCTGGCAACCTTGCCGTAGGCGTCGAACGAAGTCGGTTGCGACCCGGCGTCCGCGCTCGCGGCACGGAGCTCGACCGAGGTCTCCCCCAGGAAGGTGACCGTTGCCTTTCCGACCTGCTGGACCTTGCCCAGGTCGAGGATGACCCCGACGCCCGGCTTCAGGTTTCCGAACTTGGGGCTGAGATAGAAGTCCGTCTGCCAGAAGGTGGACGGGCTGTTGTCGTAGACCTTTCCCACATCTGCGGGCTTCTCGGAGTGGTCCGCGCTGAACGGGTCGAAGTCGCGCGCCTTCTGGATGGCGATCGGCTTGCCTGAAGCCGAAGTCTTCGACCCCTGGTCGCCGTCGTCCGTCGGCTGGCTCTTGTTGGTGTCGTCGGACTTGCCGCCCTGGTCCATCAGTGCGTCCGCCAACTGCCAGCTGCCCAGACCGAGGGCGGCGATGAGGAGCGCGGACACCGCCCATTTCAGCACCTTGCCGGTACGGCTCTGCAGCGGCGGTGGCGGGGTGGTCATCGGCTGGGGCGCGCCGGGGTGCGGCGCCGGGCGGCCGTACGTGCCCTGCTGGTAGGTCGTGCGCTGGTACTCCGGCGGGGCCGTGAAGGCCGGCTCCGGCGGGCGGATGCGCGGCATCTCGCCGATCGCCTTCACCAGCTCCTCCGGCGTGGTGCAGGGGGCCTCGTGACGGGAGGCGGTGGCCCCGTCGTTGGCGAGTGCGCGCATGGACAGCTCGGAGAGGCCTCGGTGAACACCGGCCCGCACCTGGTCCGGTGCGATGAGGCCGACGCCCTTGGGTAGCCCGGACAGGCCGTAGGCGTCGCTCTCGTACGGCCAGCGCTGCGTCAGCGCCGCATACAGCAGGGCGCCGATCGCCTCGGTGTCGGTGCGCTGCGGGGTGTCCGAGTTGATGCCGCGCAGGGCGGCGTTCACGGCGAGGCCCCGGATGCGCCACTGGCCGGTCGAGGCGCGCAGGACGGCGTTGGGGTTGAGCCGGAGATGGGCGAGGCCCTCGCGGTGCGCGGCGGCCATGGCGGAGGCGACCTGACTGACCATCTGGTAGGCGTCGTGCGGCTCCAGCGGGCCGTTCGCGAGAAGCGTGGTCAGTTCGGTGGCGTCGGGCAGCCACTCGTGGACGACGTAGACGAGGTCGTTCTCCTCGACGGCGTCGAGGACCTGGACGAAACGGGGGTCGCCGAGCAGCGCGGAGGAACGGGCGGCGGCGAGGACGGAACGGGCCCGCACGTGCTCCGCGGGCAGGATGTGGACGCCGACGGCACGACGGAGTTTCTCGTCGACCGCACGCCAGCTGCTGAATCCGTCCAGACGGGTGACGCACTCCTCCAGTCGGTAGCGTCTGGCGAGCTTGTGACCGCTGTGCAGTTCGGGAGGCGAGGCCTTCTGTCCGGAGCCCTCGATACCGCCGCTCCCCTGTGCCTCGTCACTGTCCGTGTCCCGTTCCGGGTTCTTGGCCACCCCGTCGGCCGTGGACTGGTCCGCCTTGGCGGTCAGCGGCTGCTCGCCGCTGTTGTCTGCCACGTCGACGGCAGCTGTGCTCCGTTCCGCCACCGTCGTCCCTGCCTCCCCATCCGTTGCACGCTGTCCGACGCCGAAACCAATTGTGCCCACAGTCCGCCGCTATGCACGACACGCGGCGGCGGACGATGGTTGTGCGACTACCCCCGCCTCAGCGGCCCAGACGCCCGCGGACCATACCCACGAGCGAGTTGAGTTCCTCGATGCGCATTCGCCGGGCGGCGACGAAGAAGATGCCGAGCAGAACGGCCCCGCCGACGAGCAGCGCGGCGAAGGAGCCGATGACGCCCTGGCCGAGGGTGTGCCCGATGCCGTAGCAGGCCGCGCCGCTGAGCAGGGCCGCGGGCACCGAGGCGATGCCGAGGCGCGCGTAGGTCCGCAGCACCCGTGCGCCGTCCAGGTCGCCGCCGAGCCGCTTGCGCAGCCGCTGCCAGGCGACACCCACACCGATCGCGTAGGCCAGGCCGTACGCGGCCGCCATACCGGCCACCGCCCAGCGGGCAGGCAGCAGGAAGTAGCACAGCCCCGAGGCACCCGCGTTCACGACGGCGACGATGACCGTGTTGTAGAAGGGCGTGCGGGTGTCTTCGTAGGCGTAGAAGGCACGCAGGACGACGTACTGCACCGAGTACGGGATCAGGCCGAGGCCGAAGGCCATCAGCATGTAGCCCATGTTGGTGGCCGAGTCGGTGCCCGCGGAGCCGAAGATCAGCGTGCACATCGGAATGCCGAGGGCGAGGAAGCCGAAGGCGATCGGGACAATGGCGACCGCGGTGGTGCGCAGGCCCTGGGAGATGTCGTCGCGGACCGCGCCGCCGTCGCCCTCGGCGGCCGAGCGCGAGATGCGCGGCAGCAGGGCGGCCATCAGGGAGACCGTGATGATGGCCTGCGGCAGGCCCCAGATCAGCTGGGCGTTGGCGTAGGCCGCGAAGCCGGTGCCCTTGACACCGGAGTCCTTGCCGGCGGCGGTGGACAGCTGGGTGACGACCATGGCGCCCGCCTGGTTGGCGAGGACGAACAGGACCGTCCACTTGGCGAGCATCGCGGCCTTGCCCAGGCCGTGGCCGCGCCAGTCGAACCGCAGCCGGATCCGGAAGCCCGTCTCGCGCAGGTAGGGGATCATCGCCAGTGCCTGGACGACCAGACCGAGCAGCACACCGATGCCGAGCAGGCGCTGGCCCTCCGGCGGGATGTTCGTGACGGTCAAGCCGGAGTGTGAGGCGGTGCCGTAGACCCAGATGAACGCGCCGAGTGACACGATGATGACGATGTTGTTCAGGACCGGAGTCCACATCATCGCGCCGAACTTCCCGCGGGCGTTGAGGATCTGACCCATCACCACGTGGATGCCCATGAAGAAGATCGAGGGCAGGAAGTAGCGGGTGAAGGTGACCGCCACGTCGTTGGCGGCCGGGTTGCCGGCGATGGTGGGCGACAGCGCTCGCACCAGGAGCGGCGCGGCGAACATCGCGAGGCCGGTGAGCGCGGCCAGCGCCACCATCACCAGGGTCAGCAGGCGGTTCGCGAAGGCCTCCCCGCCGTCCTCATCCTCCTTCATCGACCGCACCAGCTGCGGCACGAAGACGGAGTTGAGACCGCCGCCGACGGTGAGGATGTAGATCATCGTCGGCAGCTGGTAGGCGACCTGGAAGGAGTCGGCGAGGAATCCGAGGCCGAGCGCCGCGGCGATCAGCGCCGAGCGGACGAAACCGGTGAGGCGGGAGACCATCGTGCCCGCCGCCATCACGGCACTGGACTTCAGCAGCCCGGCGGCCTTGCCGCCCTTCTTCGCGGGCGCGGCGGAAGCTGCGGGAGCCGGCTCCGGTTCCGCGTCCCGGTACGGACCGGCGGGATCCGGCGCCGCGGCCGGGGCGGGCACCGGCGGCTGCGCCGGGTTCCCCGGGGCCGCCTGGTAGGGCGCCCCGGCGTACGGGTTGCCCTGCTGGGCGCCCTGGCCGGGCGCGGGCGGGTACTGGCCGACGGGGCCGTACCCGGTGCCCGGAGCGGCGGCCGGCTGGGAGTAGCCGGGCGGATCCATGGGCGCGTGCCCACCGCTGTGCTGCTGGTCCTTGAAGAGATGCGCGAAGGCGTCCGGCTCCTGGTACTCCTCGCCCGAGTGCGCGACCAGGTCGTTGCCGCCCACGAACTGGGTCGTGCGCGGGTCGTCGCCGTAGGGCAGGTACGGGGTCGCACGGTCCGGCTCCGGCGTCGGCGTCTGTGCCCACATCCGCGGGTCGGGCGCGTACGGCGACTGCGCGGGCTGTCCGTAGAGCGGCTGCTGCCCTTGGCTGCCCTGAGGGGGCGGCGGGTGCGCGGCGCGGTCGTAGAGCGCCTCGGCGACCGGGTCCTGGGCGGCGAGGTCGTGCCCCCGGTAGGGGTCCTGGTCGTAGGCGTCCTGGAGGTACATGTCGGCCGCCTGCTGCGGCGGCACCTGGCCGGGCTCCTGCGGCGTCCCGGGGTAACCCGGGCCGGCCGCGCCCTGGCCGCGATCACCGTCGTACGGCGCGTTCATGCTTACCCCACCTCATCGTCCCTGGCCCACCGGCCACGACATCGCTCAACGGTCCACTCTCTCACCCGTCCCGGACGGGTCGGGGCTTTCCGGTGCGGTGTCCGGAGCGGGGTCACTCGCGTGCTCCGGGTCGTCTGCCCCGGTCGGAGAGCCGGAATCCTCCGGTTCCTCCGGGAGACGGTCTGCGGGGGCGTCGGGGTTCCCGGGCTCGTCGGCGGCCTGCCCGTCCGCGTCGGGTCCGTTCTCCTCCGTCTGGCGGGCGGAGGCGCGCTTGCGCTGGGTGTACATCCGGAAACCGGCCAGGACGAGGAGGAGCACACCGCCGCCGATGACCAGCATCACGGTGGGGGTGATCTCGGTGACCTTCACATCGAAGCTGACGGCGTCGCCGTACTTCTGGCCGTCCTCGGTATACAGCTGGGCGATCACCGTGACCCGGCCGTTGGCGTTGGCCGACGTGGTGAACTTCACGGACTGGCTGTGCCCGCCGGAGATCTCCACCGGCTGCTCGTCGTAGGCCTTGCCGCCGATCTTCAGACGGGTCGGCATGGTCGAGGTCAGGCGCAGGACCAGATGGCCGACCGGCTGGACGAGGTTGTTCTGGACGGTCACCGGGATGGTGGCGCTGCGTCCGGAGAGCTTGGTCTCCGACTTGTCGATGAGCTTGACCTGGTCGGCCAGCTCGTCGAGCCACCCCTCCACGCCGTCGCGATAGCCCCGCGCGTTGCCGCTCCTGCCGCTCCACGACGTGGACATCTCACGGTTTATGGCCCGCCCGAACGGCGTGACGACCCGGGACTGGTCGGAGAGGATCACCTGGAAGCTGTCGAGCTTGTCCTGGGTGCGCGCGATCTGCTCGAAGGCCGTCCGCGGCAGTTCCTGCGAGCGCAGCGAGGAGGGGTAGGCGGACCCCGACGGGATGTGCGTGGTGGCGTTCGGATCCGGCTTGTCCTTGGCCGCCGCGGAGAGGTCCTGGGACTCGGACCAGTTCCCGCCCTGGAGCGCCCTCAGCGCCGCCGCCATCGCCTGGGCCTGGCTCGCGGTGGGCATGCGCTGCGGGGCGACCACGATGCTGCGCTGCTTGTCCGTCTGCGCGTTCACCTCGAGGCTCTGCGCCAGGAACTCCTGCACGGCGAGCGTGGCCGAGTCCGCCTTCGTCAGGTCGCCCTCGAAGGCCGTGGACAGCCGGGCGTCGGAGACCACCGCCGTGGTGCCGCCGCCGACCGGGCGGGCGGCGGAGGGCGTGTACGGCAGCCCGGCGGTCTCCTGGAGGCTGTCGCTGCGGGCGATCACGCGGTCGGCGCCGGCGGAGGTCGCGACCTTCATGATCGCCGGGTCCACGGCGCCCTCCACCGGCCAGGCGAAGTCGGTGCTCGGTGTGACGTGGAGCACGGTTTTGACGGTGGTGGCGGCGACGTCGGTGGCGTCCTTGAGGTGGCTGAGCGAGCCGGTGACGCTGGTGCCGTTGTGCGCAAGGGACGCCAGGTCCGGGTCGGCGAAGGGCAGCGCGACGACCTCCTTGCCCGTCACCGCCTTCTGCAGGCCGGCCAGCCACTGCTTGGCGAGCGCCTGGTGCTCCTTCGGGCCGGGCTTGGTGGTGCCCCCGCCACCCGGCAGCCGGTAGTTGCCGGTCGCCATGGCGTCCACCGAGGCCAGTAGATCGGGGTCGATCACCCAGGTGACGTCCAGGTCCTTGCCCAGATCCACCATCTGGGCCAGCCGTCCGCCGGGCGCGAGTTCCTTGGCCAGGTCGTCGTTGCGGAACACCGGCGTCTGGAGCTCGCCTGCGCCCGTCTTGGCCGTCATGTGGACCGTGGAGATCAGCGGCCACAGGTACGTCGTCTTCGTCTTGGTGTCGGCCTCGGACGGCTGCCACGGCAGGAACGTCCGCTGGATGCCGAGCATCTGGTCCCAGGACTGGGCGGCGGTCTTGCCGGAGAGGGAGACACCGAACTCGTAGACGCCGTCGTCGCCGAGGTCGAGCTTGTCCACGGGGACGGAGATGCTGAAGTGCTCCGCGACGCCCGGGGACAGCTTGGCGAACTTCGCCGCGTACTTGCCACCGACCTCGACGCCGGTTCCGCCGGTCAGGTCGTCGGAGTGCTGGGCGACGGAGTCGATCCCCGAGCGGGTGGTCAGCATGGAGCCCACCCGCAGGTCCACGTGGGCGCCGGTGACGGTTTGCTTGCCGTTGTTGGTCACGGTGCCCGACACGGTCAGCGTGTCCCCGTCGGTGGGGGCGCTGGGGGTCAGTGAGTCCAGGGCGACGGACACCGTGTCCGAGGAGGCTGCCTGGGCGGGCGCCGCGGCGGGCAGCTGGAGCAGCCCGGCCAGCAGCGGCGCACCAGCGAGCAGCCCGCCGGCGCGTCGCAGCCACCGGCGGGCAGGTGAGGCACTGGTCCCCTGGAATTCAGCCGCCTCGGCCACGCGCTCGCCCGTCCCTCGTCATCAGTGGTCGTCGGAATGTGCGTCCACGCATGGTAACGATGCGCGCTGAGGGGAAGTGCCGCGGTCTACGTCACAAGATCGAAGAACACCGGCGTCCCGTCCTCTATATCCAGTATCGAGCGGAGAGCTTCCCTACGCCGCGAGGGCAGTGCTTGCGCCGGGTATGAAGGGAGCTGTCCGCGGCCTGTGCCGGCCGGCCGCCCTCGGCCAAATGGAGGGCGCCCCTGGTCGCCGGGGCACGTACCCTCTTCTGTTGTGCCGAACCCCAACGAAGACACTCCCTCTGCCCTGAGCCAGGCGCAGCAGCGCGCGGTCGCCGAGCTGCTGCGGGTGGCCCCCGTCGCCGACGATCTCGCCCGCCGATTCCAGGAGGCAGGGTTCTCCCTCGCCCTGGTCGGCGGGTCGGTGCGCGACGCGCTGCTCGGTCGGCTCGGCAACGACCTGGACTTCACGACCGACGCCCGGCCCGAGGACGTTCTGAAGATCGTCCGTCCCTGGGCGGACGCCGTCTGGGAGGTCGGTATCGCCTTCGGCACCGTCGGCGCACACAAGGACGGCTACCAGATCGAGATCACCACCTACCGGTCGGAGGCCTACGACCGCACCTCGCGCAAGCCCGAGGTGTCGTACGGCGACTCCATCGAGGAGGATCTGGTCCGGCGGGATTTCACGGTCAACGCGATGGCCGTGGCACTGCCGGAGAAGGAGTTCATCGACCCGCACGGAGGCCTGGAGGATCTCGCGGCCCGCGTGCTGCAGACGCCGGGCACGCCCGAGGAGTCCTTCTCGGACGATCCGCTGCGGATGATGCGGGCCGCCCGGTTCGCCGCCCAGCTGGACTTCGAGGTCGCCCCCGAGGTCGTCACCGCGATGACGGAGATGGCCGGACGCATCGAGATCGTCTCGGCCGAGCGGGTCCGGGACGAACTGAACAAGCTGATCCTGTCCGCGCACCCCCGCAAGGGACTGGCCCTGCTCGTCGAGACCGGGCTCGCCGACCATGTGCTGCCCGAGCTGCCGGCGCTGCGCCTGGAGCGGGACGAGCACCATCGGCACAAGGACGTCTACGACCACACGCTGATCGTCCTGGAGCAGGCGATGGCGCTGGAGCAGGACGGCCCCGACCTCACGCTGCGGCTGGCCGCGCTGCTGCACGACATCGGCAAGCCCCGCACGCGCCGCTTCGAGAAGGACGGCCGGGTCTCGTTCCACCACCACGAGGTGGTCGGCGCCAAGATGACCAAGAAGCGCATGACCGCCTTGAAGTACTCCAACGAGCTGGTGAAGGACGTCTCACGACTGGTCGAACTTCACCTGCGCTTCCACGGCTACGGCACCGGGGAGTGGACGGACTCGGCGGTGCGCCGCTACGTCCGTGACGCGGGCCCGCTGCTGGACCGCCTGCACAAGCTGACCCGCTCGGACTGCACCACCCGCAACAAGCGCAAGGCGGCCGCGCTGTCCCGAGCCTACGACGGCCTGGAGGAGCGTATCGCTCAGCTGAAGGAGCAGGAGGAGCTGGACGCGATCCGCCCAGACCTCGACGGCAACCAGATCATGGACATCCTGGGTGTCGGCCCGGGCCCTGTCATCGGCAAGGCGTACAAGCACATGCTGGAGCTGCGTCTGGAGAACGGTCCGATGGAGCATGGCGCGGCGGTGGCGGCTCTCAAGGACTGGTGGGCCGAGCAGAGCTGATCTCTGCCGGGCCGGGTTCGGCGATGTTTCACGTGAAGCACCGGCCCGGACCGAGTGCAACGGAGGGGCGATGTTTCACGTGAAACATCGCCCCTCCGCACATTCGAGCGCTACTTGTTGTCTCCCAGGCAGAGGACGAACGAGTCGCTGCCTTCCTTCCACTCGAGGGCCGCGGTCGTTCCCTTGACCGACTGGCAGGCGAGCTGGGCGACGCTGGTGCTGCCGTCCTTCTTGAGCACCTTGTAGTCCGCCTTCGAGTTGCCGCAGTCCAGCTGCTCGATCTCCGGGTCGCTGTCGCTTCCCTTGTTCGTCAGGCAGTCACCGACAGCGAGCTTCTTGGCGTCGTCGCTGTTGTTGAAGTACCAGCCGCCAGCGATGACGATGAGGCCGACGATGATGCCGGCTATGCGCAGGTACTGCCTGACGCCGCGCTTCGGCCGCTGAGGAGGCACCGGTGCATACGGTGCCGTGCCCTGCTGGGGGAATCCGGGCTGACCCGGCTGCTGCGGGTAGCCGTCCTGGGGCGGGTACGGGTCCTGGGGCTGGGGCTGGCCGTACGGCTGTTGGCCCTGGGGTGGCGTGGTGGTCACTTGGGGGTCCCCCTCAAGGAGTTGCTGAGCGCTCACGTAAGAAGCGCATAAGACGCAGGTAAGTTACCGGCCGCCACTGACACTCCTGAAACTCAAGGGGACTCTGTGGCTTTGATGTGACACTCACCGGCGTTCAAAGCGGGCCATAGTCCCAGCAACTGCCCCGTAGATGACGGCGACGGTGACGACCAGCGCGGCCGAGTGTCCGTCCGGCGGCAGCATCAGGGCCGCCACTCCGGCCGCTCCGACGAAGGCCACGTTGAACAGTACGTCGTACACGGAGAAGATCCGGCCGCGGAAGCCGTCGTCGACGGCGGCCTGGACGATCGTGTCCGTGGAGATCTTCGCGCCCTGAGTGACCAGTCCCAGGACGAAGGCGGCGACCAAGAGGGGACCGGTCGCGAAGGGGAGGCCGAGGGCGGGCTCCAGCACGGCGGCGGCGCCGGAGCACACCACGATCCAGCGCCCCGGACCGAGGCGTCCCGCCGCCCACGGCGTCACCGCGGCCGCCGCGAAGAATCCCGCACCCGACAGCGCCAGAGCGAGGCCGAGCAGCCGGAGCCCGTCCTCGGGGCTCGCGGACAGGGCGTACCGGCACAGCATCAGCAGGAGGACGAGGAGCGCGCCGTAGCAGAAACGCATCAGTGTCATCGCGGCCAGCGCCCCGGCGGCTTCCCTGCGCTGCGGCGCGGCCAGATGACGGACGGCCGCGCCGAGCTCGCGAGCCGTCTCGGTGAGGGCGGTGGCCATGTGCGGCCGTGCCGGCTGCCGGTCGGGACCGAGGAGTGTGGAAGGCATGGTCAGGGATGTCAGGCCGGCGCACAGATAGAGGAAGGCGCCGAGGAGCACCACCGCCGCGTCGGAGCCGGACGCCACGAGCCGTACGGCGAAGGCGAGACCGCCGCCCGCGGTCGCGGCGAGTGTTCCCGCCGTCGGGGACAGGGAGTTGGCGAGCACCAGGCGCTCGGCGTCCACCACCCGGGGCAGGGACGCGGACAGACCGGCGAGGACGAAGCGGTTGACGGCCGTGACACACAGCGCCGAGACGTAGAAGAGCCAGTCCGGGACCTGGCTGACCATCAGCATGGCGGTGGCCGCGGCCAGCAGGGCGCGCAGCAGGTTGCCGTGGACGAAGACCTGCCGGCGGCGCCAGCGGTCCAGCAGGACGCCCGCGAACGGGCCGACCAGCGAATAGGGGAGCAGCAGGACCGCCATCGCCGAGGCGACGGCCGTGGCCGAGGTCTGTTTCTCCGGGGAGAAGACGACGTACGCGGCGAGCGCGACCTGGTAGACGCCGTCGGCGCCCTGGGACAGCAGGCGGATGGAGAGCAGGCGTCGGAAGTACCGCAGGCGCAACAGGACGCGCAGGTCACGGACGACGGGCATGGGGCACAGCCTCACACATGCGGAAGGTCCCCGGGTCAGGGAACCCGGGGACCTTCACAGCCCTGGCAGGAGCGTTCTCGTGCGCCTTGTCGAGCTAGCGCTCGACCTCGCCGCGGATGAACTTCTCGACGTTCTCGCGGGCCTCGTCGTCGAAGTACTGGACCGGCGGGGACTTCATGAAGTAGGAGGACGCCGACAGGATCGGGCCGCCGATGCCGCGGTCCTTGGCGATCTTCGCGGCACGCAGGGCGTCGATGATGACACCCGCGGAGTTCGGGGAGTCCCAGACCTCGAGCTTGTACTCCAGGTTCAGCGGGACGTCACCGAAGGCGCGGCCCTCGAGGCGGACGTAGGCCCACTTGCGGTCGTCGAGCCAGGCCACGTAGTCGGACGGGCCGATGTGGACGTTCTTCTCGCCGAGGTCCCGGTCGGGGATCTGGGAGGTGACGGCCTGCGTCTTGGAGATCTTCTTGGACTCGAGGCGCTCGCGCTCGAGCATGTTCTTGAAGTCCATGTTGCCGCCGACGTTCAGCTGCATCGTGCGGTCGAGGATGACACCGCGGTCCTCGAACAGCTTCGCCATGACGCGGTGCGTGATGGTGGCGCCGACCTGCGACTTGATGTCGTCACCGACGATCGGCACACCGGCCTCGGTGAACTTGTCCGCCCACTCCTTGGTACCGGCGATGAAGACCGGGAGGGCGTTGACGAAGGCGACCTTGGCGTCGATGGCGCACTGGGCGTAGAACTTCGCCGCGTCCTCGGAGCCCACGGGCAGGTAGCAGACCAGGACGTCGACCTGCTTGTCCTTCAGGATCTGGACGACGTCGACCGGCTCGGCGTCCGACTCCTCGATGGTCTGGCGGTAGTACTTGCCGAGGCCGTCGAGGGTGTGGCCGCGCTGCACGGTGACACCGGTGCTGGGCACGTCGCAGATCTTGATGGTGTTGTTCTCGGAGGCGCCGATCGCGTCCGCGAGGTCGAGGCCGACCTTCTTGGCGTCGACGTCGAACGCGGCGACGAACTCGATGTCGCGCACGTGGTAGTCACCGAACTGCACGTGCATCAGGCCGGGGACCTTCGACGCCGGGTCGGCGTCCTTGTAGTACTCGACTCCCTGCACCAGCGACGCGGCGCAGTTGCCCACGCCGACGATGGCTACGCGAACCGAACCCATTCCGGTTGCTCCCTGTGTGTACGAGTGAGGCCCTGAGTGGGTCTCACGTGGCGGTGTCGCCGGGCGTATCCGTCCGGGGGGTGTCCCCGGGACGGGGCAGGCCGCCCGTCGATCCAGTGGTGGTGTCCTGCTGAGCGGACCCCCCGGACGCGGAACCCTTGAGGTCCCGCCCGGCCCGCTCGCTCTCGATGAGCTCGTTCAGCCAGCGCACTTCGCGCTCCACGGACTCCATCCCGTGGCGCTGGAGCTCAAGTGTGTAGTCGTCGAGGCGCTCACGCGTGCGCGCCAGGGAGGCCCGCATCTTCTCCAGACGCTCCTCCAGGCGGCTGCGCCGGCCCTCCAGCACGCGCATGCGCACATCGCGCGACGTCTGCCCGAAGAAGGCGAAGCGTGCGGCGAAGTGCTCGTCCTCGTACGCGTCGGGGCCGGTCTGCGAGAGCAGCTGCTCGAAGTGCTCCTTACCTTCTGCCGTCAATCGGTACACGATCTTCGCTCGGCGTCCGGCGAGAGGAACGGCGTCCTCGTGGGTGCTGCCCGGCTCCTCGATCAACCAGCCGTTGGCGACCAGCGTCTTGAGGCAGGGATACAGGGTCCCGTAGCTGAACGCCCGGAACACCCCCAGGGACGTGTTGAGTCGTTTGCGCAGCTCATAGCCGTGCATCGGGGACTCGCGCAGCAGACCGAGCACGGCGAACTCGAGGATGCCGGAACGTCGGCTCATCGTCGCCTCCTCTCGATCCCGCGGGTCTCTCAGCGCTTCTCGGCGTCTTTATCTCGCGCTGATGTATCGACTCGATACATCACGACGATAGAACGGCCGTCCGCAGGCGACAAGAGGGACGGTGGTGAACGGGGTCACATCACCGATTCATACGAGGCAGGTTGCCTGTTTTGGGGTGAACTTCGGGGTTCGGTGGGTTTTGGCGGTGCGTAGTCTGTGCGGCATGCACAGCACCGGGAACCAAGTGCCGCCTGGGGAGCGTCATCGTCCCCGGTGCAGTACGGGTGAATGCGGAACCGACCACATCCGTACTTCGGGGGGACCGGAAAACAGCCGCCGTTCCAGGCGCGCACGGGTGCGCCTGCCCGAGGAGTAATCGTTCGATGAGCGAGCACCGTCGCAAACCGCCGCAGCCGCAGGGAGGCGGACGTGCCGCGGCCCGACGCGGCCAGCCCGGCTCGTCCTCCGGTCGCCGTGCGGCACCGCGAGGCGCCACCGGGTCCCCATCCGACTCCTATGGGTCCAGTTCCTATGGGTCGGATTCCAGTAGTCCGGGAGGTGAAGAGCGTCCCTACGGCGGCCGTGCCGAGGCCCGCCGGGCGGCGCAGAGAGGCAGCCGCCGCAGAGGCGCCGACAACGCGGGCCCGGGTGGCCGGCGCGGCGGCCTGACCGGTCCCGGGCGCGGCAGGGGCCGTGCGACGACGGCACCCGGCAGGAAGCGGATCATCGACTATCCCAGGGCCGACAAGTACGGCTGGCGGCGCTGGGTCCCCTCCTGGAAGCTCGTGTCGGGCCTGTTCATCGGCTTCATCGGAAGCCTGGTGGCCGTGGCGGGCATCGGGTACGCGATGGTGAGCGTGCCCGACATAGCGAAGACGGCGACGGCGCAGAACAACGTCTTCTACTGGTCCGACGGCTCGGTGATGGTCGCCACCGGCGGCGAGGTCAACCGCCAGATCATCAACTACGCGGACATCCCCAGGGAGATGCGCTACGCCGTCATCTCGCAGGAGAACAAGACCTTCGAGACCGACAGCGGCGTGGACCCGAACGGCATCGCGCGCGCCCTCTTCAACATGGCCCGGGGCGGTCAGACGCAGGGTGGCTCGACGATCACCCAGCAGTACGTCAAGAACGCGATGCTGGACGACCAGTCCCAGACCATCACCCGCAAGTTCAAGGAGATCTTCGTCGCGATCAAGGTGGGCGCCACGGTCCCGAAGGACCAGATCATGGCCGGCTACCTGAACTCGGCGTACTTCGGCCGGGGCGCCTACGGCCTCGAGGCCGCCTCCCGCGCCTACTTCAACAAGGACGCCAAGGAACTGAAGCCGGGCGAGTGCGCCTTCCTGGCGGCGATGCTGAAGGGTGCCACCTACTACGACCCGGCGGGCGCCACCTCGCTCGACCCGGCTGCCACCCCGGACGCGAACAAGAAGCGTGCCCTGGCGCAGATGCAGGACACCCTCGACAAGATGGTCAAGTACGGCCATCTGAGCGCCGCCGAGCGGGCCCACTACACCACGCTCCCGAATGTGCAGAACCCGAGGTCGAACAGCCGGCTGAGCGGCCAGATCGGCTATCTGGTCGACCTCGCCAAGTCCTACCTGGTCAACAACAGCGACAAGACCGGGATCACCGCGGACAAGCTGCAGCAGGGCGGCTACCGGATCTACACGACCTTCGACAAGAAGAAGGTCAAGGCGCTGGAGGCCGCGGTCACCAACGTCCAGAAGGCGAACATCAAGCCCAAGCTGCGACCGAAGACCGACACCCACGTCCAGTTCGGCGGCGCCTCGGTGGACCCGTCGTCGGGTGCCATCAAAGCCATCTACGGCGGTGAGGACGCGACCAAGCACTTCACCGACAACGCCGACGCGACCGGCGCCCAGGTGGGTTCGACCTTCAAGCCGTTCGTGCTGGCGGCGGCCATGAAGTGGGGCGTGCGGAACCCGGATCTGGGCCCCGAGCAGGCTCAGGACGAGCGCACCCAGGTCTCCCCCAAGAGCATTTACAGCGGAAAGAACAAGCTCAAGATCAAGGAATACAACGGGAGGGTCTGGACGGACAAGGACGGCAAGGAGTGGCTCCAGACCAACGACGGCAACGAGTCCGTCAATCCCCCCAGCTACAAGATCGACCTGCGTGAGGCCATGCAGCTCTCGGTCAACTCCGCGTACGTCCAGCTCGGCATGGACGTCGGCCTGGACAAGGTCGAGCAGACGGCGCTGGACGCGGGTCTCCTCAAGGGCAGTCTCGCCAGCGCCAACTACCCGTCGTTCTCGATCGGTACGTCCGACCCGAGCGCGATCCGCATGGCCGGCGCCTACGCCACCTTCGCCGCGAGCGGCCAGCAGAACGACCCGTACTCGGTGGAAAAGGTCGAGAACAAGGACGGGCAGGTCTTCAAGCACGAGGCAGCGCCCAAGGAAGCCTTCACCTCGCTGGTGGCGGACAACGTCACCGACGTCCTGAAGTCCGTGGTCGACAAGGGAACGGGTACCAACGCCCAGCTTCCGGGTCGTGAGGTGGCCGGTAAGACCGGTACGACGGACGGCAACAAGTCCGCCTGGTTCGTGGGCTACACCCCGCAGCTGTCCACCTCGATCACCATGTTCCGCCTGGACGACAACGCGAACAACAAGGCGCGGACCTTCCTGGAGATGTACGGAACGGGTGGCCAGGAGAAGATCCACGGTGCTTCCTTCCCGGCCGAGATCTGGCACGACTACATGGCCGAGGCGCTGAAGGACCAGCCGGTGAAGGACTTCCCGACGCCGCAGCCCATCGGCACGGTGATCAACGCCGAACCGAGCCTGACGCCGTCCCCGTCGGCCACCCAGAGCCCGTCGCCGAGCCCGTCGCCGAGCCCGTCGCCCAGCCAGTCGTCCGTCACTCCTTCGCCCTCGCCGAGCCAGTCGTGCAACGGCTGGGGCTGGAACTGTGACAACAGCGGAGGCACGAACAACGGCGGCACCGACGGAGGCACGACGCCGACGCCGACCGTTACCGACACGACCGGGACCGGAGGCAACACCCGGGGCAACGGCAACGGAGGCTTCTTGGGCGGACAGGGAGGCTGACGGCCGACCACGCTGCAGGCCGGTGTTCGGCGCCTTTCTCGCGGCGAACACCGGCCTCTTGCGTTGTGCGTACGCTGGGAACGTCTGGTCTTCCGGTGCCGTTGGAGCAGAGTTCGCTGTGCTTCGCGCCGCTCTCAGACAGGTACGGCAGGATGTGCCCCATGCCCAGTGCAGAGATGACGCCCGCGAGCATGCGCGAGCCCGAGCCCGTGCGGTCCACCGCGGCAGAACCGGTGCGGCCGACGAGTGAGGACGAGATCGCCCGGGCCGGCAGCGAGCTGATCGGCGGTCCCCTGGGGCAGCGTGCCCTCCTCGGGATCTCCTGGTGGACCCCCGTTCGGGTCGTCGCGCTCGTGGCGATCGGCATGTTCGCCCTCGGCCTGGTCCAGAAGGCGCCCTGCTACCACAGCGCCTGGTTCTTCGGCGCGAGCAGTCAGTACACCAAGGCCTGCTACTCGGACATCCCGCACCTCTACCAGGGCCGCGGATTCGCCGATCACCTCGTGCCGTACTTCGACAGACTCCCGGACGACATGTCCGGCGGCATGGGCTATCTCGAATACCCCGTCCTGACCGGTGTGTTCATGGAGGTGGCGTCCTGGCTGACCCCGCACAGCGGCACCATCCAGCATCAGGAGCAGTGGTACTGGTTCGTCAACGCCGGGATGCTGATGGTGTGCGCGGCCGTCATCGCCGTCTGCGTGGCCCGCACCCACCGTCGGCGCCCCTGGGACGGTCTGCTGGTCGCCCTGTCGCCCGCCTTCCTGCTCACCGCGACCATCAACTGGGACCTGCTGGCGGTGGCGCTCACGGCCGCCGCGATGCTGATGTGGTCCCGGAGCCGCCCCGTCGCCTTCGGTGTCCTTCTGGGCCTTGCCACGGCCGCCAAGCTCTACCCCGTGTTCCTGCTGGGTCCGCTGCTCGTGCTGTGCTGGCGGGCCGGCAAGTGGCGGGAGTACGCCCAGGCCGTGGGCGGCGCGGTGATCGCCTGGCTCCTGGTGAACCTGCCGGTGATGCTCTTCGCCTTCGAGGGCTGGTCGAAGTTCTACACGTTCAGCCAGGAACGGGGCATCGACTTCGGCTCGTTCTGGCTGATCTGGGCGCAGAACTCCAGCAACCCGCCGAGCACGGGCTTTGTGAACACCGCCGCGATGGTGCTGGTGGTGCTGTGCTTCCTCGGCATCGCCGCGCTGGCGTTCACCGCGCCGCGCCGGCCGCGCTTCGCCCAGGTGGCCTTCCTGCTGGTGGCGGCCTTCATCCTCACCAACAAGGTCTACTCCCCGCAGTACGTCCTGTGGCTGGTGCCGCTGGCGGTCCTCGCTCGGCCCAAGTGGCGCGACTTCCTGATCTGGCAGGCCTGCGAGGTGGCGTACTTCCTGGGCATCTGGATGTACCTCGCCTACACGACCAGCGGCGACGCCCACAAGGGTCTGCCGACGCAGGGATACCACTGGGCGATCGTGCTGCACCTGGCCGGCACGCTCTACCTGTGCGCCGTCGTCGTACGGGACATCCTCATGCCGGAGCGCGACGTGGTGCGCCGCTCCGGCGACGACGACCCCTCGGGCGGCGTGCTCGACGGCGCACAGGACGTCTTCGTGCTCGGCGCGGCAGCCCATCCGCCGCGGCACGCCGCCCACTTCGAGGGGCCTCAGGTGGACTGGGGCAGGCCGGAACCGCCGTACCTCGAGGACCGTTCGCTCTGAGCGAACGCGCCGTCGCAAGCCCATGAAGAAGGCCGTACACGCAGGGTGCGTGTACGGCCTTCTCGCTGACCTGCGCCGGGCTCAGTGGTCCACGAGCCGGTCGAACTGTGTGGTGGTGTGCCGCAGATGGGCCACCAGCTCGTCGCCGACCTTCGGCTCCGGGGCGTCCGAGGGGACGAACAGGATCGACACCTGCATGTGCGGCGGCTCGGCGAACCAGCGCTGCTTGCCGCCCCAGACGAACGGAGAAAGGTTCCGGTTGACCGTGGCGAGGCCGGCCCGTGCGACGCCCTTGGCGCGCGGCATGACGCCGTGGAGCGCCTTCGGGGCCTCCAGGCCCACCCCGTGCGACGTACCGCCCGCCACGACCACCAGGAAGCCGTCGGAGGCCGCCTTCTGCTGCCGGTAGCCGAACCGGTCGCCCTTGGTCACGCGCGTGACGTCCAGGACGGCACCGCGATACTCGGTGGCCTCGTGGTCCCCCAGCCACAGCCGCGTGCCGATGCGGGCGCGGAACCGGGTCTGCGGGAACTGCTGCTGGAGCCGGATGAGTTCATCGGACTTGAGGTGGCTGACGAACATCGTGTGCAGCGGCAGCCGGGCCGCGCGCAGCTGGTCCATCCAGCCGATGACCTCCTCGACGGCGTCCGAGCCGTCGGTGCGGTCCAGCGGCAGATGGATGGCGAAGCCCTCCAGCCGGACGTTCTCTATGGCCTGGTGCAGCTGCGGCAGGTCCTGCTCGCTGATGCCGTGCCGCTTCATCGAGGACATCACCTCGATGACGACACGCGCGCCGACGAGGCCGTACACGCCGTCGACCGACGACACCGAGCGCACCACCCGGTCGGGCAGCGGCACCGGCTCCTCGCCACGCCGGTACGGCGTCAGCACCAGCAGGTCACCGCCGAAGTAGTCCTTGATGCGCGCGGCCTCGTAGGTCGTGCCGACCGCGAGCAGATCCGCGCCCAGTCGCGTGGCCTCCTCCGCCAGCCGTTCGTGCCCGAAGCCGTAGCCGTTGCCCTTGCAGACCGGGACGAGGCCCGGGAACTGCTCCTGCACGTGCTTGTGGTGCGCCCGCCAGCGCGCGGTGTCGACGTAGAGCGTGAGCGCCATGGCCGGACCCGGAACCTTTCTCGTGGCTGCGGTGTATCAGAGGTGTGAAAGCTGAGAACCCTATGGAATCAAACGCCCGTGGCTCAGCGGCGCGACATGTAGATGTCGAGCGCCTTGTGCAGCAGCTTGTTCAGCGGGAAGTCCCATTCGCCGAGGTACTCGGCGGCCTGACCGCCGGTGCCGACCTTGAACTGGATCAGACCGAAGAGGTGGTCCGTCTCGTCCAGCGAGTCGGAGATGCCACGCAGGTCGTAGACGGTGGCGCCGAGCGCGTAGGCGTCGCGCAGCATCCGCCACTGCATCGCGTTCGAGGGCCGGACCTCACGGCCGATGTTGTCGGAGGCGCCGTAGGAGTACCAGACGTGTCCGCCGACGATCAGCATCGTCGCCGCCGACAGGTTCACGCCGTTGTGCCGGGCGAAGTACAGCCGCATCCGGTTCGGGTCCTCGGTGTTGAGGGCCGTCCACATGCGCTGGAAGTACGACAGCGGGCGCGGCCGGAAGTGGTCGCGCACCGCGGTGATCTCGTACAGCCGCTGCCACTCGGCCAAGTCCTGGTAGCCGCCCTGGACGACCTCGACGCCGGCCTTCTCGGCCTTCTTGATGTTGCGGCGCCACAGCTGGTTGAGGTTCTTGTGGACCTCTTCCAGGGAACGGTTCGCCAGCGGCACCTGGAAGACATAGCGGGGCTGCACGTCGCCGAACCCGGCGCCGCCGTCCTCGCCCTGCTGCCAGCCCATGCGGCGCAGCTTGTCCGCCACCTCGAAGGCGCGCGGCTCGATGAAGTCGGCCTCCAGGTCCCGCAGGCGCTTGACGTCCTGGTCCTGGATGCCCTTCTTGATGGTGTCGGCGTTCCAGCGCCGGATGATCACCGGCGGGCCCATCTTCACGGAGAAGGCGCCCTGCTGCTTCAGGTGCGCCAGCATCGGCTGGATCCAGTCGTCCAGATTCGGCGCGAACCAGTTGATGACCGGGCCCTCGGGGAGATACGCGAGATAGCGCTTGATCTTGGGCAGCTGGCGGTAGAGGACCAGGCCCGCACCGACGAGCTCGCCGGTGCGGTCGTCGAACCAGCCGAGGTTCTCCGAGCGCCATTCCGCCTTCACATCGGCCCAGGCCGGGACCTGCATGTGGCTCGCCGCCGGCAGGCTCTGGATGTAGGCCAGATGTTGCTCGCGGCTGATGGTCCTCAGGGTCAGGCTCATGTCGGGGCGCTCCTCGGGCTGGTGTGTCCCCATGGGTACAGGGGCTCCGGCTCTCGCGCCGAAGCCTACTGCGCCGTGCGAGCGCCCCGACTGGGCGTACGGCTTAGAGGAGGCCGCCGAACAGTCCGCCGTTCGCCATGCTGATGAGGAAACCGACTCCAGCGGCACCCATTCCCACCACGAGCCCGAAGCGCTCTCGGGTGGTCACCGAGATCCACTGCCCGTAGATGCCGACGACCAGCCCCACCAGCCCCGCCCACGAGGACAGCAGGTGCAGGCCGGAGAAGAAGGACGTGATGAAGGCCAGCACGCCGAGGACGAGCGTGCCCGCCATCAGAGCGTCCTCGAGCGGACGACGCTTGCCGTCCGTGGCGAAGAGGGAACCGGCGACGTTGGGATGCAATGCCTGTGCCATGGGCACCTCCTGCGGAAGACGGCGCACAGTAGCGCCGTACACACCCGACGTGTACAGAGTGACGGCCTTCACGGGCGGATTTCAACCGGAAGCGGGTGTGCGGGTAGTCTGTACCGTCTGCACTGGTGTCTGCCCATGCCTGCCCAGGTAACACTGCGGGATCCCTTCAGAGGCCCCCGATTGTCAGTGGTGGCCGATACCGTTGCGTACGCATCACAACCCTCCTGCCACGGAACGACCGTGGCCGCTGAGTCCAAAGGAGGTGGGTTCCACATGCGTCACTACGAGGTGATGGTCATCCTCGACCCCGATCTCGAGGAGCGCGCTGTCTCCCCGCTGATCGAGAACTTCCTGTCCGTCGTCCGTGACGGCGGCGGCAAGGTTGAGAAGGTCGACACCTGGGGCCGTCGTCGTCTCGCCTACGAGATCAAGAAGAAGCCCGAGGGCATCTACTCGGTCATCGACCTGCAGGCCGAGCCTGCGGTCGTCAAGGAGCTCGACCGCCAGATGAACCTGAACGAGTCGGTCCTCCGGACCAAGGTCCTCCGCCCCGAGACCCACTGAGCCCTTCGCTCAGCTGATCTCGGGATTCGAGTAGCAACCAAGCAGCCAGAGCAGCAAACCCGCCGAGAGGTTCCCCCATGGCAGGCGAGACCGTCATCACGGTCATCGGCAATCTTGTCGACGACCCCGAGCTGCGCTTCACCCCGTCCGGTGCGGCGGTCGCGAAGTTCCGTGTCGCGTCCACTCCCCGCACCTTCGACCGCCAGACGAACGAGTGGAAGGACGGCGAGAGCCTGTTCCTGACCTGCTCGGTCTGGCGTCAGGCGGCGGAGAACGTCGCCGAGTCGCTCCAGCGAGGCATGCGCGTCATCGTGCAGGGCCGGCTGAAGCAGCGGTCCTACGAGGACCGTGAGGGCGTCAAGCGCACGGTCTACGAACTGGACGTCGAGGAAGTCGGCCCCAGCCTGCGCAACGCCACGGCGAAGGTCACCAAGACCGCCGGTGGCGCCCGCGGTGGCCAGGGTGGTTACGGCGGCGGTGGCGGCCAGGGTGGCGGCGGCTGGGGCGGAGGCCCCGGTGGCGGCCAGCAGGGCGGCGGCGCTCCGGCCGACGACCCGTGGGCGACCGGCGCTCCCGCCGGCGGCCAGCAGGGTGGCGGCGGCTGGGGCGGAGGCTCCGGCGGCGGTGGCGGCTACTCGGACGAGCCCCCCTTCTAGGTCCTCGGACCAGGGGCGGGCCGTACCCCAAACTTCTTGATCACACAGGAGAAACACCATGGCGAAGCCGCCTGTGCGCAAGCCGAAGAAGAAGGTCTGCGCTTTCTGCAAGGACAAGGTCACGTACGTGGACTACAAGGACACGAACATGCTGCGGAAGTTCATTTCCGACCGCGGCAAGATCCGTGCCCGCCGCGTGACCGGCAACTGCACGCAGCACCAGCGTGACGTCGCCACGGCCGTCAAGAACAGCCGTGAGATGGCGCTGCTGCCCTACACGTCCACCGCGCGCTAAGGGAAGGGTGACCGACACATGAAGATCATCCTCACCCACGAGGTCACCGGCCTCGGTGCCGCGGGCGACGTCGTCGACGTCAAGGACGGTTACGCTCGCAACTACCTGATCCCGCGGAAGTTCGCTATCCGCTGGACCAAGGGTGGCGAGAAGGACGTCGAGCAGATCCGCCGCGCTCGCAAGATCCACGAGATCCAGACCATCGAGCAGGCCAACCAGGTCAAGGCCCAGCTCGAGGGCGTCAAGGTCCGCCTGGCCGTCCGCTCCGGCGACTCCGGTCGTCTCTTCGGTTCCGTCACCCCGGCCGACATCGCTTCCGCGATCAAGGCTTCCGGTGGCCCCGAGGTCGACAAGCGCCGCATCGAGCTGTCCGCCCCGATCAAGACCCTGGGCGCCCACGAGACGTCCGTGCGTCTGCACCCCGAGGTTGCCGCCAAGGTCAACATCGAGGTCGTCGCGGCGTGACGCTGCGCTCGGCTTGAGCAGCTGAGAGAAGGGCCGTCCCCAGCGGGGCGGCCCTTCTTCGCGTGCGGGGCCGGAATGCGCAGCGCGCGGTGCGTCATGTTTCACGTGAAACCGGGACGGGTGAGCCTGCCGGTCCGGTCAGCGGGTAGCGCCGGTGACGAGCCAGCGACCCGAGCGTGCGCGCAGCCACAAGGTCAGCATGCGGACGGTCATCATCAGTGTCATGGCGGCCCACAGCGCGGTGAGACCGCCGCCGAGGGTGGGCACGAGCAGGGCGACCGGAGCGAACACCGCGAGGGTGACGACCATGGCCCCGGCAAGGTACGGCCCCTCGCCGGCTCCCATCAGGACTCCGTCCAGCACGAAGACGATCCCGCAGAGGGGCTGCGAGAGCGCCACCATCAGCAGCGCGGGCAGCGCCGCGTCCTTGACCACGGAGTCACTGGTGAACAGCGGCAGGAACAGCGGACGGGCGGCCACCACGAGCAGACCGAGAACCACACCGGTCGCGATGCCCCACTGGACCATGCGACGGCAGGCCTCACGTGCTCCGTGGGCGTCGTTGGCACCGAGGTAGCGGCCGATGATGGCCTGTCCCGCGATCGCTATCGCGTCGAGAGCGAAGGCCAACAGGCTCCACAGGGACAAGATGATCTGGTGGGCGGCGATGTCGGCATCGCCCAGATGCGCCGCGACCGCCGTCGCGATCATCAGGATCGCCCGCAGCGACAGGGTGCGGACCAGGAGTGGAACGCCCGCCTGTGCCGAGGCCCGGATTCCGGCGGCGTCCGGGCGCAGGGAGGCACCGTGTCGATGGGCCCCGCGGATGACCACGGTCAGATAGACGGCCGCCATGCCGCACTGGGCGATGACCGTGCCCCAGGCCGAACCGGCGATGCCGAGCCCGGCGCCGTAGACGAGTGCCGCATTGAGGACGCCGTTGGTGACGAAGCCCGCGACGGCGACATAGAGCGGGGTCTTGGTGTCCTGCAGTCCGCGGAGCACTCCCGTCGCGGCGAGGACGATCAGCATCGCCGGGATGCCCAGCGAGGAGATGCGCAGATACGTCGTGGCATAGGGGGCTGCGGTTGTGGAGGCGCCGAAGAGGTCCACGATGCCGGGGGCCAGCGGAAGGACGACGGCGATGACGCCCAGGCCGAGCAGCAGCGCCAGCCAGATGCCGTCCATGCCCTGGCGAATCGCGGCCTGTGGATCGCCGGCGCCGACGCAGCGGGCCACGGCGGCGGTGGTGGCGTAGGCGAGAAAGACGAAGACGCTCACCGCGGTGGTGAGCAGGGCCGAGGCAACACCGAGACCGGCGAGCTGTGCGGTCCCGAGATGGCCGACGATGGCACTGTCCGCCATGACGAAGAGAGGCTCGGCGACGAGTGCGACGAAGGCCGGGACGGCCAGCGCGACGATCTCTCTGTCGTGCCGCCGTCGGGTGGCCTGGGGTATCGCGGGAGCCTGTGTCATGAGCACTAATCTAATCGTCCACAGGTAAGTGATGCAACGCCCAAGTGGCCCTTACTTCTCCCCTCGGAGTGTGTCCTTTCGCGCACCGTTCGATGCGAACTTGGCCCGGCTGGCGAAGTTTTTCTTCTGCACAGCCGGTGGACGGTAAAGCCGCAGGTCAGGGCGATCTTGTGCGGGGGAGCGAGGGCTTGTTCACAGGGCTGTCCACCGGGTCGTGCACAGGTTTCGGCGAGTTCTCCACAGCATCCGGGCCGTCGTCCACATGGCCTGTGGATAACCAGATTGGCTGACGGTGCCGACGGGCCTACCGTTGTCCGGCGCCCGCTCCCTCCCTCGGCCCGGAAAGCGTCCTTTTCCCGGCCCGGGGATCCCCACAAATCCGACCCGTCGGAACCGGAGTTGGGCCTCTCATTTGTCAGTGTCGTGCCGTAGAACAGAGGGCACGGCGAGGTCCGCCGTGCGGACGGGAGGAGGTGGCTCGGTGAGCATTTCCGAGCCCTTGGACGATCCGTGGGCCGACGCCGGACCCAGTGATCGTCTGCCGGCCTCCCGTCGACGCGGTGACGGCGGCCGGGGTCGTGACGAACAGCACGACCGGGGCCGGGAGAGCGCCTCCTGGGACGGCGGGGGTTCCTCCTTCGAGCGGGTGCCGCCGCAGGACCTGGACGCCGAACAGTCCGTGCTGGGCGGCATGCTGCTGTCCAAGGACGCCATCGCCGACGTCGTCGAGATCCTCAAGGGCCACGACTTCTACAAGCCCGCGCACGAGACGATCTACCAGGCGATCCTGGACGTCTACGCCAAGGGCGAGCCGGCCGACCCGATCACCATCGCCGCCGAACTCACCAAGCGCGGCGAGATCAACAAGGTCGGCGGGGCCGCGTATCTGCACAGTCTCGTCCAGACCGTGCCGACGGCGGCTAACGCCGAGTACTACGCGGAGATCGTCCATGAGCGGGCGGTGCTGCGCCGCCTGGTCGAGGCGGGCACGCGCATCACACAGATGGGATACGCGGCCGACGGCGATGTGGACGAGATCGTCAACCGCGCCCAGGCCGAGATCTACGCCGTCACCGAGCAGCGCACCAGCGAGGACTATCTGCCGCTCGGCGACATCATGGAAGGCGCCCTGGACGAGATCGAGGCGATCGGCTCGCGCAGCGGCGAGATGACCGGTGTGCCGACCGGCTTCACCGACTTCGACTCGCTGACGAACGGTCTGCACCCGGGCCAGATGATCGTCATCGCCGCCCGACCCGCCATGGGTAAGTCGACGCTCGCGCTGGACTTCGCGCGGGCCGCCTCGATCAAGCACAACCTGCCGAGCGTCATCTTCTCCCTCGAGATGGGCCGCAACGAGATCGCGATGCGCCTGCTGTCCGCCGAGGCCCGGGTCGCCCTGCACCACATGCGGTCCGGCACGATGACCGACGAGGACTGGACCAGGCTCGCCCGCCGTATGCCGGATGTCTCGGCCGCGCCGCTCTACATCGACGACTCCCCCAACCTGTCGATGATGGAGATCCGGGCCAAGTGCCGGCGCCTGAAGCAGCGCAACGACCTGAAGCTGGTCGTGATCGACTACCTCCAGCTGATGCAGTCCGGCGGTTCCAAGCGCGCCGAGAGCCGTCAGCAGGAGGTCTCGGACATGTCCCGTAACCTCAAGCTGCTCGCCAAGGAGCTGGAGATCCCGGTCATCGCGCTGTCGCAGCTCAACCGTGGTCCCGAGCAGCGCACGGACAAGAAGCCGATGGTCTCCGACCTGCGTGAGTCCGGCTCCATCGAGCAGGACGCCGACATGGTCATCCTGCTGCACCGCGAGGACGCGTACGAGAAGGAGTCCCCGCGCGCGGGCGAGGCCGACCTGATCGTGGCCAAGCACCGTAACGGCCCCACGGCCACCATCACGGTCGCCTTCCAGGGCCACTACTCCCGGTTCGTGGACATGGCCCAGACCTGATAGCGGCCCAGTGAGTGCTTCTCCCCAGAGGTGGGCCCGTGCTGAGCGGCTCGATGCCGCCCGGATGATCGACGCCCTTCACGCGCAGGCTGGCGTTCGCTTGACCCTGGAAGGTGCCTGCCCAGGTGGGCAGGTGGGTGCCGCCTATGTGCGCTGGACGGACGGTCACCGGTCCGTCCTGAAGTGGCGGCCCCATGGCTCGGCCGATGAGATGCGGGCGGGACCGCTTGCCGTTGCCGAGGCGCTACGGCTGGCGGGCTATCCGGCTCCGGCTACCGAGCTGGTTGCCCAGGTCGGCCACGCGGTGATCATGGTGCAAGAGCTTCTGCCGGGCCGGAAGATCGACCACTTCGACCACCGCAGTCTGGACCAGGTGCTCCAACTCAACCAGTTGCAGGCGGATCGGCTTGCCGACCGCCCTGACATCCCCGCAGTGGAGCTTCACTTGTGCGGCGTTGGAACGTTGGATCGCCTCTGTCGGTGCCGACAGCCCGCCTCGGTTGACCGGGGCCGACGCGGTGCACTTCGACTTCCATCCGGGCAACATGCTGGCGACCGACGGAGTGATTACGGCAGTCGTCGACTGGGACGGCGCCGCCCGCGGTGATCGTCGATTCGACCTGGTCACCCTGCGCTTCGGCATTCACGCGAGGGAGATTGATCCAGGGCTGACAGAGCGTCTCGACGACGTCCTTGATTCGCTCCCTGAGGAGATCCTGCGTCCCGCATGGGCTCCCTGAGCCTTCGGATGGTCGACTGGGCCATCAGGCACTTCAGCCCGATCGACGTTGAGCACTGGCTGGACCTGGCCGAACGACGCGTGATCTGACGTTATGACAAGGAGATGACACGGCGCCGCGACAGGGCTGTCTGGCCAAGCCGTGGGCCAACCAGTGAAGCCGCAGGTCACGGCACTGCGCTGTGGCACGAGTCGCGGGAACCTGCAGCTGGCGCGGGGAGGACGGCTTTGCCGGGGAAATGAACTCGACGTCCGTCGTCACAGCAGGTGGACTGGGCGCATGACGTCATCTCAGGAAGAGCTGCTCCCCGGAACGCGCCGTGCCCTGCTGCACCGGATCGCCGTCGCCCAGGCGCAGGGACGGGCGCCGTCGCTGGTCGCGACCGTGGTGCGGGGCGGACAGGCCGTGTGGCACGGGGCGCGGACCTCGGTGGACGGGCACGGGCCGGACGAGAACGTGCAGTACAGGATCGGGTCCATCACCAAGACCTTCACCGCCGTCCTGGTGATGCGGCTGCGTGACGAGGGCCTGCTCGACCTCGGTGACCCGCTGGAGAAGCATCTACCCGGCACCGGTGCGGGCGAGGCGACGATCGCCGAACTGCTCGCACACACCGCGGGCTTGGCGGCCGAGTCACCCGCGCCCTGGTGGGAGCGGACCCCGGGCACCCTGCGCCCGGAGCTGAGCGACGTGCTCGGCGAGCAGCCCCTGGTGCACCCCGTCGGCCGACGGCACCACTACTCCAACCCCGGCTACACGGTGCTCGGCGCGCTGGTGGAGGAGCTGCGAGGCGCTTCCTGGGAGGAGGTGCTGCGCAGCGAGATCCTCGAACCGCTCGGACTGCACCGTACGAGCACGCAGCCGCGGGCTCCGCATGCCGGCGGATGGGCCGTGCATCCGTGGGCGGACGCGATGCTGCCGGAGCCGCTGGAGGATCTGGGCAGGATGGCTCCGGCCGGCCAACTGTGGTCGACGGCGGGGGACCTGGCGCGGTTCGCCGCGTTCCTCGCCGCGGGTGACGACCGGGTGCTGAGCGCGGAGTCGGTGCGGGAGATGCGCACGCCTGCGGCGCCCGCCGAGGCGGCGGACGTGCTGGACGGGGCGACGTATGGACTCGGTCTGCAGATCCAGCGCCGTGACGGCCGGCTCCTGGTCGGCCACTCCGGTTCGCTGCCGGGCTTCCTGGCGAACCTCACCCTCGGCGTCGAGGACGACGTGGCCGCGGTGGTGCTCGCCAACTGCACCAGTGGGCCGTTGCTAGGAGCGGTGGGCGCCGACCTGGTGCGGATCGTCGCCGAGGCGGAGCCGCGGATCCCGGAGCCCTGGCGGCCGCTGCGCGAGGTGGACCCGGCGGTCCTGGAGCTGGCGGGGCAGTGGTACTGGGGGACCAGTGCCTTCGGTCTTCGGGTGACCGCCGACGGCCTTCTCGCGCTGGGTCCGCTGAGTGGCAGCGGTCGGCGTTCCCGTTTCCGCTCCAACGGTGACGGCACCTGGACCGGGCTGGAGGGCTACTTCGCTGGAGAGTTGCTGCGGCCGGTGCGGCGCACGGACGGGACCCTGAGTCATCTCGACCTCGGCTCGTTCGTGTTCACGCGGCAGCCGTACGACCCCGAGGCGCCGATCCCCGGTGGCGTGGACCCCGAGGGATGGCGGGGGATCGGCTAGCTCTGCACACCACAGGGGTGTGTTTCACGTGAAACACACCCTGTGGTGTTCCTGATCCGGCGGCGCTGTCAGAGCGGCAGTTTGAAGCCCTCGTGCGTGGCGCTGAAGCCGAGCCGCTCGTAGAAGCGATGGGCGTCGGTGCGTGTCTTGTCGGACGTCAGCTGAACCATCCGGCATTCCAGCCGGCGGGCGGTGTCGATGGCCCACTCGATCAGCAGGCTGCCCAGCCCGCTGCCCCGTTCATCCGCGTGGATACGGACGGCCTCGATGAGCGCACGGGTCGCCCCCTTGTGGGAGAGGCCCGGAATGATCGTGAGCTGGAGGGTCCCGATCACGCGGCCTTCGCGGACGGCGACGACGAGGTGCTGGTTCGGGTCGGCCTCCAGGCGTCTCAGCGCGGACCGGTACGGGGTCATGTCGTCGGGGGACTCGCGCTGCGCACCGAGCGGATCGTCGGCGAGCATCGCGACGATCGCCGGAAGGTCGTCGGCGGTCGCACGTCGTATTTCAAGATCTCCCATGCGCGCACCCTATGCCGGTACGTTCAGCGACTCCACGACCCGTACCAGCGGCTTCAGTTCAGGGTTCCTGGAGGCCTCGTCCAGGGCCTCGCGCAGGGCGGCGTCATTGGTGGGGCGCGCCTCCTCCAGCAGTCGCAGGCCCGCCTCGGTGACGTTGGTGTAGATGCCGCGCCGGTCGGTGGGGCACAGGTAGCGCTCCAGAAGGCCGCGGTCTTCCAGCCGGGTCACCAGGCGCGTGGTGGCGCTCTGGCTGAGGACGACCGCGTCGGCGACCTGCTTCATCTGCAGATGCCCCCCTTCGCCGTCGTGCTGGCGGCTCAGTACATCGAGCAGTGAGTATTCGCGCACGCTCAGGTCGTGCTTCGCCTGCAGGGCGCGCTCGATGTGCGCCTCGATCCTTCCATGCAGGGCAGAGAGGGCGCACCAGCCCTGCGCGAGGGCAGTGAGCGCGGGGTCCGTCGCTGTCATTGGCGTTCTCCTCCGTCCCGGAGCGGCTGCATCAAGAGTAGAGCAAGCACGCAATAGTGCGCGCTTGCATTTGGCCCGCGTCTGCAACTATTGTGGACGCACGAAAAGCGCATCTGCAATCGCCTGGAAGGCGTACCCCTCCATGCCTCTCGCGCTCCTGGCCCTCGCGATCGGGGCCTTCGGAATCGGAACGACAGAGTTCGTGATCATGGGCTTGCTGCCCGAGGTCGCGGGCGACTTCGGGGTCTCCATCCCCACGGCGGGCCTGCTCGTGACGGGCTACGCGCTCGGCGTGGTCATCGGCGCCCCGCTGATGACCGTGCTCGGCACCAAGGTCTCGCGCAAGCGCATGCTGATGCTGCTGATGGGCCTCTTCATCGCCGGAAACCTGGTGTCCGCGGTCGCCCCCGCCTTCGCGATCATGCTGATCGGACGCGTGGTCGCCTCGCTCGCGCACGGTGCCTTCTTCGGTATCGGCTCGGTCGTGGCGGCCGAGCTCGTGGCGCCCCACAAGAAGGCCGGTGCCATCGCCATGATGTTCACGGGTCTGACCGTCGCCAATGTCGTCGGCGTCCCGCTGGGCACGCTCATCGGCCAGCACGTCGGCTGGCGCGTCACCTTCGGCATCGTCGCCGCCCTCGGGGTCGTCGGCCTCGCCGGCATCGCCAAGCTGGTGCCCGAGATGCCGAGGCCCGAGGGTGTGCACCTGCGGCACGAACTGGCCGCCTTCAAGAACGCGCAGGTCCTGCTCGCCATGGCGATGACGGTCCTCGGCTTCGGCGGCGTCTTCGCAGCCATCACCTACATCGCGCCGATGATGACTCACATCGCGGGCTTCGCCGACGGCTCCGTGACCTGGCTGCTGGTCCTGTTCGGCATCGGCATGGTCGGCGGAAACCTCATCGGCGGCAAGTTCGCCGACCGCGCCCTGATGCCGATGCTGTACGTCTCCCTGGGCGCCCTGGCCGTCGTCCTGGCGCTCTTCACGCTCACCGCGCACAACAAGATCGCGGCGGCCGTGACCATCGTCTTGATCGGCGCCCTGGGCTTCGCGACCGTACCGCCGCTGCAGAAGCGCGTGCTCGACCAGGCGCACGGTGCCCCGACGCTGGCGTCGGCCGTGAACATCGGCGCCTTCAACCTGGGCAACGCGCTGTCCGCCTGGCTCGGCGGCATCGTGATCGCGGCCGGCTTCGGCTACACGGCCCCCAACTGGGTGGGCGCCGTCCTCGCCGCGGCCGCCCTGGTCCTCGCCGTCCTGTCGGCGGCGCTGGAGCGCCGCGATGGCGCCCGCAGCACCGTGGTCGCCACCGGGACGCCCGCCGGCCGGCAGACGCCGGTCCACCACTGAGTCCCTCGCGCACAGGGCACCGCACCCGAATCCCAAGACGTCCGTACCGGGGTTCTCATCCCCGGTACGGCAAGCACCCCCCTCTCAGCTACACCCGAGGAGAAAGCCTCCATGAGCACCACCGCCGTCGCCCCGCTGTCCATCGACGACGCCGAACTGCTCGTCGCCACGGCCCGCCGCGCGGCCGAGGACGCCGGGGTCACCGTCAGCGTCACCGTGCTGGACGCGGGCGGCCACCTGCTCGCTTTCCGCAGGGACGACCGGGCCGTGCTGATCTCCGGCGAGACCAGCACCCGCAAGGCCTACACGGCACTCCAGCTCAACACCCCCACCGCCGACCTGGTCGACGCCGTGCAGCCGGGCGGCCTCTTCCACACGCTGCCCACGGCCCTCGACCGGCCCCTGCTGTTCATCGCGGGCGGAGTGCCCGTCCACCGGGACGGCCGCCTGATCGGCGCCATCGGCGTCGGCGGGGGTGCGCCGGAGCAGGACCACGGCTTCGCCACCGCGGCCGTGCGGGCGCTCGCCTGAGTCACGACCCCACAGGGACAACGCCGGTCTCGCCGCACGACGCGGTGGGACCGGCGTTCGTCGTACAACGGCTCAGCCCGCGGCCACGGTCAGCGGGGCGAACCGGCGGGTCCAGTCCCCCGGGAGAGCCGTGGTGCCATACGTCATCACGGCGTTGAAGGCCACGGAGGCCAGCCCCCGCGCCTTCGCCCAGGTCAGCAGTTCCTCATGGCGCACATCGATGTCGGTGCGCAGTTGACGGTCCGTGTGGGCCGCCAGCGAGCCGACCAGAGCCTTGGCCGTCTCCGTGTCCCGGGCCACCAGGGGACCGACGACATGGGTGTCCATGTTGGGCCACGCGGCCGCGTAGCCGATGATCCGGCCGTCCTCCTCGGCCACCCGCAACTGGTCGGCGAAGGCGGGCAGGCGGGTGATCAGGGGAGTGCGGTCGGCGCCGAACACCTCCTCGTCGAGACACAGGATCGCGGGTAGATCCTCCGCGGCAGCGGCACGGGTGAACACTCCGGATTCCGTCCCGCCGGGAGTGAAGTGGCCCTTCAGCATCTCCGCCCGGCCCGTCACCTTGAAGCCCAGCTCCTCGTACAGGGGACGGCCGTTGGGGGTGGCGTGCAGGGTGAGCGGAGTGGTCCCCATGGTCGACAGGACGTGGCCCATCAAGCGGCGCCCGACGCCCTGTCGGGCATGGCGTCCGGCCACCAGAACCATGCCGATGGCCGCGAGAGCCGGGCGCCCCCATGGGCCGTACTCCGTCACGACGCATGCGGCGACGAGTCCTCCCTGAGGGTCATCGATGCCGAAGCCCTTTCCGGCGGTGAGGAGGAATCCCCACTTGTGTTCCTCGCGTGGCCACCCCCGGTCCTGGGACAAGTCGGCGCAGACGGTGAGATCGCGAAGCGTCAGACGACGGATGGGCAGAGCGGCGAGGGAAGGAGTCGACACGCAGGTCAGGCTGTCTGACCGGCACCCTCGACGTCCACCCGTTTCCCTGCAGACACACGTGCTTTTGGTCATCTCGTGGCCCCCTACACAGCCCGTGGACAGCGGGGCGTGTTTCACGTGAAACATCGGCAGCCGGTTAGCCTCGGGGGCCATGGCGAGACTTCATCTCTTCGATCTCGACGGCACATTGCTGCACGGCAGTACGGCGCCAGTGGAGATTTCCCGCCAACTGGGGTTGGAAGCGGAGACCGTGGCGCTGGACCGGGCGATCGCGGAGGGCCGGATCGGGCCGCCGGAGTACGCGGCGCAGGTGTACGACCTGTGGTCCGATCTGACCGAGGCGCACATCAGCGCCGCATTCGAGACAGCTCCCTGGCTGGCCCGCATCCGGGAGGTCTGGGCAGAGATCAGAGGCGCGGGCGAATACTGCGCGGTGGTGTCGCTCTCGCCATCCTTCTTCGTGGAACGCCTTCTTGACTGGGGCGCTCACGCGGCACATGGATCCCGCTTCCCGGCTGTTCCGTTCACCGAGCCCGTGGATCCGTCCGGGGTGCTCAATGCGGCGGCCAAGGTGACCGTCGCGGACCGGCTCTGCGAGGAATTCGGCGTGGCACGGGCGGACTGTGTGGCCTACGGCGATTCGTCGTCGGACAAGGACCTGTTTGCTGTCGTACCGGTTTCCGTCGCGGTCAATGCGGATGCCCACCTGGCAGGACTCGCAACGCACTCCTACACGGGGCGTGATCTATGGGATGCCTATGAATTGGTTCGCTCTGCCCGGTAGTTGTCGTACTTCATGGTTCGCACCTTTGCTCGATTCGTGAGGAAGGAAGGGGGGACTTGTGTGCGCGGCGGCGGCCGGTAGGGTCGACTCCGGTTCACGTCCGGGATGGAGTCCACTTGTCCCGTGCGAGCCGAGAGCAGGGCAAGCAGCGTAACGGGACGGATGGCGCGAGATTCGCGTTTCCGGATATGTGACCGCGGCATCCGATCGGATGCAACGCTGCGCGGTGCTACGGCAGGCCGCCCGACGGGGGGAAAGCAGGCACCTTCTCCGAGAGAAGGTGCGCAGACCGACCGCAAGACGTTCGAGGCGAGGGCACACCATGGACGCTCCGACCACCACGTCGGGGGAGAACGGCATGCCGGGCGGGGACGGCTGGTTCAGGCCGCGCATGGCATCGTCGGCTCCGCCGCCGGACAGCCCGGAGCGCATGCCGGCTCAGCGGCCGGCGACGGCCGCCCAGGAGGGGTCTGCGGACGCCGTCCTCATACGCCGCACGATGGCCGAGATAGGCCCGATCGCCGCCAAGGTCACCTCTTACTTCTACGCACTGCTCTTCGTCCGCCACCCAGAGCTTCGGGCGCTGTTCCCGGCCGCGATGGACCTCCAGCGAGAGCGCCTGCTGAAGGCGCTGCTCACCGCGGCCGAGCACCTGGACAACACCTCGGTCCTGGTCGACTACCTGCAGAACCTGGGCCGTGGACACCGCAAGTACGGCACGCGCGCCGAGCACTATCCGGCCGTCGGGGAATGCCTGATCGGTGCCTTGAGCAGCTACGCCACCGCCGTCTGGAGCCCGGAGGCCGAGGCGGCCTGGGTGCGGGCCTACACGACGATCTCGCAGGTCATGATCGACGCCGCGGCGGCGGACGAACTGCGGTCCCCGGCCTGGTGGCACGCCGAGGTCGTCACCCACGACCTCAGAACCCCCGACGTCGCGGTCCTCACCGTCCGCCCCGACCAGCCCTACCCCTTCCTCGCCGGCCAGTACACAAGCGTGGAGACCCCCTGGTGGCCACGGGTATGGCGCCACTACTCGTTCGCTTCCGCGCCGCGCTCGGACGGGCTGCTGACCTTCCATGTGAAGGCCGTACCGGCCGGCTGGGTCTCCAATGCCCTGGTCCACCGCGCCCGGCCCGGAGACGTCATACGCCTCGGGCCGCCGACCGGCTCCATGACCGTCGACCATACGACCGACAGCGGACTGCTCTGCCTGGGCGGCGGCACCGGCATAGCGCCCATCAAGGCCCTGGTCGAGGACGTCGCCGAGCGTGGAGCGCGTCGGCCTGTCGAGGTGTTCTACGGCGCCCGCACCGACCACGATCTCTACGACATAGACACCATGCTCCGGCTCCAGCAGAGCCACCCTTGGCTGTCGGTCCGGGCGGTCATCGACCAGCAGGCCCACATCCAGCTCCCCGATGCCCTGCGCGACTACGGCCCCTGGAACGAGTACGACGCCTACCTCTCGGGCCCGCCCGGAATGATCCGCAGCGGCGTCGACACGCTCCGGGACATCGGTGTCCCGTCGAGCCGTATACGGCACGACTCGGTGGAGGAACTGCTCGTCGTCGGAAGCTGAGCGCGCTAACCGAGGTCGGGAGCGTGCATGGCGCGCACCCCCTCGATATTGCCGTCCAGATAGTGGCGCAGCGACAGCGGGACCAGGTGGACGGAGGCGATGCCGACACGGGTGAACGGGATACGGACGATCTCGTACTCACCGGCCGGCTCGTCCACTTCGGGGCCATGCCGCAAGGCCGGGTCCATGGACTCCAGCCGGCAGACGAAGAAGTGCTGCACCTTCACACCGGTGGCGCCGCCGTCCTCGCCGATGTGCTCGACGGTGTCCACGAAGCACGGCACCACATCGGTGATCTTGGCGCCGAGTTCCTCGGACACCTCCCGGTGCAGGGCGTCCACCACGGTCGAGTCCCCAGGCTCGACCCCGCCACCGGGAGTGACCCAGTAGGGATCGACACCGGGCTTGGTGCGCTTGATCAGGATCAGGTCGTCACCGTCGAGAAGAACGGCACGGGCGGTGCGCTTGACCACGGGTCGGACGGTCATGGGAGAAATGTGGCCCGGCTGGTTCCACGTGAAACATCGCATAGAGTCACCTTGTGATCGCCATGCGTGGACTCTGTGCTGGAGGGCCTCAGCACCAGGTCGTGGCAGCCCGCTGAAGCCACTCGTGGGCCCGCGCGATGTGGGGCATGGCGAGGGTGCCGGTGCGCACCACCAGGAAGTAGGTGCGCAGCGGCGGCACGGGCGGATCGTGCAGCGTCACGATCGTGCCGTCGGCGAGGGCGGGGGCACACAGATAGCGGGGCAGCACCGCGAGTCCGGCACCCGCGACCGCACAGGCGAGGACCGCGCGTAGATCCGGAACGACGACCGTGCCCGAGGCGGCTGGACGCGAGTCGAAGACGGAGGCCCAGTAGCGGGAGACGAAGGGCAGCGACTCGTGGACCTCGACGACGGGAAGATCCTCCAGCGCGGGCGCTCCCTTCAGGCGCAGCGCCTCCGCACCGATCCGCTCCAGCCAGCGAGGGGCGGCGACCAGTACGTGTTCCTCGTCGCAGAGCGGAGTCGCGGTCAGCAGAGCGCCGCGCGGACGGGCCGTGCTGATGGCCAGATCATGATGTCCGGAGGCCAGCCCCTCCAGCGTTTCCTCCGCCGTGCCGAAGGAGGCGCGGAGCGCGAATCCCTGGCCGTCGTCGCCGGTCAACTCCGTCAGGGCGGGCAGGGCGCGTTCGGCGGTGAACTCGGGCGGGCCGGCGAGGTGCAGGGTTCTGAGCGAGGACTCGTCGTCCAGGCCGCTCTCGGCTATCTCCACCAGGGCGTCGAGATGGGGAGCGGCCTTGTGCGCGAGTTCGTCGCCGATGGTCGTCGGGGTCACCCCGCGCGCCTGGCGGAGGAAGAGAGGCTTGCCCAGCTGCCGTTCCAGTGTGCGGATCTGCGAGGTGACGGCGGGCTGGGAGAGGCCGAGCAGAGCGGCGGCGCGGGTGAAGGAACCAGCCCGGTGCACAGTGACGAAAGTGCGCAGCAAGGCCAGATCCATGGCGTCCCCTTCCCCCTGTCCCTGCCCTCCTCCGGCCCCAGGCAGGCCCCAACTATAAATAAGTCGATAGGTCTCTGTCGCTAGCGTGATTGGACACTGACAGAGAGTCAACTAGCCTTGTTCGCACGGTTCTTCGCGCGCAGGAACCGAAGACGGTCCGAGCCACGAGGGGGGAGGCTCGGACCGTCGTGCGTCGTCGGCCGGACGGCCGCGGGTTCACTCGGCCGACTCGTCCAGGGCCCGCAGCACGTCGGCGATCAGGTCCTCGGGGTCTTCGGCCCCGACGGACATACGGATGAAGCCCTCCGGCACCGCGTCCCCGCCCCAGCGGCGGCGGCGCTCCGCCGTGGAACGCACCCCGCCGAAGCTCGTGGCGTCCTCCACCAGGCGCAGGGCTTCGAGGAAACGCTCGGCACGCGCGCGTGTGGGCAGCGTGAAGGAGACCACGCAGCCGTAGCGGCGCATCTGCTGCGCGGCGGTCTTGTGCGCGGGGTCGTCGGGCAGTCCGGGATAGCGCAGGCCGGACACCTCGGGCCGCTGCTTCAACGCCTCGGCGACCGCGAGGGCGGTGGCGTTCTGCCGGTCCACGCGCAGCTGGAGCGTGGCGATGGACCGGTGCGCGAGCCAGGCCTCCATAGGCCCGGAGATCGCCCCGACGATCTTGCGCCAACGCCGTACGGCGGCCATCGCCTCGGCGTCGCGGCCGGCGACATAGCCCAGCAGAACGTCACCGTGGCCGGTGAGCTGCTTGGTGCCGCTGGCCACGGAGAAGTCGGCGCCCAGCTCCAGCGGGCGCTGCCCGAGCGGGGTGGCGAGGGTGTTGTCGACGGCCACCAGGGCGCCCTGGGCATGGGCGGCCGCCACCAGCCGCCGGATGTCGCACACGTCGAGCCCCGGGTTGGACGGGGACTCGATCCACAGCAGCCGGGCGCCGTCGAGAACCTCCAGCTGAGCATCGCCGCCGGTGGGGGCGGTGCGCACCTCGACGCCGTACGCCTCCAACTGGGCGCGGACCAGCGGCAGCACCTGATAGCCGTCGGAGGGCAGCACGACCGCGTCCCCGGCGCGCAGCTGGGAGAAGAGCACGGAGGAGATCGCCGCCATGCCGGAGGCGAAGACCAGCGTCTCGACGTCGTCCCGCCCGGGCGCCTCCAGCTCGCCGATGGCCCGCTCCAGCAGCGTCCAGGTCGGGTTCTCGTCACGGCCGTAGAGATACGGGCCCGTCGCCTCGCCGGGCAGGTGGAAATGCGCCGCGAACACCGGTCCGGGCAGGGTCGGCTCGTGCTTGACCGGTTCGGGCAGTCCAGCGCGTACCGCGCGCGTGCCGTCGCCGGTACGGGCCTGTTCCTTGGGGGTGTCGCTCATGCGGCCCGTCCTTCCAGCTGTTCGCGTACGGCGGCGAGCAGACCGACGCTCGCCGCCTCCACCATCTCGAGACACTCCTCGAAGCCGCCCCGGTGTCCGTAGTACGGATCCGGCACGTCGAGGTCGTCACCGGCGGCGGGATCGTACGAGCGCAGCAGGCGGACCTTGCGCGCGTCCTCCTCGGTCGGCGCGAGGCGGCGCAGGGCCTTGAGATGGCCGGAGTCGAGGGCGATCACCAGGTCTAGACGGGAGAACCACGACGGCTGGAACCGGCGCGCGACATGATCGCTGTCGTAGGCGTGCTCCTCGAGGACCGCGATGGTCCGCGGGTCGGCGGGCTCGCCCTCGTGCCAGCCGCCGGTGCCGGCGCTGTCGACCGCCACCCGCTCCTCGAGGCCGGCTTCCGCCACGCGCGCGCGGAAGACGGACTCGGCCATCGGGGAGCGGCAGATGTTGCCGGTGCACACGAAGCAGACGCGGTAGGTCATCGTGGGCTCAGTCCTCGTCGGGCAGGACGACGTGCAGCGCCCAGGAGACGACGGAGACGATCAGACCGCCGACGACGGCCGTCCAGAAGCCCTCCACGTGGAAGCTCAGGTCGAGCTTGCCGCAGACCCAGGAGGTCAGGAGCAGCATCAGCGCGTTCACGACCAGGGTGATCAGGCCCAGGGTCAGGATGAACAGCGGGAAGGTGAGTACCTTCACTATCGGCTTGACCAGCCAGTTCACCAGGCCGAAGATCAGCGCGACGACGATCAGCGTGCCGGCCTTCTTGGCCGTGCTGTCACCCGTCAGAGTGATCTTGTCCAACAGCCACACGGCGACCGCGAGGGCGCCCGCGTTGGCGATCGTCTTGACTACGAAATTCTTCATGTGTCTGATCGTGGCAGACCGGATCGGAACAGAGCAGAGGCGAGGGCGACAGCGGCGATGAAGGCATTCCGGCTGGACGAACTGGAGGCGGAGCGCGCCGCCAACGAGGGGGCCTACCTTCAGTTCCTGCGGGAGCGGAACATGTCCGTCGGCCTGTACGCTCTGAACGCGGGCGAGCACGACCCGCAGACGCCGCACAACCAGGACGAGGTGTACTTCGTCGTCAGCGGCCGGGCGTCCGTCACGGTGGGACTGGAGACCACCGAGGTGGCGCGCGGCAGCGTGGTGTACGTGCCGGCCGGGGTCGCCCACAAGTTCCACCACATCAGCGAGGACCTGAGGGTTCTCGTCGTCTTCTCTCCCCCCGAGGCGTGAGCCCGGACCCCGGGATTCCCTAGGGGACGGGTCAGGGGAGGACAAGGGACGCCAGGCCCCCGCGGGACCCCTCGTCGGCCCTAGCATCGAGTGCAGGACATCGACGCCGTACGTGACAAGCGCGTACGAGCACTCAGACGTACGAGAACGCAAAGGACGAGGGCGATGCGAGAGATCTTCGCGGGACTGCCGTGGTGGGTGAAGTGGGTCGCGGTGCCGGTCATCGCCCTGGTCGTGTTCGGCGGCCTGATAGCGACGGTGGTCGGGTTCGTGATCGGTCTGCTGTTCAAGGCGCTGGTCTTCGTCGCCCTGGTCGGCGGACTCATCTACATCGTGCGCAAGTTCATGTCGAACTCCTCGTCGCGCGGCGACTGGTGACGGACCCGGGGACTGGTGACCGGCAACAAGATCACCGGTTCCCGGCAAGGCGATACCCGGTTTCCCTCGGGCGAGGGAAGTTTCCCGTGAGGCCCTCTGCGTGCGGCGGTGGACGATTAGAGTCCGAAACCACCGCGGGGTCCGGCCCCGCGGGCGGCGCAGATCCCCTCCGTGCTCTCCCCGCACGGGCTGCCCCTCGCGCTCCGGAGTGACCCTTGGCCACGGCTGACACCGCACCGGCAGAACCGCACGCACCCACCATCCCACCGCGCTCCTGCGCACCCCCCACCCAGCGGCCGCCCGCCATCGCGGTCCCGGGACAACCTCACCCCACCGACGCCTCCGGGCCACCCCACCCCACGGACGCCTCCGGGCCGCCGCCCCCCGTCGACGCCCCCGGTCCGCCGGCCGCAGCGACGCTCATCGGATCCGTCCAGCGCGCCATGCGCCTGCTGGAGTCCGTCGCCACCCATGTGTACGGCGCGCCCGCCAAACAACTCGCCCGCGAAACCGGCCTCGCCCTCCCGACGGCGTACCACCTGCTGCGCACACTGGTGCACGAGGGCTATCTACGGCGCGAGAAGGGGCTGTTCTTCCTCGGTGAGGCGGCCGAACGGCTCGGCAGCAGCGGAGCCCAGCAGAAACGTCGCAGCGCGGTGGCGGACACGCTTGCGCACTGGCGTGATTCCATCGGTGTGCCCGTGTATTACGCCATGTACCGGGATGGCGAGATCGACGTCATGTGCGTCTCCGACTCGCCCGAGGCGCCGGCGGTCGAGGAGTGGGCCGACTTCCGCGAGACGGGCCACGCGCACGCCATCGGGCAGTGTCTGCTCTCCCAGCTGGACGAGGACGCCCGCCGCGACCATCTCGCGCGCTACCCCGTGCAGTCCATCACCCCGTACACGGTGCGCGACAACGACGCCCTGTTGCGGCGGCTGGCCCGGTTGCCGCGCATGGAGCCGGTGGTGGAGCGTCAGGAGTACGCGCTCGGGACGGTCTGCGCGGCGGTCCCGATCACGGTCGGCACCACCGTGGCCACCATGGCCATGTCGCTGCCCGCCCACCAGGCCGACCGGCTGCTGCCCGCGGCGCGCCGGCTGCAGACGGAGATCGGGAGGCATCTGGCAACGCTCGCCATCTCTATCAGTATCTGAAAACTTACTCCTTGTGATCTCCTGTGTACGTTCAGCAAGATTTGACCACGGTTAGAGGGATCAATCCGGCCAGTCGATGTCCATACGACGGGGTAGACGATGCGCGAGTCCGTACAGGCAGAGGTCATCATGAGCTTTCTCGTGTCAGAGGAGCTCTCCTTTCGCATCCCGGTGGAGTTGCGCTACGAGACCTGTGATCCCTATGCCGTCCGGCTCACCTTCCATCTGCCCGGTGACGCCCCGGTGACCTGGGCGTTCGGTCGTGAGCTGCTGATCGACGGCGTCGGCCGGCCGTGCGGGGAAGGGGATGTGCACATCGCTCCCGCCGACTCCGAGCTGCTGGGCGAGGTGCTGATCAGGCTTCAGGTCGGCGGAGACCAAGCCCTGTTCCGTTCCTCCGCGCCGCCGCTCGTGGCCTTCCTGGACCGCACGGACAAGCTTGTGCCGCTCGGTCAGGAGGGCGCGCTGGCCGACTTCGACGCCCATCTGGAAGAGGCTCTGGACCGCATCCTGGCCGAGGAACAGAGCGCCGGCTGAAGCGTTACGGCACGGGGCGCCGGGCGCTCCGCCGTGCCGCGTGGGATTGTGCAGGAACGCTTCTGCGTGGGGAGTCGAGACTCGGAAAAGCTCACCGCGCCTAGCACCGGTCACGGCGGGCTCGCTGCCTCCTGGGTCGGTTTCCGGCGGGCTCACTGCTTGCTTGAGTCGGCCTCGGGCGGGCCCACCGCCGCTCGTGTCGTCCCGGCCCTACCGCTTCCGGCGGCGCCCGCGGCCACCGCGTGCCGGGACGGGCCGCGTCGCGGCCGGTGCCGCGGTGTCCGGGCCGGGACGGTCGGCCGAGACCACCAGGGCGGCGAGCGCCGTGGTGACCGGGACCGAGGCGACCAGACCGATCGAGCCCACCAGCGTGCGCACGATCTCCTCGGCCACCAGCTCGCTGTTGGCCACGGTCCCGACACCGCTCTGCGCGATCGAGAACAGCAGCAGCAACGGCAGCGCGGCGCCGGCGTAGGCGAGGACGAGGGTGTTGACCACGGAGGCGATGTGGTCGCGGCCGATGCGGATGCCCGCGCGGTACAGCCCGCGCCAGCCCATCGTCGGATTGGCCTCGTGCAGCTCCCAGACCGCCGCCGTCTGCGTCACGGTGACGTCGTCCAGGACGCCGAGCGAGCCGATGATGACGCCGGCCAGCAGCAGACCGCTCATGTCGATCGACGGATACAGGCCGTGGATCAGGCCGGTGCTGTCGTCCGTGTTGCCGGTGAGGGCGGCCCAGCCGATGAACTGCGAGCCGAGGACGCCGATCAGCAGCAGCGAGACCAGTGTGCCGAGCACCGCCACCGAGGTGCGGGCCGACAGGCCGTGGCACATGTACAGGGCGAGCAGCATGATGGCACTCGATCCGACCACCGCCACGAGCAGTGGATTCGAACCCTGGAGGATCGCGGGCAGGATGAACAGGGTCAGCACCAGGAAACTGACCGCCAGTGCGACGAGCGCCATCACGCCGCGCAGCCTGCCGACCACCACGACCGCGAGCGCGAAGATCCCCGCGAGCAGCGTCATGGGGAACTTCCGGTTCACGTCGGTCACCGAGTACTGCAGGTCCTTCGGCGCCGAGGGCTCGTAGGCGACCACCACCTTCTCCCCCTGGCTGAGCTGCCGGCTCTGGTCCGGCTGCACGATCTCGACGAACGTACGGCCTCTGTCCTTGCCGGTGTCGACCCGGACGGTCGCCTTCTTGCAGCTTCCCTTCGCCTCCTGATCCGCCGAGGTGCCCGCGGCGGGGGAGCTGTCGCCGGCCGGGGCGCCCCCGGAGGCGTTCACCGACTTGCAGCTCACCTCGACGACCCTGGTGACCGTGGCCTGCTGGGTCTCCCGGTCGAAGCCGACGCCACTGCGCTTGTGGGACGGGGCTCCCCCGGGCCAGAGCACGACCAGGCCGACGACGACCGCCACGGTGAACGGGACCAGGACCGCGGCGATGACCTTGCGCAGGTGCCGGGAGACGGGCGCGGCGGGCCCATGGCTGTGGCTGTGGCCGCCGCCATGACCGTGTCCGTGCCCATCGTCGTGGCCATGGTCCTGCTCATGGCCTTGCCTGCGGCTGTGTCCGTCTGACTGCCCATGGCCATGACCGCGGCCGTCGTCCCGGCTGCCCTCCCACTCGGAGGCATGGCCGTCGGCGCCCTGCCCCGAGCTCGGTCGGTGGCGCGGCTCGGGAGGCCGATATGGGTACTGCTGCATTCCGGTCACCGCCCGATCATCGCAACAACGGCAGGGGCCCACTGTTCACCGCGCCACTTATGACGCTAGCGTGGAGGCACCTTTGCACACGCGGGAGCTCGGAGCACCGGGCTGAGAGGGCGCTGACCTCCGTAGGCGCGATGTTTCACGTGGAACAGGCGATGTTCCGCGTGGGTGTCGACAGACGGAAACCGCTGCGTCGACCGCCGAACCTGTTACCGGGTAATGCCGGCGTAGGGAGTAGGTCTCATGACCAACAAGGACGCACGCACGCCTGCCTCCGTTCAGGGCGAGAAGTCCCAGGAGGCCGGGAAGTCCATCGGCTGGCACAAGGCGTACATCGAGGGTTCGCGCCCCGACCTGCGCGTGCCGGTCCGTCAGGTGCATCTCACCAACGGGCAGTCGGTCACGCTGTACGACACCTCGGGCCCGTACACCGATCCGCTCGTCGACACCGATGTCCGCAGGGGTCTGCCGCCGTTGCGGGAGAACTGGATCATCGCCCGCGGTGACACCGAGGAGTATGCGGGCCGTCCCGTCCGTCCCGAGGACGACGGGATCAAGCACACCTCGCCGCGTGGCGGACTGCGCAACCTGGACGCGGTCTTCCCCGGACGGCCGCGCCAGCCGCGCCGGGGCCGGGCCGGTGAGGCGGTCACGCAGCTCGCATACGCACGCCGGGGCGAGATCACCCCGGAGATGGAGTACGTGGCCATCCGGGAGAACGTGTCCGCCGAGGTCGTCCGCGAGGAGATCGCGGCCGGCCGGGCGGTGCTGCCGGCCAACGTCAACCACCCGGAGATCGAGCCGATGATCATCGGCAAGCGGTTCCTGGTGAAGGTCAACGCCAACATCGGCAACTCGGCGGTGACCTCCTCCATCGAGGAGGAGGTGGAGAAGATGACCTGGGCGACCCGTTGGGGTGCCGACACGGTCATGGACCTCTCCACCGGCCGCAACATCCACACCACCCGCGAGTGGGTGCTGCGCAACTCCCCCGTCCCCATCGGCACGGTGCCGCTCTACCAGGCCCTGGAGAAGGTCGACGGCAAGGCTGAGGAACTGACCTGGGAGATCTACAAGGACACGGTCATCGAGCAGGCCGAGCAGGGCGTGGACTACATGACCGTCCACGCGGGCGTCCGACTGCCGTACGTGCCGCTCACCGCCAACCGCAAGACGGGAATCGTCTCGCGCGGCGGCTCGATCATGGCCGCGTGGTGCCTGGCGCACCACAAGGAGTCGTTCCTGTACGAGAACTTCGAGGAGCTCTGCGAGATCCTCGCCGCCTACGACGTCACCTACTCGCTGGGCGACGGCCTCCGGCCCGGTTCGATCGCGGACGCCAACGACGAGGCGCAGTTCGCGGAGTTGAGGACGCTCGGGGAACTCAACCGGATCGCCAGGCGTTTCAACGTACAGACGATGATCGAGGGCCCGGGACACGTCCCGATGCACAAGATCAAGGAGAACATCGACCTTCAGCAGGAGATCTGCGATGAAGCTCCGTTCTATACGCTCGGCCCGCTGACCACGGACATCGCGCCGGCGTACGACCACATCACCTCCGGCATCGGCGCCGCGATGATCGCCTGGTGGGGCACGGCGATGCTCTGCTACGTCACGCCCAAGGAGCACCTTGGCCTGCCCAACCGTGACGACGTCAAGACCGGTGTCATCACCTACAAGATCGCCGCGCACGCGGCCGACCTCGCCAAGGGGCACCCGGGCGCCCAGGAGTGGGACGACGCACTGTCCGACGCCCGCTTCGAGTTCCGGTGGGAGGACCAGTTCAACCTCGCTCTGGACCCCGACACGGCACGGGAGTTCCACGACGAGACCCTTCCGGCGGAGCCGGCCAAGACGGCCCACTTCTGCTCGATGTGCGGGCCGAAGTTCTGCTCCATGAAGATCTCCCAGGACATCCGCCGTCAACACGGCGGCAGCCAGGAGGAGATCGAGGAGGGCATGGCCCAGAAGTCGAGGGAGTTCGCGGCGGCGGGTAACCGGGTGTACCTGCCGATCGCGGACTGAAGGCCGGACGCGAGCGTCCGCGTTTCCGAGCCGCCGCAAGGCGTCACGCGAAGCGCGGACCCGGCCGGCGCCGGTCAGGGCACCGGGACGCCGGCACCCCGGTGGGCCGCCCGGTCGGTCCCACGTCGGTCGCGAGCGCGGGCCGTGTCCGGGCTGCCGGTGGGGCTACTCGGGCTGGTGCTCCGGGCCGCCGAAGTCCGGGCTCGTGTAGTCCGGGCTGGTGAAGCTCGGCCGGCCGGACTGGGTGCCGTCGTCGGGGCTGCTGAATCCGGGGCGGTCGTACCCCAGACGGGGCATGCGGCCGCGCGGGGCGGGTGGGGTCGTGTGGTGCAGGGGAGCCGCTGGCCGGGGTTCGGCCAGTGCCTCCGTGAGGAACGGCAGGATGCCGCGCTCCAGCAGGGCGGCCCGCCAGGCCTCTCTGGCGCTGTCCAGTTCCCGGTGCGCCGCGTCCAGTGCCTGGGCCTGTGGCGAGTTGCCGTTGCGCAGGGCGGTGAGGAGCAGTCCGACCGCGGCCAGGAGGACCGTGGCCGCGGTCACCGCGCTGAACACCCACCCGGCGGTGAGCATGGTCTGGGCGAAGCCCTGTCCGGGGCTCAGCGTCTTCAGGATGTATCCGACGAGCAGGAAGATCGCCGCGGCGGTTCCGGAGAGGAGGGGAGCCAGTACGGCGATGACCGCGACGGCACCCGCGCCGGTGCTCTCGGCGGCCTCGCCGAAACTGCTGACGAGCCCGGGGATGGCCGAACTCTGGTCCGCGGGAACGGACTCACCGGAGGCCGAGGGAGTCATCGCGGGCTGACGCAGTTCCTGGCGGACCTTCACATAGTGCTGGTATTCGGCCGCCGCGGCGGCCGTTATCAGTGCGGTGGCGTTGAGCGCCATGGTGCGCAGTTGTTCCGGATTGAGCCGCTGTCCGACAGCGGCCAGTTCCGGTCGCTGTGGTGCGGAGCGCAGCGCCTCATCGAGGAGCCGCTCGAATTCCTGGCGGTCCTCGCTCTGCAGGTGCTGCGGAACGCTGTTCATGTGCATCCCCCGATGCTCCGTAGGGCTTGGGGCTCGCACGCCGGCGAGCCGTCGGGCAGAAACGGAGGGGAGCCTGCTACGGATAAGCCGATGGTAGAGCCGTCACGGCACACGGTGACAGGGGGTTGCCGGAAATTGCCCACCGGCCTGCGGGCACTCCGCCGGGGGCGGCCGCTGGCGGAACGGTCAGTTGGCGAGGGGGAGTTGCCGGACGAGTAGCTTTCCGGCCATGGTCACCCCGCCGTCCATCGCGATGGCGAGCCCGTCGGCGTAGACGTGCGGGCCCTCCACGACGGGACCGGTGCCGTCCTCGCCGTCCTCGGAGCCGACCTCGCCGAGGAGATAGGGGATCGGGCTGTGACCGTGAACGATGCGGGTGCCGCCGTACGTATCGAGGAGCGAGCGCACGGCGTCGGCGCCGCCCTCGTCGCGGAAGGAGAAGCGCTTGGTGAACTTGCGGAACAGATCCCAGCACTCGTCCGCGTCGTTGCGGGTGAGGGTCTCGCGGACGGTGTCGTTGACCGCCTCGATGGAGTCGCCGTAGTCGAGGTAGGCGGTGGTGTCCGAGTGCACGAGCAGATAGCCGTCGACCTCCTCGACGGCGTCAAGGCGGGCCATCCACTGCAGATGGTGGTCCTGGAGGCGGTCCATGTCGGTCTTCTGGCCGCCGTTGAGCAGCCAGGCCGCCTGGAAGGTGGCCGTGCCCGCGCCGGAGTTGACGGGGGTGTCGCCGAACCGCTTGGCGCCGAGCAGCAGCAGCTCGTGGTTGCCCATGAGGGCCTTGCAGTAGCCGCCGGCCGCCGCGGCCTCGGCAGACAGCCGCATCACGAGGTCGATGACGCCGATGCCGTCCGGTCCGCGGTCGGTGAAGTCGCCGAGGAACCACAGCCGGGTGGTGCCGGCACACCACTGGCCGGAGTCGTCGATCAGCCCCTGCGCCTGCAGTGCGGCCATCAGTTCGTCGAGGTACCCGTGGACGTCTCCGACGACGAACAGCGGTCCGGGCCCGGTCGCCGGCTGCGGGGCCGGGGTCGCGGGTGCCGTCTCGACGGGGACCTGGGCCGTCTCCGTGCGGTTGATGACCGGGAGGTCGCGCTGGGTGGGTGTGTAGTCGTCGGGGTACGCCGGGTCCGCGGGCGGCGCGGTGTCGCCCGGGTGGGCGGTGTGGGCATACGGACCGGTCTCGTGGACGTACGCAGGTACCCGGAAGTCGCGCAGCGTCGCCGTCCGCTCCACTTCGGGTCCCTGACCGGCCCCCTGAGTCATCAGACCCCTCCACCATCGCGCCGCCTGTGCACCCCTTCGGACTGCCTGGTCGCAGCGGTCCGCGGTGTCGTGGGCCCATCATAGGAATGCGCGTCGCGCCGTGTGATGACCCAGGGGTGGTGAATCGGAACAAGACGCCAGTTCACCGCGGCTTTCGCCCCGTTTGGTCAGGTGTTCGGCCGGCTCTGCACCGGCCGAGCACCCGGCCCGCCGGTCGCCGGCCCGCCGAGCCCCCTCTCTCGGCCGGTGCGTGCACGGGGTGAGCGCCCCGCTTTCCGGCGCTATCTGCCGTCCGGCGACCGTGGTGGGCTGACCGTCGTGCGCGGCGGACGCCGCTGCGAGGAGGTGCGCACGATCAGCTCGGTCGGTATCACCTGCTCGACCGGCTGGTCCGACTCCACGCCCTCGATGGCGTCGATGAGGAGCTGGACCACCGCGGTGCCGATGCGGCGGGGCTTCAGGGAGAGCGTGGTGATGGGCGGCTCGGTGCTGGCGTACACCATGGACTCGCTGCAACACACGAGCAGCAGGTCGTCGGGGACGCGGAGCCCGTAGCGCCGGGCGGCGGCGAGCAGGTCGGTGCCGTTGGGGTCGAAGAGGCCGTAGACGGCGTCGGGCCGGTCGGGGCGGGCGAGCAGCCGGTCGGCGGCCACGGCGCCCGCGCACGGGTCGTGTGCCGGGTAGGCCTCGTAGACCGGGTCCTGGCCGACCCGCTCGCACCAGCGCAGGTAGGCGGTGGTGGACAGGTGGGTGTACGTGTCCGTCGTCGTGCCGGTGAGCAGGCCGATGCGGCGGGCGCCGGCGGCGGCGAGGTGGTCGAGGATGCCGAGGACGGCGGCCTCGTGGTCGTTGTCGACCCAGGCGGTGACCGGCAGCGAGCCGGCCGGGCGGCCGTCCGAGACGACGGGCAGCCCCTGCCGGACGAGCTCGCTGACCACCGGATCCTGATCGGAGGGGTCGATGACGACCGTGCCGTCCAGGGCGACGTTGGACCACACGTCGTGGCGGGAGGTCGCGGGCAGGATTACGAGGGCGTAGCCGCGGGCGAGCGCGGCCGAGGTGGCGGCCCGTGCCATCTCGGCGAAGTACGCGAACTCCGTGAAGGTGAAAGGTTCATCCCCGTACGTCGTCACGGTCAGGCCGATCAGCCCCGACTTGCCGGTACGGAGCGTGCGGGCGGCGGCGGAGGGACGGTATCCCAGCCGGTCCGCGACCTCACGGACGTGGCGCCGGGTGGCATCCGGGAGCCTGCCCTTGCCGTTGAGGGCGTCGGAGACGGTTGTAATGGAGACTCCGGCGGCGGCGGCCACGTCTCTGATGCCCGCCCGGCCCGGCCGGCTGCCTCGACGTGAGGTTTCCGCGCGGCTCACCTGGTGCTTCCCTGCTGCTGTCATGGCGAGCCGATAGTAGGGCTCATGCGGTGGGGTAGTGCGGACGCATATGCACGCGTTGACAGGCACGTTTCTGCATGGTCATACGGCGTCAACTGCCTTGGAAAGATAGGAAGTTGAACGATCCTGCGCCAGGACGTGACGTAGTGACGCGTATGGACCTGCCAAGTGCCGGATGTCTCGAAGAGGTCTCAACTCACCTGCACGGGTGATGCGCGCTACGGAGCGAGCCACCGGCGCATAGATATATGTACGGCGCGCCCCCTGAAACGTACGCCTTCGTGCGGTGATGCCCTGGGATGGCGCGGGGGCGGACAGGGTTCACGTTTTGCAGGGCCGCCACCTGTACGCACCGGGGCCGAATCCTCATAAGGTGAGGAGTATTGGAAGCCGGCGGCGTCGACGGTCCGCCGGTGGTCGCGAGGAGGACTGCGGTGAGCGAGACGAGCCCCAAGCTGCGCGCCGAGCTGGAGGGTATCCCCACCTACAAGCCGGGCAAGCCCGCCGCGGCCGGCGGGCCGGTCGCCTACAAGCTGTCCTCCAACGAGAACCCGTATCCGCCGCTGCCCGGCGTGATGGAGAGTGTGACGGCGGCCGCCTGCGACTTCAACCGCTACCCGGACATGGCGTGCACCGGGCTGATGGCCGAGCTGTCGGAGCGCTTCGGCGTCCCGGTCTCCCACCTGGCCACCGGCACGGGTTCGGTGGGTGTCGCCCAGCAGCTCCTCCAGGCCACCAGCGGTCCCGGTGACGAGGTGATCTACGCGTGGCGCTCCTTCGAGGCGTATCCGATCATCACGCAGATCAGCGGTGCCCGGTCGGTGCAGGTGCCGCTCACGCCCGGCGATGTGCATGACCTGGACGCGATGGCGGACGCGATCACCGACCGGACGCGTCTGATTTTCGTCTGCAACCCCAACAACCCGACGGGCACGGTGGTGCGGCGGGCCGAGCTGGAGCGGTTCCTCGACCGGGTGCCCGGCGATGTCCTGGTCGTGCTGGACGAGGCCTACCGCGAGTTCATCCGCGACCCGGAGGTGCCCGACGGCGTCGAGCTGTACCGGAACCGGCCCAACGTCTGCGTTCTGCGCACGTTCTCCAAGGCCTATGGGCTCGCGGGGCTGCGCGTCGGTTTCGCGATCGCCCATGAGCCGGTCGCGGCGGCGCTGCGCAAGACGGCGGTGCCCTTCGGTGTCAGCCAGCTCGCGCAGGAAGCGGCGATCGCCTCGCTTCGGGCCGAGGACGAGCTGCTCGGACGGGTCGGCTCGCTGGTGTGTGAGCGCACGCGCGTGGTCGACGCGCTGCGCGCCCAGGGCTGGACGGTGCCCGAGACGCAGGCGAACTTCGTCTGGCTGCGGCTGGGGGAGGGCACGGTCGCGTTCGCTCAGGCCTGTGAGCAGCACGGTGTGGTGATCCGGCCGTTCCCGGGCGAGGGTGTGCGGGTGACGGTCGGAGAGACCGAGGCGAACGACATCTTCCTGAAGGTGGCGGAGGCGTTCCGCAAGGAGCTGTAGCCCGGCGCGGGCTCTACTTGTCGATCAGTTCCACACGTTCCACACGGATGGGGTCGCCGTTTCGTACGGTCGCCAGAACGCGGGCATCCCCGTCCAGGCTTCCAAGAACGTTGCACGGGCTCGCGAGGCGGCACTCGTCGCCTCGCGAGATCGGTGTCGGGCCGTAGGGGAGGGCGAGCGCGTCGCCGTCCGTCCAGAAGGCCACCGTGCCCGGCTCCACGACCTGCCGGGCGTCAGTTTCACGTGAAACGGCGATACCAGTGTCGAAATAGACCTCCTCGCCCCATGTGCAGGCGCTGGAGGTGAGAGGCAGTGCCTTGGCGAGGGCCTGCGTGGTCGGGGTGTCTGCGTCGAGGGTCGCGGTGACGTTTCCCGCGGGCCAGGAGATGCGTATCTGCATGGCGCGCAATTCAACAAGATGTTGAACTCGCTGCCAAGGTCTTGACGTTGCGGCAGGAGGGCCACCCCGCCCTACCGGACCGAAAATCGGTACGTCATAATGGCTTGTGAATGTGAACGCGTTCACAAGTGCGTCCCGTTTGCCCCGTATGTACGCGACAGACGGGGCGAATCGCCGCTGTACCACGGCGTAGTAAGGAGAGTGACGACGTGGACCTGGCTCTGGCGCCGGAGACACTGGCGCGCTGGCAGTTCGGCATCACCACCGTCTACCACTTCCTGTTCGTCCCGCTGACGATCTCCCTGGCCGCCCTCACGGCCGGGCTGCAGACGGCCTGGGTGCGCACGGAGAAGGAGAAGTACCTCAGGGCGACGAAGTTCTGGGGCAAGCTCTTCCTGATCAACATCGCGATGGGTGTGGTCACAGGCATCGTGCAGGAGTTCCAGTTCGGCATGAACTGGTCGGACTACTCCCGCTTCGTCGGTGACATCTTCGGCGCCCCGCTCGCCTTCGAGGCACTGATCGCGTTCTTCTTCGAGTCCACCTTCATCGGCCTGTGGATCTTCGGCTGGGACAAGCTGCCCAAGAAGATCCACCTGGCCTGCATCTGGATGGTCTCGATCGGCACGATCCTGTCGGCGTACTTCATCCTGGCGGCCAACTCCTGGATGCAGCATCCGGTCGGCTACAAGATCGACAAGGCGAAGGGCCGTGCCGAACTGACCGACTTCTGGGCCGTGCTCACCCAGAACACCGCCCTCAGCCAGGCCTTCCACACCTTGTCCGCGGCCTTCCTGACCGGCGGCGCCTTCATGGTGGGCATCGCCGCCTATCACCTGGCCCGCAAGAAGCACATCCGCGAGATGAAGACCTCGCTGCGGCTCGGCCTGGTCACCGTGGTCATCGCCGGCCTGCTCACCGCGGTCAGCGGCGACACCCTCGGCAAGGTCATGTTCAAGCAGCAGCCGATGAAGATGGCGGCCGCCGAGGCGCTGTGGGACGGCCAGAAGCCGGCACCGTTCTCGATCTTCGCCTACGGCGACGTGGAGAAGGGCCACAACACCGTCGCGATCGAGATCCCGGGCCTGCTGTCCTTCCTCGCCGACGACTCCTTCACCTCGTACGTTCCCGGCATCAACGACGTCAACAAGGCCGAGCAGCAGAAGTTCGGCCCGGGCGACTACCGGCCCAACATCCCGGTCGCCTTCTGGGGCTTCCGCTGGATGATCGGCTTCGGTATGGCCTCCTTCGCCATCGGCCTGGCCGGACTGTGGCTGACCCGCAAGAAGTTCATGCTGCCGCAGCATCTGCGGGTCGGCGAGGACGAGGTGCCGCATCTGGTGCTGTTCAAGAACAAGGCGCTCAGCCCCAGGCTCACGCCCTGGTACTGGCGCATCGCGAGCTGGACCCTGGCCTTCCCGCTGATCGCCAACTCCTGGGGCTGGATCTTCACCGAGATGGGCCGCCAGCCGTGGGTCGTCTACGGCGTCCTGCAGACCCGGCACGCGGTCTCCCCCGGTGTCTCCCAGGCCGAGGTCCTCACCTCGATGATCATCTTCACCTCGCTGTACGCGATCCTCGCCGTGATCGAGGTCAAGCTGCTCGCGAAGTACGTCAAGGCCGGCCCGCCCGAGCTGACCGAGGCCGACCTCAACCCGCCCACGAAGATCGGCGGCGAGACCCGTGACGCCGACAAGCCGATGGCCTTCTCGTACTAGGCCGGGGGGACAGTCATGCAACTTCACGACGTCTGGTTCGTCCTGATCGCCGTCCTGTGGACCGGCTACTTCTTTCTGGAGGGCTTCGACTTCGGGGTCGGGATCCTCACCAAGCTGCTGGCCCGCAACCGGCCGGAGCGCCGGGTGCTGATCAACACCATCGGGCCCGTCTGGGACGGCAACGAGGTGTGGCTGCTCACGGCAGGCGGTGCGACCTTCGCTGCGTTCCCCGAGTGGTACGCCACCCTCTTCTCGGGTTTCTATCTGCCACTGCTGATCATCCTGGTCTGCCTGATCGTCCGGGGTGTCGCCTTCGAGTACCGGGCCAAGCGGCCCGAGGAGAACTGGCAGCGCAACTGGGAGACGGCCATCTTCTGGACCTCGCTGATCCCGGCGTTCCTGTGGGGCGTGGCCTTCGGGAACATCGTGCGGGGTGTGAAGATCGACCAGCACTTCGAGTACGTCGGCACCGTCGGGGACCTGCTCAACCCCTACGCCCTGCTCGGCGGCCTGGTCACGCTCACCCTGTTCACCTTCCACGGAGCGGTCTTCACCGCGCTCAAGACCGTGGGGGACATCCGGGTGCGGGCGCGGAAGCTGGCACTGTGGGTCGGTCTCGTCGCGGCCGTCGTGGCGGTCGGCTTCCTGCTGTGGACGCAGGCAGACAGCGGTGACGGCAAGAGCCTGGTGGCCCTCGTTGTAGCGGTCGCCGCGTTGGCGGCCGCGCTGGCCGCCAACCAGTTCGGGCGTGAGGGATGGGCGTTCGCGCTGTCCGGCGTCACCATCGTCGCCGCCGTGGCGATGCTCTTCCTGTCGCTCTTCCCGAACGTCATGCCGTCGACGCTCAACGGGGACTGGAGCCTGACGGTCACCAACGCCTCGTCGAGCCCCTACACCCTGAAGATCATGACGTGGCTGGCGGCCATCGCCACGCCTCTCGTCCTGCTCTACCAGGGCTGGACCTACTGGGTCTTCCGCAAGCGGATCGGTACGCAGCACATCGCTCCCGATGCTGCGGCCGGCGCCGCGCACTGAGTCCGTCGAGGGTGTGTTTCACGTGAAACACACCCTCTGGGCCGAAGGGTACGTTTCACGTGAAACCAATCGATCCACGTCTGCTGCGCTACGCCCGCGCCACGCGCTTCTTCCTCGGGGCGGTCGTCGGTCTGGGGGCCGTCGGCGCAGGGCTGGTCATCGCCCAGGCGATGCTCATCGCCGAGGTCGTCGTCGGTGCGTTCCAGCACGGGCAGTCCGTCACCGAACTGCGTACGCCTCTGCTGCTGTTGGCCGCCGTGGCCGTGGGTCGGTCGATCGTCGCGTGGCTCACCGAACTCGCCGCCCATCGGGCGAGCGCGGCGGTGAAGTCGGAACTGCGGGGGCGGCTCCTCGACCGGGCGGCGGCGCTCGGTCCCGGGTGGCTGGCCGGGCAGCGCACCGGTTCGCTGGTCACGCTGGCCACGCGCGGGGTGGACGCCCTCGATGACTACTTCTCGCGCTATCTGCCGCAGCTAGGGCTCGCGGTGGTCGTTCCGGTCGCGGTGCTGGCGCGGATCGTCACCGAGGACTGGGTGTCGGCGGCGATCATCGTCGGCACCCTGCCGCTCATCCCGCTCTTCATGGTGTTGATCGGCTGGGCCACCCAGTCCCGGATGGACCGTCAGTGGCGGCTGCTGTCGCGGTTGTCCGGGCACTTCCTCGACGTGGTCGCCGGACTGCCCACGCTGAAGGTGTTCGGCAGGGCCAAGGCGCAGGCCGAGTCCATTCGCCGGATCACCGGAGAGTACCGGCAGGCCACCCTGCGGACCCTCCGGATCGCCTTCCTCTCCTCCTTCGCGCTGGAGTTGCTCGCCACGCTGTCGGTCGCCCTGGTCGCGGTGACGATCGGCATGCGGCTCGTGCACGGTGACATGGATCTGTACATCGGCCTGGTGATCCTCGTGCTGGCGCCCGAGGCCTACCTTCCGTTGCGGCAGGTCGGTGCGCAGTACCACGCGGCGGCGGAGGGTCTGGCTGCGGCGGAGGAGATCTTCGACGTGCTGCGGACGCCGGTTCCGGCGTTCGGCACGGGTGCGGTTCCGTCTGGCGCTGTGGCCTTCGAGGGGGTCACTGTTCGCTATCCCGGTCGTTCGGTGGACGCCGTGACGGATGTGTCGTTCAGTGTCGAGCCCGGTGAGACGGTGGCGCTGGTGGGGCCGAGCGGGGTGGGCAAGTCGACGCTGCTCAACGTGCTGCTCGGGTTCGTCTCACCGAGCGAGGGGCGGGTGCGGGTCGGGGGAGCCGATCTGGCCGAACTCGATCTGGAGGAGTGGCGGTCGCGGATCGCGTGGGTGCCGCAACGGCCGCATCTGTATGCCGGGACCATCGCGGAGAACGTGCGGCTGGCGCGGCCCGACGCGGACGACCGTGCCGTACGGCGGGCGCTGCGGGACGCGGGTGCGCTGGAGTTCGTGGAGGCGCTGCCCGAGGGGACGGAGACCGTGCTCGGGGAGGACGGGGCCGGGCTGTCGGCGGGGCAGCGGCAGCGGTTGGCTCTTGCCCGGGCGTTCCTCGCCGACCGGCCCGTGCTGCTGTTGGACGAGCCGACGGCCTCGCTGGACGGGGGCACGGAGGCGGAGGTTGTGGCGGCGGTCCGGAAGCTTTCGGTGGGCCGAACCGTGCTGTTGGTGGTGCACCGGCCGGCCTTGCTTGAGGTTGCGGATCGAGTGGTGCGGCTGGAGAGCGCCGAGTTGTCGAGTGCGCCGAGCAGCCGCCTTTCCGGGGGGCTCCGCCCCTTGGACCCCCGTCCTCGCCCTCTCGCCACCCGACTCGGTGGGCTGGATGGCGACTCGCAGGGCTCCGGGGCTGGGCGGCTGGATGGTGGGTCGGAGCGGGCTCGGCCGGGGCACGGGGAGATTGGCTCGTCGGCGGGTCTGCGCGGGCCGTTGGAGAGTGGCTCGGTCGCGGGGGCCTCGGCGCGGTCCCGGCGTGTGCTGGCGCGGGTTCGTGCGCTTGCCGGGCCGCGGCGCGGGCGGCTCGTGTGGGCGTTGGTGCTCGGCAGCCTTGCGCTCGGTAGTGCCGTCGGGCTGATGGCGACCTCGGGGTGGCTCATCTCGCGGGCGTCGCAGCAGCCTCCGGTGCTGTATCTGATGGTGGCCGTGACGGCCACGCGGGCCTTCGGGATCGGGCGGGCCGTGTTCCGGTACGCCGAGCGGCTGGTGTCGCACGACGCCGTGCTGCGGATGCTGGCCGACACCCGGGTCGCCGTGTACCGGCGGCTGGAGCGGCTGGCGCCGGCGGGGCTGCTAAGCGCCCGGCGCGGTGATCTGCTCACCCGGCTGGTCGCGGACGTCGACGAGCTCCAGGACTACTGGCTGCGCTGGCTGCTGCCCGCGTCGGTCGCCCTCGTCGTCTCCGCCGCCTCCGTCGGCTTCACGGCCTGGCTGCTCCCCGAGGCCGGGGCCGCCCTCGCGGCGGGCCTCGTGGCGGCCGGCGTCGGCGTCCCGCTGGTCACCGCGACCGTGGCCCGGCGGACCGAGCGACGGCTGGCCCCGGCCCGGGGCGCCCTCGCCACCCGGGTCACCGATCTGCTCACCGGCACCGCCGAGCTGACCGTCGCCGGCGCGCTGCCCGCCCGTACGGACGCGGCCCGGCGAGCCGACGGCACCCTCACCCGGATCGCCTCGCGGGCCGCCGCAGTGACCGCGCTCGGTGACGGGCTCACCGCGCTGGTCTCCGGCCTGACCGTCACGGCGGCCGCGCTGTTCGGCGCCCAGGCGGTGGCCGCGGGCCGGCTCAGCGGTGTGGCGATGGCCGTGGTCGTCCTCACTCCCCTGGCCGCCTTCGAGGGCGTACTCGGACTGCCGCTCGCCGTGCGCCACCGGCAGCGGGTGCGGCAGAGCGCGGAGCGTGTCCATGAGGTGCTGGACGCTCCGGAGCCCGTGCGCGAGCCCGAGCGGCCCCGGCAGGCGCCCGCCTCGCCGTTCCCGGTGGTCGTCAAGGGTCTGGCCGCGCGGTACGAGGGGCAGCGGCAGGACGCGCTGGTCGGCTTCGATCTCACCCTGGAGGAGGGGCGGCGGATCGCGGTGGTCGGGGCGTCCGGCGCCGGCAAGACGACCCTCGCCCAGGTGCTGCTGCGCTTCCTCGACCCGCAGGAGGGCTCGTACACGCTCGCCGGTGTGGACGCGTACGCGCTGGCCGGTGACGACGTACGGCGACTCGTCGGGCTGTGTGCGCAGGACGCGCATCTCTTCGACAGCTCGGTACGCGAGAACCTGCTGCTGGCCAGGAAGGACGCCACCGAGGCCGATCTGTGCCGGGCGCTGGACCGGGCCCGGCTGCTGGACTGGGTGGACGGGCTGCCCGACGGTCTGGACACGCTGGTCGGCGAGCACGGGGCCCGGCTGTCCGGCGGTCAGCGGCAGCGTTTGGCGCTGGCCCGCGCCCTGCTGGCCGACTTCCCCGTCCTGGTCCTCGACGAGCCCGCCGAGCATCTGGACCTGCCGACGGCCGACGCACTGACCGCGGATCTGCTGGCTGCAACGGAGGGCCGTACGACGCTGCTGATCACGCACCGGCTGGCGGGGCTGGAGGCGGTGGACGAGGTGATCGTGCTCGACGCGGGCCGGGCGGTGCAGCGGGGAACCTACGCGGAGCTCCTCGCGGTGGACGGGCCGCTGCGGGCGCTCGCGCGGCGGGAGGCCGAGGCGGAGTCGCTGGTCGGAGCGCGGTGACGGTGACCACGGTTCGCCGCCCCGGTCTCCATGGGACCCGAGGCGGCGGGCCGAAGCGCTCGGCGAGGACCGCAGCAGGCTCGGCGGTGCCTCAGATGCTCTCGGCGAGCAGTTGCTCGATCACGACCGCGACGCCGTCCTCGTTGTTGGCGACCGTACGGCCCGACGCGGCGGCGATGACGTCCGGGTGGGCGTTGCCCATCGCGTAGGACTGGCCGGCCCAGGTCAGCATCTCGACGTCGTTGGGCATGTCGCCGAAGGCGACGACCTCCTCGTGCGAGATACCCCGCTCGGCGCAGCACAGGGCGAGCGTGCTGGCCTTGGAGACGTCGGGGCCGCTCAGTTCCAGCAGGGCGCTGGGGCTGGAGCGGGTGACGTTGGCCCGGCCGCCGATCGCGAGCCGGGCGAGGGTGAGGAAGGCGTCTGGGTCGAGATCCGGATGGTAGGCCAGGATCTTGAGCACGGGCTGGTCGGCGTCCGGGCCGTCGGGGGCGAGGAGACGCTCGGCGGGCAGGAGGTTGTCCGGTATCTCCATGTGCAGCTTGGGATAGTCCGGCTCCTGGTGGAAGCCGTACGTCTGCTCCACCGCGAACACCGTGCCGGGTGCCGTCGCGCGCAGCAGCCGCACGGCGTCCAGGGCGTTCGCGCGCGCCAGTTCGCGTACCTTCACGAAGCGGTGGGCGCCGGGGCCGCCGTGCAGGTCGACCACGGCGGCGCCGTTGCCGCAGATCGCCAGGCCGTGTCCGTGGACGTGTTCGCTGACGACGTCCATCCAGCGGGCGGGGCGGCCGGTGACGAAGAAGACCTCGATGCCCGCTTCCTCGGCGGCGGCCAGCGCGGCCACGGTCCGCGGGGAGACCGACTTGTCGTCGCGCAGCAGGGTGCCGTCGAGGTCGGTGGCGATCAGCCGCGGCCGTACGGCGGCGGACGGGGTCCCGGGCTGTCTGGTCGCTGAGGTCACTCGGTCATTCTCGCGCATATGCCCGCACGGCCGTGCGGAACTCCGCGCAGATGAGACAGAGATGACGTCGCGCCTCGCCGGCGTACCGATCAGTCCAGCTGGGCGGTGGCCTCCATGGCGATCTGCTCGAAGACCTTCTCGTCCGCGGCGAAGTCGGAGTCCGGGATGGGCCAGTGGATCACGATCTCGGTGAAGCCCAGCTCCCGGTGCCGGCCGGCGAAGTCCACGAAAGCGTCCAGGGACTGAAGCGGCCGGGCCCGGTCCGGGGTGAAGCCCGTGAGCAGGATCTTGTTGAGGCCGGTCACGTCCCGCCCGGCGTCCGCGCAGGCCTCGGACAGCTTGGCGATCTGCCCGCGCAGGGCCTCGACGGACTGCTCCGGGGTGCCGTTCTCGTACAGCTTCGGGTCGCCGGTGGTCACCCACGCCTGGCCGTGCCGCGCGGCGAGCTTCAGGCCGCGCGGTCCGGTGGCCGCCACCGCGAACGGCAGCCGGGGTCGCTGCACGCAGCCCGGGATGTTCCGGGCCTCGTGCGCCGAGTAGAAGGGGCCCTCGTGCGTCACCGCGTCCTCGGTGAGGAGCCGGTCCAGCAGCGGCACGAACTCGGCGAACCGGTCGGCGCGCTCGCGTGGGCTCCACGGCTCCTGGCCCAGCGCCGTCGCGTCGAAGCCGGTGCCGCCGGCGCCGATGCCGAGGGTGATCCGGCCGCCGGAGACGTCGTCGAGGGAGATCAGTTCCTTGGCGAGGGTCACCGGGTGCCGGAAGTTCGGCGAGGTCACCAGCGTGCCGAGGCGCAGCCGCTCGGTGGCGGCAGCGGCGGCGGTCAGCGTCGGGACCGCGCCGAACCACGGGCCGTCACGGAAACTGCGCCAGGACAGGTGGTCGTAGGTGTACGCCGTGTGGAAGCCGAGCTGCTCGGCCCGCACCCAGGCCGAACGGCCGCCCTCGCTCCAGCGGCGGTACGGCAGGATCACGGTGCTCAGACGCAGACTCATGGGTCCGAGAGTAAGCGGACCCACGGACGACGGACCAAACGGTCACCATACGCGGCTGCTCAGCCACGGGCTGAGCAGGGCCATGGGGACGTACTCCTTGTGCGTGCGGTCGCCGGGCAGCGGGACGACGAGGCGGTAGCCGGGCGGGAAGCGGCGCGCCTTGACATGGGCGAGGCCCTCGAAGACGGAGCGGAGGAAGGCGGGCACGTCGTCGCGCGGGATGTCGGGGCACTCGATGCCCTCGACGGTGATCAGCGCGTCGTCCTCCGGGTAGAGACGCACGCTCACCCGTGGCACGCCGCCGAACTCGACGTACGCCTCGTGCGGCAGGGAGCCGTCGGGGTCGGTGATCACACCGATGCCCGCGGCGCTGCGGCGTGAGATCTGGTCGGCGCCGATGTCGTGGGTCACCTCGATCTCGCGGGCGTAGTGGGCGGCGAGGGCGCGCAGCGCGGCGACGGCGGACTCGGTGGTCGGCAGGTGCTCGGGATGTTCGGGCGGGTGGTCCATATCACTGATCATGACGGCGGTCGGGCGCGGCTGTCAGCCGAGGGCCGGGGCAAGCAGAGGGCCGAACATTCAGTGCGGTCCAGGAAACCGCAGGTAGCGCGGGGGTACGGCCTTCGTCAGCCAGACGCCGTTGGCGCTGACATGGAAGACGTGGCCGTCGCGGTGCATGGCTCCGGCGTCGACGGTGAGCACCACGGGGCGGCCGCGCCGGGCGCCGACCCGGGTGGCGGTCTCGCGGTCGGCGGAGAGGTGGACGTCGTGCCGGCTCATGGGCCTGAGGCCGTCCGCCCGGATCGCGTCCAGATTGCGGGCGACGGTCCCGTGGTAGAGATACGGCGGCGGGGTCGCCGGGGGCAGCCCGAGATCGACCTCGATGCTGTGGCCCTGGCTGGCGCGGATCCGGCTGCCCTCGATCTTGAAGCGCTGTTTGTCGTTGGCGGCCACCACGTGGTCCAGTTCCTCACGCGTGAACCGGAAGCCGTGGGCGGCGGCCGCGGCGATCAGCGTGTCGATCTCCACCCAGCCGCCCTGGTCCAGGGTGAGCCCGATGCGCTCCGGCTGGTGGCGCAGGTGTTTCGAGAGGTACTTCGACACCTTCACGGTGCGTCTTTCGTCCATGCGTCCAGGGTGCGGGAGAGACATGGATCACGCAGGTTCTTTTTGCTCGTAGGTTTGGTCCACAACCAAGTGGTGTTATCCACAGGGGGAATTGACGATTCTGTGGACAAGTGACGTGCGCATTAGGGTGATTCGGTAACTTCCTTGCATTGTGAGGTGCATGAGGCCGAACAAGTCAAGGTACGGGCCGTTACCTCACGTTCAGCGACCAATGTGATGGATTTGGGGCTCTCCTGTCGCTTCCGTGGGTGGGGTTATGCGAGTTGACGGCCTGGTAGCTGCGGGCGGTGTCCGCCGAGGCTGAGCATCGCCAGGGCGATCAGGGCGTCTGGGCTCTTGAACCCGAAGGCCAGGCGGGTGATGAGCCGGATCTTGGTGTTCGTGGATTCGATCAGCCCGTTGCTCAGGTTGTGCTCGGCCGCGGCGATGATGGTGTCCCAGTGCCGGACGATGGCGCGTTGGAGGTCGACGAAGGCGGGGATGCGGCAGCGGCGGGCCCAGATCACCCAGTCCCACAGCACCTCGGTGGCGTCCTTGCCCTGCTTCAACGCCATACGCAGGCCCTCCTTGAGGAGGTAGGCGCGGTGCAGCAGGGGGTGCGCGGCGGCGATGAAGGCGAGCTGGGCCTGCTGGCCGGCGGTGAGATCCTCGGGGTTCTTCCATAGCGCGAAGCGGGCCTTCTTCAGCGACTTCGAGCCGCGGGTGGTCCGGCCCTTGCCACCTCGCTCGGCATTCCACACGTCCCGGCGGACGACGTCGAGGGCGTCGGTGGCCCACTTCACGACGTGGAACGGGTCCATGCAGCGCACCGCACCCGGGCAGCGGGCCGCAACGACGGCATCGATCCACTCGGCGCCGTCCGCCGACACATGCGTGATCTTCCCGGCGCGCTCGGCGCCGAGGGCGTCGAAGAAGGTGTGCAGGGTGTCCTTGTCCCGGCCGGCCGCGGCCCACACCAGGCGCCCGGAATCGTGATCGACCACGATGGTGAGGTACTTGTGCCGCTTCTTGTAGCTGATCTCATCGATGCCGATCCGCCGCAGTCCGGCAAACAGGTCCACCGATGCCTCGACGTCGGCCCAGACCCGCTCGCAGATGCTGCCGACGGTGCGCCAGCCGATCCGCATCAGCTGGGTGACGGTGGTCTTGCTGCAGCAGGTGGCCAGCCATGCCACCGTGTCGTCGAAGGCCAGTGTGTGCCCGGCGCCGTGCCTGGCCCACGGCACCGAGGCCACCGTCACGCCGTGCTCGGGACACAACACCCGCGGCGCCTCCGCCTCGATCACCGCCCGCAGCGTGCCCAGATCCAGCGCCCGCCAGCGACGCCGCCCCTCCCCGTTGTCGTACTTGCCGCACCGCCGCTCGCAGACCCCGCAGCGCAGCCGACGCCCGCGTGCGGGGCGGGCATGCACCACGATCAGCACGTCCCCAGGGTTGATCTCGTCAGCCTCGGATTCCTCGACCTCGACCCCCTCGATCACGGTCCTTTCGACACCGAGCAACCGAGTCCATATCCTTGAAGATCGCACGCCGTATCCAGGTTCTTCCGTTTCGTACCTTCAGCAGTCGAAACGTATCCCGGGTACGGCGTGTTCTCTGCATCAGCCCTGGTCAGCGACCCACGGAAGCGACAGGAGAGCCGGATTTGGCAACATATTCACTTCCAACAGGCTTGTCTGGGGCCCGGATCGCCTCAGTGAGGCGAGCGGCCGGAGTGCTCTTCGCAGGATCGCCACCCCCAGGTGTGTGCGCGGACGTCGGTCACCAACGTGGCTGTCGCACCCACGAGTTCAGCCTTCACGGTCTGCTGGGCCAGAGGGCGCAGCCGACGTACCAGTATGGCCGATTCCACCGTGTGCGCGTCCGTACGGTGACCGGGTGCGTCCAGGTAGCGCGCGAAGACGTACTCGGCGATCTGACCATCAACTCCCTTGGGTGACTTGCGACAGCGGACAGCGACACGGCGGACCGGTGTAACTCGACGGCCAAGCAGAACTCTTGGTGACTCGGCGCGGCTGGTGATCCGAAGCGGCGGCGGGCACTGCAACTCCCCAAGTGAGTGCGACCCCCGGGTAGTTACAACTTCGGCTCCACCCGTGCCAGCCCCCGCAGCGCTCCCGGCAGAAAACGCGACAGCAGATGCGCGCCCCGCGCTTCCGGCGTCACCGGCACGACCGCCCTGTTGCGGGCCACGGCGTCCAGGATGGCCTCGGCGACCTTCTCCGGTGGGTAGTTGCGCAGGCCGTACAGGCGGGCCGAGTTCTTCTGGCGGCGCCGCTCCTCAGCCTCGTCCACTCCCGCGAAGCGGGCCGTGGAGGTGATGTTCGTGTTGACGATGCCGGGGCAGATCGCGCTCACCCCGATGCCCTGCCCGGCGAGTTCGGCCCGCAGGCACTCGGAGAGCATCAGCACCGCGGCCTTGGAGGTGCCGTAGGCGGGCAGGGCCCGGGAGGGCTGGAACGCCGCCGCCGAGGCGATGTTGACGATGTGGCCGCCCTGGCCGCGCTCGGCCATCCGCGCGCCGAAGAGCCGGCAGCCGTGGATCACACCCCACAGATTGACGTCCAGGACCCTGCGCCAGTCCTCGGAGGTGGTGGCGAAGAAGGAGCCCGACAGCCCGATGCCCGCGTTGTTGACCAGTACGTCCAGCACGCCGTACTCGCGGTGCACCTTCTCGGCGAGCTTCTCCATCGCCTGCTCGTCGGAGACGTCGGCCGGCTCCGCCCAGGCGTCGGGGGCGCCGATCAGCCGGGACAGCTCGGCGGTGCGGGTGGCGGCCTCGGCGTCGCGGTCGACGGCCACCACGCGGGCGCCGGCCTCCGCGAACGCGAACGCCGTGGCCCGGCCGATGCCGCTGCCGGCCCCGGTGATCAGGACCAACTGGCCGCCGAACCGGTCGGCGTGCCGGCCGGTTGCCTTGGGCTCTGGGCGCCCGCCGTCCACGGACATGATGAATTCCTCGATCCAAGAGGCGAGTTGATCAGGGCGGGTGCGCGGGACCCAGTGCTTGGCCGGGAGCGTGCGGCGGGTCAGCCGGGGCACCCACCGCTCCAGGTCGTCGTACAGGCGCTCCGAGAGGAACGCGTCCTGCTGGGGCGTGATGAGCTGCACGGGCGCGTGCGCGTACGCGTCCGGGCGCGGCCTGAGCAGCCGGGCGCGGACGTTGTCCCGGTACAGCCAGGCGCCGTGCGCGGCGTCGGAGGCGAGGGAGGGGGTCGGGTAGGCGCCGCCGGGGACCTTCTCGACCCGCTGGAGGATCTTCGGCCAGCGTTTGCCGAGCGGGCCGCGCCAGGCCAGTTCCGGCAGGGCCGGAGTGTGCAGCAGGTACACGTACCAGGACTTGGCGCCCTGGCCGAGGAGCTGGCCCACCCTGCGGGGCGTCGGACGCTGTACGCGCGCGTTGATCCAGTGCCCGAAGTGGTCCAGGGACGGGCCCGAGATCGAGGTGAAGGAGGCGATCCGGCCCTCGGTGCGGCCGACCGTGACGAACTCCCAGGACTGCACCGAGCCCCAGTCGTGCCCGACGAGGTGGACCGGGCGGTCCGGGCTCACCGCGTCCACGACGGCCAGGAAGTCGTCGGTGAGCTTGGCCAGCGTGAAGCCGCCGCGCAGCGGCCTCGGCGCCGTCGAACGGCCGTGGCCCCGGACGTCGTACAGGACCACGTGGAAGCGGTCGGCCAGGCGGACGGCGACCTCGGACCAGACCTCCTTGCTGTCCGGGTAGCCGTGCACCAGCACCACCGTGGGCTGCTCCGGGTCACCCAGCTCGGCCACACACAGCTCGATCCCGCCGGTCGCCACCCGGCGCTCCCGCGCACCCTTCGGCGTCACGTCCGCCGTCACTCCTTCCGACCCACCCGCCGTCACTTCTCCTCCGCCCAGCGCCGCACGTGCGGCAGCTCGTCGTCCAGCCAGAACGCGCTCTCCCCGGGGTCCTTGGAGTCGGTGACCACGAGGATCTCCTCGAACTTCGCACCCGTGCCCCGGAAGCCGAGGTGCGGTTCGACCGCCCACAGACCCGGCCGCGGCGGATGGTCGGAGAAGCGGTACGGCGACCACAGCGGCGACCAGCCCTCGCGGTGGCCGTGCAGCGCGTCGGAGGCCAGGCCCTTCAGGGACTGCGTGCCGAATCCGAACACGTGGGGGGAGAAGCGGCGCTGCTTCACTCGGTCCACCTTGTGGGCGATCACACCGAACGGGTACGCGCGATGCCGGTTGGCGTAGCCCTGGCGGACCATGAGCCGGTCCACGTCCTCGTAGATCTCGCGCAGCGGCCGCCGCTCGCGCACCTCGCGCAGGATCAGCTCGCGGTGCGCCTCCAGATCGGCCATCAGCCGGTCCTGCACCGGGTTGACGCCGAGTGAGCCCGAGTAGCCGATGTCCGCCGTGTAGCCCTCGAAGACCGGCGCCATGTCCAGGATGAACGGCATCCCGGGCTCCAGGGCGCGGTCGGTGGGGAAGAACTGCAGCGGTACGCGGAAGTTCACGAACGCCGTGCGGTCGCCGAACCAGGCGAAGGGCAGATGGAACCAGTCCCGCACCCCGCGCTCGCGCAGCCACTCCCGCTGCATCCGCGCCGCCTCGCGCTCGGTCACGCCCGGCTCCAGCCGCGCCGCGACCGCCTCCGCGCATTCGTAGGCGAGGCGCTGCACCCGCCTGAACCCCCGCAACTCCACGGAGAGTTCGCTGCTCACTGCCGTCGTCATGCCGCCCCGTCCCGTCGCGTCGCCGACTCGTCCCGTCGATGCGCCGACTCGTCTGTGGACCGCCGTACTCGTCCGTAACTTGACACTGGCGAATGTGGCAGTTGTTAGAGGCCGCGTCAATAGGACGGCTGGCAGGCTGTGGAGAACCCGGGGTAACCCTTAGGCGTGGCATCCCCTAGGGCCCCGTAATACTTGGGTCTGACGCGAAGACGGCTCTGAGGTCTGACGACCGGCGTGGCATGTATCACTACCTTCGTAGGCGTGACTGTGATCGCGACCGAAAGCCTGAGCAAGCGGTTCCCCCGGGTGACCGCGCTCGACCGGCTGTCCGTGGACATCGGAGCCGGTGTGACCGGACTCGTCGGAGCCAACGGCGCCGGCAAGTCCACCCTGATCAAGATCCTGCTGGGTCTGTCCCCCGCCACGGAGGGCCGCGCCGAGGTGCTCGGCCTCGACGTCGCCTCCAGGGGCGGCGCCATCCGCGAGCGCGTCGGCTACATGCCGGAGCACGACTGCCTGCCGCCCGACGTCTCGGCCACCGAGTTCGTCGTCCACATGGCGCGCATGTCCGGCCTGCCGCCCGCCGCCGCGCGTGAGCGCACCGCGGACACCCTGCGCCACGTCGGACTGTACGAGGAGCGCTACCGCCCCATCGGCGGCTACTCGACCGGCATGAAGCAACGGGTCAAGCTCGCCCAGGCGCTGGTGCACGACCCGCAGCTGGTGTTCCTGGACGAGCCGACCAACGGCCTCGACCCGGTCGGCCGGGACGAGATGCTCGGCCTGATCCGCCGCATCCACACCGACTTCGGCATCTCGGTCCTGGTCACCTCCCACCTCCTCGGTGAACTGGAGCGCACCTGCGACCACGTCGTCGTCATCGACGGCGGCAAGCTCCTGCGCTCCAGCTCCACCACCGACTTCACCCAGACCACGACCACCCTCGCGATCGAGGTCACCGACAGCGACACCCACCCCGACGGCACCCGCGCGGTCCGCGACGCGCTCCACGCGCGCGGGGTGGAGACCGAGAACGAGGGCGCCGGACTCCCCGGCGCCGGACACATCCTGCTGCTGACCGCCCAGGGCGAGGAGACGTACGACCTGGTCCGGGACGTCGTCGCCGACCTCGGCCTCGGCCTGGTGCGCATGGAGCAGCGCCGGCACCACATCTCCGAGGTGTTCACCAGCAGCGCCGAGCACAGCGGCGACGAGCAGCCGAAGGAGGCCGTCCGCCATGGCGGTTGAGCACCCCTTGCAGCCCCTGACCTCACCCGCGGGCGACCAGACCCGCATCCACGACATCGGCTACCGCGGCTACGACGGCCCGCGCCTCGGCCGCGCCTACGCCCGCCGCTCGCTGTACGCGCAGTCCCTGCGCGGCGCCTACGGCCTCGGCCGCTCGGCCAAGTCCAAGGTGCTGCCGATGCTGCTGTTCGCCGTGATGTGCGTGCCCGCGGCCATCATGGTGGCCGTCGCCGTCTTCACCAAGGCGCATGAACTGCCGGTCGCCTACACCCGCTACGGGATCATGATGCAGGCCGTGATCAGCCTGTACGTCGCCGCGCAAGCACCCCAGTCGGTCTCCCGCGACCTGCGCTTCAAGACGGTCCCGCTGTACTTCTCGCGGCCCATCGAGACCGCCGACTACGTGCGCGCCAAGTTCGCCTCGCTCGCCTCGGCGATCTTCATCCTGACCGCCGCTCCCCTGCTCGTGATGTACGTGGGCGCGCTGCTGTCCAAGCTGGGCTTCGCCCACCAGACGAAGGAATTCGCCGAGGGACTGGTCTCCGTGGCCCTGCTCTCCCTGCTCTTCGCCGGCATCGGCCTGGTCATCGCCGCCGTCACCCCGCGCCGCGGCTTCGGCATCGCCGCCGTGATCGCCGTGCTCGTCATCTCCTACGGAGCGGTCAGCACCCTCCAGGCCATCGCCGATGTGCAGAACCACACCTCCGCCATCCCCTGGATCGGCCTGTTCTCCCCGGTCACGCTCATCGACGGCGTCCAGTCGGCCTTCCTGGGCGCGACCGCCCGCAACCCCGGCGCGGTGAACCCGTCGACCGGGCAGGGCCTGGTCTACGTCCTGGTCGTGCTCGCCCTGATCGCCGGCAGCTACGGCCTGCTGATGCGCCGCTACAAGAAGGTGGGACTGTGACCACGCTCAGCATCGACCACGTCTCGCGCTGGTTCGGCAACGTGGTCGCCGTCAACGACATCACCATGACCATCGGCCCCGGCGTCACCGGCCTGCTCGGACCCAACGGCGCCGGAAAGTCCACGCTGATCAACATGATGGGCGGCTTCCTCGCCCCCTCCACCGGCACGGTCACCCTCGACGGACAGCCGGTGTGGCGCAACGAGCGGATCTACCGGCACATCGGCATCGTCCCCGAGCGCGAGGCGATGTACGACTTCCTCACCGGCCGCGAGTTCGTCGTCGCCAACGCCGAGCTGCACGGCCTCGGCGACAAGGCCGCCAGGCGAGCCCTCGCCACGGTCGAGATGGAGTACGCGCAGGACCGGAAGATCTCCACGTACTCCAAGGGCATGCGGCAGCGCGTGAAGATGGCGAGCGCGCTGGTCCACGACCCGTCGCTGCTCCTGCTGGACGAGCCGTTCAACGGCATGGACCCGCGCCAGCGCATGCAACTGATGGACCTGCTGCGGAAGATGGGCGACGAGGGCCGCACGGTGCTGTTCTCCTCGCACATCCTCGAAGAGGTCGAACAGCTCGCCCGGCACATCGAGGTCGTCGTCGCGGGCAGGCACGCCGCCAGTGGCGACTTCCGCAAGATCCGCCGGCTGATGACCGACCGCCCGCACCGCTACCTGGTCCGCTCCAGCGACGACCGCGCCCTCGCGGCTGCGCTGATCGCCGACCCCTCGACGGCGGGCATCGAGGTCGACCTGACCGAGGGCGCACTGCGCATCCAGGCCGTCGACTTCGGCCGCTTCACCGCCCTGCTGCCGAGGGTCGCCAGGGACCACGGCATCCGACTGCTCACGGTCTCGCCGTCCGACGAGTCCCTGGAGTCCGTCTTCTCGTATCTGGTCGCGGCGTAGGAGGCCGAAGATGTACGACCCCACCGTCGCCCGGCTCACCTACCGGGCCCTGCTCGGCCGTCGCCGGGCCCTCATCCTCGGCGCGCTGCCGCTGCTGCTGATCGTGATCTCCGTGGCCGTACGCGGCCTGACCGGAGCCGACGACCAGACGGCCTCCGACGTACTCGGCGGCTTCGGGATCGCCACGATGGTGCCGATCATCGGCGTCATCGCGGGCACGGGCGCGATCGGACCGGAGATCGACGACGGCTCCGTCGTCTATCTGCTGTCCAAGCCGCTGAAACGGCCCACGATCATCTTCACCAAGCTGATCGTCGCCATCGCCGTGACCATGGTGTTCTCGGCGGTCCCGACCCTGATCGCGGGCCTGATCCTCAACGGCAACGGCCAGCAGATCGCCGTCGCCTACACCGTCGCCGCGCTGGTGTCCTCCATCGCCTACTCGGCGCTCTTCCTGCTGCTCGGCACCGTCTCCCGGCACGCGGTGGTCTTCGGACTCGTCTACGCGCTGGTCTGGGAGGCGCTGTTCGGCTCACTGGTGCCCGGCGCGCGCACGCTCAGCGTCCAGCAGTGGTCGCTGGCCGTCGCCCACAAGCTCGCCGGCGGTGACCTGGTGACCTCGGACGTGAGCCTGCCGACGGCCACGGTGCTGCTGGTGGCGGTGACCGTGCTGGCCACCTGGTACGCCGGGCAGAAGCTGCGGACGCTGAAGCTGGCGGGCGAGGAGTAGGCCCGCCGGGGGTCCCGCCAGGGCTCCGGGGTCCCCACCGGGCCCCGGGGCCTTGACGGGGACTTCATCTCGACCCGGGCACACTGGGCAAAGCGGATGTACGGCTAGGAGGCCGGTCATGGCACAGGAGATACCGCAGCACGACGAGTGTGGGCGCTCCGGCGGTGACGTCTGGGACGAGCTGGTCCTGGACGAGTCCTTCGTGCGCTCCGCCGAGACCTCCGAGCCGTCCGCGAGAGCACGGATGCTGGCCGCCCGCTGGCGGGCCGAGGAGCCGGAGCCGCAGCCATGGCGCTCCGACGAGCCCCCGGCGGGCTGGTTCTTCAGCAAGGCGCGTCGGCGCAGATGGCGCCGGCGCTAGCGGCGCCCTTTTATTCGGTGGCGCCCAACTCGGCGGTCAGGCACAGTGATTGTGCCCCATCCGCCGGGATCGTCCCGGCGTCATGAACCGGGAGTGGAGGTGGGCGATGTCCATGCACGGCAGTACGCCCAGCTCCCGCCAGGGCAGCCCGAGGCCGGCTCCGGTGTAGTTACCCCGCCGTGGAGCCCTAGGAGCTGCCCGGGGCGGCCGCTTCGAGCACGCGATGTCGCTCTCGCGTGGGCCGCCCACCCGGAGGATTGGCCGAGTGGTAAGGCACCGGTTTGCTAAACCGTGGTCGGGCCTGAAAAGCCCGCGCACGTTCGATTCGTGCATCCTCCGCGAGACGTTGTCACTGGGAGTTGGCCGACTTGCCGGCTGGGAGTACGTGGGGTGGCGCCCGGTGCTGTGGGTGGCCGACGGGGTGTCTCACGCGCCGGCGCCGGCAGGGTGCCCTCTGCCCGCAGCGGCGGCGGCGCTTGGAAGGCGCCGGTGCTGCAACGCCCCAGGGGCGGGGAATCGCGCGACCAGCCACGACGCACCCGCACCCGGCGACGGACCGCACGTCGCACGGCGAGCCCCGGCCGCTAAGCCAGCAACCGCTCCAGCACCACCGCGATCCCGTCCTCCTCGTTGGAGGCGGTCACCTCGTCGGCCACCGCGCGGAGCTCCTCGTGGGCGTTGGCCATGGCCACGCCCCGGGAGGCCCAGGCGAACATCGGGATGTCGTTGGGCATGTCGCCGAAGGCGATCGTGTCCGCGGCCTTCAGACCGAGGCGACGGGCCGCCAGGGAGAGGCCCGTGGCCTTGGACAGGCCCAGCGGGAGGAGTTCCACGACGCCCGCGCCCGCCATGGCCACGGTGACGAAACCGCCGGCCGCCTGCCGGGCGGCGTCCGCCAGCTCGTCGTCGCCCATCGTCGGATGCTGTATGTAGATCTTGCCCAGCGGAGCCGTCCAGAGGTCGGACGCGTCCGTGAAGGGGGTGGCGGGGAGCCTGCCCGTGACCGCGTAGCCCGGGCCCACCAGCACCTCTCCGTCGAGACCGTCCCGGCTGGCCGCCAGGTACAGCGGACCCACCTCGGCCTCGATCTTGGCCAGGGCCACGCCCGCCAGCTGCCGGTCCAGGGTCACGGACGTCAGCAGGCGGTGCGCACCGGCGTCGTAGACCTGCGCGCCCTGGCCGCAGACGGCGAGTCCCTCGTAGCCGAGGTCGTCCAGGATGTGCCGGGTCCACGGGACCGCGCGGCCGGTGACGACGATGTGGGCCGCGCCCGCCGCGGTGGCCGCGGCGAGCGCGTCCCGGGTGCGCTGGGAGACCGACTCGTCGGAGCGCAGGAGCGTTCCGTCGAGGTCGGTCGCGATCAGCCGGTAGGGGAAGCCGGTCACTTGGCGACCGGCTCCAGGACCTCCCGGCCGCCCAGGTACGGGCGCAGCACCTCGGGGACCCGGACCGAGCCGTCGGCCTGCTGGTGGTTCTCCAGGATCGCCACGATCGTGCGCGGTACGGCGCACAGCGTGCCGTTGAGGGTGGCGAGCGGCTTGACCTGCTTGCCGTCGCGGACGCGGATCGACAGCCGGCGGGACTGGAACTCGGTGCAGTCCGAGGTCGAGGTCAGCTCGCGGTACTTGCCCTGGGTCGGGATCCACGCCTCGCAGTCGAACTTCCGGGCGGCCGAGGCGCCGAGGTCACCGGTGGCGACGTCGATGACGCGGAACGGCAGCTCCAGCGAGGTCAGCCACTGCTTCTCCCATTCCAGCAGGCGCTGGTGCTCGGCCTGGGAGTCCTCGGGGGCGACGTACGAGAACATCTCGACCTTGTCGAACTGGTGCACACGGAAGATGCCGCGCGTGTCCTTGCCGTGCGAGCCGGCCTCGCGGCGGAAGCAGGGCGAGAAGCCCGCGTACCGCAGGGGCAGCTGGTCGGCGTCGAGGATCTCGTCCATGTGGTAGGCCGCCAGCGGGACCTCGGAGGTGCCGACCAGGTACAGGTCGTCCTTGTCGAGGTGGTAGACGTCCTGGGCGGCCTGGCCGAGGAAGCCGGTGCCGGCCATGGACTGCGGGCGGACCAGCGCCGGGGTGAGCATCGGGGTGAAGCCGGCCGCGGTGGCCTGGGCCATCGCCGCGTTCACCAGGGCCAGCTCCAGCAGGGCGCCGACGCCGGTGAGGAAGTAGAAGCGGGAACCGGAGACCTTGGCGCCGCGCTCGACGTCGATGGCGCCGAGGATCTGGCCGAGCTCCAGGTGGTCCTTCGGCTTGAAGCCCTCGGCGCCGAAGTCACGGATCGTGCCGTGCGTCTCCAGCGTGGCGAAGTCCTCCTCGCCGCCGACGGGCACGTCGGGGTGGACGAGGTTGCCGAGCCGGAGCAGCAGCTCCTGGGTCTCGGCGTCGGCCGCGTCGCGCTCGGCGTCGGCGGCCTTGACGTCGGCGGCGAGCTGGCTCGCCCGCTTCAGCAGCTCGGCCTTCTCGTCGCCGGTGGCCTTGGGGATCAGCTTGCCGAGCTGCTTCTGCTCGGCGCGCAACTCGTCGAAGCGGACGCCGGAGGACCTGCGCCGCTCGTCGGCAGACAGGAGGGAGTCGACGAGCGCGACGTCCTCTCCACGGGCGCGCTGGGACGCGCGCACACGGTTGGGGTCCTCACGGAGCAGGCGAAGGTCAATCACGAGGCCAAGGCTACCGTTGCGGGCTCGCCGCTCACGAATCCCTATTCCAAGCAGCTCGGATTCATCACCATTTGTCGCTTACGTTCCGTAATGTGCAGATTACGCAGCGTGATGCGTCAAAACCCGTCGGCGCCGGCCGGAACTGCCAGGAACGTGTCAAGGAGAAGTGTCCCACTCCCTGGTGCGGGGCAGCGCCCCGGCGCCGGGTTGACCGGATTTCCATGGGGAGGACGGGACTTCGGGGCCCGCTGTCCACAGCGATCCACACCCCTCCGAAGAGTTATCCACAGGCTGTGTGGAAGGTCTGTGGATTTCGGAATTGATCACTCCGGAACATCGCGGCGGACTGGAGAATTCCCAGGACAAACCCGGTTCACACCCACTTTCGAGTGGAAAGGGGTCGCTCCAAAAGATGAATCAATGGAAACGAGTGGACGAAGGGTGAGGTGCGGGATGGTGGCCGCGTCGGGGGCATGGGGGGCGATTTGTCGACCGACTCACGCACCCTTGTCGACTTGTCCCCAGGTCGAGAAGCGGACCTGTGGATAACTTCTGTGGATAACCAAGATATGCAGGTAGTACTGGTCGGAAGCAGTCTACGGCCGCGTCAGAACCGGCCGTCCTGGCAGCGCGCCACCCAGTCCGCCGCCGCCATGAACTCCTCGTCCGACGTCCCCGGCCGCGTCGCGGGAGCCTCGGCCGGCCCGATGTCCGCACGCGGATAGGAGCCGAGGAAACGCACCTGCAGGCAGATCCGCTTCAGGCCCATCAGCGCCTCCGCCATCCGCCGGTCGGAGATGTGGCCCTCGGCGTCGATGCAGAAGCAGTAGTTGCCGATGCCGGCGCCGGTCGGCCGCGACTGCAGCAGCATGAGGTTGATGCCGCGCGAGGCGAACTCGCCGAGCAGGTCGCGCAGACCACCGGGATGGTCGTCGCGCTGCCACAGCACCACCGAGGTCTTGTCGGCGCCGGTCGGCGCGGCGGGCCGGGCCGGGCGGCCGACCAGCACGAACCGGGTCTGCGCGTTCTCCGCGTCGTGGATCTCGGTCTCCAGGGCCTGAAGGCCGTACCGGGCGGCGGCGAACTCGCCCGCGAAGGCGGCGTCGTAGCGGCCCTCCTGAACCAGGCGTGCGGCGTCCGCGTTGGAGGCGGCCGACTCCCAGTGCGCGTCCGGGAGGTGCTTGCGCATCCAGTTGCGCACCTGCGGCTGGGCCGCCGGGTGGGCGGAGACCGTCTTGATGTCCGTGAGCTCGGTGCCGGGCCGGACCAGCAGCGCGAAGGTGATCGACAGCAGCACCTCGCGGTAGATCATCAGCGGTTCGCCCGCGACCAGCTCGTCCAGGGTGGTGGTGATGCCGCCCTCGACGGAGTTCTCGATCGGCACGAACGCGGCCTCGGCCTCGCCGGTGCGCACCGCGTCCAGCGCGGACTGCACCGACACATACGGGACGAGCTCCCGGGTGGCCGCTTCCGGGAGCGTCCGCAGGGCGACTTCGGTGAAGGTGCCCTCGGGGCCGAGATACGCATAGCTCGCTGGCATGTCCTCACCCTAATCGCCGCAGGCCGTCCGGGCTCGGGTGTCTCACGACAACCACTCGACCGAGTGGTTTGAATCCCGAATACCCCTAAAGCGCGTAACTCCGACAGAGCGGTGACCCGCTCGAACGTGTTTCCCCGTCACACGTCGTCCCAGCCCGCCCCTGTCACGCGCCGGCCCCACCCCCGTCACGCGCCCGCCCGCTCAGCTCTCCAGCAGCCGCTGCCCCACGTACTCGCCCTTGGCGGCACCACCCGGCACCGCGAACAGCCCGCTCGCCTCGTGCCGGATGTACTGGGACAGTGCGTCGCCCCGGTCGAGCTTGCGCTGCACCGGGACGAAGCCCCGCAGCGGGTCGGCCTGCCAGCAGACGAAGAGCAGACCGGCGTCGGGCGTGCCGTCCGCGTCGAAGCCGTCGTGGTAGGAGAAGGGACGCCGCAACATGGCAGCGCCGCCGTTCTTGTCGGGCCGGGTGATCCGGGCGTGGGCGTTGAGGGGGACGACGTACTCGCCCTTGGCGTCGGTCTTCTCCAGGTCCATGGGGGTGGTCTCGTCACCCCCGGACAGCGGCGCCCCGTTGGACTTCCGGCGCCCGATGACCGCCTCCTGGGCCGAAACCGACAGCTTCTCCCAGTCGTCGAGGAGCATGCGGATGCGGCGTACGACGGCGTAGGAACCGTTCGCCATCCAGGCCGGCTCGCCCGAGGCGGGCACGAAGATCCGCCGGTCGAAGTCGGCGTCGGCCGGCTTCGGATTGCGGGTGCCGTCGAGCTGGCCCATGAGGTTGCGGGCGGTCATGGGGTGCGCGGTGGCGCCCGGCGTGCGGTTGAAGCCGTTCATCTGCCAGCGCAGACGGGCCGCGCCCCCCGCGTCCTTCTGGATCGCGCGCAGGGCGTGGAAGGCGACCAGGGCGTCGTTCGCGCCGATCTGCAGCCATAGATCGCCGTCGCTGCGCGCCTTGTCGAGGTGGTCGGAGGAGAAGTCGGGCAGGGGGTCCAGCGCGCTCGGCCGCTGCTTCTCCAGACCGGTCCTGCCGAAGAAGGAGTGCCCGAAGCCGAAGGTGATCGTCAGCGAGGAGGGTCCGGCGTCGCAGGCCACATCGGTGTCGTCGTGCGGCGCGGCCTCGCCCGCCATCAGCCGCTCGGCCGTCGTCGACCAGCGGCGCAGCAGGGCCGCGGCCTCCTTGCGGCCGGCGCCCGCCGTCAGGTCGAAGGCGACGAGATGACCGCGCGCCTGGAGGCCCTCGGTGATGCCGGGCTGATGTTTCCCGTGAAACATCGCCCGGTCGGAGCCCACCGAGGTCAGCGGGGTGGCCGGGGCGGGTGCGGCTGTGTAGCCCACGGCACCGCCCGCCGCGCCGAGCACGAGCCCGGTGGCGCCCGCGGTGCCGAGCAGGGCGCGCCGCGAGATGCCGTGGCCGCCCGCGGGCTCGGTCGCCTCGGAAACCTCGGCGGCGGTACGGGCCTGAGGGATGGACTGGTCGGGCATGGTGTCGTTCAGCCGATCTGCGCGTTCTTGGAGACGGTCACCTGGTCGATGTCGGAGGTCCGCACGGTGACGGCGATCTTCCAGTCGCCGGCCATGGGAATCTGCACTCCGCTCGCCGACCAGTGGCCGGTGGTGATGTGGTCGGGGGTCACGGGGAGCGGGCCGATCTTCTTCGCCTCGAGGGTGAAGGCGACCTTCACCTCGGGGATGTCGAAGGCGCGGCCGTTGGGCCGCTGGACGTACACATGCATCTCGTTGCCGCCCACGCGCGCGGGGTCGAGGTCGATGCTGACGACGCCCTTGCCGTCGGTGCCGCCGGTGTCGAAGGGCATGTCCAGGGTCAGCGCGCCGTTCGAGGGCGCCGTGGCCGAGGCGGAGGAGGACGAGGAGGCGGCCTTGGCGTCCAGCTCGGTGCGGCCCGGCTCGGTCTGGGTCAGCCAGGTGGTGACGGCGAGCAGGACGACCGCGACACCGGCCTCGGCGAGCACCGTACGGCGCAGTCCGAAGCGGTTCGCGTCGCCGTCCCGCAGCCGCTTCTGCCGGGCGGTGGCCATCGCGGCCCGCTGCCGGGCGAGCTGGGCGGCGCGCTCCGAGTCGCCGGAGCCGGTGCTCTTCCCGGCCGCCTTCGCCGTGGCGGCACGCTCCTTCTCCGCCGCCCTTGCCGCGGTGACGCGTTCCTTCTCGGGCTCCTCGGCGGCCGCGGCCGTTTTCCCGGCTTCCCCGGCGTCGGCAACAGCGTCGGCGTTGTGCGCGTCGTCGGCGAGCCGCCCCGTCCACCGTCGCGATATCGAGGCGATGCCGACCAGGAGCGCCACCAGCCCGATCTTGACCAGCAGCAACTGCCCGTACCGGGTGTCGGTGAACGCCGACCAGGAGCCCAGCTGCCGCCAGGACTGGTAGATACCGGTGGCGACGAGCACGACGACGGAACCGAAGGCCAGCCGGGAGAAGCGGCGGACGGCGGAGGCCTCCACCGGTGTCTCGGCGGGCGCCCGGTACAGGGCGACCAGCAGGGCGGTGAGCCCGCCCAGCCAGGTGGCGACGGCGAGCAGGTGGACGACGTCGACGGGCATGGCGATGCCCGGCTGCAGCCCGACCGAGGCGTGCTCGGCCATGGCCCAGCTGCTCGCGAGCCCCGCCGCGACGACCACACCGCCGATGGCGAGCCCGAAGGTCAGGTCGCGTTTTTCCTGGCCCTCCTCGCGCTTGGTGTAGGCGCCGAAGAGGACGGCGACGAACAGCGCGGCGGCGGCGAGCAGCAGCAGCCGGGAGACCAGCGCCGCGCCGGTCTTTGTCTGCAGCACCTGGCCCAGCAGATCGAGGTCGAAGACGTCGGCGAACTTCCCGGAGGTGGTGTAGGAGCCGCGCAGGAGCAGCAGCCACAGGGTGGCCGCGGTGAGCGTGAGCCAGCCGCCGACGACCAGCCGCTGCAGGGCCCGTACACCTGCGCCGCGCTGCCAGCAGGCGAGCACGAAGGCCGCGCCGCCGGCGAGCACGATGAACCCGGCGTACGACGCGTACCGCCCGAACGCGTAGAGACCGCCCACGGCTCCGCCGCCCGCGACCGGACCGGTGCCGGAGACCACGGTCTGCGAGGGCGCCCCGATGGAGAAGGTGTAGGCACCGGAGACGGGGTGGCTGTCGGCCGAGACGACCTGGTAGGTGACCGTGTAGGTGCCCTTGCCGAGGCCGCTCTTGAGCTGCACCGCGTACGTCGTGCCGCTCACGTTGGTGGGTGTGCCGGTCTGGACCGGTTTGCCCCGGGGGTCGAGGACGCGCAGGGAGTCGTCGTTCATCGCGACCTTCTCGGAGAAGGTGAGCGACACCTGGCTGGGCGCCTGCTTGACCACCACCCCCTGTGCGGGGTCGCTGCCGGTCAGCGCCGCGTGGGCGGAGGCCGCTCCGGCGCCCGCGAGCAGTGCGCCGATGGCGGCGAGGAGCAGCAGCACCAGGGTGCGCAGGCTGCCCCGGTGTCCCGTGGGGGTGATGGTCCGCGTCACGGTGGTCGGTCCCTCCCTCAGTGGCCGGTCGACGGGTTGTACGTCGCGGACTTCACCGGTATCTCGACGGTGAGGGGCCCGGACTTGGCGAAGGTGAGCTTCACGGTGACCGTCTGGCCCTGCTTCGGCTGGTGCTTCAGCTTCTCGAACATCAGATGGTTGCCACCGCTTTTGAACACGAGTTGACCGTGGGCGGGTATGGCGAAGGAGCTCTTCTCCCGCATGGCGCCGCCCATGGTGCTGTGCATGGTGACCTGGCCGGCGACGTCGCTGGTCACCGCGGTCAGCTCGTCCTCGGCGCCGCCCTTGTTGGCGATCGTCAGAAAGCCGGCGGCCATGTCGGCGGAGACCGGCTGCGGCATGTACGGCCCGCTCACCGACAGTTCGGCCTTCGAGGAGCCGGAGCCGGACGACCCCGAGCCCGGGCCGGAGCAGCCGGCGAGGGCCAGCGCACCGGCGAGCGCGGCGCCCGCGGTCACGAGGGCGGGGCGGTGCCTCACGGGTTCGCCCCCTTGACGAGCTCGGGCAGGTCCTTGGTGTAGTCGTCGACCGTGGCGTCCTCGCCGTAGAGGACGTAACCGCCGTTCGTCTTCGGGGAGAAGGCGATGACCTGGGTGCCGTGGACGGAGACGAGCTTGCCGTTCTTGTCCTTCGTCGTCGGTTCCACGGAGATGCCGACGGAGCGGGCGCCGGCCTGGATGGTGGCGAAGTCCCCGGTCAGGCCGATGAACTGCGGGTCGATGCCCTTGAGCCACTTGCCCAGCTCGGCCGGGGTGTCACGGCCGGGGTCGGTGGTGACGAACACCACCCGCAGGTCGTTCTGCTCGGACTTGGGCAGCGCCTTCTTGGCGACGGCGATGTTGCTCATCGTCGTCGGGCAGATGTCGGGGCAGTGGGTGTAGCCGAAGTACAGCAGCGTCGGATGGCCCTTGGTCTCCTGGCGGAGGTCGTACTTCTCGCCGTGGGTGTCGGTGAGGACCAGGTCCGGCTTCTGGAAGGGCTGGTCGAGGACGGTGGCGGCCTTGCCCGAGTCGGACTCCTCCGAGACCACGGAGACCGGCGACTTGTCGTCGTTCCCGCTGCCGCAGGCGGAGAGGGTCAGGGTGGCGGCGGCGAGCAGCGCGGCCGCGGCGAACGTCTTCTTGCGCATAGAAAAATGTCCCAGATGTGAGTGCTCCGGCGCGCACCGGGGTCGTACGACAGCCACGACAGCGTCGCACGCCCCGCACGACCCCGGTGCGCGGTCCGGAGGGGCTTAGGCGGTCCGGCGGCGGCCCGCGAGGACGCCGTAGGCGACGCCCGCGACGCCGACGACGATGCCGACGACGCCGAGCACGCGCGCGGTGGTGTCGGTGTCGTGGGAGCCGGATCCGGAATCGGCGGCGGCCGTGGTCGCGGTCTTGTCGGAGGCGTCCTCGGCGCCCGCCGTGCCGTGGTGGTCGTCGGTCGCGGCGGACAGTTGCAGCACGGGCGCCGGGTTCTCCGGCTCGTCCTGGCCGGCCTGCGGCACCTCGATCCAGCGCACGACCTCCTTGTTGGAGTACGTCTGGACCGCCTTGAAGACGAGCTGGTCGGTGTTCTCGGGCAGGGCGCCGAGGGAGAGCGGGAACTTCTGGAAGTAGCCGGGCTGGATGCCCTTGCCGTCGGCGGCGGTCCAGGTGACCTTGGTGACGGCCTCGTCGATCTTCTCGCCGTGCACGGTCAGCGGCTTGTCGAGCTTGGACTTGGTGACCTTCACGTTCCAGCCGGCGACGGATTCGGGCATGACCGAGGCCAGCGGGTGGTCGGCCGGGAAGTTGACCTCGATCCTGGTGGTCGAGGCGCTGTCGCGCTCGTTGGGGACCTTGAAGTCGACGACCGCGTAGCCGCCCTTGGCCGCGGTGCCCTCCGGCTGCACGGAGACGTGCGCGAAGGCGGGGACGGACAGCGCCAGGACGGCCGTGCCCGCGACGGCGCCGGCGGCGAGGGAACGGGAAGCGATACGAGAAGCGATACGAGAAGCCTGCATGGCAGGAGCACTCCACTCTGAGAGTTCCGGTGAGGAAGAGGGGTACGCGTGCGCGTGGCCGTATCCTTCGGCGGGTTCACGGTGCGCACGCGCGCGTGCCGCGCGACGGCGGCAGCCCTCTGCTCCGGATCACCGGATCAGTGGAGTGGTGCGCGCGTCGCGTCAGGCGGCGAGACGGAAGGCGGCGGCGGGCGGGCCGCGCCGGATCACCGTGTGCTGGAGCGCGGTGGTGTGCGGGTCGGGTGCGTCGTCCCGGGCGGTACGACGGCCCAGCGGGAAGGGCTCGGAGGCGGGAAGCAGCCCGGCGCACAGGGCGCGCGCCAGCGCGAGCGCGGCGCGCAGCGACCGTACGAGCGCCCCCTCTGCGACTCCATGCGCCGACAACTCGATCAGCCGCAGCAGGGCCAGGTCGCCCCGGCGCAGCAGCCAGCCCGCGGTGACGGCCGCGAGGACGTGGCCGAGCAGCATCGGCAGCGAGGGCAGCAGCGCGGTGGAGGAGTCGGCGGCGTCGTAGGCGTGGTGCACGCCGCCCATGACCGCCACGGGCCGTCCCGAGCGGTCCACGAGGTGCGCGGCGAACAGCAGATGGAAGGCGCGCCCCGGGGTCAGGGCGGCCGGGCTCGACCCGCACAGCAGCCGTGCGGCCTGCTCGACCAGCGCGGTGTCGCTGAGCGAGGAGACCGTCGAGCCGGTGGAGTTCATCGACCCCATCGACCCCATCGCCGTCCCGCCGGAGGCCATGGCGGCGCCGTGCTGGCCCAGCCCGAACAGCGTGTGCAGCGCGGTCTGGCCGAGCGCGAGCAGCGCGGCGATGCCCGGCAGCGAGCGGGCCCGCCCGGCGAGCGGCACCACCAGCAGCAGACAGCCGAGGAAGCCCGCGCCCAGCGTCCACAGGGGCACGCTCGCGCAGGAGGCGAGGGTGTGCCCGCACGCGGCCAGCGCGACGCAGACCGCGGCGAACACCGCGGCCCGCAGGATCCGGAGCCCGGCTCCGGGACGCGCCGTGCGCGGGTGGGGGGCAGTCATGGCGCGCTCATCATCGCACTGCGCTTACGGGCGCCCTACGGCAGGGCCGGGGGAACGTCCCACATACACCGATTCCTCCCTCTGCGCATCGGCTGTATGGGCGGAGTCACGTCAACTGTGTGCTTACGGCCCCCTACGGGCGGCAATACGTATCGGTATGTCGAGCCGCGGCCAGGAGGCTGGAGCATGAGCATCTGGTGGTCACTCCATCTGCGCCGCGAGGCCGCGAGCGTGCCGCTCGCCCGGCGGCTTTTGATCGGCACCATGGAGACGGCGGGCGTCGATCCCGAAGTCTCCTACGACCTGTCCGTGGCCCTGACCGAGGCCTGCGCGAACGCCGTCGAACACGGCGGGAACGCGCCGCACGGCGGCGTCTCGGAGGCGTACCGGGTGACCGCGTATCTCGACGGCGAGAAGTGCCGTATCGAAGTGGCCGATTCCGGACCGGGGTTCGCCCGCACCCAGGAGATCCGGCCCGCCCGCGCGGACGCCGAGCACGGCCGCGGGCTGTGTCTCATCCGGGAACTCGCCGACCACGTGCACATCGGTGCCAAGCCCGGCCGGGGCGGCACGGTGGTCAGCTTCGACAAGATTCTCAAGTGGACGAAGGATCCCTCGCTGCTGACGGCATAGTGAGGGCATGGAGATCGAGAGCGCAGACATAGCGGCCGGGGTGACGCTGCGGCTGCTGGAGCGGGGCGACGCGGCCCCGCTGAGCGCGGCCTATGCGGACAACCGTGAGCACCTGCGGCCGTGGGAGCCGCGCCGGCCGGAGTCCTTCTTCACCGAGGCGGGGCAGCGGGAGCGGATCGACGGGATGCTGCGGGTGTTCTCCGAGGGCGGCGCGGTTCCCTTCGTGTTCCAGGCGGCGGACGGGCGGATCGTCGGGACCATCACCATGACCGGGATCGCCCGAGGGCCGTTCTGCAGTTCCTCGCTCGGTTACTGGGTGGCCGCCGACCAGCAGCACCGCGGCCTGGCCACGGCCGCGGTGGAGCGGGTCTGCCGGATCGCGCGGGACACGGTGGGGCTGCACCGGATCGAGGCCTCCACGCTGCTCGGGAACACCGGCTCGCAGCGAGTGCTGGCGAAATGCGGGTTCGAACCGATCGGCATGGCCCCGAAGTACCTGCACATCGACGGGGAGTGGCGGGACTGCCGGCTGTTCCAGCGGATCCTGCACGACCGCGATCCCGCCCTGTGACGAGCCCCTCTCAGGCGTCCAGCACCTTCGCCAGCACCTCCAGGGCCTCCGGATACGCCCGCTCGCGGGGCGTGCCGTAGCCGACGACCAGGCCCTGCGGCCGGCCCTGGCCGGGTATCTGCCAGTGGTCGCCGAGGGCGCCGAGGGCGAGGCCCTGCGCCTCCGCGCGGGCCAGCACCGCCGCCTCGTCGGGCACGTCGATCAGCGCGTGCAGCCCCGCCGCGATCCCGTGCACGCTCCGGCCCGCCCCCAGCCGGTGCAGCAACTGGTCCCGGCGGCGCCGGTAGCGCAGCCGGCACGCGCGCACGTGCCGGTCGTAGGCGTGGCTGTCGATCAGCTCGGCGAGCGCCAGCTGGCCGATGGTCTCGGTGTGGTGGTCGCTGTGCAGCTTGGCGTCGGCGACCGCGTCGACCAGGTGCGCGGGCAGCACCATCCAGCCGAGGCGGAGTGCGGGGCCGAGCGTCTTGGAGGCGGTGCCCAGATAGACCACCTGGTCCGGCGCCATGCCCTGCAGCGCGCCGACCGGCTGGCGGTCGTAGCGGAACTCCCCGTCGTAGTCGTCCTCGACGATCAGCCCGCCACACGCGCGTGCCCAGTCGCCGAGCGCCCGCCGCCGCTCCGGGTGCAGGGTCACCCCGGTCGGGTACTGGTGCGCCGGTGTGACCACCACGGCGGCGGCCTCGCCCAGCTCCTCGGGGCGCACCCCGTGCGCGTCGACCGGCGCCGGCAGGACCGTTCCGCCACCCCGCCGCACGACCTCCCGGTGGAACGGCAGCCCGGGGTCCTCCATGGCGACGGCGGCGCCGTCCAGCACGCGCGTGAGCAGCGCGAGGCCCTGGACGTACCCGGAGGTGACGACGATCCGCTCCGGCGGCGCCAGCACCCCGCGCGCCCGGCCCAGATAGCCGGAGAGCGCCGTGCGCAGCTCGATCCGGCCGCGCGGGTCGCCGTAGTCGTACGCCAGCGAAGGCGCCGTCGCTATGGCCCGGCGCAGCGCGCGCAGCCAGGCCGCCGCCGGGAACGCGCCGACGTCCGGGCTGCCGGGGCGCAGATCGAAACGCGGGGCACGCGTGCGTGTCGCCGTGCCGGGCTCCGCCGAGGCCACGGGCGGCAGCTCGGCGACCCGGGTGCCCGAGCCCTGGCGCGCCGTCAGGTACCCCTCGGCGACGAGCTGGTCGTAGGCGGCCTTGGCGGTGCCGCGTGAGATGCCGAGCTCGGTGGCGAGCCGCCGGGTGGCCGGCAGCCGGGTCCCGGGCACGAGCCGCCCGTCCCGTACGGCGGCCCGCAGGGCCCGCTCGAGTCCGATACGGCGCCCGTCCGCCGAGTCCGGCTCCAGATGCAGATCGACACCGACACCGGACCAGAAGTCGTTCACGAGAACCTTCCCCCCAGGCACGCGAATGGCCGGGCACCTTCCCGGCACCCGGCCATTGAAACCCAGATCAGCCCTTCAGGGCGGCCATCCAGGCCTCGACCTCGTCGGAACGGCGCGGCAGGCCCGCCGAGAGGTTCCTGTTGCCGTCCTCGGTGACGAGGATGTCGTCCTCGATCCGGACGCCGATGCCCCGGTACTCCTCCGGCACGGTCAGGTCGTCGGCCTGGAAGTACAGCCCCGGCTCGACGGTGAGCACCATGCCCGGCTCCAGCGTGCCGTCCACGTACGTCTCGGTCCGCGCGGCGGCGCAGTCGTGGACGTCCATGCCGAGCATGTGGCCCGTGCCGTGCAGGGTCCAGCGGCGCTGCAGACCCAGCTCCAGGACGCGCTCCACCGGGCCCTCGACAAGGCCCCACTCGACGAGCTTCTCGGCGAGCACGCGCTGGGCGGCGTCGTGGAAGTCGCGGTACTTGGCGCCCGGCTTGACCGCCGCGATACCGGCCTCCTGGGCCTCGTACACCGCGTCGTAGATCTTCTTCTGGATCCCGGTGTACGTGCCGTTGATCGGCAGCGTGCGCGTGACGTCGGCGGTGTAGAGAGTGTGGGTCTCCACACCGGCGTCGAGCAGGAGCAGGTCGCCGGAGCGGACCGGGCCGTCGTTGCGGACCCAGTGCAGGGTGCAGGCGTGCGGGCCGGCCGCGCAGATGGAGCCGTAGCCGACGTCGTTGCCCTCCACGCGCGCGCGGAGGAAGAACGTGCCCTCGATGTAGCGCTCGGACGTGGCCTCGGCCTTGTCGAGGACCTTCACCACGTCCTCGAAGCCGCGGACCGTGGAGTCGACGGCCTTCTGCAGCTCGCCGATCTCGAACTCGTCCTTGACCAGCCGCGCCTCGGAGAGGAAGACCCGCAGCTCCTCGTCGCGCTCGGCGGTGACCTTGTCGGTCAGCGCGGCCTCGATGCCGGCGTCGTAGCCGCGCACCACGCGCACCGGGCCGGTGGCCTCACGCAGCTTGTCGGCCAGCTCGCGCACGTCGGCGGCCGGGATGCCGTACAGCGCCTCGGACTCGGCGAGGGAGTGGCGCCGGCCGACCCACAGCTCGCCCTGGCCGGAGAGCCAGAACTCGCCGTTCTCGCGGTCGGAGCGGGGCAGGAGGTAGATCGTCGCCTCGTGGCCGTCGGCCGTGGGCTCCAGGACCAGGACGCCGTCCTCGGTCTGGTTGCCGGTGAGGTACGCGTACTCGACGGAGGAGCGGAAGGGGTACTCGGTGTCGTTCGAGCGGGTCTTCAGGTTGCCCGCCGGGATCACCAGGCGCTCGCCCGGGAAGCGGGCGGAGAGCGATGCGCGGCGGCGCGCGGTCTCGGCGGCCTGCGGGATCGGCTGCAGGTCCCGCAGCTCCGTGTCGGCCCAGCCGGACTTCATGTTCTCGGCCAGCTCGTCGGAGACGCCCGGGTACAGGCCGTTCTTCCGCTGCTTGATGGGCTCCTCGGACTCAGCTTCCGGGGTCTCCGGGTTGAGCTCGTCGGACACGTGATCCTCCTCGGTACGGCGTGTGATCTCCCCCGGCGGCCCGTGCTGCTCGCGATCGTGTCGGAGCGGGGAGCCTCCATCATCGTACGTTCGTACCGCGGGCGGACCAGGGTCGTACGACCTGTTATGCCCGGTCATGCATGGCGATGCCCGGCCGAAGCGGGCCGTCGGCGGCGGGGCGGTGCTCAGTCGAAGCGGGCCGCCAGCAGCACCACGTCCTCCTCGCTGTCGGCCGCGTCCAGACCGTCCGGCAGGACGGTGCGCAGGACGTGGTCGGCGATGGCGCCGGGGTCGCGGCGCAGCGCGCGCGGGACGCTCGCGGCGGCGGCGTGCAGGCGGGCGAAGGCGCGGTCCGTCGGGTCGCCGGTACGGTGCAGCAGCCCGTCGGTGTACAGCAGCACCGTCTCCCCGGCCTCCGCCTGGAACTCCACGCTCGGCGCCTCCCAGTAGGCGAGCATGCCGAGCGGCGCGGAGACGGAGGTCTCGGCGAACTCGGTGCGCCGCTCGCCGATCAGCAGCGGCGGGCTGTGTCCGGCGCCGGCCAGGGTGACCTTGCGCAGGGCGGGCTCGCAGTAGGCGAACAGCGCGGTGGCCGAGCGGGCGGGTTCGGTCAGCCGCAGCAGCAGTTCCAGGTCGGACAGGACGGCGACCGGGTCCTCGCCCTCCATCACGGCGTACGCGCGCAAGCTGGCGCGCAGCCGGCCCATCGCGGCCACGGCGCTCGGCCCGGAGCCGGTGACCGAGCCGACGGACAGTCCGAGCGCGGCGTCCGGCAGCGGCAGCGCGTCGTACCAGTCGCCGCCGCCGAGCGGGCCGGTGCGGCGCCGGGCCGCGAGCTGGACGCCGGGCACGCGCGGCAGCCGGGCGGGCAGCAGTTCCTCGGCGATGGTCGCCACGCACGCGCGTGCGCGTTCCAGCTCCACCAGCCGGGCGAGGTGCTCGGTGGCGTGCCGGACGTAGAGGCCGGCGAGGTGGCGCCGGCGCTCGTCGGGTTCGGCCGGTTCGTCGTAGAGCCAGACGGCGGCGCCGAGACGGCCGGCGGACTCGGAGGCGAGGGGCAGGGCGTAGCTGGCGGCGTAGCCCAGGCGGGCGGCCACCTCGCGGTGCCGGGGGTCGAGGCCGTCCTCGGCGAGCAGGTCCGGGTGGACGATCTCGGCGGCCGTGCCGGTGTCGTACGGCAGCGCGCCGCGCGGGACGGTCTCGATGTGGCCGAGGTCGGCGCGGCCGAGGCCGAGGCCGAGGGTGGTGCGGGGGCCGAGTCCGTCGCCGGGCTCCAGGGCGACCAGGCCGCGGCGGGCGCCGACGAGGGCGGCTCCGGCGCGCAGGAATTCGTGCAGGGCCGGTTCCAGGGCGTTCGTCCGGGACAGGCACTCGGTGAGTTCGTGGAGGGTGGTGAGGTCGGAGACCCAGCCGGCCAGCCGGTCCTGGAGGAGGGCGCCGGGCGCGGGGGCGTTCGGCGCGGGGACGGGAGCGGGGTCCGGGGAGGGACCGGCGCCGGCGGCGGGGGGAGTGGGCGCGACAGTGTGTGCGGGCGTCGGAACCGCTGGATCGATTCCAGCCACTTTCGGAGGGTGCGGGGCGTTCATGGCGTCCGGCTTTCAGGCCGGTGCGTAGTGCTGAAAAGCATCGCAAACCCCCATGGCATTCTGCGCCGCTAGCAGTGTCTCCACATGTACACGCACTCGTGAGGGGATGTCCAGTATTGTCCTGCTGGGATTCCTGGTGTCCATGAGCCGGACGAGGTTTCCCTCGAACCCCTTGCCTTACTGCCAAGTTGGCTGAAAACTGCACCAGGTATCGGTCCATTGCGGTCGACTGGCCTTGCTCCACGGAGCGTCACAGCGGTCGTGATGGGTACGTACTCGGTGAAGGCCAGGGGTGGTTGGGGGCCACCCGGAACCTGGCGACGGACCCGGGCGTCATAGCCACCGACGGCCGAGCCCCATCCTCCCTGGCGGAGGCGGAGAGAAACACGCGCGACGGCAAAACGCCATACTTCGCCACCCCCGCGCCGCAGCCGTGCTTGTGGAAGACGCACTATGGACGCGGACGCGACCCTTGCTCGACCCCTTGGGGATCCCCCTGCCGTGTGCAGGGGTGTGATGCGCCAACAGGTACGCACAGTGAAGTGATCGACACATGGTGTGATGTGGACCACGGTGTTGCCAGCGGTGCAACGGAAAGGAACGAGCGCTCATGCGCGAGATCCTCGGAAGGCGACGCAGGCTCCTGTCCAGGCGGAACGACGGGATGCCCGGGCGGAACGACGAAAGGCCTGAGCTGATCGGTGCGGCCCTGACCTTCGCGACCGAATGGCAGTGGCCGGTACTCCCGGGCGTGGCCCCGGACCCGCGCGGGCGGGCCCGCTGCGCGTGCCCCGACCCGGAGTGCACGGTGCCCGGTGCGCACCCCTTCGATCCCGGCCTGCTCGCCGCCACGACCGACGCCCGTATGGTGCGCTGGTGGTGGACCAACCGGCCGAGCGCGCCGGTCGTCCTGGCCACCGGGGGCAAGGCGCCCTGCGCGGTCAGCCTGCCGGCGCTCGCCGCCTCCCGCGCCCTCGCCCTGCTCGACCGGCGGGGCATGCGCCTCGGCCCGGTGATCGCCTCCCCGACCCGCTGGGCGCTGCTGGTGAAGCCGTACTCCCTGGAGCAGTTGGGCGAACTGCTCTACGCCAAGGACTTCGTCCCGGGTTCGCTGCGCTTCCACGGCGAGGGCGGCTACCTCGCCCTGCCCCCGTCCGAGACCGGCCAAGGCGCGGTCCGCTGGGAGCGCGCGCCGCTGCCGGGGTCGGCCGCGCCCTGGGTGCCGGATGTGGAGGCCGTGGTGGACGCCGTGGTCGACGCCCTCACTCGTACGGGTGTGAGCGCGCCCGAGTTGTAGGGGTGTCCGGCGCGGGCGGGGCCGTGCGTCCCGCCCGCTCGTTATCTTCCGCACATGCTGCGAGATTCTCGGGGACAAGGCACTCGGTTCTCCGGGAGGCCTTCGGGGCGGCACGGCCGCCGATCGGTACGGGGAGCGGCGCGGTCGCCACGCGTGCGGCCGACGGGGGTGACCTCGACGGGTGCGCAGCCGACGGCGGTGCCGCCGGGGCGTGTGCGCCGGGCCGACTCCCGGACGCTGCGGCTGCTCGGGCTCGCCGCCGTCGTGACGGCCGCGGTCGTGCTGCCGCTGGCCGTGGCGTCCGCGCGACAGGTGGGCAAGGCGGCCCGGCACGAGGTGGCCGGGAAGGCGCGGGACGCCGTACGGGCCCCCGGGGCGCAGGACGCCACCGGGAGCGTCGGGGACCTGGAGCGGCGTGACGGGGGCCTCGGGCGCGAGGATGCCAAGCAGCCCGCGCCCGACCGGACGCCTCGGGTGCTCGGGCTGGGCCTGGCCACCGCCACACGGTGCGGCCCCCAGCTCACCTCCCCCGACGGCATCGAGGCCCAGACCTGTGTGCTGGCCGAGGGCACCGACACCTGGGCCCGCACCTACTACCGCAACTCCACTGGCAAGTCGCTGGACTCCGTGCTCAGCCTGATGGGCCCGGGCGGCCACAGCCTGCAGACGCGGTGCGTCACGGGCACCGACGACGAGCCCGCCACCTGCGAGACACCCCGCGAGCACAGCCGGGGCGGCATGGACGCCTACACGGCCGTCACCGAGTTCGCCGCGCACGGGACCGACGGCCCGCTGCTGCTGCGCTCGGGCAGCGACTCGGTGGTCGCCGACAACAACTCCGGCTTGGCCAACGGGAGTTGACGCTCCGCGACGCGCCGTACACCGTTACGCGGACATGGAAAGACCCGGTTGCTGGCGACGGGGGATGCACCAGCAACCGGGCTACTGGAACGGTAACAAGAGATCGGCGGTTCGCAAATTCCGTCCGGGGCATTCGGCCACCGATTTCCCTGTCGTCAGGGGGAGTTGTGACAGGAGTCACCTGTTTCACGGCCTGCGCGCGCCTTACCGACCGTTCAGTCCCAAGACGCGCGCGGCGCCGCGTCAGCTGAGCGTGACCTGCCGGTTGGTCAGTCCGCCACGCGCCCGGCGCTCTTCCGGCGTGAGCGGCTCGGTGGCGGCCAGGGCGGCGGCGAGCCGCTCGGCGAACTCGGCGGCCGGCTTCTCCACGTCGTCCGCCGTGACCCCGCTCGGCAGGTCCCAGACCGGCACGGTGAGGCCGTGAGCACGGAAGGAACCCACGAGCCGGGTGCCCTCGCCCAGATGGGAACGGCCCGCCGCGTGCAGCCGCGCGAGAGCGTCCAGAAGCTGCTCCTCCGGATGCGGCATGACCCAGCGCAGGTGGTTCTTCTCCGGGGTCTCGCACCAGTACGCGGCGTCCACGCCGGTCAGCCTCGCCGTCGGGATGGCGGCGGCATTGGCCCGCTCCAGGGAGGCGGTCACCTCGGGCGTGGCGTTCTCCGCGTCCGGCACCCAGAACTCGAAGCCGCTCTGCACGACCGGTTCGAACGGCGCCTGGAGGTCGAGCAGGTCCTGCAGCCGCGGACCGCCGACCGGGGCGCGACGGCCCTGCACCGGGGTGCCGGGCTGGGCCTGGAGGGCGCGCTGGAGGGTGTCGGCGAGGTCGCGGCTGAGGTCACCGGACGCCGTGTCGTTCTGCAGGCCGAGCAGGATCGACCCGTCGTCGCGGCGCAGCGCGGGCCAGGCCATCGGCAGCACCGTGGCCAGCGTGACCGACGGGACGTCCTCGGGCAGGCCGTCCTTGAGGGTCAGCTCGGCCGTCGCGGCCGGCACCAGCTCACGCAGCGCCACCCAGTCGCACTCGCCGGGCAGCCCCTCGAACGGGCGCTGCACCAGCTCGGTCACCGCGTGCGCCGCGGCCCGGCCGTGGCATGCCTTGTAGCGCCGGCCGCTGCCGCAGGGGCAGGGCTCGCGGGCGCCGACAACCGGGACCTCCGCATCGCTGAGCTGCGGCCGATCGGCCTTCGTCTGGGGTCGCTTCTTGGCCATCGTGCGTGTCTCCCGGTTACGGCTCTTCTCGTACGGGCGGGAGCCTAGCCGTTCAGGCCATGACCGGCGGGAACCTGTGGACAACGCACGTCCGCTCGACTCCAACGGTGTGAATCCGCGGACAATTCAGGGGCGTCCCGCGGCCGGCTCCCGGTCCTGCGGGCGGGGGTCGCCGGCGTCGGGTCGGCTCACGGCCGCGGGTCCGGTCTGCGACCCTCGCCCATCGGACCGGGGCTCGCGTCGCCGGGCCGGTGTCCTTCGCCGCGTGGCTCAGGCCCTCGATGACGCCCCTCGGCCCAACTCCTCGACCGTGTCGTTCAGTCCATGTCCTCGAACGCGTCCGCGAAGTCCAGCCCGGGCAGGTCCGGCACGCGGGACGTGACGCGCGTAGCGAAACCGTCCCGGCGGCCCCCCGCATCGGGATCGTGGACGTCTTCGTGGACCACCACCCAGACCGTCACCTCGCCGTGCACGTCGTCCCGGACGCCCCAGTCGTCGGCGAGTGCCGTGATGATGTTCAGCCCGCGGCCGCCGTGCGCCGTCACCGACGGGGTGGCCGGCGCCGGGCGCGTCGGGCCGCCGCCGTCCGTCACCTCGACGATGAGCCGGCCCCCCGCGTCGACCCGCCACGCGGCGAGCACATCGCCGTCGCCGGCCAGCGCGTCACCCAGGGGCCGCCCGTGTTTGCAGGCATTGCTCAGCAGTTCGGAAAGGATCAGTACGGCATCGTCGATGACCGATTCGGACACGCCACCGCTGCGCAGCTGCGAACGCATCCGGTGTCTCGCCTTCCCCACGCCCGCAGGGCCATGGGGAACGGCCATGCTCGACGACGTGGGCACCTCCTGTGCCACCACCAACGCCACCCCCGAGACCTCCTTTGCCCCACGCCACGGTGTGGATGCCCCAACGGCCTGTACCGGAAACCGGCCAATCCTCTTCCGGTGACGCATTCGCAACGGCCCTGCACGGAGCGAACCCGCCGGAGCACTCCCTGTGACGAAGGCCCTACCGTGGGTCGTCGTATGGCTGGATTTCAATGGTGTGGCCGAGAGTGGAGGATTCAGCAGCCGCACGGCGGGGGTCAAGGGACGGGCACGGCTCTTTACCGCCCTCTTGAGGTCACACCCGCCCCAGCTGACGCAGGACCGCGCGCGGGCGGTTGGTGATGATGGCGTCGATGCCCAGCTCCACGCAGAGATCGACGTCCTCGGGCTCGTTCACGGTCCACACGTGCACCCGGTGACCGGCGCGCTGCAGCCGCTCCACATAGGCGGGGTTGTTGCGCAGGATGCGGATCGAGGGGCCGGCGATCCGCACGCCCGCCGGCAGCCGTCCGTCGCGCAGCCGCGGTGTGAGGAACTGCACCAGGTAGACCGTCGGCAGCGTCGGCGCGGCGGTACGCACGCGGTGCAGCGAGCGCGCCGAGAAGCTCATGACCCGGACCTGGGACTCGGCGGCGGAGGCCGGCGCGTCCAGGGCGAACCGCTTCAGCAGCGTCAGCAGCCGCTCCTCGACCTGGCCGGCCCAGCGCGTGGGGTGCTTTGTCTCGATGGCCAGCTCCACCCGCCGCCCGGCGTCCGAGACCAGCTCCAGCAGCCGCTCCAGGGTGAGCACGGAGGTCTCCTCGCGGTCCTCCGGCCGGTGCTCCCAGTCGGGCTCCTCGTCCCGTCCGCGCCAGGAGTCGCGCGGCTTCCAGGAGCCGAAGTCGAGGGCGGCGAGATCGGCCAGCTCCAGCGCGGAGACGGCGCCCCGACCGTTGGAGGTACGGTTCACCCGCCGGTCGTGGACACAGACCAGGTGGCCGTCGGCGGTCAGCCGTACGTCGCACTCGAGGGCGTCGGCACCGTCCTCGATGGCCTTCTTGTAGGCGGCCAGGGTGTGCTCGGGAGCGTCTTCGGAGGCGCCTCGGTGGGCGACGACCTGGACGGAGCGCTGTAGTGCGTGGGTCACCGCGTCATGGTGCCACCGTCCAGGGGTGCGCGGGGCGGCTCGGGCGCACTTGGTGCCCGTTTGTGTAACTTTTGCCAGGAATTCCCTATATAAAGACTGGTCACGGACCCACAGCCACCGCTTATGGTGCTCTGACGGCCCGTGGGAAAAGCTGACTGCATACAAACGGCACAGTGGAAACTGAACCCAGCACCATGCACAGCTGCCGAGCGTGACCGAGAACAACAGCCGTGGACCGAGGAGAAGAGCTGTGAGCACCGAGAACGAGGGCAACGAGGTACCCCAGGCCCCGTCCGCACCTCCCGTGCCGGTGGCCTCTCCCGCCACTTCCCCGCAGGGCTCCGCCCCCGGGGGGAACGAGCCGACGGCTCCCCTGCCGCCGGTGCCCCAGGACGCGCCGGCCACGGCCGGATCCCAGCCGGGCCAGGCCACCACCCCGCACGCCTCCACCCCGCACGCATCCGGCCCCGCCGCCTCGGGTCCGGCCCCCGACGGCTCCTGGCCGCCTCCGCCGCCGGCCAACCCGCCGTACGGCGGGGGCGCGTCCTACGGCGACGGCGGTGCCGCCGGTATGGGCGGTGCGGGCGGCGCCGGCGGCTGGGGAGCGTCGTACCAGCAGCCCGCTCCCAAGCCGCGCAGCGGGCGCGGCGGTCTCGTCGCCGCGGTCCTGGTGGCCGCGCTGGTCGCGGGCGGTCTGGGCGGCGGCCTCGGCTACACCCTGGCCAAGGACAACGACAGCGGCTCCACCACCGTCTCCGCCTCCGACGGCAGCGCCGCGCAGGTCAAGCGCGCGCCCGGCACGATCGCCAACGTGGCCGCCAGGGCGCTGCCCAGCACGGTCACCATCGAGGCCGAGAGCACCAACGGCGAGGGCGGCACGGGCACCGGGTTCGTCTTCGACACCCAGGGCCACATCGTCACCAACAACCACGTGGTGGCGGACGCGCTCGACGGCGGCAAGCTGACCGCCACGTTCCCGAACGGCAGGAAGTACGACGCGGAGGTCGTCGGCCACGCCCAGGGCTACGACGTGGCCGTCATCAAGCTCAAGAACCCCCCGACCGACCTCAAGCCCCTCGCCCTCGGCGACTCCGACAAGGTGGCCGTCGGTGACGAGACGATCGCCATCGGCGCCCCCTTCGGCCTGTCCAACACGGTGACGACCGGCATCATCAGCGCCAAGAACCGCCCCGTGGCCTCCAGCGACGGCAGCTCCTCCAGCAAGGCGTCGTACATGAGCGCCCTGCAGACCGACGCGTCGATCAACCCGGGCAACTCCGGCGGCCCGCTGCTGAACGCCTCCGGCGCGGTCATCGGCATCAACTCGGCGATCCAGTCGACCAACAGCGGCGGCTTCGGCTCGGGGCAGTCCGGCTCGATCGGCCTGGGCTTCGCCATCCCGATCAACCAGGCCAAGTACGTCGCCCAGCAGCTGATCAAGACGGGCAAGCCGGTGTACGCCAAGATCGGCGCCTCCGTCTCGCTGGAGGACTCCACCGGTGGCGCGAAGATCACCGACCAGGGCGCGGCCGGCTCCGCCGCGGTCGAGTCGGGCGGCCCCGCCGACAAGGCGGGCCTCAAGCCGGGTGACGTGATCACCAAGCTGGACGACATGGTGATCGACAGCGGCCCGACCCTGATCGGCGAGATCTGGACCCACAAGCCCGGCGACAAGGTCACGATCACCTACAAGCGCGGCGGCCAGGAACACACGACCGAGCTGACCCTGGGCTCCCGGATCGGCGACAACTGACCAGACCGACCGACACGCACACGTGGGGGCGCTTCTCGGCAGAGGGGCGCCCCTCGCCGCGCCGGGGGCGCCTACGCCGGCCCGGGCGGTGGTTGCCTGTCACCACGCGGCCACCCTGGGTTCCGTACCGGCTCCCAGGGCCCCCGCTACCGACCACACCACCCGCCGGACGTTCGATCCCGGTACGCTGTACCCGCTCCGCCCCAGGTGGGCGGGAGCGAGGTGGGTTGCCCGAGCGGCCTAAGGGAACGGTCTTGAAAACCGTCGTGGCGCGAGTCACCGTGGGTTCAAATCCCACACCCACCGCGCAGGTTGACGGCCCCTGACCAGGCAGATCGGTCAGGGGCCGTCGTGCTGTGCGCACTCCGTGAGTGCCCGTCGTTCTCCGGTGTTCCCCGCTCGACAACGGAGGGGCACGGCACCTTCTGATCCATGGCTCTGTAGAGATCGATCAACGGGGGTCATACAGGCCGCTGCTCGGTCTCTCGGGGTGGCTGTCGGGCGTGGTCGGTTGGCCGGGATCGCGTACCTTGCCGCTGTACCGCCACCAGCTTCGCTGAGCCGCACCCCTATCAGGGCGATCACGTCTGCCCTGGAAGTCCCAGCTGGAAGGCGGTCTCGGCGGTTCGCGTCTGCACCGGCCTTCTCGTCCATGAGCACGGCCCAGCCGGAGAACGCATCGCCTAGCTCGGCCGGAATGCCCCGGATTTCCCAGGCGTCGGTACGGTCGTTGCTAGTTCTTCGGTGGTTGGGTGACGACGATCCGCCAGATCACCGAATTAGCCGCCGAGAATTTCCACGCCAGTTCGTGCATATGGGCGTGCGGGATCTTGGCGGTGAACACGCCGCTCCCATCACCGCACTGAGAGCCGGCCAGGAGATTTCTGGCGGCGACAATGTTGAATTTGGAAGGTCCGGCGCATGTCCACCTCACTGTGATGGATGAGGCTTTCCCCGCTGAAGCGGGAAGCGTGACACTGCCCGCACCGTGACCCGAGCCCGTGTACAGCGTCTTCGACCCCACAGGGATCGGAGACTGGACCGGATTGGGAAGGCGGTCCGGGCTCGTCGGGGTCTGGAGCGGGGAGACGGTCGCGCCGGTCCCCGTCGTCGCTTTCGACGGAGGCGGCGTCGCCCCGTGGGTGGCGGTCGCCCGGGAGTGAGCGCCGCCGGAACAGGCCGACACAAGCACCAGGGCCGACAGGCCGGCGGCCCGCAGGGAAAGCTTCATGAGATCGTCCTCAACTCACGAGTGGGCGATGTAGGGCGAGAGCGCCGGGAGCTTGGCGGTCCCCTGGTTAGAGACGATCCACTTGCAGCCACCGTTCGTGGAGCCGCGTTCCCAGTTGAAGGAATATCCCTTGGAACCCAGGGCGAGCCAGAGCAAGGCGGTCAGCGCGGCGGCCGAGCATGCTCAATCAGAGAAAGCCAAGGCTTGACTCTTGCCTGGTCGAGATTGCTGGAAAGCGGTGTCACCTGCCGCAACGTGAGGTTCGAGGTTCGTGGAACCGGCCGCCCCGGCCACGACGGTGTTTTGAGCTCGGCTGGGCCGTCCCGGCTCCGCCGGGAACTCGCTGATCACCTCCGCGTCTCCTACGGCAGGTCGCCGAGTTCCAGAAGCGCGGTGCCCTGCACTTCCACGCCGTGATCCGGCTCGACGGACCGGAGGGTCCCGAGACGCAGCCGCCTGCCTGGGCCGCAGTCGACGTCCTTGCCGACGCGATCCGTGCAGCTGCTGGGCACTCGTACACGCCCGACTCGGTCTCGGCTGGCGGAGACCAACCGGCCCGGACGTTCCGCTGGGGCCGACAGCTCGACGTCCGGCCGGTCAAGGCCTTCAGGGACGGTTCGGACATCACCGAACAGGCCGTCGCCTTCCTACGTGGCGAAGCAGCCACCGAGGCCACCGAGAACACCGGCACCCTCGGTCGCCGCATCGGCGAACTCACCGAGTTCGACCGCCACCAGGTCCCGGAGCACGCCCGCCGACTCATCAAGGCCTGCAAGGAACTCGACCCGCTCTATCCCGACCGGCGCCAAGGGTCTCAGCGCCTCGCGGATCAGGCAGGCGTACCGGGTCCTGTCGCAGATCATGCGGGCGCCCCTTTCACGTGCCCGTCGGCTTCCCCGCCGTCACGGCTGGTGCCCCGTCATCCGTGCCGCCGAGGCGATCGTCGCGCGGGCCTCGTGTTCGGACAGGCCGGTGCCCAGGGCGGCCTCGGTCAGGGGGTCGGCCAGGGCGGCGCCGATGCCGTTCTCGTAGGCGCGGCAGGCCGCCCAGAAGAGGCGGGTGTTGCGCTGGCCCTCGTGCGCGGAGAGGACGAACTGGACCAGGCCGCGGCCGTGGTCGCCGGGGACCGGAGGGTTCGGGTGCGCATGCGGGGGCCGGGGCGGCGGCACCAGCAGGCGCAGCAGGGACGGCGGACAGGGGGCGGGGGCCAGGTGCGTGGTGCCGGGGGCGGTCGTGTACACGCCGTGGTCGGTACGGGAGCCCGGGCCCACGAGGTAGCCGCCGGCGCCTCGGATGTCGATACCGGGGGCGAGGCGCCCGGCGGAGTTCGGTACGACGACGTCCGGCGGGCCGGTGAGCCAGAGGTGACGCCCGCCGCTCGGGGTGCGGACGACGACCGTCTCCGGAATGGTGAACAGATGGCGTAGCGCCAGTTCGCGCAGCGCGGTCGAGGAGTTCGTGCCGGACTTGGTGTCCAGGTCGACGCCGATCAGGTGGTACGGCGGCAGCCCGCATGCGATGCCGTAGCCGGTGGCCCAGGGCGCGGCGGCGAACAGCTCGCGGATGCGGATGGGGTCGGCCGAGGCGTCGTACACGCCGTGGCCGAAGCGGCCGCACTCGCCGTGGCAGCGGGGTCCGGCCGGGTCGGGGTCGTCGCGGTGGGGGGAGCGCAGGGCCGGGAGCTTGGTCCGGGACAGGGGGATGACGGCCAGCCCGCGTTCGGCGGCCGACAGTGCGTGTGCGAGGGCCAGCGTCGTGGCCTGCCGGTCGGTGTAGGCCATGGCTCTATGTTCGTACGTACGTTCGAAAAAGGGAAGGGGGGTCGGCGGCGACGCGCCGGTGGCCGGGAAATTGGCCGGATATGTGACGGAACGATTCCCTCCTTGTGTCGCTTGGTGAGTGAAAGTGCCATCTAGTTCCTCTCCGGGAGTGAAGTGACGAAAGGTGGCGATAAGGGTTTATCGACTTGTCATCACGCTTGCGTGCGAATCGGATCTTCCGGGGTGGTTCGCCGGGGATTCGGTGGGCAACTCTGATCTCGCGACGTCGTCCATGACAGTCAGAGCGGTCGGCCAACTGCCCTGACATCAGCTGTACTTCACGCACTTCCGGCCCTAGGGCCGCAGAGTTCTCGGTTCTGGAGGAACAACATGGCAAGCATCCGTACCGCCCGCGTTCTCGCCGCCGTCGCCGCGCTCCCGCTCGCAGCCGCCCTCTTCAGTGGCGTCGCGGCCGCCGACAACGGCTCCTTCGCGGACAACGGATCGAGCGCCAACACCGGTGTGGCGGGCGTCATCGGCAGCGGAGTCGGCCACAACAACAACGGCAACTCGTCCACCACGCAGCAGAACGCGGTCGGCAACGGTGCCTCGAACCAGAGCAACACCGCCCAGGTCAACGGCTCTGCCTGGACGGCCATCCAGCAGGGCAACGAGAACGTGGCCATCCACTTCACGCGTCTGTGGTGACCCTCGGGCGAGGTCTCTCCCGGTGAGGGGTCTCGTGGGGTGTGCTTCGGGGTCGTAACACGTCTGCGCGGCGGTGCTTCGGTGCCGCCGCGCAGGCGTTTTCCCGCGCCCGGCGCCGCGCCTGTGGGCCTTGACGCCGGCGGTCCGGCCCCGAGGGCCGCCGGCAGCGACCTTGACACCCACAGCTATCTGACGGACAGTCAGAAATCGTGGCGCGGATCAACACGTTCGGGGGCGGGGTGAGCGAGGTGTGGCGGGAGATCGTCGCGACGATGCGGCTCGGGATGACGAGGGGGCGGCGGTGAGCGCGGAGGGCAGGGAGGCGCTGTGATCACCGAGGGCGGTCAGGGGCGGGCCACGGAGGGTGGGGAGGCGCGGGTCGCGCACGCGGCCGGCGCGGCTGTCGACGGACTCGGCGCGCGGCTCAAGGCGTACGAGGGGTGGCCGGCCGCCGTCGCCGGGATGGGTAAAGACCCGGTGAACGCGCCGATGATCCGGCACTGGTGCGAGGCCATGGGCGACACCAATCCGGCCTACTCCGGCCCGGACCCCATCGCCCCGCCCACCATGCTCCAGGCCTGGACGATGGGCGGCCTGTCCGGGCACGAGGGCCGCACGGGCGCCTACGACGAGCTGCTGTCCCTCCTCGATGCCTCGGGCTGCACGGCCGTGGTGGCCACCGACTGCGAGCAGGAGTACCTGCGGCCCCTGCGCCCGGGTGACCAGGTCACGTTCGACTCGGTGATCGAGTCGGTCTCCGGCCGCAAGACGACGAAGCTGGGCACCGGGTACTTCGTCACGACCCGCACGGACCTCCGCGTCGGCGCCGACCTCGTGGGCACCCACCGCTTCCGCATCCTCAAGTACGCCCCGGCCCGCCACGAACCCCCGGCCCCGCGCCCCCGCCCGGTGGTGGGCCGGGACAACGCCGGCTTCTGGCAGGGCGTGGCCGAGCACAGACTCCTCATCCAGCGCTGCACGGACTGCGGCACCCTGCGTCACCCCTGGCTGCCGGGCTGCAACGCGTGCGGCTGCCTGGACTGGGACACGGTCGAGGCGAGCGGCGAGGGGACGGTCTACTCGTACGTGGTGATGCACCACCCGCCCTTCCCGGCCTTCGATCCTCCCTACGCGGTCGGTCTGATCGAACTCGCCGAGGGCGTACGGCTGGTGAGCAATGTGGTCGGGGTGCCGTACGACAAGGTGCGCATCGGCCTGCCGGTCCGGGTGGAGTTCCGGACCTACGAGGACGCGGACGGCGCCCTGGTCCTGCCGGTCTTCCGGGTCGTCGAGGGCGAGGGCGAGGCCTGACATGGACTTCACGCCCGCCGCGGCCCGGACCGAGGCCCGTGACCTGGGCCGCCTGTCTGGGCTGCAGGGCCGAAGTGCTCCAGGAGCTGGGGGAGTTGATCGCGAGTGGGGAGTGAGCCATGAGAACCGCGCCGAGGACGGCACCGACGGCGGGCGCGAAGCTCCCGCCGCTGGAGATCCCGGTCACGCGGACGCTGATCGTGGCCGGGGCGATCGCGTCGCGGGACTACCAGGACGTGCACCACGACGCCGAGTCGGCCAGGCGGAAGGGCTCACCGGACGTCTTCATGAACATCCTGACGACCAACGGCCTGGTCGGCAGGTACATCACGGACCACTTCGGCCCGACGGCGGTGCTCCGCAAGGTCGCCATCAGGCTCGGGGCGCCCAACTATCCGGGAGACACGATGGTGTTGACGGGCACGGTCGAGGCGGTCGACGGCGACACCGCGACCGTACGGGTCGTGGGCGCCAACGCCCTCGGCACACATGTGACGGGCACGGTGACGGTCACGGTCCCGGCGGACCCGGCTCCGCCTGCCCCGGACCCGGAGGGCCGCTCATGAGCCTCCAAGCCCGCGACACCCTGGCCGGCCGCGCCGCGATCGCCGGGATCGGGGCCACCGAGTTCTCCAAGGACTCCGGGCGCAGCGAACTGCGGCTGGCCGTGGAGGCGGTGCGGGCCGCGCTGGACGACGCGGGGCTGGCGCCGGCGGACGTGGACGGGATGGTGACGTTCACCATGGACACCAACCCGGAGATCACGGTGGCCCAGGCCTGCGGGATGGGCGAGCTGTCCTTCTTCTCCCGCGTGCACTACGGCGGCGGTGCGGCCTGCGCGACCGTGCTCCAGGCGGCGCTCGCGGTGGCGACGGGCGTGGCGGAGGTCGTGGTCTGCTACCGCGCCTTCAACGAGCGCTCGGGCCGCAGGTTCGGTGCCGGCGTGCAGCACCGGGAGCCGTCGGCGGAGGGCGTGGCGCTCGGCTGGGTGCTGCCGTTCGGGCTGCTCACGCCGGCCTCCTGGGTGGCGATGGCGGCCCAGCGGTATCTGCACGCGTACGGGCTGACGCCGGAGGTGTTCGGGCATGTGGCCGTGCTGGACCGCAGGTACGCGGCGACGAACCCGGCGGCCTACTTCCACGGCCGCCCGATCACGCTCGCGGAACACGCGGCGTCCCGCTGGATCGTGGAGCCGCTGCGGTTGCTGGACTGCTGTCAGGAGACCGACGGCGGGCAGGCGATCGTCGTCACCTCGGTGGAACGGGCCCGGGACCTGCCGCGTCCCCCGGCGGTGATCGCGGCGGCCGCCCAGGGCGCCGGCCGGGCGCAGGAGCAGATGACCAGCTTCTACCGGGACGACCTGACCGGCCTGCCGGAGATGGGCGCGGTGGCCCGCCGCCTGTGGAGGTCGTCCGGCCTCGGCCCGGCTGACATCGACGTGGGGATCCTGTACGACCACTTCACACCGTTCGTGCTGATGCAACTGGAGGAGTTCGGGTTCTGCGGGAAGGGGGAGGCGGCGGACTTCGTGGCCGAGGAGCGGCTGCCGCTCAACACGCACGGGGGCCAGCTCGGGGAGGCGTATCTGCATGGGATGAACGGCATAGCGGAGGCGGTGCGCCAGCTGCGGGGCACGGCGGTGAACCAGATACCGCGCGCGACCCGGACCCTGGTGACGGCCGGTACCGGGGTGCCCACCTCCGGGCTGGTCCTGACGGCAGACGCCTGACCGCCTCCCCGTCCCCGAGCGGCCGACTGGCAGGGCTGAACCCCACCCTGTCACCGAGCCGGACCCGCACCGCCCTCGGGGTCGGCCGGCGGGCGGAGCCAGGTCCGATCGGGGTGGAGTCAGGGTCGTACCCGCATACGGAGTGCACCCGCCGTCCACCTTCAGGAGGTGGAGCCGGCCCCACCCCTACAACCTGAGGGGGACGCCGCTTCGGGACCTGGGGGCGATCCGCCGTACGGGGGTCCGCTCCTAGCGTGGAGCCATGACCACACCCGTCTGCACCAGCGCCTCGGCCGCCGCCGCACCAAGGCGGCAGACCCTCCCGCACCCCCGGCTCCGGCCGAGCGGGGAGAGTCCGACATATCCGACGTTCGCGTCGTATGTGCGGGCTCGTCAGCCGGTCCTGCTGCGTACCGCACGCTCGCTCACCGCGAACCTGAACGACGCCGAGGACCTGCTGCAGACCGCGCTCGCCAAGACCTACATGGCCTGGGAGCGGATAGAGGACCAGCGGGCGCTCGACGGCTATGTGCGCCGTGCGCTGCTGAACACCCGCACCTCGCAGTGGCGCAAGCGCCGGGTGGACGAGTTCACCTGTGACGAACTGCCGGAGCCGGAGCCGGTGCCGGGCGACGACGACCCGGCCGAACGGCAGGCGCTGCACGACGCGATGTGGCGGGCGATCACGAAGCTGCCCGCGCGGCAGCGGGCGATGGTCGTCCTGCGCTACTACGAGGACCTCAGCGAGGCCCAGACCGCCGAGGTGCTCGGGGTGTCGGTGGGCACGGTGAAGTCGGCGGTCTCGCGTGCGCTCGGCAAGCTGCGCGAGGATCCCGAGTTGGGCCTTGTCCGCTAGCGGCCCGGTGTCGCAGGCGGCGTCCGGGGGTTGTGTCCCCGACTGATTGTTCGCCCTTCCCTAGTGACATACCGCGCGGTATGTGCGCAGAATCAGCGCAACCTGTACCACCGCGAAGGCAATGCCGCCCCGGGAGGACTCCGTGCTGAGCACCATGCAGGACGTACCGCTGACCGTCACCCGCATCCTGACGCACGGGACGCTGGTGCACGGCCGATCCCAGATCATCACCTGGACCGGGGACGCCGAGCCGCAGCGGCGCGGTTTTGCCGAGGCCGGCGTGCGCGCGGTGCAGTTGGCGAACGCCCTGCGCGACGAACTCGGCGTCCGGGGTGACGACCGGGTGGCCACCCTGATGTGGAACAACGCCGAGCACGTGGAGGCCTACTTCGCGATCCCGTCCATGGGCGCGGTGCTGCACACGCTCAATCTGCGGCTGCCCGCCGAGCAGTTGGTGTGGATCGTCAACCACGCGGCCGACAGGGTCGTCATCGTCAGCGGCTCGCTCATCCCGCTGCTCGCCCCGCTGCTGCCCAAGCTGCCGACGGTCGAGCACATCGTCGTCTCCGGCCCCGGTGACCGCTCCCCGCTCCAGGGCGCGCACGCCCGTCTCCACGAGTACGAGGAGCTGATCGCGGACCGGCCGACCACCTTCGACTGGCCGGAGCTGGACGAACGCCAGGCCGCCGCCATGTGCTACACCTCCGGCACGACCGGCGACCCCAAGGGCGTGGTGTACAGCCACCGTTCGATCTACCTGCACTCCATGCAGGTCAACATGACCCAGTCGATGGGCCTGACCGACCAGGACACCTCGCTGGTCGTCGTCCCCCAGTTCCACGTCAACGCCTGGGGCCTGCCGCACGCCACCTTCATGACCGGCGTCAACATGCTGATGCCGGACCGCTTCCTCCAGCCGGCGCCGCTCGCCGAGATGATCGAGCGCGAGAGGCCGACCCACGCCGCCGCCGTCCCGACCATCTGGCAGGGCCTGCTCGCCGAGCTGCACAGCAAGCCCCGCGACGTCTCCTCCCTCACCCAGGTCACCATCGGCGGCTCTGCCTGCCCGCCCTCCCTCATGGAGGCCTTCGACCGGCTCGGCATGCGCGTCTGCCACGCCTGGGGCATGACGGAGACGTCCCCGCTCGGCACGGTCGCCCGTCCCCCGGCCCACGCGGCCGGTACGGACGAGGAGTTCGCCTACCGCCTCACCCAGGGCCGCTTCCCGGCCGGCGTCGAGGCCCGGCTCAGCGGCCCCGGCGGCGAACGCCTCCCCTGGGACGGCGAGTCGGCGGGCGAGCTGGAGGTGCGCGGCCCCTGGATCGCCGGCGCCTACTACAACGGCCCTGACGCTGAACCCCTCCGGCCCGCCGACAAGTTCAGCGAGGACGGCTGGCTGAAGACGGGTGACGTCGGGACCATCTCCCCCGACGGCTACCTCATCCTCACCGACCGCGCCAAGGACGTCATCAAGTCCGGCGGCGAGTGGATCTCCTCGGTGGAGCTGGAGAACGCGCTGATGTCCCACCCGGACGTCGCCGAGGCCGCGGTGGTCGCCGTACCCGACGAGAAGTGGGGCGAGCGCCCGCTGGCCACCGTCGTCCTGAGGGAAGGCGCCACCGCCGACTTCGAGACCCTGCGCGTCTTCCTCGCCGAGGAGGGGCGCATCGCCAGGTGGCAGCTGCCCGAGCGCTGGACGATCGTCGAGTCGGTGCCGAAGACGAGCGTGGGCAAGTTCGACAAGAAGGTGCTGCGCAGGCGGTACGCGGACGGGGAACTGGACGTCACCCGCCTGTGACACCGCGGGCCGCGCCGGGCAGCGGGACTCGCCGCCCGGCGCGCGTCCGGCGCCGGCCGCCGAGCGCCTGCCCGAAGGAGCGCTCGTCCGCGGCCCTTCGTACGAGGTACGAAGGGCGCGTGCGCTAGTTGGTGCCGATCCGGGCCAGCAGGTCCACGATCCGGCTCTGGACGTCGGTGCTCGTGGACCGCTCCGCGAGGAACAGGACCGTCTCGCCCGAGGCCAGCCGGGGCAGGTCGGCCTGGTCGACCGCGGCGGTGTAGACGACCAGCGGGGTGCGGTTGAGCTGCCCGTTCGCGCGGAGCCAGTCGATGATCCCGGTGAACCCGGCCTGCCGGCGCTGCACCTGCATCAGGTCCATCACCACGAGGTTCGGCCGGAACTGCCCCGCCAGCGTCACCGCGTCGCTGTCGCTCGCGGCCCGCGCCACCTGCATCCCGCGCCGCTCCAGCGTCGCCGTCAGCGCCAGCGCGATCTCCGCGTGCTCCTCGATGAGCAGCACCCGCGGCGGATGCTGCTCGCTGTCGCGCGGCGCCAGCGCCTTCAGCAGAACGGCGGGATCGGCGCCGTACGCCGCCTCGCGCGTCGCCTGCCCGAGCCCGGCCGTCACCAGCACCGGCACCTCGGCCGCGACGGCCGCCTGCCGCAGCGACTGCAGGGCCGTACGCGTGATGGGCCCGGTCAGCGGGTCCACGAACAGCGCGGCCGGGAACGCCGCGATCTGCGCGTCGACCTCCTCACGGGAGTGCACGATCACCGGCCGGTAGCCACGGTCGCTCAGCGCCTGCTGGGTCGGCGCGTCCGGCGCGGGCCACACCAGCAGCCGGCGCGGGTTGTCCAGCGGCTCCGGCGGCAGCTCGTCGTCGAGCGGCTGCGGACGCGGGGTGTCCGAGATCTCGACGGCACCCCCGGGCCCGTCCAGCGGTTCGGGGCCTTCGGCGGCGTTGGCGTCCGGTGCGCCTATGGCGTACGACCGTCCGCCGCCCTCGGTGCCCGGGGCGAGCCGGGCCTGCCCGGCCAGGGACGGATGCGCGGTCGTCGGCTGTTCGGCCGCCGGATGCGGCCGGGCCGCCTGTTCCGCCTGCTGCTCCGGACGCTTGGCCGGGTCCGGAGGCGTGCCCAGCTTGCGCCTGCGGCCGGAACCGCCCGGCGCGTGCGGCGGCGGGGTCGCCGTCGGCTGCTGCACCTGAGCGGCCTGCCGCGAGAACGGCACACCCTGCCCGAGCGTGCGCACGCTGATCGCCCGTCCCTGCGTCGAGTTCGGGTCGGCCGCTGCACTCTCGGCGGGCAACGGCTGCGCGGCCCGCGGCGCCTGGACTCCGGCGTGTGCCGCGGGCAGCGGGGTGCCGGGGGCTGGCGTGCCGCTCTGCGGTACGGGCGTGCCCGCGCCGGAGGTGTCACCGGTGCCGGGCCACTGCTGGGGCACGCTGGGCGCCTGAACGGCCGTCGGCACCGGGCCGGCACCGGCCTCCGCGGGCAGCGGCTGGGCGCCCGGCGTACCACCGGGCGGCGTCGCGGGCGTTGCCGTCGCGGTGGGCTGCTGGGCCGGGACCGCCTGTCCCGGAGCCGCCGGAACCGGCCGGCCGGCGGTGTCGTGCACGGGCGCGGCGGGGTGCGGCACGGCCACCTGCGGCACGGCCGCCTGCGGTACGGCCGTCTGCTGACCGGGCGCGGCGACACCGGCCGGGGCGCCGGGCGCCACAGCGGGCGTCTGCGCGGGCGCCATCGCGGGACCGGCCTGGGCGGGGATGTTCTGCCCGGCCGTACCCTGCGCCGGAACGCCGTGAACCGGCGTGCCCTGACCGGGAGTCGGCGTCCCCGCCGGATGCGGCACGGCCTGCCCGGGAACGCCCTGTGCCGGAGTGGCCGGGGCAGCGGGCGCCGGTGCCGGGACCGGCTGCGCGGGATTCGCCGGCTGGGCCACGGCCCGGCGGCGCCGGCCGGTCGGTGCGCTGGTCGGATGCGGCTGCGGCGGGGTGTGGTCGGCGGACTGGTCGAGCGGTACGGCGTCGTGCCGGCCGGCGTCACCCGGTACCCCCGCGGCGGCCGGCGGCAGCTGGGCGGGCACCTGCACCGGACCGGCGGCCTGCGGCTGCCCGTCGGCACCACCCGGAACAGCGCCGGCACCCGGGGCGACGGGCACACCGGCACCCGGAACCGTACCCACTCCGCTCGCCGAGTCCGGGGACTGCGGTGAGCGGTCGGCCTCGGCCGGCGGCAGGGCGAAGACCGTACGCGCACCGGCCGCCTCCTGGGCGGCGGCACGTTCCGCCGCGGCGGCCAGCGCACGCCGGCGCCGCCCGGTGGGCTGCCCACCGTCGGCCGGTACGGCCTCCGCACCCGGCATCGGTCCGCTGCCCGCCGCCGGCAGCGCGGGCGCGGCCGGCAGGGCGGCCTGCGGCACGCCCTGCGGCGGAACGGTCGGGCCGAGTCCGTTACCGGTGGCGGCGGTCCCCGCGGCATGCTCGGCCGCGGTCACCACCGCACCCTCGCTCACACCCGTGTCGGCACCGGTGCCGCCCTCGGCGGGCCGGCCACGGCGTCGTCCGGTACCCCCGGAGACGCTCTCCGCGGCCTCGGCCGCGACCGCGCCCGTCTCCTCGGCGGGCGCCGCGGCACGCCTGCGGCGGCGGCCGGTCGGCGCGGGCCCGTCGGTCTCCCCGGTCTGGCTGGCGCCGGGAACGTCACTCTCCAGGAAGGCGTCGGTGGAGGACCGCCGGGCCCGCCGCCGTCCGCCACCGGCGGCCTGTCCGGCGGCACCGGTCTCGATCACGGCCACCTCACCGGCGCCGGCGGCCTGCCCGCCCGCATCGGGCGCGGCGGACGGAAGCGCGGCGGGCGTCTGTGCCGCGCCCGCGCCGACGACCGTCCCGGCGCCACCGCCGAGCGGCACCTCCAGCACGTACGCGCTGCCGCTCATGCCCGGCACCTCGTGCGTCTGCAGCACGCCGCCGTGGGCCCGAACGATCCCGCGCACGATCGGCTCGTGCACCGCGTCTCCCCCGGCGTACGGCCCACGCACCTCGATCCGCGCGACCTCACCGCGCTGCGCGGCCGCGACGACGACGGTGTTGTCCAGGTAACCGCCCGCGGAGACCGGCGAGTTGCCGGTCGCGTCCACACCGGCGACATCCGCCACCAGATGGGCCAGCGCCGTGGCGAGCCGCTGCGGGTCGACCTCGGCCTCGATGGGCGGCGCGTGCACGGCGAACTGCACCCGCCCCGGACCGATCAGCTCGACGGCCCCGTCCACACCGGCGGCGACGACGGCGTCCAGCAGCACCTTCGTACGGGTGATGTCCTCGGCGCCCGAGTCCAGGCGCTGGTACCCGAGGACGTTGTCGATGAGCGTGGTGATCCGCGAATATCCGGCCGAAAGGTGATGCAGCACCTGGTTGGCCTCGGGCCACAGCTGCCCGGCGTCGTCGGCGGCCAGTGCCGCCAGCTCGCGCCGCAGCTCGTCCAGCGGACCGCGCAGCGACTGCCCGAGCAGGGTCAGCAACTGCTCGTGCCGCCCGGTGAGGGCCTCGTACCGGTCCTTCTCCCGCTCGGCGAGCGCGGCGTAGCGCTCCTCGCCGGCCGCGATCTCCTCGGCGTGCTTCTCGCGCAGCTCCTCGACCTCGGTCACATGCTGCTGGCGCAGCGCGGTCAGGTCGGAGGCGTGCTCCTCGGAGAGCCGCTCGACCTCCTCGGCGTGCGCCTTCTCCAGCGCGGCCTTCTCCTTGGCGAGGGCCTCGTAGGGCCGCCGGTCGGTGAAGGTCATCACGGCGCCGACGAGCTGGTCCCCGTCGCGCACGGGCGCGGTGGTCAGATCGACCGAGACCTTCTGATCCCCCTTGGACCACAGCACCTGCCCGCGCACCCGGTGCTTGCGCCCGGAGCGCAGGGTGTCGGCGAGCGGCGACTCCTCGTACGGGAACGGCGACCCGTCGGCGCGCGAGTGCAGCACCAGCGTGTGCAGCTCCTTGCCGCCGAGCTCTCCGGCCCGGTACCCCAGAATCTGGGCGGCGGCCGGGTTGACGAGCACGATCCGCCCGTCGGTGTCCGTGCCCACCACACCTTCCGAGGCGGCCCGCAGGATCATCTCGGTCTGCCGCTGCGAGCGTGCCAGCTCGGCCTCGGTGTCGACGGTCCCGGAGAGATCCCGGACGACGAGCATGAGCAGCTCGTCACCCGTGTATCCGTAACCGTCGTACGCCTGCTGCCCGTTCTCCAGATTCGCGCTCGTGACCTCGACGGGGAACTCGGACCCGTCGGTGCGCCGCGCGACCATCCGCGTGGGCTTGGTCCGCCCCTGCGGATCCATGTGATCGGGCCGCCGCATGGACCCGGGGATCAGCCGCGAGTCGAATTCGGGCAGCAGATCGAGCAGCCCACGCCCCACGAGAGCCGTACCCGGCGCCTCGAACGCCTCGAGCGCGATGGTGTTGGCGTTGACGACGGTTCCGTTGGCGTTGACCAGGACCAACGCGTCCGGCAGCGCGTCGAGTATGGCTGCGAGGCGAGCAGCGCCTCGGGATGGCCTGCTGCTCACGAGACGCCTTCCTCCCTGTTACCGCATCTTGCCGACCGCTCGGGCCATCTTGCCAACCGGCCCGCGACGTGTCACGCGAGGGAGTCTAAGGGCACACGTTGCGCTCGCGACGCCGGATGAGAGCGAGGTCCCACGACACGGTGACACCGAACCGGCCACCGCCCACCGACCACGCCCTCCGACTCCGCGAGACCTTCGCGGGACCTTTACGGGACCGGTGATTTCGTTGGGAGGAGCCGGCGAGCCGGTTGGGTGTGGCCGGCGCCGGTGCGGGCGGGGCGGGTCTGCGGGCCATTGGGCTGGTGGGGGCCGGTGGGTCGGCAGGCTGACGGACGCCCCCACGGGGCTGCCGACCCGGCGGGCTGACGTGCCCACGGCCGGCCCGGCACGCCCAGGGCCTTACGCCGCCGAGCCCGCCTTCGGCAGCAGCGGCACCATCCGGTCCCACCGCCCGATCTCGCAGCCGTTGCTGCGGTCGTAGGCGGCGTCGACGCCGCGTCCGGCCCAGGTGCCGGTCACCCGGGCGGTGGCCGGTCCGCCGTAGAGCATGGTGCAGGTGGTGCCGGGCGCCACCGGGGCGAAGAGGTCCCGCCCCCACTGCGTGTGCTCCTCCAGCGTCTGGCAGGCCTCCGCCGCGTCCGGGTGGCTCCCGCCGGCCGGGTGACAGAACAGCTCGTAGGTCCCGTCCCGCCCGGGCCCGGCATGCCGCACGACGACGGTGAGGTGGTCACCGACCCGCTCCTCGGGCCGCACGGGCGGCGGCAGGACGGGCGCGGCGACGGCGGGCACGGCGGAGAGGGCGACCAGGGCGGACACGCCGGCGAGGACGGAGGCGCCCCTGCCATGTACACGCCCCCGCTGGAGAGATCCGTGCCCCTGAGTCCGCTGCCGGCCCGGCTGAAGAAGAGAAAACATGCCCTGCCCAACGCGCCGGACCCTCGGACGTTGCGTCCGCACCGCCGCGCCGGGCGGAAGCCCTTTGCCCTGTGACCCGACTGCCTAGTACCGTGGGAGCCGATTGGTGACGAGCCGCTTGGCTGTGTCATCATCTGCACGCACCACTCGCGCGCTCGCGTGAGCGGTTGTGCTGGAGGCGTCGCCTAGTCCGGTCTATGGCGCCGCACTGCTAATGCGGTTTGGGCCTTAAAGCCCATCGAGGGTTCAAATCCCTCCGCCTCCGCACCGATCCCGAAGCCCCGGTCCCCAGGACCGGGGCTTCGGCGTTCCCGCCCCGTGTCGCCCCTCTGTGCGTCCAGAGGCGTTTCCGCAGGTCACAAGGGTGTGCCAAACGGATTTCACATGTCGGCGGCAGTCATGTAATGTTCTTCCTGTCGCCGGGACGGGCCGAAAGGGCCGAAACCGAGAGGCAAGAACAAAAGAACAAGCACTCGTAGCTTAACGGATAGAGCATCTGACTACGGATCAGAAGGTTGCAGGTTCGAATCCTGCCGAGTGCACACAGGTGAGAGGCCCCGGAGTGATCCGGGGCCTCTTGCGTTTTGCCGTGTGCGGCAGATCGACGCGGGCCCCGGGAGAGTCCGGGGCCCGGGGAGCGGGCGGCGTCGGCGTCGGGCGTCAGCACTCCGCGTCCGGGTCGTTCCGGTTCAGCTTCTCCAGGTATTCGTGCGCCAGGGTCGTGGCCCGGGTGAACCAGTCCGTGATGATCGCCAGTTCCTCCGGGGAGTAGTCGGAGAACAGGTCCGTCAGGCGCTTGTAGTGGCCCGCGTACACCGCCTCCACACGGGTGACGGTGTCCGGTACGGCGGCCACGCGGACCCGGCGGCGGTCCGTGGGGTCGGGGCGGCGGGTGACGTAGCCGGCGCGTTCGAGGCGGTTGAGGATGCCGGTCACCGCGCCGGTGGTCACGTGGGCGCGGGCGGCGAGGTCGCCGGCGGTCAGCAGGTCGTCGCCGGCCTCCAGGACGAAGGCGAAGCAGGTCAGGTCCGTGACGTTCAGGCCCAGCCGCCGGGCGAGCTCCTGCTGTCCGATCAGGTGGGCGGCGATCAGGTGGTCCATCGCCGACAGCGCCTGGGCCGGAGTGGCGGGTGGGCGCGGCGTGCCGTGCATCTTTCGAAATCCCTTAGCTCGTGAGATATTCGGTTGAGGAGACTTCTTAGCCCGTGAGGGAATCTGCCTTCTTGTTCCCGGAGGTTGCTGTATGAGTCTGTACGACGAGGGTCACACGGTCGCCGGCTGGACCGGCTTCGGCATCGCGACGGCGGGAAGCGGTGTGGTGGGGCTGGGCGTGTGTACGGCCTCGCTGCCGCTGGTCGCGGGCGGGCTCGCCGTGGTGGCCGTGAGCGTTCTGGTGACGTGGATCCTGCGTCTGGCCGGCTGGGGCAAGCCGCCGGGGGTGCGGCCGCGCGGGCAGTGGGGGATGCGGGTCCGGGACGCGCAGGCCCGGGAAGGGCATCCAGGGTGCGTCAGCTGCCGGCTGGCGGGGCGGGGGCGGCGGGCTGTGGTGATGGCTGCGGCGGCGGGGCGGTCGACTGCTGCGGAGTCGGTACCTCTGTCACCTGTCGAGTGAATGTGCTTTCGAGGAACGGCGGTTGGTGATCGCCGTCGCTGGCTTCCGGGGTGGAGGTGGGAGCAGGTCGCGGAGTGCACGCGGCTCCCCTCGCTCGCCCTATGCCACTCCGCCGCCCGGAACCCGTTGTCGGACCCGACCCCTACCCTGGCGAGTGATGGCACACGTATGGAAGTGCACCGGACTGCGCTGGTCGCCCGACGGTCCCGTGCTGGTGTGGGACGGCGGGCGGCGCAGTGCGCTGCCGTGGGGGAAGCGGGTCGCCTTCGCCGTGCCGGAGGGGAGCGCCCGGCACTGTGTGGGCGCCCGTGGCCACGCCTGTCCGGTGGGCGCGGTCGTGCCGGCGCGGAGCACGGGCGCCCGGTGCGAGGAGTGCGCGCGGCTGGACCGGGCGCACTCCGTGGCCGCCGACACGATCGCCGACGACCCGCGGCCGTACCGGGTGTATCTGGCGTGGTTCGGGCCCGGGATGGTGAAAGTCGGGATCACCGCGGTCGAGCGGGGCTCGGCCCGGCTGCTGGAGCAGGGCGCCGTCTGTTTCAGCTGGCTCGGCGCCGGCCCGCTGATGGCCGCCCGGCGCACCGAGGAGCTGCTGCGGGCCGCGCTCCAGGTGCCGGACCGGATCCCGTACGCCGAGAAGCGTGCGGTGCGGTCGGCGTTGCCGGGGACCGGGGAGGAGCGTGCGGCGCAGGTGCGGGAGCTGCACGCGCGGGCCGTGGCGCTCAGTGGATGGCCCGAGTCCCTTCGGCCGGAGCCCTGCGAAGTCACCGATCACATGGGGGTCTTCGGGCTTGCCGGTGCCGCGTCCGCGTTCGGGGAAGTGGCGGAACTCGTCCCCGGTGGCGGGGTCGGCGGTGAGCTGGTCGCGGCCGCCGGGCCCGATCTTCATCTGGTGGTCGGCGAGCGCGGGGTGGTCGTGCTCGACACACGGCTGATGACCGGCTGGGAACTGGTGCCGCCGGCCGCTTCGCAGGCGGCCGGACTCACCTTCCCGCTCCGGGAGTTCGCACGAGGGCAGGAGGGGCTGTTCTGAGGCGAAGGCAAAGACTCGGATCCCTTACGGATCCCTTTCGGCAAGGCCCGTGGACGCCGAACGGGCCCACGGCCGACCGTGGTTGTCATGAGCGATCAGACGGATGCCGCTGTACAGCCCACCTCTCTGCCCGAACCCCCTTACTACGCCGCCATCTTCACCTCCCTCCGCACCGACGACGACCCCGGCGGATACGACCACACCGCCGAGCACCTCTCCCGACTCGTCCGTGAAATCCCCGGCTTCCTCGGCGAGGACTCCGCCCGTACCCCCGGCGGACTCGCGATCTCCGTCGCCTACTTCCGGGATCTCGAAGGGATCGAGCGATGGCGGCGGCACCCCGAGCATCTCGCGGCCAAGCGCCGTGGCCGGGAGCGGTGGTACGAGCGGTACGTGATCCACATCGCCAGGGTCGAGCACGCTCGCGTCTTCGCGCGGGAGTGAGCGCTTCCCAGGTGCTGCCTGAGGGGTGCCTGTGTGTTTCTCAGGGAAATCACAGATGGGGGAAAGCCTCTTCTCAGAGGACCCGGACAAGGTGTCCACCATGACCACGACCTCGCCCCAGGGGCGCACCGAACTGCTGAGGCCGGACGGGAGCCCCGTCCGAGTGCTTGTGGTGGACGACGAGCTGTCGATCACCGAACTGCTGAGCATGGCTCTTCGCTACGAGGGCTGGCAGATCAGGAGTGCGGGGGACGGGCAGGGCGCCGTCCAGACCGCCCGCGAGTTCCGGCCCGACGCCGTCGTGCTGGACATGATGCTGCCCGACATGGACGGACTGACCGTCCTCGGGCGGCTGCGGCGCGAACTGCCGGACGTGCCCGTCCTCTTCCTGACCGCCAAGGACGCGGTCGAGGACCGCATCGCCGGGCTCACCGCGGGCGGCGACGACTACGTCACCAAGCCGTTCAGCCTGGAGGAGGTCGTGGCGCGGCTGCGGGGGCTCATCCGCCGGTCCGGGGCCGCCGACCGGCGGTCCGACTCGGTGCTCGTCGTGGGCGACCTGACCCTCGACGAAGACAGCCACGAGGTGTCGCGGGCCGGGGACTCCATCCACCTCACCGCCACCGAGTTCGAGCTGCTGCGCTTCCTGATGCGCAACCCGCGGCGCGTGCTCAGCAAGGCGCAGATCCTGGACCGGGTGTGGTCGTACGACTTCGGCGGGCAGGCCAATGTCGTCGAGCTGTACATCTCCTATCTGCGGCGGAAGATCGACGCCGGGCGTGAGCCGATGATCCACACCCGGCGTGGGGCGGGTTATCTGATCAAGCCCGCCGTCTCATGAGCGGACGGCGACGACCGGGCCCGCGGCAACGGCAGAAGCGACCGGGACAGCCGCGCACCCTGCGGACCCGGCTCGTCGTCGCGTCGGTCGTGCTGATCGCCGTGGTGTGCGCGGTGATCGGCACCGTCACCACGGTGGCGCTGCGCTCGCATCTGTACCAGCAGCTCGAGGGCAAGGTGAACGAGACCGCCGCGCGGGCGGTCGGTCATATGCAGGCTCCGGCCGGCGCGCAGCCCGGTGCGGTCCCGGGGAGCCTGGACCCCTCGGCGTCGGACGCCGCGACACCGAGCGACAAGGTCGACACCCTGCTCACCAGGGGCCCGACACAGCCCCGTACCGTCGCGGCGTACGTGAAGAACGGCTCGATCACCTCCGCCGCCGTGGCCCAGCAGCAGAACGACGACTACGGCCTGTTCAAGCGGATGCGCGCCGCCGGCCTGACCGCCGCGCAGAAGACCGCGCTGAACTCCGTGGCCAAGGACAACAAGGCGCACAGCGTGGAGATCCCCGGGCTCGGGGACTACCTCGTCAAGTACGTGACGAGCCGGGACAACGGCGACGCGTTCTACATCGCCCTGCCGACCAAGGACGTCGACGACAACATCGACACCCTGATCCTGGTCGAGATCAGCGTCACCGCGGCCGGTCTCATCGCCGCCACCCTCGCCGGCACCGTCATCGTCGGCGTCGCCACCCGCCCCCTGCGCAAGGTCGCCGCCACCGCCACCCGGGTCTCCGAACTGACCCTGCACACCGGCGAGGTCAACCTCAGCGAGCGGGTCCCGGAGTCCGAGTGCGACCCGCACACCGAGGTCGGGCAGGTGGGCGCCGCGCTCAACCGGATGCTCGACCACGTCCACGGCGCCCTGCACGCCCGGCAGCAGAGCGAGACGCGGGTACGGCAGTTCGTCGCCGATGCCAGCCATGAGCTGCGCACCCCGCTCGCGTCCATTCGCGGGTACGCGGAACTCACCAGACGCGGGCGGGAGCAGGTCGGGCCCGACACCCGGCACGCCCTCGGCCGGATCGAGTCCGAGGCGGGCCGTATGACCCTCCTCGTCGAGGACCTTCTCCTCCTCGCCCGCCTCGACGCCGGCCGGCCGCTGCAGTTCGAGCAGACCGATCTCATCCCGCTCGTCGTGGACACGGTCAGCGACTCCCGCGCGGCCGGCATGGACCACAACTGGCGGCTCGACCTGCCCGACGAACCCGCGCTCGTGTCGGCGGACGCGGCGCGCATCCAGCAGGTGCTGGTCAACCTGCTCGGCAACGCCCGCAAACACACCCCGCCCGGTACGACCGTGACCGCGCGCGTGCAGCGGCGCGGGCCGTGGATGTGCGTCGACGTCGAGGACAACGGGCAGGGCATACCGCCGGATCTGCTGCCGCACGTCTTCGAGCGGTTCGCGCGCGGGGACTCCGCGCGCTCCAGGTCGACGGGGTCCACCGGCCTCGGGCTGGCCATCGTGCAGGCGGTCGCGGCCGCGCACGGGGGTGCCGTCACCGTCGACAGCGTGCCCGGGCGGACCGTGTTCACCGTCCATCTGCCCGCGCTCGCCCCCGCCGTTCCGCGGCCCGCGCCCGAAACCGACTGGCAGGCGCACTCACAGGCACAGCACAGTGCCACCACATGGGTGCGACAGGGGGCTTGAGTTGAGTCGGTTCCATGCGAACCGACTCTTCTCCCGGCACCCTGCCGGCGCGGGAGCACCTCCCGGCCGGAGACGCCGGTACGCCTGTCCTGGACGTAGTGATCCCCGTCTACAACGAGGAGGAGGACCTCCAGCCGTGCGTCCGCAGACTGCACGAGCACCTCACGCGCACCTTCCCGTACGCCTTCCGCATCACGATCGCGGACAACGCGTCCACGGACACCACCCCGCTGGTGGCGGCGCGGCTGGAGGCGGAGATCCCCGAGGTCACCAACTTCCGCCTGGGGCAGAAGGGCCGGGGACGGGCCCTGAGGACCGTCTGGTCCGCGTCCGAGGCGCCGATCCTCGCCTACATGGACGTCGACCTGTCCACCGACCTCAACGCCCTGCTGCCGCTGGTGGCCCCGCTGATCTCCGGCCACTCGGACCTCGCGATCGGCTCCCGGCTCGCCCGCGCCTCCCGGGTGGTGCGCGGCCCCAAGCGGGAGCTCATCAGCCGGGCCTACAACCTGATCCTGCGCGGCTCGCTCCAGGCCCGGTTCTCCGACGCCCAGTGCGGATTCAAGGCCATCCGGCGCGATGTGGCCCAGGTGCTGCTGCCACTGGTGGAGGACACCGGCTGGTTCTTCGACACCGAGATGCTGGTGCTCGCCGAGCGGGCGGGCCTGAGGATCCACGAGGTGCCGGTCGACTGGGTCGACGACCCCGACTCCACCGTGCACATCGTGAAGACCGCCACCGACGACCTCAAGGGCGTCTGGCGGGTCGGCAAGGCGCTGGCCACCGGTTCGCTCCCGCTGGACCGGCTCACCCGGCCCTTCGGCGACGACCCGCGCGACCGCGATCTGACCAACGTGCCCACGGGACTTGCCCGTCAGCTCGTCGGCTTCTGCGTCGTCGGCGGCCTGTCCACCCTCTTCTACCTCCTCCTCTACAGCGTCTTCCGGCAGTTCTCCGGCTCCCAGATCGCCAACGCGCTCGCCCTGCTGGTCTCCGCGATCGCCAACACGGCCGCCAACCGCCGGCTCACCTTCGGGGTGCGCGGCCGGGGCGGCGCCGTACGGCACCAGGCGCAGGGCCTGGTCGTCTTCGGCATCGGGCTCGCGCTGACCAGCGGCTCCCTGGCCGCCCTGAACGCGGCCGGCTCCAGCCCGGCGCACTCCACCGAACTGGCGGTGCTCATCGCCGCCAACCTCGCGGCGACCGTGCTGCGGTTCCTGCTCTTCCGCGCCTGGGTGTTCCCGGACCACGGCGAGTCCCACGCCGGCTCGACGGTCGTCGCCTCCCACCCCCTGTCCTCGCCGAACTACAGCACGAGCACGACCCCGCCGCACGGCACGACCGCTCCGTACGCACCGCTGCCCCAGCGCCCGGTGCCGTACCCGCAGCCGTATCCGACGGCCACCCAGGTCCGCGCCGGTGAAGCCGCGGACGGCAGCTGGAGGGACGCCACCATGCGACTGCAGCCGGTGCGCCCTCACGACACCGATCCGGGGGACCCCCGATGACCACCCATTACGACCAGCCGACCGCCCGGCACAGCGGTACGGCCGACTGGGGCCCGCCCCCGACCGCTCCCCCGCAGGCCCCCGAGGCCGGTGAGCCCAGGCAGCCGGTCCTGCGCGGGCTGTGGCGCGGCCGCCCCGAGGACCCCCGCTGGGTGCGCCCGGCCTTCCTCGCCCTGCTGGCCGCCACCCTCCTGCTCTACCTGTACGACCTCAGCGCCTCCGGCTACGCCAACTCCTTCTACTCGGCGGCCGTGCAGGCGGGCAGCAAGTCCTGGAAGGCGTTCTTCTTCGGTTCGCTGGACGCGGGCAACGCCATCACCGTCGACAAGCCCTCGGCCTTCCTGTGGCCGATGGAGCTGTCGGTGCGGATCTTCGGCCTGAACTCGTGGGCGATCCTCACTCCCGAGGTCCTCATGGGCGTCGGCACGGTGGCGGTGGTGTGCGCGGCCGTACGGCGCCGGTTCAGCCCGGCGGCGGGTCTGATCGCGGGCGCGGTGCTCGCCCTCACCCCGGTGGCCGCGCTGATGTTCCGGTTCGACAACCCGGACGCGATGCTGGCCCTGCTGATGGCGCTGGCCTGCTACTTCGTCGTACGGGCTGTGGAGGATGGCCGGACGAAGTGGCTGGTGTGGGCGGGGGCCGCGATCGGCTTCGCGTTCCTCGCCAAGACCCTGCAGGCCTTCCTCGTCCTGCCGCCGCTGGCGATCGTCTACGCCGTCTGCGGTCCGGTGCGGCTGCGCAGGCGCCTGGTCCAGCTGGGCCTCGCCACCGTCGCGCTCGTGGTCTCCGGCGGCTGGTGGGTCGCGATCGTCGAGCTGTGGCCGGCCTCCTCGCGCCCCTACATCGGCGGCTCGCAGAACAACAGCTTCCTGGAGCTGACCTTCGGCTACAACGGCCTCGGCCGGATCAGCGGCGACGAGACCGGCAGCGTCGGCGGCGGTGGCGGCGGGACCGGCTCCGGCCGCTGGGGCGCGACCGGCTGGGACCGGATGTTCAACTCCGAGATCGGCGGCCAGATCTCCTGGCTGCTCCCGGCCGCGCTGATCCTGCTGGTCGCGGGCCTGTGGGCGACCCGGAAGCTGCGCCGTACGTCCGTGACGCGGGCCTCGTTCCTGGTGTGGGGCGGCTCGCTGCTGATCACCATGGTGGTCTTCAGTTACATGGCCGGCATCTTCCACCAGTACTACACGGTGGCGCTCGCGCCCTACCTCGCGGCCGTCGTCGGCATGGGCGCCGGGCTGCTGTGGGAGCGGCGCCGGGAGACCTGGGCGTCGATCAGCCTCGCCGCCGCGCTCGTGGCGGCGTCCGCGTGGGGATACGTCCTGCTCAACCGGACCTCCGGCTATCTGCCCTGGCTGAAGTGGCTGGTGCTGATCGGCGGCATGGTGGCCGCGCTGGGCCTGATCTTCGCCGGGCGGATCTCCCGGCAGCCGGCCCTCGGGGCGGCGGCGGTGGGCCTGGTGGCCGCGCTCGCCGGTCCGACGGCGTACACCCTCAGCACGGTGGACTCCGCGCACACCGGCTCCATCCCGACGGCCGGCCCGGCGGGCGCGAGCATGATGGGCTTCGGCGGCGGACGGGGGCCCGGCGGCGGCTTCGGCGGTGCGATGCCGGGGCAGCAGGGGCAGCAGGGCCAAGGCCAGCAAGGTCAGCAGAACGGCAACGGCTTCCCCGGTGGGGGCGGCTTCGGCGGTGGCATGCCCGGCCGGCAGGGCCAGAACAGCCAAGGTCAGCAGGGCCAGAACGGCAACGGCTTCCCCGGCGCCGGCCGGATGGGCGACGGCGGCATGGGCGGCGGCGGTGGCGCCGGCGGCCTGCTGAACGGCGCGAACGTCTCCTCGGCCGCCAAGAAGCTGCTGGAGGAGGACGCCGGCGACTACACCTGGGTCGCCGCGTCCATCGGTTCGCAGAACGCGGCCAGCTACCAACTCGCCACCGGCGAGCCGGTGATGGCGATCGGCGGCTTCAACGGCACCGACCCGTCGCCGACGCTGGCGCAGTTCAAGAAGTACGTGGCGGAAGGGGAGATCCACTACTTCATCGCCGGCGGAGGCATGGGCGGTGGCATGGGCGGCAGCAGCAGCGGTACGTCGTCCCGGATCACCTCGTGGGTCGAGAGCACCTTCAAGAAGGTCACCGTCGGTTCGGCCACCTTCTACGACCTCACGCAGAAGGCGAGCGGCTGAAACAGGGGGACCGGCTGACGGAACACCCGTGGTGTGCACCGCACGGCGATCGCTGTGCGATGCACACCACGTCAGCGGTCTGATCAGCGAACTGCTGGACCTGACGGCCTGAAGCCTCCCCGAGACGGGCGCGGTCCGCAGGCCGGCGCAGGCCCGCGCCTAAGGTTGGACCAGTGGCCGGAGTCTCAGGAGGATGCGCCGATGGTGAAGGCAGCGGGTCGGTCGGCGCGGGACAGTGTGTGGCTGCAGGAGAAGCCGCGGCGCGGCGGACGTGCCGGCCAGCCTTCCGGACTGGACCGGGAGCGGATCACCGCGACGTCGGTGCGGCTGCTGGACGCCGAGGGGCTGACGAAGGTCTCCATGCGACGGCTGGCCGCGGAGCTGAACGTCACCGCGATGTCCCTGTACTGGTACGTCGACACCAAGGACGACCTGCTCGAACTCGCCCTGGACGCGGCCTTCGGCGAGCTGCGGCTGCCGGATCCGGACGCCCAGGGCGAGGACTGGCGCGAGCAGCTGCGCGGGCTGGCCACCGAGTACCGGGCGCTGCTGGTGCGCCACCCCTGGCTGTCGCCGCTGGCGGGGCGCTATCTCAACATCGGCCCGAACTCGCTGGCGTTCTCCCGCGCGGTCCAGCGGGTCGTCCGCCGGGCGGGGCTTCCCGCGCACGGGGTGACGGGGGCGATCTCGGCGGTCTTCCAGTTCGTGTACGGCTTCGGCACGATCGAGGGCCACTTCTTCGCCCGGATCGCGGACACCGGGCTGAGCCCCGACGAGTACTACGAGCAGGCCATGGCCCTGGTGACCGAGGCCCCGGGGACCGCCGAGGCCGTCGAGGAGTCGAAGGACCTCATGGCGGCCCGGGGCGGGGACACGGTCGACGAGATGCTGGACCGCGACTTCGCCTTCGCCCTGGACCTGCTGATCGCAGGCATCGAGGCGATGGTCAGCCGAGGCTGACCACTCCGCCACCGATCCCCACACCTCCGGTGTCTACCGGTCCTCGGCCAGCCGTGCCGGAAAGCCGCCGGTCGCCACCGGTCCCCACCGTTCGGGTGTCACCCGGATGATGGACTTGCCCTGCTTGACCATCGCCGCCCGATACTCGTCCCAGTCGGGGTGTTCGCCGGCGATGTTGCGGTAGTACTCGACCAGGGGTTCCACCGAGTCGGGTGCGTCGATGACCTCGGCCGTGCCGTCGATCTGGACCCAGGGGCCGTTCCATTCGTCGCTCAGGACGAGCACGCTGACCTGCGGATCCCGCTTGGCGTTGCGGGTCTTGGCGCGCTCGGGGTAGGTGGAGACGACGATCCGCCCCGAGTCGTCGACCCCGCAGGTCAGCGGGGAGGCCTGCGGTCCGCCGTCGGCGCGTCGGGTGATCAGCAGGGCCCGGTGACGGGGCCGTACGAAGTCCAGCAGTTCGTCCAGCGATACGCGGGTGTTGGTAGCGATGTTCGGTGCCATGGGGGCAGCCTAGGGGCAGAGCGCGCCCCCGTGGCTGACCCTGCTGTGCCTACGCCTGGGGCAGCGAGTCGCCCTGGACCGCCTGGATGTCCAGCTCCACCTTCAGCGTCGTACCGACCGCCGCGATGCCCGCCTGGAGGACCTGGTTGTACTTCATCGCGAAGTCCTCGCGGCGCAGTTCGGCCGTCGCCCGGAACGCGGCCCGCGTGCCGCCCCAGGGGTCGGCGCCGGTGCCGAGGTAGGCGAGGTCCAGGTCCACCGGTCGTACGACCCCGTGCATGGACAGCTCGCCGTGCACGGTCCAGCGGTCGGAGCCGGCCTGGGTCAGGCCGGTCGAGCGGTAGGTGATCTGCGGATGCTGCTCGACGTCGAGGAAGTCCGCGGACTTCAGATGCCCGTCGCGCATGCCGTTGCCCGTGTCGATGGACGCGGCCTTGATCACCGCCTCCACGCGGGACTTGGTGACGTCGTCCGGCGCGATCTCGATCGTGCCGCCGAACTCGGTGAACCGCCCGTGCACGCTGGAGATCCCCAGGTGCTGGGCGACCGCGGCGACGGAGGAGTGCACCGGGTCGATGGTCCAGGGCCCGGGCGGCGGCAGCTCGGTGCCGCCCTGCCGGGCCAGCGTGACCGTGCCGACCTCGGCCCGGCCGCTGGCGGTGACAATCGCGGAGGAGGCCGCGGGCGCGTATCCGACGGCCGTCACGATCACCGTGTACGCCCCCGGCGCCAGCTCGGTGGCATCCCGTACGGCCCCCTCGGCGTCCGCCTCGGCGCGCAGCACCTGCGTACCGGTCATGTCGGTCACCGTGACGACCGCGTGCGACACGGCCCACCCGTCCCGCGTGCGGATCTTCGCGGTCAGTCCCATCCCGTTTTCTCCCTGCAAAGCCTTACAAATTGGTCGTATGAAACCGGCCCGTGGCGCACACACGACGGTATGTGTGCCACGGGCCGCGAGTGAACTACTCGCCGGGGTGGGCGAGTTCGATCTGGTGGCCGTCGACCCCGGTGCCGGCGACGGTCAGGGCCGTCGCCACCGGCGGGTAGCCCGTCGCGATGACGGTGTACTCGCCGCTGTCCAGGTCGGTGAAGGCGTACGCCCCGTCCGTGCCGGTGGTGGCGGTGCCGACCACGTTGCCCGCCTGGTCGACGAGCGTCACGCGGGCGTCGGCCAGCGGACCGTGCGGGGCCTTGACGACACCCTGGAGGCGGGCGCCGGCGTCCAGGTCGATCTCGACCCGGGTGACCCCGGTGGCGCCGATCTCGACCGGCAGGGCGCGCGGCCGGAACCCGCTCGCGTTGACGGCCAGGGTGACCGTGCCCGGCACCAGGTCGGTGAGGGCGAAGTCGCCCTGCTCCCCGGTGGCGGCGGTGGCCAGCAGGTCACCGCGCACGTCGGTGACGATCACCATCGCGCCCTTGACCGGCAGCGCGCTCCCGGCGGCCCGGACCACACCGGTCAGCCCGCTGGTGCCGCTGAGCAGGATGTCGTACGCCAGCGGTTCCTCGCCCACCACGACGGTGGAGGCCTGCGGCTGGTAGCCGTCGGCGGAGGCGATCAGGACGTACGAACCCGTGCCCGGGGCGTCGACGGAGTAGGAGCCGTCGGCCTGGGCGACCGCGCGGCCCAGCTGGCGGCCGGACAGCGAGATCAGGGTGACCGCGGCCTGCGGGACCGGGGCGCTCTCGGCGCCGCGGACGAAGCCGTGGACCGGGGTGCCGCCGCCCGCGCCGGTGCCGGGCTCGGCGACGGTGGCGACGGCGGTCATCTGCCGGGTGGCGGTCGCGGTGGCCGGCGCGCCCTGGAAGCGGTCCGCCGCGACGACGGGCTCGGCCCAGCCGGGCACCTCCTGGGCCGGAGCCTCGGCGGCGGCCTCCGCGGTGGCGGCCGGGACCTCGGCCGGAGCCTGCCCGTCGGCGGCCTGCGCGAGCGCGCCCTTGGTCTTCAGCGGGACCTCCTTGATGAACAGCGTGATCAGGAACGCGACGGCGGCGAGGCAGCCGGCGATGAAGAAGACGTCCGCGATGCCGTGGCCGTAGGCGCTCTCCAGCAGCGTCCGGATGGGCGCCGGGAGCTTGTTCATGTCCGGGATGCTGTCGGTGGAGCCCGAGCTGCCGGCCAGGGCGGCCTGGTACTTGGGGCTCAGCGCGGAGACGCCGTCCTGGACGTAGTGCGTGATCCGGCGGGACATCACCGCACCCAGCGCGGAGACGCCGACCGCACCGCCGAGGGAGCGGAAGAAGGTGACCGTGGAGCTGGCCGAGCCGAGGTCGGAGGGCGCCACCTGGTTCTGCGTGGCGAGCACCAGGTTCTGCATCATCATGCCGATGCCGAGACCCAGCAGGGCCATGAAGATGGCCATCTTCCAGTAGTCGGTGTCGTACCGGATGCCGCCGAGCAGCAGCAGGCCGGCCGTCACCAGGACGCCACCGCTGACCAGCCAGGCCTTCCAGCGGCCGGTGCGGGTGATGAACTGACCCGAGACGGTCGAGGAGACGAACAGACCGCCGATCATCGGGATGGTCAGGACGCCGGACATCGTCGGGGACTTGTCGCGGGCCAGCTGGAAGTACTGGCTGAAGAACACCGTGCCGGTGAACATCGCGATACCGACGAACAGCGAGGCCAGCGAGGCCAGCGTGATCGTGCGGTTCTTGAACAGGCGCAGCGGGATGATCGGCTCGCCGGCCTTGGACTCGATGAGCACGAAGATCGCGCCGAGCGCGATCGAACCGCCGACCATCGCGTACGTCTGCCAGGACACCCAGTCGTACTTGTCACCGGCGAAGGTGACCCAGACCAGCAGCAGGGAGACGGCGGCGGAGATGAAGAACGCGCCGGCCCAGTCGACCTTGACCTCGCGCTTGACCACGGGCAGGTGCAGGGTCTTCTGCAGCACGATCAGCGCGATCACGGCGAAGGGGACACCGACGTAGAAGCACCAGCGCCAGCCCAGCCAGGAGGTGTCGGTGATGACACCGCCGAGCAGCGGGCCGCCGACGGTGGCGACGGCGAAGGTAGCACCCAGGTAGCCGGAGTAACGGCCGCGCTCACGCGGGGAGATCATCGCCGCCATGACGATCTGCGCGAGGGCGGACAGACCGCCGACGCCGATGCCCTGCACCACGCGGCAGGCGATCAGCATGCCCGGGTTCTGCGACAGGCCGGCCGCCATCGAGGCGACGACGTAGATGACGAGGGCTATCTGGACGAGAGCCTTCTTGCTGTACAGGTCGGCGAGCTTGCCCCACAGGGGAGTGGCCGCGGTCATCGACAGCAGGGCGGCGGTGACCACCCAGGTGTAGGCGGACTGGCCGCCGCCGAGGTCCCCGATGATGTGCGGCAGGGCGTTGGAGACGATCGTGGACGACAGGATCGCCACGAACATGCCGAGCAGCAGCCCGGACAGGGCCTCCATGATCTGCCGGTGCGTCATCGGGGCGTTGCCTGTGCCTTCCCCGTGCTTGGCGTGAGCCCGCACACCGGCTGGTGTGGTCGTTGCCATGGGCTTCCTTTTCTTACGTGCTTGCGGGTGTACGGGTGGTCTCTTCGACTACGGGAGTGCTCTCCTGGACCAGGGCCGCGGGGATCCGGACCGGGGCGGACCGGCAGTCGCCGAAGGACGCGCGCAGCCGGGTCATCAGCCGGATCAGCTGGCCGACCTCGTCGTCGGTCCAGTCGGCGAGCCGCTCGGCGAGCAGATGCGTGGTCCGCCGGGACAGCTCCCGGAGCTCTTCCAGGCCCGCGGGCGTCAGCCGCAGGATGCGCGAGCGCTTGTCCGCGGGGTCCGGGTGCCGCTCGATCCAGCCGCGCGCGGCGACGTGCGCGACATGCCGGCTGGTGACCGACATGTCCACGGCGAGCAGCTCGGCGAGCTTGCTCATGCGCATGTCTCCGTGGCGGCCGAGCAGGGTCAGCACGGCGGCCGAGCCGGCCGGACAGCCGGGCGGCAGGATCCGCCCCAGGTCCCGTTTCACGGCTCCGACGGCACTGAGCTGACGCGCCAGCTCCTCAAACTGCGCCTGCCCGGCCATCACACCTCCCGTATCGTTGCTTGAGGCAACCATAGCCCTGTTTGGTTGCTGCAGGCAAATAAGCAGGGGATTCAGACGCGCAAAAACTTGGCAAAGGCAAGTATTGCAGTCGTAAATATGCAGGCCGGTGCGGGTGAGGTGCCCCCCTCTGTCCTGGTGGCCCCCCACTTGGGCGGCCCGGCCCGTCTTCGCTAAGGTCTCGGGCCATGGCTAACACCCAGGGCCCCCAGGGCAATTACGACCCCGCCGGCAGCACCCAGATGTTCCGCGCGTTCGTCGACGAGGCCCCCCAGGGCCGCCAGCAGCAGGCCGCGGCCCCCTCCGGGCCCCGGATCGGCCTGATCATCGGCGTCGTCGTCGCCATCGCCGTGGTGGCCGGTGTCGCCTGGCTGGCGATGAAGTAGGACCGCCTGAAGGAGAACCGGCCGAAGCAGGGCCGGCCTCCGGCGATCACTTCCACTGGACGGACACGTCCCGCGTCTCGATGTGCATGCCCAGCGGCACGCGCCAGGCGTCGACGCACACCGTCCAGGTGTGGTCCTCGTGCGCGCCCGGCGCGATCGGCACCGGGAGGTCCACCGTCGAGTCGACCGTCCCCCAGTCGATACCGAGCGCGCCGATGACGTGCGTCCCGAAGGTCACCGAGCCCGCCCGCACCGCCGTACCCCCGGAGTTCTCGAACCCGACGGTCACCTTCTGACACCAGCGCCGGTCCGCCGGCTGTGTCGTGGGGTCGCCCCAGGTGAGATCGGCGGGGGTGGGGGGCTTGCCGTTGCCGTTGCTGTCGCCGGGCGTGGGCCTGGGCGCCGGGGCGGGCGAGGTGGCGGGCGGTGTCGTACGACTGTCCGTGCCGGTCGGACCGGGGGTGGCGGGGGAGCTGTCGCCGCCGGGACCGGTGGCGGTCCGCTCCGGAGCGTGCGGGCCGCCCGAGGCAGCGGTATCGCCGGAAGCCGGCGCATCGCCAGGGGAGTTACGGCCGCTCCGCTTCCCGCTCGTGCTCCTGCCTCCGTCGAGCGGCACCAGCGTCACGGATCCCGACGGAGTGACCGAGCCCGGCCCGCGCTGCCCCGAGCCGACCGCGACGTAACCCCCGCCCGGGCCGTCGCCCTCGCACGCGGCCAGCACCCCGCCCAGGACGACGACGGCCGCCGACGCTGCCGTAACGGCGCCTCGGCGGCCACGTGTCCATGTCGCCCACGCATGCCCTGTCGCTCGCAGCATCGGGCCATGGTGGCTGACGTGTCGTCAGATGGGAACCCCTGAGGCGGCACCCGATCAGGGCCCACGCTTGGGGTTGCGATGGGGGCTACGCGCCCGCGGGGCGGGGGGAACCGCGCGACCGGCCTCGACGATGCCGCAGACGAAAGACGGCAGATCCCGGCACTTCCCCACTCGCCACCACCCGCGCAGCGCTAGTCGGAGATCAAGCCCTCCCGCAGCTGCGCCAGCGTCCGGGTCAGCAGGCGCGAGACGTGCATCTGGGAGATGCCGACCTCCTCGCCGATCTGGGACTGGGTCATGTTGGCGAAGAAGCGGAGCATGATGATCCGGCGCTCCCGGGGCGGGAGCTTGGCCAGCAGGGGCTTGAGGGACTCGCGGTACTCCACGCCCTCCAGGGCGGTGTCCTCGTAGCCGAGACGGTCGGCGAGCGAGCCCTCGCCGCCGTCGTCCTCGGGGGCCGGGGAGTCCAGCGAGGAGGCGGTGTAGGCGTTGCCGACCGCGAGGCCGTCGACCACGTCCTCCTCGGAGACGCCGAGCACGGCGGCCAGCTCGGTCACCGTCGGGGAGCGGTCCAGCTTCTGGGACAGCTCGTCGCTGGCCTTGGTGAGGGCCAGGCGCAGCTCCTGGAGGCGGCGCGGGACGCGCACCGACCAGGACGTGTCCCGGAAGAAGCGCTTGATCTCGCCGACGACCGTCGGCATGGCGAACGTCGGGAACTCCACGCCCCGTTCGCAGTCGAAGCGGTCGATCGCCTTGATCAGGCCGATGGTGCCGACCTGGACGATGTCCTCCATCGGCTCGTTGCGCGAGCGGAAGCGCGCCGCCGCGTAGCGGACCAGCGGCAGGTTCAGCTCGATCAGGGTGTCCCGGACGTAGGCCCGCTCGGGGCTGTCCTCGCCGAGGGTGGCGAGCCTCAGGAACAGGGAGCGGGACAGGGTCCGGGTGTCGATGTCCCCGGAGGCCGGCGGGGCCGGGAGGTCTGCGGCCGCCGGGGCGGTCGGGGACGGCACGGCGTCGAGGGCCGTGACGCCCTCGATGCCGTCGAGGACGTCGAGTGCGTCGAGCTCCTTGGGCGCTGCCTCGCTGGTCGCGGGCGTCAGCACCTTCGAGCTGCCCTGGTCTGCGGACATGCCACCCCCTTTGGGTCGCGGGACGGTCGTGGCGGCGCTGTCTTGCGAGCAACGCAGCCTTCACCTGAATACCGGCGCCGAAGGCCCGGCAAACGCGTCTCCCGCAGAATGTCACATGTCGGCAACACGCTGTAGTGACATGTCGACATGTGAGAAGTGAATCAGCCCTGGAAAGGCGGGGTCTGACGCTTTATAAGGGTCCAACTGTCGGCATCTGCGCTGGTGAGCGATTCGCTCTCGATGGTGATGCATCGATCGCGTTTGCGATGCAAGCGGTGATCCCACGCGTGCTTCCGTGCGCCTGCCGTGCTCCGCCCCGGGAGCCTCTACGCGTCGATGCGATTCGCCGAGCGCAGCCGCTGGAAGCTGCGGGCGAGGAGGCGGGAGACGTGCATCTGGGAGACGCCGAGTTCCGCGCTGATCTGCGACTGGGTGAGATTGCTGTAGTAACGCAGGAGAAGGATGCGCTGTTCACGTTCCGGTAGTTGGACGAGGAGGTGGCGGACCAGGTCGCGGTGTTCCACGCCGTCCAGGGCCGGGTCCTCGTAGCCGATCCGGTCCAGCAGGCCGGGCAGCCCGTCGCCCTCCTGCGCGGCCTCCAGCGAGGTGGCGTGGTACGAACGGCCCGCCTCGATGCAGCTCAGCACCTCCTCCTCGCTGATCCTGAGCCGCTCGGCGACCTCGGCGGTGGTGGGGGAGCGCCCGAAGAGCGTGGTGAGGTCCTCGGTGGCGCTGTTGACCTGCACCCACAGCTCGTGCAGCCGGCGCGGTACGTGGACCGTGCGGACGTTGTCCCGGAAGTACCGCTTGATCTCGCCGACCACGGTCGGCATGGCGAAGGTGGGGAACTGCACGCCCCGGTCCGGGTCGAACCGGTCGATGGCGTTGATCAGGCCGATGGTGCCGACCTGGACCACGTCCTCCATGGGCTCGTTGCGGGAGCGGAAGCGGGCGGCGGCGTAGCGCACGAGCGGGAGGTTCGCCTCGATCAGCGCCCCCCGCACCCGGTGGTGCTCCGGCGTACCCGGCGTGAGGTCCTTCAGCTCGGCGAAGAGGACCTGGGTGAGGGCGCGGGTGTCGGAACTGCGCCGTTTCTCGGGGGGTACGGGGGCGGGGTCGGAGGAGGGAGCGGGGGCGGCGGAGGGGTCGTCGGAGGAGGGGACGGAGGCGCAGGAGGAGGCGGGGGCGGGCGGTGCCTCCTCCTGGGGCGGCGCAGTACTGGCCGACACGGTCAACGCCACCTCTTCATCGCTCAATCATCGGTCAAAAGCGGTCATAGCATCACAAGACATGTGCACTGTGTGCAAGCACCGCATAACCCCGTGTTGTGTTCAAACTCCACCAAGTTGGGGAGTAAGACGCACGAAAGCCCCCCGCCGTTCCGGCGGGGGGCTCCCAGGTGGAAGTGGTCAGAATTCGTAGTCGGCGATCACCCACGTGGCGAACTCGCGCCACAGCGCGACCCCGGCCTGATGGGCCGGGTACTCCAGGTACCGCTTGAGGGCGTCGGTGTCCTCGACCGCCGAGTTGATCGCGAAGTCGTAGGCGATCGGCCGGTCGGTGATGTTCCAGGCGCACTCCCAGAAGCGCAGCTCCTCGATCTGCCCGCCGAGTGCCTTGAAGGCCTCCACGCCCGCGACGACCCGCGGATCGTCGCGCTCGACGCCCTCGTTGAGCTTGAAGAGGACCAGGTGGCGGATCATGGGACGTACCTCAGCTCTTTCCTCCGTTGGCGAGCCAGGTCATGAAGGTGCCGATGGCCTTGGCCGCGTCCGATATGCCCTCGAAGCCTATCTGGACGTAGTCGGCCGCCTTGGCCGGATCCGTGATGATCACGTACAGCGCGAAGACCACGAGCACGTATACGGCGATCTTCTTGGCGTTCACCGCCACCGCGGCCTCCCCTGTGCGTGCGCCTTGCGAGCCCCTGTTGCCGGGCGCGAGTGTAACCTTCGCGCTCTTTTCAAGGGACCAACGGGCCGCCGCCCGAGGTCTTTTGCGTCCCGTCCTCTCGACGCACGAAGGGCCCCGTCTTTCGACGGGGCCCTTCTTCGAGCGGTAGCGGAGGGATTTGAACCCTCGGTGACTTGCGCCACACTCGCTTTCGAGGCGAGCTCCTTCGGCCGCTCGGACACGCTACCGAGGGAGACCTTACAGCACAGGGGGGCGTGGTCAGAAATCGGTATTCAGCGGTCTCGGAAAAACTCGGTGAGGACGCGGGCGCACTCCGTCGCGAGGACGCCCTCGACGACCTCCGGACGGTGATTGAGCCGGCGGTCGCGGATCACGTCCCACAGCGAGCCCGCCGCGCCCGCCTTCTCGTCCCGGGCGCCGTAGACGACCCGGTCGACGCGGGACTGGACGATCGCGCCCGCGCACATCGTGCACGGCTCCAGGGTGACCACGAGCGTGCAGTCGGCCAGCCGCCACTCCCCGAGCAGGGCGGCGGCCCGCCGGATCGCGAGGACCTCCGCGTGGGCCGTGGGATCGCCGGTGGCCTCGCGCTCGTTGTGCCCGACGGCGAGCACCGTCGTACCGTCCGGGGACAGCACGACGGCGCCGACGGGGACGTCCCCGCCCCGGACGGCCCGTTCGGCCTCGGCCAGGGCGAGTCGCATCGCGGCACGCCAGCGGTCGCGTACCGGGTCCGGTTCGGCGGCCGGGTTCCGGGCGGTCAGCGGACGGTCTCCAGCACCTCCGAGGCGCCCAGGGCCTCGGCGATCGTGCCCAGTGCGTCCTCGGCGTCCAGCGAGCGCAGCTCCTTCTCGCTGATGCCCAGGTCGTCGAGGATCTGGCTGTCGCCCACCGGGCTGTGCGGAACGGCGTCGGCGGCGGCGCCCTCCTCGTCGTCCTCGTCGGACTCGGACTCGCCGTCCTCCGTGCCGTCGAGGTCGAGGGAGTCCAGGTCCGGGCCGTCGTCGGCACCCGGCTCCCGGCCGAGCAGCTCATCGGTGAGCAGCAGCTCGCCGTACGCGCTGCGCTGGGCGGCGGCCGCGTCCGAGACGTAGATGCGAGGGTCGTCCTCGCCGTCCACGCGGACGACGCCGAACCAGGAGTCCTCCTGCTCGATCAGCACGAGCACCGTGTCCTCCTCGGGAGAGGCTTCACGGGCCAGGTCGGCAAGATCCGACAGGGTCTCCACATCGTCGAGCTCTGTGTCGCTCGCTTCCCACCCGTCTTCGGTGCGCGCGAGCAGTGCGGCGAAGTACACCGTGACTCTCCCACTGGTCATAGGCGTGCCGGTTGGGGGTCCCCCCGGCGGAGGTACATGGGCGGAGAGAGCTGGGCTCCGAGCCCCACCCACTCGGAATCGTGGCAGAAACAAGGCGTTCAGGGGACGTCTTCGGCGCCCTGTGTCTTGCAGCCACCTGCGGATCGTACGCGGCTTTTCCAGCCGCTCACGCACGCCCACCTTGCAAACACCGGTGTGTGCGCGGATCTTCCTCAGCCTGCACTTGCTTACCGGGTCTTGCCCCAGCGGATTCCCATGAGGATTCCCAAGCGTGTCCCTCCCGCAATCGGTCTACCAGCGGAGCGTCCGCGTGCGCATCGCGTGGCGCGGCGGGGCGTCCGGCTCCGGTACGGCGGCACCGCGCACCGCGGGCTCACACGTCACACCAACCCAGTTCCGTCCCTCCCACTTTCCCTCGGACGGCCGTGTCGACGCCAGGGCCAGAGGGGTGCCGGCCGGGGGTCCGGCCGCGGGTACGCCGGGACGGGCGGCGGCCACGGCGCGGGTACCGTTAGGGGCATGCGTCTCCATGTCGTCGACCACCCCCTGGTCGCCCACAAGCTCACCACGCTGCGCGACCAGCGCACCGACTCCGCGACCTTCCGCCGGCTCGCCGACGAACTGGTCACCCTGCTCGCCTACGAGGCCACGCGGGACGTGCGCACCGAAGCCGTCGACATCCGGACCCCGGTCGCCCAGACGACCGGCGTCAAGCTCGCCCGCCCGCGCCCGCTGGTCGTGCCGATCCTGCGCGCCGGCCTCGGCATGCTGGACGGCATGGTCCGGCTGCTGCCGACCGCCGAGGTGGGCTTCCTGGGCATGATCCGCAACGAGGAGACGCTGCAGGCCTCCACCTACGCCTCGCGCATGCCGGAGGACCTCTCGGGCCGCCAGGTGTACGTCCTGGACCCGATGCTGGCCACGGGCGGCACGCTGGTCGCGGCGATCCGGGAGCTGATCAAGCGCGGCGCGGACGACGTGACGGCGGTTGTCCTGCTCGCCGCTCCCGAGGGCGTCGAGGTCATGGAGCGGGAGCTGGCGGGGACGCCGGTGACCGTGGTCACCGCGGCCGTGGACGACCACCTCAACGAGCACGGGTACATCGTGCCGGGACTGGGGGACGCGGGGGACCGGCTCTACGGGGCGGCCGAGTAGAGCCGCACATCGATACGGCCCGGCGCCCCTGACGGGGCGCCTCTCAGCAGCTCTTCTTCGTAGAGGCCTTCGGTGCGGGTGCACTCAGCTCGGTCAGCGCCTGCTCCGCGGCCGCCGGCTTGTCCAGACCCTTGAAGCCGTCCCCCAGGATGAGGTCGAGGTCGGCGCCCTTGCGGGCGTCGGTGCGCTGTTCGGCGCCGGCCAGCTGGGTCGCCAGCACCTGCAGTGAGGTCTTCTGGGCGGCGGCCGGTCCGAGCAGTATCCCGGCGCTCTTGACCTTCTTGTCGAACTCGCCGGGCGCGTTGCCCACGTCACCGATCTTGAAGCCGCGCTTCTTCAGCTCGTCGGCGGTGGACTTGGCGAGTCCGGTGCGCTCGGTGGCGTTGTAGACGTTCACGGTGATCTGGCCCGGCTTCGGCAGGGCTTTCACCTGTGCGGCCGTGTCGGCCTTGGGGTGGCAGTCGGTCTTCGGGCCGGCCGCCGAGGCCTTCTTGCCGCCGGTGAAGACGTCGATGAGCTGCAGGGTGCCCCAGCTGATCAGGCCGAGCACGGCGACGGACGCCACCACGGCGACCACGAGCCTGGCGCGTCGGCGCGGTGGACGCATCCGAGGGTATTTGTCCCCCGTGATCCGGTACTGGCCGCCCATGCCAGGGGGAGTGAGCATGCTCATGGGCGCAGCGTAGTGCGCCTGGGCGGCGCTGCCTATTAGATGATCAGTCGATGCCGCTCAGGGGAACCCGAAAGGGTCAAGGGGCAAGGGCGGTGTCGCGCCGGTCAGTCGAGTTCGAGCACGCGTGCGTGCAGCACCTGGCGCTGCTGGAGGGCGGCGCGGACCGCGCGGTGCAGTCCGTCCTCCAGATAGAGGTCGCCCTGCCACTTCACGACGTGCGCGAAGAGGTCGCCGTAGAACGTCGAGTCCTCCGCCAGCAGGGTCTCCAGGTCGAGCTGCTGCTTGGTGGTCACGAGCTGATCGAGGCGGACCGGGCGCGGCGCGACGTCCGCCCACTGCCGGGTGCTTTCCCGGCCGTGGTCGGGGTACGGCCGGCCGTTTCCGATGCGCTTGAAGATCACACGGAAAGCCTACCGGTCAAGACGTTCCGGGCGCAGCCATGGCGGCGGAGTGCGGCGCTTGAAAAGATGCCGCAAATGGGTCATAGATGCTGTTACCAGGAAACAGCTCCTGCGAACAGGTGGCCGAGACCAGTGGCGGCGGGACCGGGACCAAGACCGTCCGGCCGATCGCCGAGCGGAGTCCGGCGCGGCGGATTTCCCCCGTACGGCGGCCGGAAGACCGCCCGTTCGTACTTCGGCACGGCACGGCCCGGCGGAGGCGGTGGTCCGCCCCCGCCGGTGCCGGTTCAGCGGTTGCGTTCCTCGGGCGGCCGCTGCGGTTCGTCCTTGTGCTTCTGCTCCGGCTTGGGCGCCGCCGACCGCCGGGCCTCCGCGCGCAGCAGGGCGCGCAGGACGGCGTAGGGATCCATGGGCATGACTGTGCTGCTCCTTGCGTCTGATCGTGCGTCTGACTGACCGGTGACCCGCCTTTCGCGGGGACGCGGTCGGTCAGCAGCGCAGGACCACCGTGCGGAGCAGGGGCGGGGCGTACGGCACCCGCGGTGTGCCGGGGCGGGTCAGTACCGCCGGCCGGGCGGGCGCCCGGTCGGGGAGGGGTGCGGGCCGCTCGGGTCCGTCGGCCCCGTGGACGGCGGGGGCGGGCGGCCGGAGGACCGTGTCGAGGACGTCGTGCTCGAAGGCCTCGGCGGGCGCGCCCGGCGCGTGGGCCGCCTGGGCCTGCACATGGGCGACGGGCACCCACAGGGCGAGGAGCAGCACGAGCATCCGCAGCCAGGCTCGGCTGCGGGGGACGCTCGCGGTCCTGCTCACGTCGGGTGTGTCCCCGGCGCGTGGGGGGTGTGCAGCACGCCGGGGCCGAGATCCGCCCGCTCGGCGTAGGCGGGGGCCGCGTGGTCGAGGCCGGTGTTCACAGCGTCCGCGGGATCGCCTTGGCCCGGCCGCGGATGCCGAACGCGGTGACGATCTCCGCGAGTCCCACGACGAGCAGCCAGATGCCGGCGACGACGGTCAGCACGGCGACCGACCGGAACGGCGAGTCGATGAGCACGATCCCGGCGATGAAGGTGAGCACCCCCAGGCAGATCTGCCAGGCCCGGCCGGGCATCCGGGAGTCCTGCGCGGCGGCGATGGTCTGGGTGATCCCGCGGATCAGCCAGCCGATGCCGATCCACAGGGCGAGCAGCAGGATCGACTGCATGGGCCCGCGGAAGCAGAGCAGGCCGAGCAGGATCGACAGGGCGCCGCTGATGAAGGCCAGCACGCGCAGCGAGGTCGTCTTGTGCGTGCCGAACGCGGAGACCAGCTGGAAGATGCCGCTGACCACGAGGTAGACGCCGAAGAGGACGCCGGCGACCAGCAGGGAGTGGCCGGGCCAGACGAGCACCAGGACGCCGAGGATCAGCGAGGCGATCCCGGTGACCAGGACCACCTGCCAGGCTGCCTGGGACAGGGCGTGCAGGGGACCCTCGAACGGCGGCTCGGGTTCCCGCCGGTCGCCCGGCGGTGCGGTCGCGTGCACGTTCCGGTCGTCGTACTCACGGCCCCACTCCGGACCGGTGTTCGGTGCCTCGGTCATGGTTCATGCTGTGAACGGCGGGGGCGGACCGGCCATCGGGGAGGGCCGGTCGAGTGATGTCCAGGGCGCTCTTTCCCGTCGGGCGACCGGTGCGGCCGAGGGCCACCGCACCCACCCCCGCGTCTACCGGCCCGACTTGCCGGGGGCTTTCGCCGTCTTCGCCGCCGCCTTCATCTCCTGCTTGTGCGCGCGGACCTTGGCCAGCGACTCCGGCCCGGTGATGTCGGCGACGGACCGGAAGGACTCGCGCTCGCCGTACGCCCCCGCGGCCTCCCGCCAGCCCTTCGGCGTGACCCCGAGCTGCTTGCCGAGCAGCGCGAGGAAGATCTGTGCCTTCTGCTTACCGAACCCGGGCAGGTCCTCCAGCCGCTTCAGCAGCTCGGAACCGGTCGGCACATCCCGCCAGACCGCCTCCGCGTCCCCGTCGTAGTGCTCGACGAGGTACTGGCACAGCTGCTGGATGCGCTTGGCCATCGAGCCCGGGTAGCGGTGCACGGCCGGCTTCTCGGCGAGCAGCGCGGCGAAGGTCTCCGGGTCCATCGCGGCGATGTCGTGCGCGTCGAGATCACCGGCCGCTCCGACGCCGAGCCGGTCGGCGATGGTCCGGGGCCCCTTGAACGCCCATTCCATGGGGACCTGTTGGTCGAGCAGCATGCCGGTGAGCGCGGCGAGCGCGGACCGCCCGAGCAGCGCGTCGGCGTCGGGGTCCTGGGCGAGGTGCAGGGTGACGTCCATGCGTCGATGGTGGCGCGCCGGCGCGCGCGGCGCAGCCGGGGTGGCCCGACAGCCCCGCCACCTCTCGCGTACGATCCCTTCACGGAAAAGTTAGGCAAGGCTAACCTAAAGTAGAAGAGGGCTTCCGGGTGACCATCGAGACGTACCGCGACGCCTGGGGCATCCCCCACCTACGCGCCTCCAGCACCCTCGAACTCGCCCGCGCCCAGGGCCGGGTGACCGCGCTGGACCGAGCCTGGCAGCTGGAGGTGGAACGCCACCGCTCCCAGGGCACCTCGGCCGCCTTCCTCGGCGCCGGCGCCCTCTCCTGGGACGTCCTCGCCCGCCGGGCCCGCCTCGACGACACGGCCCGCCGCTGCTTCGCCGCGCTGGAACGCCGGGACCCGGAGACGGCCCACTGGGTCCGGGCGTACGTCGACGGCGTCAACGAGGGCCTGCCGGCCGGTGCCCGCCGGGCGCCCGAATTCGCCCGCGCCGGTCTCACCCCCGCCCCCTGGCAGCCGTGGACCCCGCTCGGCGTCTGGCTCGCCACCCACCTGCTGTTCGCCGGCTTCCCGGCCAAGCTCTGGCGCGAGCGGGCGATCCGGCACCTCGGCCCCGACGCCGTCGGCCTGTTCGCCACGGACGGCCCCGGCACCGCGGGCAGCAACGGCTGGCTCGTCTCCGGCGCCCGTACCGCCACCGGGCAGGCCCTGATCGCCGGCGACCCGCACCGCTTCATCGAGGACCCCGGCGTCTACCAGCAGATCCACCTCTCCTGCCCCGAGTTCGACGTCGTCGGCCTGGCCGTGCCCGGCGTCCCCGGCATCGCCCACTTCGGCCACGCCGGCACGGTCGCCTGGTCCATCACCAACGCCATGGCCGACTACCAGGACCTGTACCGCGAACGCCTGCGCCGCACCGGCGCAGGCGTCCAGGCCCTCGGCCCGGACGGCCACTGGCACCGGGCCGCCCGGCACACGGAGACGGTACGGATCGCTGGAGAGCCACCGGTCGAGATCGAGGTGATCGAGACGGCGCGGGGCCCGGTGATCGCCGGGGGACCGGAGGGCCTTCAGGCGCGCATCACCGCTTCCGCAGAGGACGACGAAAGTGGTCCTGGTACTGGTGAGAACACCGCCCTGGCGCTGCGTTACCCACCCCGCGTCACGGAAGATCTCGGCTTCAGCGCCCTCCTCCCCCTCCTCAGGGCCCGCACGGTCCAGGACGTCGACCGTGCCCTGGACGCCTGGGCCGAGCCGGTCAACGTCGTACAGGCAGCCGACACCGGCGGCGGCACGCTCCACCGCGTCGCCGGCCGCGTACCGGTCCGCGCGGAAGCCAACCGCCTCCACCCGGTCCCCGCCTGGCAGCCCGGCCACGACTGGCACGGCTGGCACGAAACCCCGTACGCCCCGGTCGAAGACGGCATCGCGGTGATGGCCAACCAGCGCGGCCTCGCCACCCCCCTCGGCGTCGAGTTCGCCCCGCCGCACCGCGCCGACCGCATCCGCGCCCTCCTCGACACGCGCCGCACCTGGACCGCCGACGGCATGCCGGTGATCCACACCGACACCCACCTCGCCTCCGCCGCCCCGCTCCTGGACCACCTCGCCGCCCTCGACGACCTCACCCCCGCCGCGGCCCGCCTGCGCGACCGCCTGCTCGCGTGGAACCGCCGCATGGACGCCGACAGCACCGACGCGGCAGCCCACGCGGCGGTGCGCGGCGCGGTCGTACGCCACCTCGCCGCCCACCCGGTGTTCGCCCCGCTCGCCGAGCCCCGGCCTACCCGGAGGTCCTGCTCCCCTGGCTGGCCCTCGTCCCGCGCATCGGCCACGCCCTCGAACATCTGCTGCGCGCCGAGGAGTTGTACGGCATCGACCGCCCGGCCGCCGTCCGCGCCGCCCTGGAGGAGGTGGCCGCCCAGCCCCCGGCCGGCACCTGGTCCGACACCCACCGCCTTGCCCCCTGGCGGGCACTGCCGCACCCAGAAACACGACAGGACCCCGAACCCGGACTCGCCGGGGACCACGACTGTGTGCTGTGCACCTCCGCCGTCCCCGGTCTCACCGACCGTGCGGCCCGTGGCCCGGCCGCCCGTTACGTCTGGGACCTCGCCGACCGCGCGGACAGCCGCTGGGTGGTCCCCTTCGGCTCCGACGGCGTCCCCGGCGCACCCCACCACCACGACCAACTCCCCTTGTGGCTCAAGGGAGAACTGGTCCCCGTCGTCACCGACTGGACCCTGCTGACCCCGCTGGAACCCACCGAGGAGAGCCGATGACCGAGCCCACCGCCCCGTACAAGCAGCACGTCGACGGCTTCGGCACCGTCCGCATCCGCCCCCTCGACCCGGCGTCCGACGCGGCCGTGATCCACGGCTGGGTGAGCGAGGAACGCGCCGTCTTCTGGGGCATGAACGGCCTCACCAGCGACCAGGTCGCCGAGACTTACGCCCACATGGCCGGCCTCGACACCCACCACGCCCACCTCGTCACCAAGGACGGCGTGCCGGCGGCCCTGTTCCAGACGTACGAGCCGGCCGCGGACAGGGTCGGCGCGTGCTACCGCGTCCGCCCCGGCGACCTCGGCGTCCACGTCCTCCTCGGCCCGGCCGGCCCCGACGGCCCGCGCCCCGGCTGGACTTCGGCGCTGCTGACCGTGATGACGACGTACGCGCTGCGGACCCTGGACCGGCGCCGGCTCGTGGCCGACCCGGACGTACGCAACACCAAGGCGATCGCCCGCTTCGAACGCCAGGGCTTCGTGCGCGGACCGGCGGTCGTCCTGCCCGAGGTGGACCTCCCCGACGTGTACCTGCCCGAGAAGCACGCCCAACTGGCCTTCCTGGACCGGGAGGTGGCCTTCCCCGGGTGACGGCGACCTCCGAGAACCTGGCCGCGCACTACGGCCTCGAACCCATCCCCCGCGAGGGCGGCCTGTTCCGGCGTACCTGGGAGTCCAGCCGATCCAGCCCCTGCCCGGCATGACGGCGGCCGAGTGGCGCACGGTCGTCGACACCGACCTCACCAGCGGATTCGCCTGCACTCAGGCCGCCGCCGCGCATATGCGGGCCCACGGTGGCGGCACCATCACCCACATCGCCTCCGTCGAGGCCGCCCGTCCCGCTCGCCAGGCCTCATCGACCGGGCGGGCCTGGCCGGAGGGCGTACCTCGCCGGCCTGCCGCCGCCTGCGTTTTCGTGGCCTCGCCGCCCCCGCTGGGGCAGCGGCCACGACCTGACGGCGGACGGCGGCGTCTCGGCCCGGCCGACCTGGTGAGCAAGGCGGCCGGTCTGTCCGTACGTTAGGGAACGCGGGCAAGGGAGGGGACGACGTGCAGCGCGACCGACACCGCCGGTCCAGGCGGCTGATCCTGCTCTGTGCGGGCCTCTTCCTCCTGTTGCTCGGCACGGCGGCCCCCGCGTCCGCCCACGCGGCCCTGCGCACGACCGACCCCGCCGACGGAACCCTGCTGCGCACGGCCCCCCGGCACATCACGCTGACCTTCACCGAATCGGTCGGCCTGCTCACCGACACCTTCCGCGTCTACGACCCCACCAACCACCGGCTGCGCACCGGCCCCGCCGAGCACGCTCCCGGCCGCTCGGACACGGCCCGCGTCTCCCTGCCCGGCAAGCTCGCCAGGGGCACCTACACGGTCGCCTGGCGGGTGGTGTCCGCGGACAGCCACCCGGTGTCCGGCGCGCTCACCTTCTCGGTCGGCACCCGCACGGCTACCGCCGCGAGCCCGGCCCCCGACGACCCGGAGAACCCCGCCACGGCGGCCCTCTACAACATCGCCCGCTACCTCGCCTACCTCTGCCTGGCCCTCCTGCTCGGCACGGCGGCGTTCGTGGCGTACTGCCGCCCGCCGACGGCGGCACCGCTGCGCGTCCCCGCTCTGGCCGCCGCCTGGACCCTCCTCGCCACGACGGCCGCCCTCTACCTCCTGCGTGCCCCCTACGAGGAGGGCACGGCACCCGCCCTCTCCCTGCGCTCCCTGACCCACACGGCCACGACCCGCCCCGGCGGCCTCCTGCTCGCACGCCTGGCCCTGCTCCTCCTCGCGGCGGCCGCCGTCGCCCTCCTGAGGGCCCGCCGCAGAAGGCTCCCGCGCCGTACGACGCTCGCCGTGGCGGGGGCCGTCTCCCTCCCGCTCGCCCTGACCTGGACCGCGGCCGACCACGCCTCGGCGGGCGTCCAGGTCCCGCTGGCCATCACCGCCGGCACCCTCCACCTGCTGGCCATGGGGACCTGGCTGGGCGGCCTGGCGGCCCTCCTGCGCACGTTGCCGCGTACCTCCCCCACCACCCTGGCCCGCTTCTCCCGCCTGGCCTTCGCCTCGGTGACGGTCCTGGTCGTGACCGGCGTCTACCAGTCCTGGCGGGGCCTCGGCTCCTGGCAGGCGCTCACGGACACGACGTACGGCCGCACCCTGCTGGCCAAACTCGCGGCGGTCACCGCGCTCCTCCTGGCGGCGGCCTGCTCCCGCACCTGGACGACCCGCCTGACCCGAGCACCCCGGGTCGCCGTCGCCCGCGTCCCCGAACCGGCCACGGTCCCCTCACTCCCACTGCCCCCGGAACGGCCCACGCCGCCGCCACCCCCGCCCTTCCACACCCTGCGCCGCTCGGTGCTGGCGGAGGCGGCCGTCGGCGTGCTGGTGCTGGCCCTGACGACTTTGCTGACCAGCACGGTTCCCGGCCGCGCGGCCACCGATGCGGCGCGGACGGGGACACCGACGACCGGCATCCCGACGGCCTCCGTCACCACGATCCCTTTCGACGTCGGCACCCCCGGCGGGCACGGCAAGGTGCAGATCACCCTGGACCCGGGCCGCGTCGGCCGCACCTCCGTCCAGGCGGTGGTCTACGGCCCCGACGGCGGCCTGTCCACGGTCCCCGAACTCCGGGTCACCCTCACCCTGCCCGCCCGGCACCTGGGTCCTCTCGACACCCGCGTCACCGACCGCGGCGGCTACTGGTCCACCGACTCCTTCGACCTCCCCCTCCCGGGCACCTGGACGATGAAGGCGACGGTGCGGGTGTCGGAACTGGACCAGGTGACGGTGTCGGCACCGGTGCGGGTGACACGGTAGGCAGGACGCGCCGGGCCCCGCGGGTCAGGGAGGGCCACCGGTCCGCCTGCGGCGAACCGCGACCAAACCGCGGCGACGACACGACGAGGGCCCCGACCAGGATCTGGTCGGGGCCCTCGTTCCGCCTGGTCAGCCCTGCCGGAGACAAGTCTGTCGGCGCCTGGTCGGGAGCGCGTACAGGGCCGTTCGCCTGCCGCGTGGCTAGGCCGCCTTGGGCCGCGCCGCACGTGTGCCCGGGGCGGGCTCCTGTGCGTCCTCGGGCGGCAAGGTCTCGTCTTCCCCGAAGTCAGGGGCCTGGAAGGGGTTGGTCGCCGGAGGCGGCGATGCCGCGGTGGAGCGGCGGGGTTGCCCTTCCAGGGCGGAGAACAGCGACGTCAGATCGATGAGGGGACTCTCTTTCGTTACAGGTCCCTGAAGGGGCCTGGTGTGCCGTGACCGGGCACAGCGGTCCTACAGCTTGGTCATCTTGGCGTAGGGGCTCAAGACACGTACTTGCTCCGAGCCGAAATCCACGAGCGCCGCGACTCCGGACTCGATGCCGATCACTCGGCCGAGGCCGTACATGTCGTGGGTGACCTGGTCGCCCACGGCGAAGTGCTTGGGAGCCGGTGTGACGGGGGCCTTGAAGGGGCTGGTAGGCAGATGACGCTTCGGCGCAGCAGGCTTTGTCATGACTCAGTATGAGCGTACGTGGATCCCGTTTGCTGTGGCCGTCGGCACAGATCCATACGGGAACACCTGCTTCATGCCACTGACCTGGGGTTCCGCGACCCGGTGAGACGAAACTGGAATCTCCCCCCTTCGCCCGGAGGGATCCTCGGCGTCCCGGACGCCCGCCCGCCGCATGCGTATGACGCGAGTCATGCCCCGGCAAGTCGCTCGGCAAGTGAGACCGACGAACGCCAGAGGGCCGGACCACTTTCATGGTCCGGCCCTCTGGGCTGGCGGAGGATACGAGATTCGAACTCGTGAGGGGTTGCCCCCAACACGCTTTCCAAGCGTGCGCCCTAGGCCTCTAGGCGAATCCTCCGCCGGAAACATTACATGACCGAGGGGAGTGCTCGCGAACTCGTTCCCGCCTCGTTCCCGCAGGCCCGCATCCGTTACAGCCCACGGGCCGCGATCGGGTACTGTGGAGCGCAGCCCCTCACGCGGCGCTATCTGACTGAACTCCCCCAGGGCCGGAAGGCAGCAAGGGTAGGTCGGCTCTGGCGGGTGCGTGGGGGGCCCTTGCGTTTCCGGGCCGCCGCGGACTTCGCCGGGGCGCCCGCGGCCGGGACCGGTTGTCAGTGGGCGCCTATAACCTCGTATGCGTGTCGTCTCTCGCGCTGTACCGCCGCTATCGCCCGGAGACCTTTGCCGAGGTCATCGGGCAGGAGCATGTCACCGACCCGCTGCAGCAGGCGCTGCGGAACAACCGGGTCAACCACGCGTACCTGTTCAGTGGTCCGCGCGGCTGCGGCAAGACGACCAGCGCGCGGATCCTCGCCCGCTGTCTGAACTGTGAGCAAGGTCCCACCCCGACCCCGTGCGGCGAGTGCCAGTCGTGCCGGGACCTGGCGCGCAACGGCCCGGGCTCGATCGACGTCATCGAGATCGACGCGGCCTCTCACGGTGGTGTGGACGACGCCCGTGAGCTGCGCGAGAAGGCGTTCTTCGGCCCCGCGAGCAGCCGGTACAAGATCTACATCATCGACGAGGCCCACATGGTCACGTCGGCCGGCTTCAACGCGCTGCTGAAGGTCGTCGAGGAGCCGCCGGAGCACCTCAAGTTCATCTTCGCGACCACCGAGCCCGAGAAGGTCATCGGCACGATCCGGTCGCGGACCCATCACTACCCCTTCCGGCTCGTGCCGCCCGGCACCCTGCGGGACTACCTCGCCGAGGTGTGCCAGAAGGAGGACATCCCGGTCGAGGACGGCGTGCTGCCGCTCGTCGTGCGCGCCGGCGCGGGTTCCGTGCGTGACTCCATGTCCGTCATGGACCAGCTCCTCGCCGGCGCCGGCGAGGAGGGTGTGACCTATGCCATGGCCACCTCCCTCCTCGGCTACACCGACGGCTCCCTTCTCGACTCCGTCGTCGAGGCCTTCGCCACCGGTGACGGGGCCGCCGCCTTCGAGGTCGTCGACCGCGTCATCGAGGGCGGCAACGACCCGCGCCGTTTCGTCGCCGACCTGCTGGAGCGCCTCCGGGACCTGGTGATCCTCGCCGCCGTGCCGGACGCCGTGGACAAGGGCCTCATCGACGCCCCGGCCGACGTCCTGGAGCGCATGCAGGCCCAGGCCTCCACCTTCGGCGCCGCCGAGCTGAGCCGCGCCGCCGACCTCGTCAACGCCGGCCTGACGGAGATGCGCGGCGCCACCTCGCCCCGCCTCCAGCTGGAACTGATCTGCGCACGCGTACTGCTCCCCGCCGCCTACGGCGACGAGCGCTCGCTGATGGCCCGCCTCGACCGCATCGAGCGCGGCGTCCAGTTCTCGGCCGGCGCCGGTACGCCCGCGATGGGCTACGCCCCTGGCCCAGAGGTCCACGGCGCCGCAGCCTCCGTACCGCCCGGCACCGGCCCGGCAGTGGCCCGCGCGGCGGTGCGGGCGGCGAATGGGCCGGGGGGTGCCGGGCCTGCCGCCGGCGGGCAGGGCGTTGCGGCTCCGGGTGTCAGTGGTCCTGGCGACGGTGGTCCCGCTGGCCCTGGTGGTCCAGGCGGTCCTGGCACAGGTGCTCCGGCTCCGGCCGCCCCCGCGCCTACGGCACCCCCGGCCCCGACGGCACCTCCTGTCCCGACAGCACCCCCCGCACCGGCTGCCCCAGTTGCCCCGGCCGCTGCCGCTCCCGGCGCCTGGCCCACGGCCGCTACGGCAGGAAGCGGCCGACGCCCCGGTGGCTGGCCCACGGCCGCGGCACCGGCGGGCGGCGCACCGCAGGGCCACACCGCTCAGGGCCACGCCCCAGGCCGTCCCTCGGCCGGCCAGCAGCAGCCCCCGGCGTCCTCGGCGGCCCCCGCGGCCCCGGCAGCGCCCGCGGCCGCCCCGACCGGTGGCCTCGACCCCCGCATGCTCTGGCCGAACATCCTGGAGGCCGTCAAGAACCGCCGCCGCTTCACCTGGATCCTGCTCAGCCAGAACGCGCAGGTGGCCGGCTTCGACGGCACCACCCTCCAGCTCGGCTTCGTCAACGCCGGTGCCCGTGACAACTTCGCCGGCAGCGGCAGCGAGGACGTGCTGCGGGCGGCGCTGGCCGAGCAGTTCAACGTGCAGTGGAAGATCGAGGCGGTCGTCGACCCGTCCGGTGGCGGTTCCGCGCCCTCGCCCGCCGGGGGCTCGGGCTTCGGCGGCGGAGGCGGTTACGGCGCTCCCGCCGGAGGCGGCGGTGGCCACGGCGCCCCGTCCGCACCCCGCCCCGCGGCTCCCCAGCCGACCCCGCAGGCGCCCGCGTCACCGCAGTCCGGCCCCGCGGCCACCCCCACCGCACCCACCCCCGCGCCTCAGCCCACGGCCGCCCCCGAGCCGCCCTCCGTCGCCCCCGAGGACGACATCCCCGAGGACGACGACCCGGACCTCGACGAGTCGGCCCTCTCCGGCCACGAACTGATCGTGCGGGAACTGGGGGCGACGGTGGTGGAGGAGTTCTCGAACGAGTAGCCGACGGGCGGGGCGCGGCGGTGCCAGTGGCCGACGGTGTCGGGGCGGCACGGCGAGTGGCCGACCGTGTTGGAGACGCGGCGGTGCCAGTGGTCGACCGGGTTGGGGCGGCGCGCGAGTGGCCGACGGGATCTAGCAGGGAGCGCGTGGTCGACCGGGATGGGCCGACGCAGAGAGTGGCCGACCGGGCCGAGGCGACTCCCCCCGCCCGGGCCTGCACCACACCGCACTGAGCCACGCACGCCACACTCCACCCCGAACGGCACCCTTCCAGCCGACGGAGCCGATTCCCCCGCCTCGCCCCGGCCCGCACCGCACCACGCACGCCGCACCCGCTCCCGAGGGCACCCCTCACAGCCAACCGAGTCGGGTGGGCGGCTGGGCAAAAACGGGGGTCTGGGGGCGGAGCTCCCAGGGACGGCCGCCCCGACACCGCCCCCTTTGGAGGAAACCCCAACAAACCCGCCCCCCAACCTTCGGCAACCTTGCCATTAGGCTGACCCCGTGAAGGTCCTCGTCATCGGCAGCGGCGCCCGCGAACACGCCCTGTGCCGCTCCCTGTCCCTCGACCCCGACGTCACCGCGCTGCACTGCGCCCCCGGCAACGCCGGCATCGCCGAGGTCGCCGAGCTGCACTCGGTCGACGCGCTCGACGGCAAGGCGGTCGCCGAGCTGGCCGCCGGCCTCGGTGCCGACCTGGTCATCGTCGGCCCGGAGGCCCCGCTGGTCGCCGGTGTGGCCGACGCCGTCCGCGCGGCGGGCATCCCGGTGTTCGGCCCGTCCAAGGAGGCCGCGCAGCTGGAGGGCTCCAAGGCCTTCGCCAAGGACGTCATGGCGGCGGCCGGAGTGCCGACCGCCCGCTCCTACGTGTGCACGACGGCCGAGGAGGTCGACGAGGCCCTGGACGCCTTCGGCGCCCCCTACGTCGTCAAGGACGACGGCCTCGCCGCCGGCAAGGGCGTGGTCGTCACCGACGACCTGGAGGCCGCCAAGGCCCACGCCGCCGCCTGCGAGCGCGTGGTCATCGAGGAGTTCCTCGACGGCCCCGAGGTGTCCCTCTTCGCGATCACCGATGGGGAGACGGTCGTACCGCTCCAGCCCGCCCAGGACTTCAAGCGCGCCCTGGACGGCGACGAGGGCCCGAACACCGGCGGCATGGGCGCGTACTCGCCGCTGCCGTGGGCCGAGCCGAAGCTGGTCGACGAGGTGCTGGAGACGGTGCTGCAGCCGACCGTGGACGAGCTGCGCCGCCGTGACACCCCCTTCTCCGGCCTGCTCTACGCGGGCCTGGCCATCACCAGCCGTGGCGTCCGGGTGATCGAGTTCAACGCCCGCTTCGGCGACCCCGAGACCCAGGTCGTGCTGGCCCGGCTGAAGACCCCGCTGGCCGGCCTGCTGATGGCCGCCGCCACCGGCAACCTCGCCGATCTGCCGCCCCTGCGCTGGAGCGAGGACGCCGCCGTCACGGTCGTCGTCGCCTCGCACAACTACCCCGCCATCCCCCGCACCGGCGACCCGATCACCGGTCTGGACGAGGTGGCCGCCGAGGACGCCCCGCACGCGTACGTGCTGCACGCCGGGACCAAGCGGGACGGCGACGCCGTCGTCAGCGCGGGCGGCCGGGTGCTGTCCGTCACCGCCACCGGCAAGGACCTGACCGAGGCGCGCGAACGGGCGTACCGGGCGGTGGACCGGATCCGCCTGGACGGCTCCCAGCACCGCACGGACATCGCCGCGAAGGCGGCGGCCGAGGCTGCGAACGCCTGATCTGACCTCCCCTGACGCAGGCCCCGGATCCCCTGATCCGGGGCCTGATCTTTGCTGTCTGTCACCCACCTCTGACCAAAGCCATTCCATCGAGTGAGCAATCGTCTATACGGCTGACGTGGGGCGGGGCCCCAACTAGGGTGCCGCGCAAGCGTTCCGGCACTTGGCCCACCGGCATTGCGATGTCAGTGGCGGGTGCCACAGTGGGGGAGTGAGCACCACCAGGACAGCACGTACATCGGCAGCGAGGCGGTGAGAGCGGGACGTGACCGGAATCGGTGCGGAGATGGGCGCGCAGGCCGCGCGCAGCCGGGCCCTCGCCGTACTGAGGGTGCGGGGCCGGGCGCTGGCCGTGGCCGTGCTGCCCGCTGCGGCCGCGGTGATCCTGCTGACCGGCGGCCCCACCGGCCACTTCGTCGGCCAGGGCTGGGACGTGGCCCGCTGGGTCGTGGGCCTGCTCGCCGTGCTGGTGCTGCTGGCCGCCACCGGTATCGCCCTGGTCGTGGCCCGGGCCCGCCCGGCCGTCAGCCCGACGGTGCCGATCCCGGAGGAGTCCGCCCCGGACCTGTACCGGATGGTGCGCGACCTCGCCGACCGGCTGGACGTGCCGGCCCCCTCGGCCATAGCGCTGACCCCGGACTGCGACAGCTGGCTGGAGGACCGTACGCACTCGGCCCACGGCCCCCCGCCGCGCCCCGCGTTCGACGAGGACGAGCTGTCGGGCCCGGGCCGCCGCCGCCCGCCCGTCTCCCCGGTGCTCGTCATCGGCTCCCCGTTCCTGTGGTGGATGCGGGTCGGCGAGCTGCGCGCGGTCCTCGCCCCGGTCATCGCCGGTACGGGACCTTCGGCACACCCGGACATAGCCGCCGCCCGGCGCTTCGTGCGCGGTCTGGACGCGGCGGTCGCGGTCGCCTCGACACGGGCCCGCTGCCCGGCGACGCGCGGTCTGTGCGCGGCCCTCGGCTGGGTGGCCCGCCTGCTGCTGCGGAGCTGCCGGGAACACGCCACTCAGATGGAGCGCGGGGTCGCCGCGGCGGCGGCCGAGCGGGCCCAGGCCGTCGACTACGGCCTGCGGATCGTCGCCCAGGAACAGGTGGGCCTGGCCTACGCAGGCTGGGACCGGCTGCTGACCAGGGTCGCGCTGCCCGCCTGGCGCATGGGCCGCTGGCCCTCGCGGCTGGACGCGGGCGTGGTGGCGGCGCTCACCGAGCTGTCCCGGCGCGACCGCCTGGCCGAGGGCTTCACCTCCCGGCTCGGCGAGCGGCCCGCGTGCGACCTCCTGGAGGAGCCGGGCGTCGTGGACGAGGCCGCCTCCCTCCTCGCCGCCCGCCTCTTCCACGGCGGCCCCGCGGAGTCCGGCCCGGACTGGGCACCGGTGGACTGGCAGGCGTATCCGGAGGAGGTCGTGGACCGCACCTGGCGCACCGACGCGGCCCGTCTGCACCGCGTCCTGGACTCCCTGGGCGTCCGCCCCTCCCTCGACCCCACGACCCCCGACCCCGGCGGCCCCACCCTGGCCCGAGTGCTGGACCACCTCACCGAGCCCGCCCCGGAGGCCCCGGAACCGAGGTCGCCGCAGGTCGCCGCCCACCCCACCGACGCGGCCCCGGACCCCTCACGCCCACCCGCCCCAGCGCCCGACGCGCAACTCACCGACGGCGAGCCCGCCCCCCAGGAGCCCCCCGCCCCGACGCCCCACCCGCAAGCCGCCGACGGCGAGCCCGCCCCCCAGGGGCCACCCGCACCCGACCACGAAAGCCGCACGGGTGATGCGGGCGGGGACGAAATCCCCGCCGAGGGCGAAGCCGAGGCGGAACCGGCGCCGCCCTACGCCCCCGACGCTCCCGAGGACCCGGGTACGGAACGCAGCGCCGCCCTCGCCGCAGGCCTGACCGCCGCGCTGGCCCGCGAGGAGGCCGGCGCGCCCAGATTCGGCGCGACCGCCACCGGCCGAAGCCCCGAGAGCGCCCTGTGGGACGACGCCGGCCTGCCCCTCTTCCCGCTGCAGCCGCCCCGCACCGCCCGCGACCTGCTCACCGATCACGTCACGGCCATGGTGTGCTGCGCCGCCGTGGACACCGCCGACGCGGTCCCCGCCCTGGACTGGCTGGACGGCCCCTCCCTGCTGCTCGGCGGCGAGCGCGCCGCCGACCTCGCGCCCAAGGTGCTCCGTCTCATCGAGGAGGGAGACCCGGGCCCGCTGCGCGACTGGCTGGCCGCGTCCGGGATACGCCCCGAGAAGCCCGTACGGCTCGTCTAGCGGCCCGCGGCAGTCCGTGCGGCTCGCCGAACGGGAGCTCTGTCTTCCACTTCAGGTCAATTCGCAACGACTAGTGACCGAGCCCGTGCGTTATGTGATGTGCTGGGAGCGACCACGCACCTGGCAAGGGCGTGCGACATGCGACAGCACGCCCGAGGACCGCGGTACCAACCGAGCACACCGAGCACGGCGAGCACCACCGAGACAGGACGACACGGGGGCAGAGGGAGGGGAGCGACCATGGCCTCGGACCACATCCGCCGCTGGGAGTCCGGAGCACTCGCGCACGCCGTCACGGACCCCTTCGGTCAGGGCCCGGTGCCCTGGCTGCGCGGCAGTGAGACCTACTTCGACGACACCGGTCATGTCGTGCCCTGGTACGTCGACCCGAGCCCGCAGCCGCTCAAAGGGGTCGGCACCGCCCCGCGCGTGCCCGGGCCCCGCTCGGCCGACGACGTGCACCGCCAGATCAAGGGCTTCACCGCAACCGGCGCGGTCACCCCCGGCGCGGCGATCGACTTCCACATCACGGTCGACCCGCCCCAGGAGTTCGGCGTCGACATCTACCGGATCGGACACTACGGCGGCGACGGCGCCTCCAAGATCACCACCAGCCCGCGCCTGTCCGGCATCGTCCAGCCCGCGCCGCTGGCCGTCGACCGCACGGTCTCCTGCCACCACTGGTGGCTGTCCTGGCGCCTCCAGGTGCCCTCCCACTGGCCCATCGGCGCCTATGTGGCCGTCCTCACCACCGCCGACGGCCACCGCTCCCACGTGCCGTTCACGGTCCGCGACGACCGCCCCGCCGACCTGCTCCTCCTGCTACCGGACATCACCTGGCAGGCGTACAACCTGTATCCGGAGGACGGCCGCACCGGCGCCAGCCTCTACCACGCCTGGGACGACAAGGGCCGGCTGCTCGGCGAGGCCGACGCGGCGACCACGGTCTCCTTCGACCGCCCCTACGCGGGCGCCGGCCTGCCCCTGCACGTCGGGCACGCCTACGACTTCATCCGCTGGGCCGAGCGGTACGGCTACGACCTCGCCTACGCCGACGCCCGCGACCTGCACGCCGGCCGCGTGGATCCGGCCCGCTACCGGGGCCTGGTCTTCCCCGGCCACGACGAGTACTGGTCCGTGCCGATGCGCCGCGCGGTCGAGCAGGCGCGCGACCGCGGCACCTCACTGGTCTTCCTCTCCGCCAACACCATGTACTGGCAGGTGGAGCTGGGCCCCGCCCCGTCCGGCGTCCCGGACCGGCTGCTGACCTGCCGCAAACGCAAGGGACCCGGCAAGCCGGTCCTCTGGCGCGAGATCGACCGGCCCGAGCAGCAAGTGGTCGGCATCCAGTACGCGGGCCGGGTGCCCGAGCCGCATCCGCTGGTCGTCCGCAACGCCGGTCACTGGCTCTGGGAGGCGACCGGCGCGCACGAGGGCGACGAGATCGAGGGCCTGGTCGCCGGCGAGGCCGACCGGTACTTCCCGCGCACCCCGCTGCCCGCGCACGAGGAGCGCATCCTGCTCGCCCACTCCCCGTACACCGACAACGACGGCGTCCTGCGCCACCAGGAGACCTCCCTCTACCGCGCGCCCTCCGGCGCCTGGGTCTTCGCCTCCGGCACCTTCGCCTGGTCCCCGGCCCTGGACCGCCCCGGCCATGTGGACCCCCGTATCCAGCGCGCCACGGCGAACCTCCTGGACCGCATCTGCAAACGCGACTGATCCCCGACCCGCGAACCCGACTGATCGCCGAGCCGGGACACACGACCCCTGGCCGAAACCGATCGCCCCCATAAGGGAGAATCGAGGCACTTGGACAGAACCACGGGGAGGAACCGTGTCCGGATTCGTAGAAAAGCCCGAGCCGATCCAGGTTCCGGGCCTGGTGCACCTGCACACCGGAAAGGTGCGCGAGCTGTACCAGAACGAGGCGGGCGACCTCGTGATGGTCGCCAGCGACCGCATGTCCGCGTACGACTGGGTGCTGCCCACGGAGATCCCCGACAAGGGCCGTGTCCTCACCCAGCTCTCCTTGTGGTGGTTCGACCAGCTGCGCGACCTGGCCCCCAACCACGTGATCAGCACCGAGGTGCCCGAGGGCGCCCCGGCCGACTGGGCGGGCCGCACGCTGGTCTGCAAGCGGCTGAAGATGGTGCCGGTGGAGTGCGTGGCCCGCGGCTACCTCACCGGCTCCGGCCTGGCCGAGTACGACGAGTCCCGTACGGTCTGCGGCCTCGCCCTCCCCGAAGGCCTCGTCGACGGTTCGGAACTCCCCGCCCCCATCTTCACCCCGGCCACCAAGGCCGAGGTCGGCGAGCACGACGAGAACGTGTCCTACGAGGAGGTCGCCCGTCAGGTCGGCGCCGACACCGCCGCCCAGCTCCGCCAGGCCACCCTCGCCGTGTACTCGCGGGCCCGGGATATCGCCCGCGACCGGGGGATCATCCTGGCGGACACCAAGTTCGAGTTCGGCTTCGACGGCGACACCCTGGTCCTCGCGGACGAGGTCCTCACCCCCGACTCCTCCCGCTTCTGGCCGGCCGACCAGTGGCAGCCGGGCCGCGCCCAGCCGTCGTACGACAAGCAGTTCGTCCGGGACTGGCTGACCTCCGCGGCCTCCGGCTGGGACCGCAAGAGCGAGCAGCCCCCGCCGCCGCTGCCGGACGAGGTCGTCCAGCAGACCCGGCGGAAGTACGTGGAGGCCTACGAGCGCCTCACCGGCCTGAGCTGGAGCTAGCAGCACGAAAAGACCCCGGTCCGATGGACCGGGGTCTTCTTCCCGAGCGGACGACGAGGCTCGAACTCGCGACCTCAACCTTGGCAAGGTTGCGCTCTACCAACTGAGCTACGTCCGCCTTGCGCCGTGGCGCGAGAGCAACTATACCCAACCTCGCTCGTGTGTGAGACGCACCGCCGCACGGCGATTCTCGGCGTCGGGTTTCGTGACGGCCGAGGAGAGGCGATTCCGCACGGTCCCGCAGGACGGCGCGGCCCGTCGGACGATCTTTGCGACCGGCGCGCCGCCGGCGGCCGGCTCGACCGCCGCGGCCTCCCCCGAGGCCGGCGGGGAATCTCCGGCGGAGATCGCGTCGGCGGCCAACTCCGAGGCTGCACAAGCGGTTTCCGGCGTGCACGGTCTGGATGATCCCGGCGAGCCGCTGGGCGCCGACCTTCTTCGGGCCGAACCCGCGCACACCGGCCGCGAGCGCCGCTTCAGGCGGCCGGGCCGCCCGTACCCGGTGACGATCGGCAGCCGGCGGGAAGGCGGTCCGGCGCGCGGAGATGTGGCGGCCTTCACACCTCGGCGAGCCACAGCGGCACCGGTGAGCTCATGAGGTGACTACGCTCACTTTCTTTCCCAGCGGCACCTTTGTCACCAGGGTTCGAGGTCACTGGACGCTCCGCTCGGACCTCGCCATCGATCCCGGCCGCCGTCAAACGCACCCGGCGCACCCGTGAGTTCAACCCGGGGCCGGCATCCGGCGGTGTCATCGCTCGGCACGACAATGGCCGGCGCGGACCACGGGCAACGAAAAGACCCCGGTCCAGTGGACCGGGGTCTTTCTCCCGAGCGGACGACGAGGCTCGAACTCGCGACCTCAACCTTGGCAAGGTTGCGCTCTACCAACTGAGCTACGTCCGCACTGCTCCCGACCGGCTCCCACCGATCGGTGCGAGCACCAGCCTACCTGATCCACAAGAGTGGTCGTGACAACCGGTGCCGGAGCGGGTGACAGGAATCGCACACTGCGCCTTCCCCCTGGAAGGGGGATGTTCTGCTACTGAACTACACCCGCACGCTCCTCGGGGTTTCGGCCTTTTGGCCTCGCCCCTCGGCGTGCTCCAAACATTAGCTGATCAACAGGGGGGTGGCGCAAGTCGGCTTCCCCCTGGCGCCCGGTATGCCCAAGTGCGCGGCCCTCAGGGTCCGCTGACGGACCCTGAGGACTGCCCCTTCGCGGGCTGGTGCGGCCGGCCGCTCGTCACGGCTCCCCCGCGCCTCACTGCGCGGCGCTGAACGCCTCGTAGACCTTCTTGGGGATGCGTCCGCGGGCGGGGACGTCCATCTTGTTGGCCTGGGCCCAGGCGCGGACAGCCGCCGGGTCGGGGGCGACCTCCGTCTGCTTGTACGCCTTGCCGGACCGCGACCTCTTGCGGCCGGCCTCGACGTAGGGCGCGAGTGCCTTGCGCAGTTTCTTGGCGTTGGTTTCGTTCAGGTCGATCTCGTACGACTTCCCGTCGAGTCCGAAGGCGATCGTTTCCGCCGCTTCCGAGCCGTCGATGTCGTCAAAGAGCGTGACCACGACCTTTTGCGCCACGAATATCGGTCCCTTCATGCGGCACGTCGATACAGCTCACCGGCGATGACGTGCCGAGTATCGGCTATTGCCAATTCATTTGTACAGTGCTCGGCAATGCAAAGTGAAGCCCGACTAAATCCGTCCGCGTGTCCGAAGACAATAGGTGAACGGGGCGGACTGGGGAACTTTCCCAGAACTTTTCACGGCAGTACGGCTTCGACACCCGATCGTGATGCGCCTCACGTAGTTTCCTACAACTCTACTCGCGTAGAAATTTTGTGCGGGTAGTCTGAAGGAACCTGCTCAGCACCACACACCGGGAGTGCCAGTGGCACGCGTCGTAGTCGACGTCATGCTCAAGCCGGAGATCCTCGACCCCCAGGGCCAGGCGGTCCAGCGTGCGCTGCCGCGCCTGGGTTTCGAGGGGATCTCCGACGTACGTCAGGGAAAGCGATTCGAACTCGAAGTTGACGGGCCGATCGACGAGGCCGCGCTCGCCCGCATCCACGAGCTTGCGGAATCCTTCCTCGCCAACACCGTGATCGAGGACTTCACCGTCAAGGTCGAAGAGACCGCGGAAGTCGCGGAGGCGGCCAAGTGACCGCTCGTATTGGCGTCGTCACTTTCCCGGGCAGCCTCGACGATCAGGATGCCCAGCGCGCGATCCGCCTCGCGGGCGCGGAACCGGTCGCCCTGTGGCACAAGGACAGGGACCTCAAGCAGGTCGACGCCGTGGTCCTTCCCGGCGGTTTTTCCTACGGCGACTATCTGCGCGCCGGTGCCATCTCCCGGTTCTCGCCGGTGATGGAGTCCGTGATCGAGCAGGCGAAGGCCGGCCTTCCGGTCCTCGGCATCTGCAACGGCTTCCAGATCCTCACCGAGGCCCACCTCCTCCCGGGCGGGATGCTCGGCAACGACCACCTCCACTTCATCTGCCGCGACCAGAAGCTGCGGGTGGAGAACGCGGAGACGGCCTGGACCAGCGACTACCGCGCCGGCCAGGAGATCCACATCCCGCTGAAGAACATGGACGGCCGGTACGTCGCCGACCGGTACACGCTGGACAAGCTGGAGGCCGAGGGCCGGGTGGCGTTCCGGTACCTGGACTTCAACCCCAACGGCTCGCTCAACGACATCGCCGGCATCACCAACGAGGCCGGAAACGTCGTAGGCCTCATGCCGCACCCCGAGCACGCCGTCGAGCCGCTGGTCGGTACGGGCCGTACCGATGGGCTCCCGTTCTTCACCTCGATCCTCAAGAAGCTGGTCAACGCATGAGCCGGACGCCTCTGGACACGGTCGAGCACGCGGCCGCGACCCCCGACGTCGAGCTGCCCTGGGCCGAACTCGGCCTGAAGAAGGACGAGTACGAGCGGGTGGTGGAGATCCTCGGCCGCCGCCCGACCGGCGCCGAACTCGCCATGTACTCGGTCATGTGGTCCGAGCACTGCTCGTACAAGTCCTCCAAGGTCCACCTGCGCCAGTTCGGCGAGAAGGCGCCCGAGAGCGACGCCCTCCTCGTCGGCATCGGCGAGAACGCGGGCGTGGTGGACGTCGGCCAGGGTTACGCCGTGACCTTCAAGGTCGAGTCGCACAACCACCCGTCGTACGTCGAGCCCTACCAGGGCGCGGCCACGGGCGTCGGCGGCATCGTCCGCGACATCATCGCCATGGGCGCGCGGCCGGTGGCGGTCGTCGACCCGCTGCGGTTCGGCGCCGCCGACCACCCCGACACCAAGCGGGTGCTCCCGGGCGTGGTCGCGGGCATCGGCGGCTACGGCAACTGCCTCGGCCTGCCCAACATCGGCGGCGAGGTCGTCTTCGACGCCTGCTACCAGGGCAACCCGCTGGTCAACGCCGGTGCCATCGGTGTGATGCGGCACGAGGACATCCACCTCGCCAAGGCCTCCGGCGCGGGCAACAAGGTCATCCTGTACGGGGCCCGCACCGGCGGCGACGGCATCGGCGGCGCCTCGATCCTCGCGTCCGAGACCTTCGACGACGCCAAGCCGAGCAAGCGCCCGGCCGTCCAGGTCGGAGACCCCTTCCAGGAGAAGCTCCTCATCGAGTGCACCCTGGAGGCCTTCAGGGAGAAGCTGGTCGTCGGCATCCAGGACCTCGGCGCCGCCGGTCTCTCCTGCGCCACCTCCGAGCTCGCCTCCAACGGCTCCGGCGGTATGCGCGTCACCCTGGACGACGTCCCGCTGCGCGACTCGACCCTGTCTCCCGAGGAAATCCTCATGAGCGAGTCGCAGGAACGCATGTGCGCGGTCGTGGAGCCGGAGAAGGTCGACCGGTTCCTGGAGATCTGCGCGAAGTGGGACGTCATCGCCACCGTCATCGGCGAGGTGACCGACGGCGACCGTCTGGAGATCTTCTGGCACGGAGAGAAGATCGTCGACGTCGACCCGCGCACGGTCGCCCACGAGGGCCCGACGTACGAGCGCCCGTACGCCCGCCCCGACTGGCAGGACGCCCTCCAGGCCGACGACGCGAACAAGCTGCCCCGGCCCGCCACGCCGGAGGAGCTGAAGGACCAGGTCCTGAAGCTGGTCGCCTCTCCCAACCAGGCCTCCAAGAGGTGGATCACCCAGCAGTACGACCACCTCGTGCAGGGCAACACCGTCCTCGCCCAGCCGGAGGACTCCGGCATGATCCGCGTGGACGAGCAGACCGGTCTCGGTGTCGCGATCGCGACGGACGGCAACGGCCGGTACGCCAAGCTCGACCCGTACACGGGCGCGCAGCTGGCCCTGGCCGAGGCGTACCGCAACGTGGCCACCACCGGTGCCAAGCCCCTCGCGGTGTCCGACTGCCTGAACTTCGGCTCGCCCGAGGACCCGGCCGTGATGTGGCAGTTCGCGGAGGCCGTGCGCGGTCTCGCGGACGCCTGCCGGCAGCTCGGCACGCCGGTGACCGGCGGCAACGTCTCGCTCTACAACCAGACGGGCGAGGCGGCCATCCACCCGACCCCGGTGGTCGCGGTCCTGGGCGTGATCGACGATGTCGCGCGCCGCACCCCGGTCGCCTTCCAGGAGGAGGGCCAGCTGATCTACCTCCTCGGCGACACCCGTGAGGAGTTCGGCGGCTCGGCCTGGTCCCAGGTGGTCCACGACCACCTCGGCGGTCTGCCCCCGCAGGTCGACCTGGAGCGCGAGTGGCTGCTGGGCGAGATCCTGATCTCCGCCTCCCGCGACGGCATGATCGACTCCGCGCACGACCTGTCCGACGGCGGCCTGGTGCAGGCGGTCGTGGAGTCCGCGCTGCTCGGCGGCAAGGGCGCGCGGCTGGTCGTACCGGACGGCCTGGACGCCTTCACGTTCCTGTTCTCCGAGTCGGCGGGCCGCGCGATCGTCGCGGTGCCGCGTTCGGAGGAGGTCCGCTTCAACGACATGTGCGGTGCGCGGGGCCTGCCGGCCACCCGGATCGGTGTCGTGGACGGTGACGCGGTGGAGGTCCAGGGCGAGTTCACGCTCACCCTGGAGGAGCTGCGGACGGCTCACGAGGAGACCATCCCGGCGCTGCTGGCGTAAGCGCATCCGCAAGCACACCCGAAGAAGGGCCCCGTCCGGATACCGGGCGGGGCCCTTCTCATGCGGCTACGGGTTCATGCGGCGGGCCGCGTTCGCCGAGCCGCCCGGTGCCGGTGCCGACCGCCATCAGGCCCGCCGCCTGCTCGAAAACGGCCTGAAGGTCTACGCGGTCAGGGCATAGGCTCACCGCCATGCCACCGGCCAAGAAGCGCGCCCGCAGCTACGACCCCGGCAGGACCCGCGCCGCGGTCCTGGCCCAGTTCGCAAACGTCCGGGAGGCCGTGCGCGGCCTCACCGAGGAGCAGCTCGCGCTGCCCACCCGGCTCGGCGGGTGGGCCGTACGGGACCTGGTCGTGCACATCGGCATGGCGCTCACCGCCGTCCACCGCTCGCTCGCCCTGCCCGAGCCGGCCAAGGCGGACGCCGTGCTGCTCGACTGGCCGTTCGCCACGGCGGCCAACGCCGCCGCCATCGACGAGTTCACCCGGAACCTGTCCGCCGAGCACCCCGACCTCGACGCCTACCTCACGGACATCGACCGGTCCCTGCGCGCCCTGCTCGCCGAGCACTCCGGCAGCCGGATCCTGCAGACGAGCGCCGGTGCGCTGCCCCTGGACGACTACCTGGTCACCCGCACCGCCGAACTCGTCGTCCACACCGACGACCTCAACGCCGCCGTGCCCGGCCTGGAGGTCCCGTACGACCGTCAGGCCCTGGCCGCCGCCACCCGGCTGCTCGCCGACGCCCTCGCCGTGAAGGCGCCCGGCGGCTCCACCGAGGTGCGGGTGCCGCCGTACGCCGTGGTGCAGTGCGTCGAGGGACCCCGGCACACCCGCGGCACCCCGCCCAACGTGGTGGAGACCGATCCGCTGACCTGGATCCGGCTCGCCACCGGCCGCCTGAGCTGGCAGGACGCCCTGGAGGCGGCCAAGGTGAGCGCCAGTGGGGAGCGGGCGGACATCGGGGGGCTGCTGCCGCTGATGGCGTAGCGGAACCGACCCGGCCGGTCTACCGTCGAATCGCCATGAACCGGTACAAGCAACGCTTGATCCTCGCACCGGCGGCCGCCGTGCTCGCGGTCCTCACGATGGCGTGCGGCAACGGGAGGACGGACAGTGGTGCGGTGACCGTGCCCCAGCCCGTGACCGGCATCGACTGGCGGGTCGACAGCCTCACCGTCGGCGACACGACCCGGCACGCGCCCGCGTCCGCCCGCCTGCGCATCGACGAGAACGGCAAGGCGGCCGGCAACCTCGGCTGCAACCAGTTCAGCGCGCGGGCCACCGTCCACGGCGACCGGATCACCTTCGGCGACCTGCGCACGACCCGGATGGCCTGCGCCCCGGACCGGATGGACTTCGAGCGCGCCCTCGCCCGCGCGCTGACCACCGGCACGCTCGTCGCCGAGACGCAACACGCGAAACTGACGCTCACCGACGGCGACGGTGACCGCATCCACCTCAGCCGCAACGCGCCCGGATGATGTGCGACACCTCACTCACGCACCCGGCGAACGGGCCCGCGGCCGCCGCCCTGATCGCCGCCGCCGACCCCCAGAGCGCCGGGCGCACCTCGCTGACCTGGGCAAACGTGTAAACCGACAAGGTGATCGACGGGCCCGGGCTTGTTAAGGGCACGTATCCCCAATTCGGACCAGTGGTCGACCTCGCCTACACTCGGTGGCGTGCCACGTGGTGACGGTCGACTCAATCACGATCTGCTTCCCGGCGAGAAGGGCCCCCAGGACGCTTGCGGCGTCTTCGGTGTCTGGGCTCCGGGTGAAGAGGTCGCAAAGCTCACGTACTTCGGGCTCTACGCCCTCCAGCACCGGGGTCAGGAATCCGCGGGAATCGCGGTCAGCAACGGCTCCCAGATCCTCGTCTTCAAGGACATGGGCCTGGTCTCCCAGGTCTTCGACGAGACCTCGCTCGGTTCGCTCCAGGGTCATATCGCGGTCGGACACGCCCGCTACTCGACCACCGGCGCCTCCGTGTGGGAGAACGCCCAGCCGACGTTCCGCGCCACCGCGCACGGCTCGATCGCGCTCGGCCACAACGGCAACCTGGTCAACACGGCGCAGCTCGCCGAGATGGTCGCCGACCTGCCGAACGACAACAACAGCCGCTCCACCCGGGTCGCGGCCACCAACGACACCGACCTGCTGACGGCCCTGCTCGCCGCCCAGGTCGACGAGGACGGCAAGCCGCTGACCATCGAGGAGGCGGCCCACCAGGTCCTCCCGAAGGTGCGGGGCGCCTTCTCCCTCGTCTTCATGGACGAGCAGACCCTCTACGCCGCCCGTGACCCGCAGGGCGTCCGCCCGCTGGTCCTCGGCCGTCTGGAGCGCGGCTGGGTGGTCGCCTCCGAGACCGCCGCCCTGGACATCTGCGGTGCCAGCTTCGTCCGCGAGATCGAGCCGGGCGAGTTCGTCGCCGTCGACGAGAACGGCCTGCGCAGCTCCCGATTCGCGGAAGCGAAGCCCAAGGGCTGTGTCTTCGAGTACGTGTACCTGGCCCGCCCGGACACCGACATCGCCGGCCGGAACGTGTATCTCTCCCGGGTGGAGATGGGCCGCCGGCTGGCCAAGGAAGCCCCCGTCGAGGCCGACCTGGTCATAGCGACCCCGGAGTCCGGAACCCCGGCCGCAATCGGCTACGCGGAGGCCTCCGGCATCCCCTTCGGCGCCGGTCTCGTGAAGAACGCCTACGTCGGCCGGACCTTCATCCAGCCCTCGCAGACCATCCGCCAGCTCGGCATCCGCCTGAAGCTGAACCCGCTGAAGGAAGTCATCAAGGGCAAGCGCCTGGTCGTCGTCGACGACTCGATCGTGCGCGGCAACACGCAGCGGGCCCTGGTCCGCATGCTCCGCGAGGCCGGCGCCGCCGAGGTCCACATCCGGATCTCCTCGCCGCCCGTGAAGTGGCCCTGCTTCTTCGGCATCGACTTCGCCACGCGCGCGGAACTGATCGCCAACGGCATGACCATCGAGGAGATCGGCACCTCGCTCGGCGCCGACTCGCTCGCCTACATCTCCATCGACGGCATGATCGAGGCGACCACCATCGCCAAGCCGAACCTGTGCCGCGCCTGCTTCGACGGCGAGTACCCGATGGAGCTGCCGGACCCCGAGCTGCTCGGCAAGCAGCTCCTGGAGACCGAGCTGGCGGCCGGTCCCGCCGCCACGGCCGCGGCCGACGCGATCCGTCGCCCGTAACACCCTGCAGTACGACACGAAAGCTCTCACAGTCATGTCTGAGACAACTGGTGCCAGCTACGCAGCGGCGGGCGTCGACATCGAGGCGGGCGACCGCGCGGTCGAGCTGATGAAGGAGTGGGTGAAGAAGACCCAGCGCCCCGAGGTCCTCGGCGGCCTCGGCGGCTTCGCCGGGCTCTTCGACGCCTCCGCCCTCAAGCGCTTCGAGCGCCCGCTGCTCGCCTCCGCCACGGACGGCGTCGGCACGAAGGTGGACATCGCCCGCCGCATGGGCGTCTACGACACCATCGGCCACGACCTGGTCGCCATGGTCATGGACGACATCGTGGTGTGCGGCGCCGAGCCGCTGTTCATGACGGACTACATCTGCGTCGGCAAGGTCCACCCCGAGCGCGTCGCGGCCATCGTGAAGGGCATCGCGGAGGGCTGTGTGCTCGCCGGATGCGCCCTGGTGGGCGGCGAGACCGCCGAACACCCGGGCCTGCTGGGTGAGGACGACTTCGACGTCGCCGGGGCCGGTACGGGCGTCGTGGAGGCCGACCGGCTGCTCGGCGCGGATCGCATCCGTAAGGGTGACGCGGTGATCGCCATGGCGTCCTCCGGGCTTCACTCGAACGGGTACTCCCTGGTCCGCCACGTCCTGCTGAACACGGCCGGCCTGGCCCTGGAGGCGGAGGTCCCGGAGCTCGGCCGCGCGCTCGGCGAGGAGCTGCTGGAGCCCACCAAGATCTACTCGCTGGACTGCCTGGCGCTGACCCGCACCACGGACGTGCACGCGTTCTCGCACATCACCGGCGGCGGACTCGCGGCCAACCTGGCCCGCGTGATCCCCGACGCGCTGCACGCGGTCGTCGACCGCTCCACCTGGACCCCGGGCGCGATCTTCGACCTGGTCGGGAAGACCGGCGACGTCGAGCGCCTGGAGCTGGAGAAGACCCTCAACATGGGCGTCGGCATGATGGCGATCGTCCCCGCGGAGTCCACCGAGGTGGCCCTCGCGACCCTGGCCGACCGCGGCGTCGAGGCCTGGGTGGCCGGCGAGATCACCGACCGCGGCGACAAGGAGACGGGCGCGGAGCTGGTGGGGGACTACGCCGCCTGATCCTGCGGGCGACGACCGTGCGGACAGCACAGAAACCGGTCGGTGGCATAGCCACCGACCGGACTGGTCACTGCAAGGTCAAGCGCCGCGACGGTGCTGTTGGTGAGGATCGTTGTCGTCCTCTTCCTCGTCGTCGTCCTCGTAGAGGTCGGCGTAACGAGAGTAGAGATCGTCCTCGTCGTTCTCATCGTCCTCGAACGGCTCGCCGTTCGGCGGCTGGCTCGAAGTCGATGCGCCCAGTTCACTGGCCAGACGTGAAAGGTCAGTCCCACCGCTGTTGTACTTCAGCTGGCGGGCGACCTTTGTCTGCTTGGCCTTGGCCCGGCCGCGCCCCATGGCTCGACCCCCTCGGTGACAGGGGCTCAACGGCCCCAGAGTCTGACACGCGTTCATGATCCGGAACGGACCCTCCGTGGAGAGGCCGGTCCGTAGGGCTTCCACGGTACCTGAGCCCGCGCCCATACGGTACGTCGCCCGCAGCACGCGCGTGTGCCCAAGACCTTCGAGGCGCCCCGTCCTCGCTGGTCAGTGGCGATTTTAACCACTTATCGGGGAACGACCCGCCGATGGAAGTGAGAGTTGTCTCCAAGCCCCCACCGGCGGGTACCGCTCACCTGTGCGACGGACTCAGTGCGCAGCGTGGCCGGCGCGCGCCTCGGCCATCCGCTGCTCGGCGATCCGGTCGGCCGCGGCGGCAGGCGGAATCCCGTCTTCCTTCGCACGTGCGAAGATTGCCAGGGTGGTGTCGAAGATCTTCGCCGCCTTGGCCTTGCACCGGTCGAAGTCGAACCCGTGCAGCTCGTCGGCCACCTGGATCACCCCGCCGGCGTTCACCACGTAGTCCGGCGCGTAGAGGATCCCGCGGTCCGCGATGTCCTTCTCCACGCCCGGGTGCGCGAGCTGGTTGTTGGCCGCGCCGCACACCACCTTGGCGGTGAGCACCGGCACGCTGTGGTCGTTCAGGGCGCCGCCGAGCGCGCAGGGGGCGTAGATGTCGAGCCCCTCGACCCGGATCAGCTCCTCGGTGTCGGCGACCGCCGTCACCCGTGCGGGGTACTGGTCGACGATCCGCTGGACGGCGTCCGCGCGCACATCCGTGACGACGACCTCGGCGCCCTCGTCCATCAGGTGCTTCACCAGGTGGTGGCCGACCTTGCCGACGCCGGCGATGCCGACCTTGCGGCCGCGCAGCGAGGGGTCGCCCCACAGGTGCTGGGCGGAGGCGCGCATGCCCTGGTAGACGCCGAAGGCGGTGAGCACGGAGGAATCGCCGGCGCCGCCGTTCTCCGGGGAGCGGCCGGTGGTCCAGCGGCACTCGCGGGCCACGACGTCCATGTCGGCGACGTACGTACCGACGTCGCACGCGGTGACGTAGCGCCCGCCGAGCGAGGCGACCATGCGGCCGTAGGCGAGGAGCAGCTCCTCGGTCTTGTCGCGCTCCGGGTCGCCGATGATCACGGCCTTGCCGCCGCCGTGGTCGAGACCGGCCATGGCGTTCTTGTACGACATGCCGCGCGCGAGGTTGAGGGCGTCGGCGACGGCCTCGGCCTCGGTGGCGTAGGGGTAGAAGCGCGTACCGCCGAGGGCCGGACCCAGGGCGGTGGAGTGGATGGCGATCACGGCCTTGAGGCCGGTGGCGCGGTCCTGGCAGAGCACGACCTGCTCATGACCCCCCTGGTCCGAGTGGAACAGGGTCTGCAGTACATCGGCAGGTGCGCCAATTACGTCGGTCACTGTGGTGACTCCTGTGTAAAGAGCGGCGAGTGGGGTGGACCCCGTACGGGTGGCGGGGTGCCGTGGCATGAGCGTAGAGCCTTGGCACGACCACCATCCGTGCAGTGTTCAGGATCACTCTCCCGCGCCTCTTGCGCACGCATGACCATGGCACGATTTGCAGTGGTTTCGAGCCGGGCCCGATGGGGAGGGAGCAGGCGTGCCGAAGGTGTCCTCCGTGGTGGTCCCCTATGCCGCGTACTTGCGCGTGTACGAGCCGCTGGGCGCCTTCCCGGAGCCGGAGCGCGGCCACTGGGCCCGCTACGCCCGCCGCCCCGACCGCCCTTCCTACCAGGACGAACTGCGCCGCTCCCTGGCCGACTTGCTGCCCACCCCGCCGGTCGCGGTGCCGGTGCACGAGAGCAGCGACGCCTTCGTGCTGGAGGTCGAGGGCGTGGTCTGCGTGTGCCCCTGGCGGACCCGGCTGCGCGGCTGGCAGGCGCTCGGCGAGCTGGCGGAGGAGCTTCCGGCGCCGGTGCTGGACGCGGTGCTGCCCCCGGTCGTACGGCGCCAGGCCGCCCAGGACTACGAGCGCTGGCTCGCCCGCAACCCCGACGCCCGCCCGTGGATCCGTACGGCGACCTGGCAGGTGCCGCTGAACTGGTTCGTGCTGGTGTCCGACGAGGAGCGGCGCTACGAGAAGGGCACCGCCGAGGTGCCGCCGCTGCTGCGCTACCGCACGCCGATGGTGCAGGCCCGGCGGCGGGTGGCGCGGGCGCTGCGCGCCCTGAAGGACGCCGTCGAGGAGAGCCCGCTGATCGACGGCCTGGTGGACGTCGGCCGCTGGCTGGAGGAGTTCCACCCGCGCTCACTGGTCGAGCTGGACTACGGCGGCCTGGTGCATGTGCTGCCGGCCGGTGAGCTGGAGGGCGACCACTCGGCGGCGGACGTGGCCGAGGGCATCGCGGCGCTGCGCCGGGGCGACGGCGAGGCGGCCGGGGAGGCCTATGCGCGGGTCGTGGAGCGGTGGCGGGCGGTCCGGGACCGGCGTTCGGCGAACTGAAGTTCCCGAAACGCTGGACGAGTGACGTACGTCACGGCCCAAACCACGCCGAACGACGTACGGTCTAGGCCACTTGACCATGTGACGGGACGTTGGTCCCGATCTGGACTTTTGTCCCAAGGGTGATGGACGGCACTTACACGGCCCTTGCGCCTCTTGCCGCCCCTCATGCCAAAATAGGACAAGGAGTCCGGGGAGGGCTCCGTCCGTCCAACTGTGCTCCATTGTGGGCGGAATCTCAGCATTGCACGCTTTGGGGGGTCTTGTGACTCCTGATCGCCACTGTGACTGATCGTCACAGTGGCGTGACTGTCCGCTATGGCATGGTCCATCGGCTTCCGTCGCTGATGAACACCTGGGAGGGCAATTCCATCGGTTTGGCCGACGCGGCTGGACAGATGGTGTAGTTGTAGTGCCGAGGACAAGCCGTTCGTCCTATAACCGACTCGACTCGCGTCCGCCATTTCGGGCAACGCGGGTCAAGGTGCAGAATTTAGAGGAAAGAACCGAGAAGGTTCGGTTCTCCCGAGGAGGCCGCTCATGACCGCTCGCACCCCTGATGCCGAGCCGCTGCTGACCCCGGCTGAGGTCGCCACGATGTTCCGCGTCGACCCGAAGACGGTCACGCGGTGGGCGAAGGCCGGCAAGCTTACGTCCATCCGTACGCTCGGCGGGCACCGCCGCTACCGCGAGGCCGAAGTCCGCGCACTGCTCGCGGGCATCCCGCAGCAGCGCAGCGAGGCCTGAACAACCGAATAAGCGGGCAATCCGGCAGGTCCCCCACCGGCCGAGGCGCCCGAAACCCTAGCTCCAAGCGACGCGGGACCTGCCCCAACAGGGCCCTCGCCCAAGCCGAAGAGAACGTTGTAGGCAGCGACACAGGGTGCGTCGTAGATCGCGCTGGACTCCGCCGGGTCCAGCGCGATCTTTTTTGTGCGCTGGTCGGGGGGTGCGGTGGGCCTCTGTGAGCGGCCTTGTCGGAGTCTGGGCAGGGCTGTCGGAACCGCTGTGCATGTCCCCTGAGGCGGGTGCAATTGCACATATTAAATTGACCAGTTGTAGGAAGGGGGTAAGTACCGCCCTTTCAAAAACTCATGCGGTGACTCCCGTCACACATCCCGGCGGTTGTTGCCGACGGCACGGGTGCGCTAGTGGAGCGATCGGTTCCAGCGTCCCACGGAGGCAAGGTTGTTGGGCCGGTGCTGCTCACGCGCTGCGCGGACTTTCGTCCTCGGCTTCCTCGTCGCTCGCTTCGGGGACCAGCGGGCCGGCGTCCATCGCCAGCCGGAGCAGGCGGTGACAGATGGGGCAGTGGCGGGTGAGATGCCGGTAGGACGAGGCGGCCGACAGATGGGCCCTCAGCAGCGCCCGCGTCTCGTGCCTGACCGATGCCGCCATACGCCACCTCCGCGGACCGCACAGGGGAACGGACCCTGTCTTCTGGGTACCGACGGAATGTGACGCCGTCAAGGCCGAGCGGCCCCGCGTGCCGCTGCCGCCCGCTCCCGCTGCGCTCGGCTGGGGTGGTGTCCGGCAATCCCGCCGCCCGTCCCCTGGGGCTGCACCGCCCAGTCCCGCCCCGGCCCTGTGAACGGGCCTTGTCCTCCATCACCGGTCGCCGAGTGCACCGACCGGCGCGGGAGGAGCCGACGGCATGCGGAAGAGGCTGCTTCCGCTGCCGGGTGCGGGCCTTTCTCTGTGGGGGTCCTGAGGGGAGGGAGGCAGGGCTCCTGTGTGGGGCCTCTCCGTGGCGGCCCTGGCGGGATTGCTGTGTCTGGTTGCGGCCCGTGCTGTGGGCCCGGCCTCCGGCTTGGCCCGGTGCCGGGCCGGACGTGGCCGCGTAGGGAGGCAGGGCTCCTGTGTGGGGCCCTTCTCTTGGCGGCCCTGGCGGGGTTTGCGTCTGGTTGCAGCTTCGCCGCGGGGGCGGGCCTTCGCCTCGACGGGGTGGTGGGCCGGGTGTCGTCAGGCGTGGAGGTGGGGCTCCTGTGTGGGGCCCTTCTCTGCGGGGTCACGACGGGGTTTGCTGTGCCTCGTTGTGGCTCCGCCGCAGGCGCCGCTTTCGCCTCGACGGGGTGGTGGGCCGGGTGTCGGCTGGCGTGGAGGTGGGGCTCCTGTGTGGGGCCCTTCTCTGTGGGGTCACGACGGGGTTTGCTGTGCCTCGTTGTGGCTCCGCCGCAGGCGCCGCTTTCGCCTCGACGGGGTGGTGGGCCGGGTGTCGGCTGGCGTGGA